>JAVHLG010000009.1 GCA_031082225.1 Desulfovibrionaceae bacterium | reverse complement strand
GTCATGCCCGGCGACAACGCCACGTTCAACGTTGAAATGATCGCCCCCATCGCCATGGAAAAGGGCCTGCGCTTCGCCATCCGCGAGGGCGGCCGGACCGTTGGCGCGGGCGTCGTCTCGGAAATCGTGGAGTAAATCATGCGCATCAATATCCAGTTGCAGTGCACCGAGTGCAAGCGTCGGAACTACGCCACGGAAAAGAACAAGAAAAACACCACGGGTCGGATGGAGATCAAGAAGTATTGTCCCTTCGACCGCAAACACACCGTGCACCGCGAAACCAAGTAGCTGTTTGGATAAGCGGGAGCCAAGTGATGCAGGCCAGTAGCTCTAACGGTAGAGCATCGGACTCCAAATCCGAGGGCTGGGGGTTCGAATCCCTCCTGGCCTGCCATATTTCACACTCAAGTCGGGCGGACAGGGCGTAAATCATGGTCACAAAGAAGACGGAAGCGGACGAATCCGGGCACAAGCCCGCGCCAGCCAAGGCCGAACAGGCCAAGGTCGGCAAGGGCCCGGCCAAGGCCAAGCCTTCCGGGGCTTCGGCCAAGGGCGAGTCCGAGGCGTCGGGGACGTCGCTCAAAGGCAAGATCGAGCGGTCCCGGGAGTTCTTCGAACAGGCCAAGGTGGAGCTCAAGAAGGTCACCTGGCCGACCCGCAAGGAGACCCTCAACACCGGCGTCGCGGTGTTGATCCTGGTCGTGATCATGTCCATCTTCCTGGGACTTGTGGACCTGGGGTTGGCCAGACTGGTGGAATTCATTCTTGCCTAACGTCTGCGCCGACCGGATGATTCCGGTCCAGCGGCGCGGCGGATGTTTGACAAACGCTATCGACACGGCCTCGGACCGGTCTGGAACATCATGACGAACGACCCTGAACAGACAATCCTGACAGTTCCCGACGAGGGCGCGACGAGCAGCCGGTGGTATATCGTGCACACCTATTCCGGGTTCGAGCACCGCGTGGAGCAGACCATCCGGGAAATGATGCGCACGGCCCAGGAGGACGGCCTCATCGAGGAGGTCGTGGTTCCCACGGAGAAGATCGTGGAACTGGTCAAGGGCGAAAAGAAGACCTCCACCAGGAAGTTCTACCCGGGATACGTCATGATCAAGATGGTCATGAACGACAAGACCTGGCATCTGGTGCAAAACATCCCCCGGGTGACCGGGTTTATCGGCGGGAAGAACCAGCCCACGCCCATGCGCGACTCAGAGGCGCAAAAAATCCTGAGCATGATGGTCAGCCGTCAGGAACAGCCGCGTCCCAAGTACCATTTCGAGCGCGGCGACGACGTACGGGTGATCGACGGCCCCTTCGGGGGATTCAACGCCGTGGTGGAAGACGTCAACTACGACAAGGGAAAACTTCGGGTGTCCGTGTCCATCTTCGGCCGCCAGACCCCCGTGGAACTCGATTTCGTGCAGGTCAGCAAGAACTGATCACGAAGAAAGGAATGACGACAGATGGCCAAGAAAATCACCGCCAAAATCAAGCTCCAGATTCCTGCCGGGGCAGCCAACCCCTCGCCGCCGGTCGGTCCCGCCCTCGGTCAGCACGGCGTGAACATCATGGAATTCTGCAAGGCGTTCAACGCCCGGACCATGGAGCAAAAGGGCATGATCACCCCGGTGGTCATCACCGTCTATGCCGACCGGTCCTTCACCTTCATCACCAAGACCCCGCCTGCGGCCGTTTTGCTGCTCAAGGCGGCCAAGATCGACAAGGGATCGGGCGAGCCCAACAAGACCAAGGTCGGCAAGGTCACCAAGGAGCAGATCGAAGAGATCGCCAAGACCAAGCTGCCGGACATGACCGCCAATGACCTGGATGCCGCCTGTCGCACCATCGCCGGTACCGCCCGCAGCATGGGGCTTGAGATCGCCAACTGAGAGGAAGACGCGAAATGCCCAAGCACGGAAAAAATTACCGCGATGCGGTGAAAAATATCGACCTGACCGCCGCCTACGCCCTGGACGAGGCCATGAAGATGGCCCTGGCGGCCTCCTTCGCCAAGTTCGACGAGACCGTGGACGTGGCCATGTGCCTGGGGGTCAACCCCAAGTATTCCGACCAGATGGTGCGCGGCGCCGTGACCCTTCCCCATGGCCTGGGCAAGGTGGTGCGCATCGCCGCCTTCTGCAAGGGCGACAAGGAGGCCGAGGCCAAGGCGGCCGGAGCGGACTTCGCCGGGGCAGACGAGCTCATCGAAAAAATCAAGGGCGGCTGGCTGGAGTTCGACAAGGCCGTGGCCACCCCGGACATGATGGCCTCGGTGGGCAAGATCGGCAAGATCCTCGGCCCCCGGGGGCTTATGCCCAACGCCAAGACCGGCACCGTGACCTTCGACATCGCCTCGGCCATCGGCGAACTCAAGGCCGGGCGGGTGGAGTTTCGGGTGGACAAGGCCGGGGTGCTGCATGCCCCCCTTGGCAAGCGCTCCTTCGGAGCCGACAAGCTCCTGGAGAACTTCAAGGCCATCATCGACACCGTCATGCGCTTAAAGCCCTCTTCGGCCAAGGGAACCTACCTGAAGACCATGGCCCTGGCCACCACCATGGGCCCTGGCATCAAGGTGGACACCTTGTCCATCCGCAAGTTTCTGGAAGGATAACCTTCAGGCGTCCGACGCCTATTTCGGGTATCGCGCGGGGGGCAGGCCCCCCGCGTCACCATATTGTTGAGTCTGGGCATGGAAGGTGAGTCAAAGAAAGCGGGTGGGGACGTCCCCCTTAATCTCCCGCCGAGACGTCGCTTTGGCTTCACTTGACGGCCCGCCTAACCGCTACTGGAGGTAGGTTCCTGTGCTCAAAGCGCGAAAGAGCGAGATCATCGAAGTGCTGCGCGCCAAGGCGGACCGGGCCGGGATTGCGGTGGTCACCGACTTCAAGGGGCTTAAGGCCGAGGAGTTGACCGATTTGCGCGTCAAGCTCCGGGCCGCAGGCGTTGATTACCAGGTTGTGAAGAACACCCTGGCCCGAAAAGCGGTGCAAGGCGGAACCCACGAGGCATTGGCCGTTCACTTCAAGGAAAACTGCGCTGTGGCGTTCGGATATGACGATCCGGTCGCGACCGCAAAAGTCCTGGTGGATTACGCCAAGACAAGCAAGAAGTTCGCCATCCGTTTGGCGAGTTTGTCCGGAAAGATCATCGACGAGCAAGGCGTCAAGAATCTCTCCACGTTGCCGGGCAAACCCGAACTTCTGGCTACTCTCCTGGGCACCATGAACGCCGTACCCACCAATTTCGTCGGCCTGTTCGCGAACATGATCCGCGGACTCTTGTATGCCTTAAACGGCGTCAAGGAAAAAAAGGAAGCCGCCTAGGCGGCTGGCGAAGCGAACCTTCAAGGAGGATTTTCCATGTCTGTCACCAAAGAGCAGGTCGTTGAGTTCATTTCCAATATGACCGTGTTGGAACTGTCGGAGTTCATCAAGGAACTCGAAGAGAAGTTCGGCGTGTCCGCCGCCGCCCCGGCCATGGCCATGGCCATGGTTGCTCCGGCCGCCGCCGAGGCCGCCGTCGAAGAGGAGAAGACCGAATTCGACGTCGTGCTCACCGGCTCCGGCGCCAACAAGATCGGCGTCATCAAGGTGGTCCGGGCCCTGACGGGTCTCGGCCTCAAGGAAGCCAAGGCCAAGGTGGACGAGTTGCCCTCCACCATCAAGGAAGCCGTCTCCAAGGCGGAGGCCGAGGATGCCAAGAAACAGCTCGAGGAAGCCGGAGCCGCTTGCGAACTCAAGTAGTCTGCCTTCCTTTTCTTGCTTTGACCGGGAGCGCGCCCTCTTGAAAAGAGGGGGTGCGCTCTCATGTCCTTTTTTTCAGTCTTTTGCATCAGGCCGCGCCGTGTCCTGATCGCGGCGATCCTGACGCCTGAATCGACGGCGTCGAGCACGGGACCAGTGCCCGTTTGACAGTACGGTCAACCACGTAGCCCCCCATCGGGTCCAACCTTACTTCCGCACCAGAGGGAACAATGGCCCAACTGAGAAAGCTTTTTGGAAAAATCGCCAAATCCCTGACCATCCCGCATTTGCTGAACCTGCAGATCGATTCCTATGATCTGTTTTTGCAGCAGAACGTTCCCCCGGCCAGCCGGGAGGACGCGGGTCTGGAAGGCGTGTTCCGGTCCGTGTTTCCCATCGAGGATTTCAACAAGACCGCCAGCCTGGAATACGTGAGCTACGAGATCGGCGAACCCAAGTACGACATGCCGGAGTGCATCGCCAAGGGCCTGACCTATGAGGCCCCCTTGCGGATCAAGGTGCGCCTGGTGGTCTACGATGTGGATGAGGAGACGGAAAACCGAACCATCCGCGACATCAAAGAGCAGATCATCTATTTCGGCACCGTACCTCTGATGACCGAGAAGGGCACCTTCATCATCAATGGCACCGAACGGGTCATCGTCAACCAGTTGCAGCGCTCCCCGGGCATCATCTTCGAGCACGACTCCGGCAAGACCCACACCAGCCGCAAGGTGCTCTATTCCTGCCGCATCATCCCCATGCGCGGCTCGTGGCTCGACTTCGACTACGACCACAAGGACATCCTGTACGTGCGCATCGACCGCCGCCGCAAGATGCCCGCCACGATCCTGTTCAAGGCCATGGGCATGTCCTCCACGGACATCCTGCACTATTTCTACGCCGTGGAGTATTTCCGCCTTGAAGGCGACCGTGTTTTTCGCGAGATCAGCCCCGACATGTACCGCAAGGAAAAGGCCTACGCCACGGTCATGGGGGCCGACGGCAAGCCCATCGTCACGGCCGACAAGCCCATCACCAAGAAGGCCTGGCGGCTGATGGTCGAGGGCGGGATCGAGGCCATCGAGATCGATCCGGCCACCCTGGCCGGGCTGTTCCTGGCCGACGACATGGCCGATCCGGCCACGGGCGAGGTCATCGCAGCCGCTGGCGACGAGATCACCCCCGACCTTCAGGAGAAGTTCAAGGATGCGGGAATTGTCCGGATGCCCATTCTCTTCTCCCGGGGCGTGGACACCTCCTCCTCCATCCGCGACACCCTGGCCATGGACAAGACCACGGACACCATCACCGCCCAGGTGGAGATCTACCGCAGGCTGCGGCCCTCGTCGCCGCCCACCCAGGAGATCGCGGCCAGCTTCTTCGAGAACCTGTTCCGCAATCCCGACTACTACGACCTCTCTCCCGTGGGCCGCTACAAGCTCAACGTGCGTCTCAAGCTTGACCTGTCCCTGGATTTCAGGGTGCTCTCCAACGAGGACATCCTGCGGTCGGTCAAGCACCTGACCTTCCTCAAGGATTCCCACGGACCGGCCGACGACATCGACCACCTGGGCAACCGCCGGGTGCGCCCCGTGGGCGAACTGGTGGAGAACCAGTACCGCATCGGCCTGGTGCGCATGGAGCGGGCCATCAAGGAGCGCATGAGCCTGCAGGAAGTGGCCACGCTCATGCCCCACGACCTGATCAATCCCAAGCCCGTGGCCGCCGTGCTCAAGGAGTTCTTCGGCACCTCCCAGCTCTCCCAGTTCATGGACCAGACCAACCCCCTGTCCGAGGTCACCCACAAGCGCCGCCTGTCGGCCCTGGGCCCCGGGGGGCTGACCCGCGAACGGGCCGGGTTCGAGGTCCGCGACGTGCACACCTCGCACTACGGACGCATCTGCCCCATCGAGACCCCGGAAGGACCGAACATCGGCCTTATCGTGTCCCTGACCACCTATTCCCGGGTCAATGACTACGGGTTCATCGAGACCCCCTACCGGGTGGTGCGCGAGGGACGGCTCACCGACGAGACGGTGTATCTCGACGCCACCCGCGAGATCGACGAGATCATCGCCGGGGCCAACACCGATGTGGACGACACCGGGCTTTTGGCCCCGGTGGTGGGCGCCCGGGTCAAGGGCGACCTGCTCATGCAGTCGCGCGACGACGTGACGCTTATGGACATCTCCCCCAGCCAGATCGTGTCCATCTCGGCGGCGCTTATCCCCTTCCTGGAGCATGACGACGCCAACCGGGCGCTCATGGGCTCGAACATGCAGCGCCAGGCCGTGCCGCTTCTGCGCTGCGAGCAGCCCCTGGTGGGCACCGGCATGGAGGCCGCCGTGGCCCGGGATTCGGGAAGCTGCATCCTGGCCGAGCGCGACGGGCTGGTGCACTTCGCCGACGCCGAGCGGATCATCGTCAACTACGACGGCGACATCTCGCCCGAATCCGGCGGCGTGAAAAGCTACGAACTCTTAAAGCACCACAAGTCCAACCAGAACACCTGTTTCGGGCAGGTGCCCCGGGTCTTGGTGGGCCAGAGGGTGAAAAAGGGCGACATCCTGGCCGACGGCCCCGGCATCCGCGACGGCGAACTGGCCCTGGGCAAGAACCTGCTCGTGGCGTTCATGCCCTGGTGCGGCTTCAACTACGAAGATTCCATTCTCATCTCCGAGCGCACGGTCAAGGAAGACACCTTCACCTCGGTGCACATCGAGGAGTTCGAGGTGGTGGCCCGGGACACCAAGCTCGGTCCCGAGGAGATCACCCGGGACATCCCCAACGTGGGCGAGGAGATGTTAAAAGACCTGGACGAGTGCGGCATCATCCGCCTGGGGGCCAAGGTCGGCCCGGACGACATCCTGGTGGGCAAGATCACCCCCAAGGGCGAGACCCAGCTTACCCCCGAGGAGAAGCTGCTGCGCGCCATTTTCGGCGACAAGGCCCGGGACGTGAAAAACACCTCCCTCAAGGTGCCGCCGGGCATCGAGGGCACGGTCATCGACGTGCGGGTGTTCAACCGCCGCTCGGGCGAGAAGGACGACCGCACCACCTCCATCGAGGAGTTCGAACTGGCCCGGCTGGACGTGAAGGAAGGCCAGTTCATCGCCGCCCTGACCGACACCGTGCGGGAAAAACTGTGGGCCGACGTGGCCGGAAAGTCCGTGGCCCAGACCATCAAGGGCCGGAAGAAGGGCGAGGTGCTGCTCGAGGCCGGACATCCCCTGCGTCGCGAGGTTCTCGACGAACTGCCGCTGAAGAAGCTGCACGGGCTGTTCACCGCCAAGGACGTCAACGAGACGGTGTCCGCCCGGCTCGACGAATACGACCGTCAGGTCCAGTTCATCCATCACATCCACGAGCAAAAAAGGGCCAAGGTCACCGAGGGCGACGACCTGCCGCCCGGCGTCATCAAGATGGTCAAGGTCTACGTGGCCGTCAAACGCAAGCTCAACGTGGGCGACAAGATGGCCGGCCGCCACGGCAACAAGGGCGTCGTCTCGTGCATCCTGCCCGAGGAGGACATGCCCTTTTTCGCCGACGGCTCCCCGGTGGACATTGTCTTGAATCCCCTGGGCGTGCCCTCGCGCATGAACATCGGCCAGATCATGGAGACCCACCTGGGCTGGGCCGGAAAGGTGCTCGGCGAGAAGCTCTCCAAGATGGTGGCCGAACAGAACCCGGTCCTGAAGCTGCGCGAAGAGGTCAAGGATGTCCTGGGCTCGCCGGAGATGGACGAACTGATCGACAGCCTGGACGACGAGACCTTTTTTAAGAGCCTCAAGGTTCTGAAAAACGGCATCGTGGCCAAGACCCCGGTCTTTGACGGGGCCAGCGAGGACGAGATCTGGAACTGGCTGGAAAAGGCCGGGCTCTCCGATGACGGCAAGGTCACCCTCTACGACGGCCGCACGGGCGAGGCCTTCCATCGGCCGGTCACCGTGGGCGTCATGTACATGTTAAAGCTCCACCACCTGGTCGACGAGAAGATCCACGCCAGGTCCACGGGCCCCTACTCCCTGGTCACCCAGCAGCCCCTGGGCGGCAAGGCCCAGTTCGGCGGCCAGCGGCTGGGCGAGATGGAGGTGTGGGCGCTTGAGGCCTACGGCGCGTCGCACCTTTTGCAGGAGTTTCTCACGGTCAAGTCCGACGACGTAGCCGGCCGGGTCAAGATGTACGAGAAGATCGTCAAGGGCGACAACTTCCTGGAGGCCGGACTGCCCGAATCCTTCAACGTCCTGGTCAAGGAGCTCATGTCCCTGGGCCTGGATGTGGATCTGCTTCAGGACGACAAGAAAAAGCTGCGGCGTTAAAAATGTCCGGGCACGCCTCACGCTGCGGTGGGGCGTGCCCGGTGTTTCGGGCGCCGGGACATGCCCGGGCCAGGACGCCAGGATCACGATAACGCGTGGAGGAGGAGGAACCGCCTGCCGGTTCCCGGGGGACGCCTGCCGGTTCCCCCCTTCAACCACTACCACGAGGGAACCCTATGTCTTTGGACGAACTCTTCAGCATGCGCGGTCTGGGCCAGAACGTCGTTTCCAGCCGGACGCTCAAGGCCATCAAGATCTCCATCGCGTCTCCGGAGAAAATCCGGGAATGGTCCTTCGGCGAGGTCAAAAAGCCCGAGACCATCAACTACCGCACCTTCAAGCCCGAACGCGACGGGCTTTTCTGCGCCAAGATCTTCGGCCCGGTGAAGGACTACGAGTGCAACTGCGGCAAGTACAAGCGCATGAAGCACCGGGGCATCGTGTGCGAGAAGTGCGGCGTCGAGGTCATCGCCTCCAAGGTGCGCCGGGAGCGCATGGGCCACATCGAACTGGCCGCGCCCGTGGCCCATATCTGGTTTTTGAAGACCCTTCCCTCCAAGATCGGCACCCTTCTGGACATGACCATGGTCGATCTGGAGAAGGTGCTGTACTTCGATTCCTATGTGGTGCTCGACTCCAAAGACACCAACCTGCACAAATATCAGGTCATCTCCGAGGAACAGTATCTTCAGGTCATCGACCACTACGGCGGCGAGGACGCGGTCACGGTGGGCATGGGGGCCGAGGCCGTGCGCCTGCTCCTGGAAGAGATCGACATGGTCAAGCTTCGCACGGAGCTTCGCGAAGAGGCCATGACCACCAAGTCCCAGACCAAGAAGAAAAAGATCATCAAGCGCCTCAAAATCGTGGAGGCCTTCCTCGATTCCAGCAATCGGTCGGAATGGATGATCATGGAGGTCATTCCGGTCATCCCGCCCGAACTGCGGCCCCTGGTGCCCCTGGACGGCGGCCGGTTCGCCACCTCGGACCTAAACGACCTCTACCGCCGGGTGATCAACCGCAACAACCGCCTCAAACGTCTCCTGGAACTGGGCGCGCCGGACATCATCATCCGCAACGAGAAGCGCATGCTCCAGGAGGCCGTGGACGCCCTGTTCGACAACGGCCGCCGGGGCCGGGCCATCACCGGCACCAACGGCAGGCCGCTCAAATCCCTGTCCGACATGATCAAGGGCAAGCAGGGCCGCTTCCGCCAGAACCTTCTGGGCAAGCGCGTGGACTATTCCGGCCGTTCGGTCATCGTGGTCGGCCCCAAGCTGCGGCTGCACCAGTGCGGGCTGCCCAAGAAGATGGCCTTGGAGCTTTTCAAGCCCTTCATCTATTCCCGCCTGGAGGACAAAGGGCTGGCCACCACCATCAAGACCGCCAAGAAGATGGTGGAGCGCGAGGAACTGGTGGTGTGGGACATCCTGGAGGAGGTGGTGCGTGAGTATCCCATCCTCTTAAACCGCGCCCCCACCCTGCACCGCCTGGGCATTCAGGCCTTTGAGCCGATCCTGGTGGAGGGCAAGGCCATCCAGCTGCATCCCCTGGTGTGCTCGGCCTACAACGCCGACTTCGACGGCGACCAGATGGCCGTGCACGTGCCGCTCTCCGTGGAGGCCCAGATCGAATGCCGGGTGCTCATGATGTCCACCAACAACATCCTGTCCCCGGCCAACGGCAACCCCATCATCCTGCCGTCCCAGGACATCGTCCTGGGCCTGTACTACCTGACGGTGGAGCGCTCCTTCAGCAAGGGCGCGGGCAAGATCTTCGCCGACCAGAGCGAGGTGATCTGCGCCCTGGACGCGAACGTGGTCAGCCTGCACGCCCGGGTCAAGGTGCGCATCGACGGCAAGCTTGTGGACACCACCCCGGGCCGGATCATCGTGGGCGAGCTTCTGCCCCCCGAGGTTCCCTTCGAGATGGTCAACACCGTGCTCAACAAGCGCAGCATCGGCCGTCTGGTGGGTGAAACCTACCGTCAGGCGGGAACCAAGGCCACGGTCATCCTGTGCGACCATTTGAAGGGCCTGGGCTATGAATACGCCACCCGGGCCGGAATCTCCATCGGGGTCAAGGATCTGACCGTGCCTTCCCGCAAGCAGGCCATCCTGGACGCCTCCCAGAACGAGGTTCTCCAGATCGAGCATCAGTATTCCGAAGGCATCATCACCCGCACGGAGAAATACAACAAGGTCGTGGACGTCTGGACCAAGGCCACCAACGATGTGGCGGCGGAGATGATGCGCGAGATCTCCACCGACATCCTGCACGATGACGTCACCGGGGCCACGGAGCGCAACACCAGCTTCAACCCCATCTTCATGATGACCCACTCCGGATCCCGAGGCAACCAGGACCAGATGCGTCAGCTCGCGGGCATGCGCGGCCTTATGGCCAAGCCCTCGGGCGAGATCATCGAGACGCCCATCACCTCGAACTTCCGTGAGGGCCTGTCCGTGGCCCAGTACTTCAACTCCACCCACGGCGCACGAAAGGGCCTGGCGGATACGGCGCTCAAGACCGCCAACTCCGGATACCTGACCCGCCGTCTGGTGGACGTGGTCCAGGACGTCATCATCACCGACATCGACTGCGGCACCGTGGACGGGCTGGAGATCTCGCACTACATCAAGGCCGGCGAGGTCAAGCAGCGCGTCAATGAGCGGGCCCTTGGCCGGGTGACCATGTTCGACGTGTTCGATCCGGCCACCGGGGACGTGCTCATCCCGTCCAACACCATCATCGACGAGCACTACGCCCAGGTCATCGAGGATTCCGGCATCGGCTCGCTGATGATCCGTTCCACGCTCACCTGCCAGAGCAAGTACGGCGTGTGCGCCCATTGCTACGGCCGCGATCTGGCCCGGGGACACCTGGTCAACGTGGGCGAGACCGTAGGCATCATCGCCGCCCAGTCCATCGGCGAGCCCGGCACCCAGCTGACCATGCGCACCTTCCACATCGGCGGCACGGCGGCCCGCGAAATCGAGCGGTCGTCCATCACCGCCCAGCACACCGGCCGCATTGCCCTGTCCCGGGTCAAGCACATCAAAAACAGCCTGGGCCAGCTCATCATCATGGGCAAAAGCGGCCAGGTGTCCATCGTGGACGAGCAGGGCCGCGAGCGCGAGAAGTACAACCTGCCCTCGGGCGCCAAGCTCTTCGTGGCCGCCGGGGAAGAGGTCCGCAAGGACATGATCCTGGCCGAATGGGATCCCTTCAACGAGCCCTTCGTCACTGACGTCTCGGGCGTGATCAAGTTCACCGACATCCTGGAGGGCAAGACCTACCAGGAGAAGGTGGACGAGACCACCAAACGGACCACCCAGACCATCATCGAATACCGGACCACCACGTTTCGGCCGAGCATCTCCGTGTGCGACGAGTCCGGACGGCCCAAGACCCGGCCCGGCACCAACTCCCCGGCGGTCTTCCAACTGCCTGTCGGGGCCATCATCATGATCCGCGACGGCCAGGATGTCTTCGAGGGCGACATCATCGCCCGCAAGCCGCGCGAGACGTCGAAGACCAAGGACATCGTCGGCGGTCTGCCCCGCGTGGCCGAGCTGTTCGAGGTCAGAAAGCCCAAGGAGATGGCCGTGGTCTCGGAGATCGACGGCATCGTGTCCTTCGGCGCGGAGACCAAGGGCAAGCGCAAGATCGTGGTCACCCCGGATGCGGGCGACCCCAAGGAATACCTCATCCCGCGCGGCAAGCACATCACCGTGCAGGAGGGCGACTTCGTGGAGGCCGGGGAACTTCTGACCGAGGGCTATCCCGAACTGCACGACATCCTGAAGATCAAGGGCGAGAAGTTTCTGGCCAAGTACCTCGTGGAGGAAATCCAGGACGTGTACCGGTTCCAGGGCGTGGCCATCAACGACAAGCACATCGAGATCATCGTGCGCCAGATGCTCAAAAAGGTCTCGGTGCTCGACTCCGGGGACACCAACTTCCTCATCGGGGAGCAGGTGGACAAGCAGAAGTTCATGGAGGAAAATACCCGTTGCGTGAAGGAGGGCTTAAAGCCCGCCGTGGCCGAGCCGTTGGTCCTGGGCATCACCCAGGCCTCCCTGTCCACGGATTCCTTCATCTCGGCGGCCTCCTTCCAGGAGACCACCAAGGTCTTGACCGAGGCCTCGCTCATGGGCAAGGAAGACAGCCTGCGGGGCTTAAAGGAAAACGTCATCGTGGGACGCCTGATCCCGGCCGGAACCGGCTACCGCAAGTATATGGAATGCGAGATCACCGTGCCGCGCCAGCCCGAGCGGCCCGACAAGTTCCTGGAGGATCTGGAAGAGGATCCCATCCTGGTCGACATGCAATAATCCGGGAAATGACCGGTACCGAGAGGGGGGCGGAAGCCCCCCTCTTTTTTGGGACCTCATTTCGGGTTCTTGACATGATATCAAAAAAAGGTATCAAATACGATGTGGACGGTGCTGCTTTCCAGCCGGGCGCGCAAGAACCGCCGCGAACTTCCGACAGCCATCGAAGCCGCCTTCAAGGTCTTGCTGGCCGAGCTGGAATACGTCGGCCCGAACCGCGCAAACTGGGCGAATTACTCCAAGCTCGGCAGCCAGACGCATCACTGCCATATCAAAAAGGGCCGTCCCACCTATGTGGCCGTGTGGCGTGTGGAGAAAGGACAGATTCGGATCATTGAGGTGACGTATGTTGGAACCCACGAAAAAGCCCCGTATTAAGGCCGTCGAGTTTTGCGTCATGGTCAGGTTAGACCGCCTCGAGGACGCCAGGCGGGCCGTCACGCCGTTTCTGGCGGATGACGAAACCGTGCCGTGGCGTGAGGTCTATCCGGATTTCGGCCCGGCGGACGGCCTGCGCGGGGCCAGAATCAAGGAAGGATTGACGCAACGGGCGCTTTCCGCCCTGGTGGGCGTCCCGCAGCGCCATATTTCCGAGATGGAAAACGGCAAGCGGGCAATCGGCAAGGTCATGGCCAAACGGCTGGCGGATGCCCTGAAGATCGATTACCGGGTCATGTTGTAATCTCAGGGGCTCGCCGGATTTGGGCTGGCGAAACGTCCCGGATCGGACGCTGCGTTATGGGTGAAACACCGGAGAAAAATCCCCGCGCCGCAATCCTCGCCGCCTCGGTCTCCCTGGCCGTGGGGACGCTGCTTCTGGGCGTCAAGTTCTACGCCTACCATCGCACCGGCTCCTCGGCCATCCTGTCCGACGCCATGGAATCCATCGTCAACGTGGTGGCGGCCCTGTTTGCCCTGGTCAGCGTGATCTACGCCGCCAACCCTCCGGACTCCGAGCATCCCTACGGCCACGGGAAAATCGAATACTTCGCGGCCGGGTTCGAGGGGTCGTTGATCATCGTGGCCGGATGCGCCATCATCTGGGAATCCTGGGACAAACTGTTCGCCCCCGTGCCCCTGGACAACCTGGACCAGGGGCTTTTGCTCCTTGCGGGCTCGGGCCTCGTCAATCTGCTTTTGGGACTTGGCCTGATGCGGGCCGGGAAGCGCCTGGGTTCGGTGACGCTTACTGCCGACGGCATGCATGTTTTGACCGACGTGTATACCTCGGGCGGCGTCCTGATCGGGCTTTTCCTGGTGCGCCTGACGGGCGTGTACTGGCTCGACCCCGCCGTGGCCTGCCTCATGGCCGCAAACATCCTGGTTACGGGCTACAGACTCATGCGCCAGTCCTTTGCCGGGCTCATGCAGGAGGCCGATCCCCGGCTTTTGGACGAGATCTGCGTGGTGCTGTCGACGAAGCGGAAATCCGCCTGGATCGGGATTCATCGCCTGCGGGCCTGGCGTTCCGGCAGCCGGGCGCATATCGACTTCCACCTGATCCTGCCCCGGGATCTGACCCTGGAGGCGGCCCACGCCGAGGTCAACGCGGTGGAGGACATCCTGCGGGCCAAGTACGGCACCCAGGCCGATCTGCTCATCCACGCCGATCCCTGCCACGACCAGGAATGTCCCGAGTGCAGCCAGGAGCCGTGCCAATCCCGGTCCGGCGCGGCCCGGACGGGGTGCCTGTGGTTCGGGGACACCGCCGCCCGTGATCGCGAGGCCCCGGACCCATGAGCAGGGGGGACAAGACCGGTCTGCGCCTCTACGTGCATGTGCCCTTTTGCCGGGCCAAGTGCGCCTACTGCGGGTTTTTTTCCCAGCCCATGGACATGGCCCTGCTGGAGGATTTCGTCCCGGCCCTGTGCCGGGAGATACGGTTTCACGCGGCCAGACATGCGAAGGCCGCCATCGAGACCCTCTATTTCGGCGGCGGCACCCCGAGCCTTCTGCCGCCCTGGGCCTTGTCCCGGATCATGAAGGAACTGCACCAGGGCTTCCGCTTTGATCCCGGCATGGAATGCACCTTCGAGGCCAATCCGGATTCGGCCCTGGACGGGGCGTATCTGCGGCAGCTTCTCGATTACGGCGTGAACCGCCTGAGCATCGGGGTGCAAAGCCTTTCCGACGAGACCCTTTTCCTGCTCGGCCGTCCCCATGACGCAGCCACGGCCCGGGCCGCCTATTTTGCCGCCCGGCAGGCCGGATTCGCCAACATCGGCCTGGATTTCCTGTGGGGACTGCCCGGCCAGCGCCTTTCCCAGTGGCTGGCGACGCTGACGGCGGCGGTGCGCCTGTCGCCGGAACACCTGTCCTGCTACGGCCTGACCCTGGAGCCGGGTACGCCGCTTGCCGCCCGGATCGGATCCGGGGAGCTGGTCCAGCCGCCCGAGGCCGAGCAGGCCGAGATGTTCGTGCGCGGGGGGCAGTTTCTGGAGTCCGAGGGCTACCTGCATTACGAGATCTCCAATTTCGCGCGCATGGGCTACGTCAGCCGCCACAACTCCGGCTATTGGGAGGGGCGGGACTATCTGGGGCTTGGGCCGTCGGCGGTGTCCACCATGGCCGGGCGTCGGTGGGAGAATCCCCGGGATCTCGCCCGGTACGTGGCCCTGTCCAAAAAAGGCGGATTCGGGGCCGGGGCCAAGGCCCTGACCCCGGATGAACTGGTGCGGGAGATGGTCATGCTGTCCTTGCGCACCACCACGGGGCTGGACCTGGCGGCCTACCGGGCGCGCTCGGGGCGGGATTTTCTCAAGGACAATGCGGGACTTGTCCAGGCCCTGCGCCAGAACGAGCTGGTGCGCATCAGTTCCGGCCGCCTGCGGCTGACCAAAAACGGCCTGCTGGTGAGCAACGTGATCCTGGCCCGGCTGGACTACGGCATGGCGGCGGGGGAGTGAATCGCCGCCCGCCCAGGCCCCGGGTCGCGGCCGACCGGAGTCTGGATCGGAGCGGGGCGACGCCCGGGACAGCGAAAAAGATATTGACCGCACCGTGTGTTTTAGATATTCCTACGAATTCGCACGGTGACTGTAGCTCAGTTGGTAGAGTACCAGGTTGTGGCCCTGGGTGCCGTGGGTTCGAGCCCCATCAGTCACCCCATTTTTTCCCTTGGCAAAAGGCCCGGTCTGCGACCGGGCCTTTTGCTTTTTGCCTTGTCCCTGGGCATTTGCCTCATGGGGGGGTTACGTCCGTCCCGGGGAATCCGACGGCGCAAGACGCAGGATGGTCCGCCGCAGTTCGGCCACGTCAAGGGGTTTGGCCAGGTGTTCGGTCATGCCCGCATCCAGGCAGCGTTGCCGGTCGTCGGCATCATAGTGGGCGGTCAGGGCGAGGATGGGGATGTCCGGATCGGCGGCGGCGATTTCCCCGGCCCGGATGCGCCGGGTGGCCTCCAGGCCGTCCATGACCGGCATCCCGATGTCCATAAGGATCAGGGAAAAGGGTTCGGCCGCCAGGGCCTCAAGAGCCTCCAGGCCGTTTTCCACCATCCGGGCCTGCCGGCCCATGCCCGTGAGAACCTTGGAAATGAGTCTGCGATTGAGGGGATTGTCTTCAGCCACAAGAATCCGGCTGTCCTGTCGTGAATGATCCATGAAACGTCGCTCCCGGCGGCCCGGCGTCGACCCGGGACGGGCCGCATTGCCGCCAGGGCCCACCGTGGCGTTTCACTGCCAGGGAGTCAAGCGCCGTATCACGGGGGCCTCAGGCCGCCCTTTTCTCGCCGACAACGGACAGGCAGCGGTCCATTTCCCGCACCTTGTCCAGCACCCGCTTGCGGATATGCCGGAATTCCACCATGTCCTTCATGCCGTAGGCGGTCCGGGCATGGCACAGGCCGGAGACGTTCATGATCTCGTTGTACAGGTAGGGCAGATACAGGGGATCCTGTTTGAGGAACAGTCCCAGGCGCTCGAACATGGCATGGATTTCAGCCCTGTTTTTGCCGGGATTCTTGAAGAGCTTTTCCAAACGGTTCCCGGCGTTTTTCAGCGACGAGGCCCATTTGGCCGCCCGGGGGGCGAAGACCGGTCTGACCCGGGGGGCCCGGGCCCGCTCCAGGGCCGAGACGAACCGTTCCAGGCTGCCCGGGGCGCAGGACAGGGCCCCGCACAGATGGGCCTCGTTAAGGGTGACGTTTGTGGCCGAGGCGATGGTCAGGCCGCCGCCGTAGAGGTTGTAGACCGGGATGCTTCCCTCGCCCAGGGTCTTTTCCAGGTCGCGTTTGGCCGCCATGTAGGCCACGGTGGTGTGAATGGTCTCACCGTGGGCGTTTTTCGTCGTGACGTCGTGCCGTGATCCCTGGTGTGGATGCCCGGCGGCATGGTGCCCGGCGGCGTGGGTCTGGTCCCCGGTCCAGGAAAAATCCTGCCCGGCCAGGAGAATGCTCGACACCCCGCAGGCGCTAAGGAAACGGAACAGGGCCACGCCCACGTTGCCGCCTGCGTCCAGGACCAGTTCCTGATCGTTCATGACATAGGTGGCCAGGCCCCCCACGGTCCACATGGGCAGCTTCGGCCCGGGATAGGCGGCCACCACGTCGGGATCCATCTTGGTGGAATAGATGAGGGGGATGTCGGCCGCAAAGGAGGGGTCGCGCAGGTTTTCCAGGCAGACCCGCATCTCGGGCCGAAAGTCGATGGCCATGCACAGGTCGGGCCTGAGTCCTGTCCCCTCCAGGGCGGGCAGGGTCTGCAGGGCCGTGGCGTAGAGCGCCCGGCCGCGCCGGGCGGCCAGCATCGGCGCGAACCGGGCCAGGGAGGGGCCGGCCCCGAGGATGACGGCGGCCATGCCCTGGCCCATGCCCCGGAGCCCCAGGAGGCTGCCGTCGGACATGGCCCGGTGGTAGTTTTTCAGTTCGTTGCCCACCATCACGTCCTGTTTCTGACGCAGGGTGGACAGCTCCACGGCGATGTTCTCAAGCCTTGCCCGGGCGTGGGCGGTCCACCGGGCGTATTCCGGGCCGAACTGGCTGGCGGCCAGGTCCGAGCGCAGGTGGATCTTGCCGAACACGAAACACACGTCCAGGGGACGCAGACGCTCCTCAAAGACTTTTTTGTCCGGAGGCAGGAATTCCAGCTTCCCGGCCGCCAGAAACGGGCGGTAATCCGTCTGCCCCAGGCAGGCCAAAAGCAGGTCCGCGCAGGGTTCGAGGACCAGCACCTTGTGGCTGTCCGGGATTTTGGCCAGCACATGGTTTATGCCGTAGCCCAGTCCCGAGCCGATGATCAGGGTGGCCCCGGCGGCCACGCGGCCGTCATCCTCGGGGATCCAGTCCCGATAGAGCACGGCCGGGGGGATGGCCCCGTGCAGCCGCACGCCCTGTTCCGTCTGGTAGTCCAGGTGCCCCATGGGATTGCGGACCAGTCGTCCGGCCAGGGTCTCCGGGGACGCGCCTTGGGACGCGAGCCAGGCGGCCACGGGGGACTGCATCCGGGTGAGGGCCGAGAGATTGTCCTGCAAAAAAACATTGACGGACATGGAATGACCTCGCACGGTTTTTCCCTATGCATAGCAAGTTCCCTGCCATGCTTGCGCCTTGGACCGTTTTTGCCTAACACACGGCCAGACCGCACTCTTTCCGGGACCATCCCGACCAAGGCGCAACCGACATGATCCATGACGATATTTTGACTCTCATCGGAAACACCCCCCTGGTGGCCATCCGCCGCCTGAGCCCCAATCCGGCCGTGTCCGTGCTGGCCAAGTTCGAGGCCAAAAACCCGGGCGGCTCCATCAAGGACCGGGTGGCCATGGCCATGATCGGGGCGGCCGAGGCCTCGGGGGAACTGACCCGGGACAAGACCGTCATCGAGGCCACCTCCGGCAACACCGGTATCGGCCTGGCCATGGTCTGCGCCGTCAAGGGCTACCGCCTGCGGCTGCTCATGCCCGACTCGGCGTCCGAAGAGCGCAAACGCATCATGCGCGCCTACGGCGCGGAGATCGTGCTCACCCCGGGGCGCATGGGCACCGACGGGGCCATCGAGGAGGCCTACCGCCTGGCCCGGGAGCATCCCGAAAAATACGTGCTCATGGACCAGTTCAACAATCCGGCCAGCATCGAGGCCCACTACCGGGGCACGGGCCGGGAGATATGGGAGCAGACCGGGGGACGGCTGACCCATATTGTGGTGACGCTCGGCACCTCGGGCACGGCCATGGGCTGCGCCAGGATCCTCAAGGAGAAAAATCCGGCCGTGCGCGTGGTGGCCGTGGAGCCCGCCCCCGGGCATCGCATCCAGGGCCTGAAAAACATGCAGGAGTCCTATCCGCCCGGCATCTACGACAAGCATGCCATGGACGAGATCATGCACGTGGCTGACGAGGAGGCCTTCGAGACGGCCAGACGTCTGGCCCGGGAGGAGGGCATCCTGGCCGGAATGAGCGGCGGGGCAGCCGTGGCCGGGGCGCTGCGCGTGGCGGCCGGGCTGTCCCAGGGCTGCGTGGTGACCATCCTGCCCGACGGCGGGGAACGCTACCTGAGCACCACGCTGTTCGCCACGCCCGAGAAAAAGGGGGTGGGCCTGCGCTGCGTCTCGGGGGCGCACAGGGCCTATCTCGACCCGGCCGCCGGACCGCATGGGCTGTTCGCCATGGGACCGCCCCTGACCGTTCCCGACGAGGCCGACGCCTGGCGGCGCATCGTGTTTCTCGACGTGCTGCGCCGCTATCTGGCGCGGTGCGGGGCCAGGGTCGAGGCCGTGGCCGGGCTGGCCGACCTGGAGGACAAGGCCCTCCAGGCCGCTGCGGCGGCCGGGAGCACCCGGGCCGTTTTCGTGGCCGGGGCCCTGGACGGGTTGACCCGGACGGCGTCGCACCTCGGGGTTGGGGTGTCCTTCGTGACCGCCTCGACGGCCAAGGACCGGGCCGTGGATCTGGCCGACAAGCTCATGCGCCGGGGGTTGGCCTACGAGAAGCTGCGCAGCGTCTATTTCGACGTGGCCCGGGACAAGGGCTACGGGGAGCTTCTGCACGCCGACCAGAGCAAGCTGGCCCTGGGCAAGACCGTGGACCTGGCCGCCTATCTCAAGGAGAACCCCCAGGATTTCACCCTGCTCAAACGGGTGAGCCTCAAGGACTTGAAGCGCGGCGACCTCCTGGTCACGCCCTGGGGCAATGTCCGGCCGAGCTGGTTTTTGCAGATGGCCGTGGCCGCGCTGGCCGGACTGTCGACCGTCAGCGTGGTCCTGGCCGGCGAGGACCAGTGCTTCCCGCATCTGGAAAACCTGCGTTCCATCTGGTCCCGGGCGGCGAACGTCAGCCCCGCGGCCTGGCTGGTGACCGGTCAGGTCAAGGGGTCGGAGGCGGTCCGCCGTGACGGGGAGGCGATGAGCCCCGGGCTTCGGGAGGTCGTGGCCGATGGCCTGTCCTGGCGTGAAGTGCGGATGTGGCTTTTGTCCACGGCCTACCGCAAGAGCCTGTCCCAGGCCCCGGACACCCTGGCCATGTGGGCCAAAAACCGGGCCCGGGTCCAGGAGACGGCCGTCATGCTGACCGAGATGGCCGATGCCGCCGCCCCAGACCGGGACGAGGCCGGTGCAGCGGGTGAAAACCGGGCCGTCCAGGCCGCCGGGGAGCTTTTCGCCGCCCTGTCCAAGGCCCTGGAGGAGGATCTGGGGCTGTACCGGTTCTGGCCCGAGCTTTTTGCCTTTTGCCGGACCGTGAACGCCCAGGCCGCCGCCCATCGCCTGTCTGCGGCGGATGCGGCGCGTTGTCTGGCCGCCCTGGGCGAGGTGGACGCCGTGCTTGGGCTGCTCGACGAAAACGACCTGCCCGTTCCCCGCGCGGCGTGGCCCGAGGGCCTGGCCGCCTTGGTGGCCGGGCGGGAGGCCGCCCGCCGGGACAGGGATTTTGCCCTGGCCGACAGCCTGCGCGGCGACATCGCCGCCGCCGGATTCCGGCTGGAGGACGCCCCGGCCGGGACGCGCCTGTACCCCCTGGCGGAGAAAGGGGCCTAGTGTTGCGCTCGGGAATGTCCGTTATGCTTGAACAAGCAGCAACACCTTGAATATATGATTTTTATTCACAAAAAACAGAAATGTTTTTTGTGAACGCCGCACTCGCCCCTAAGTCCCGCACTCCCTGCCGCATCCCGGGGCCTGCCGCCCCCATCCTGCAAAACGCCCCGCGCGGATCGTCCGGGCCTTGGCCTCGGCGATCCGGGCGGGGCGCGGCGTTTTTTCCGGAGATGGGGCAGGGTCGGCCGGAGATCAGGCGCGATGGCCCGTGGCGGCGCAGGTCTTGAAAAAATCGGCCACGCGCCGGATGACCCCTGGATGGTACAGGAGGCCCACATGGCTGACTGGCGGGCTGGTCCATGGCGTCCATCCCGGACCCGGGATGGCGCAGGAGGCGTTTGGCAGCACCATGTCGTCGGCCGGGGACAGGATGTTGAGCTTGGGCAGGTCGTCAGGGTCCGGCAGGGCGGCAAGCTCGGAAAAAAGCGGCGATCCTGGCAGAAGCTGGCGTCCGGACCGGCCGCAGGGGGCCAGGGCGGCCACCTTGCTGCCCTGGTGGGGGGCGCCGAGGACCACAGCGGCGTCCGTGGCCCGGGCGATGCGCGGGTCGGCCAGGAGGCGGCGGACCAGCAGTCCCCCCATGCTGTGCCCCACCAGGAGGATGCGCGGGGAGCGGTCCAGGATGGCGTGGACCTGGGAGGTCATGTCCCGGGCGATGTCCTCGAAGGTCTTGGCCCCGAAGGAGTTGTAGCCCGGGGCGTGGGCCCGGCCGAGTCCGGCCATGGCCAGGGCCGGGGCGAAGAGGATCCAGGCTGCGGGGGTGTGGTAGAGGCCGTGCAGGAAGACCACCTCGGGCCGGGAGGTGGGGCGCTTTCCCCGGGGCCGCCAGAGAAACGACACGAAACCCAGGGGATAGGCCAGGATGGTCAGGCCCATGGCCCCCACTCCCCAGAGAAAGGCCGGGATGAGCGATCCGGGGGGCAGGGGCCTGGTGGTGTCCGGGGCGTTTGCCGCCTCGTAGACGAACAGGGAATAGCTGATGGCGCAGGCCGCAACGGAGAAAACCAGGATGGCGGCGAGGATGGGCATGATCGGAACTCCTCGTGTTCATTGGGGATGCGATGATGTGCAGCATAACGGGAAAGGGGTCTTTTTCGCAAGGGTATGGGATGGCGGCTGACCTTGCCCGGGAGGCGGCAGGATGGACCGCGACCCGTTTTGGCCGGTCCGGGTGGGCACGTGAGGGGGTGGCTGTTGGGCGGGGATTGTGCGGCGGGGAAGGGCGGTTTCGGGAAAAATGGGACGAAATGGCCCCGGGCGGGGAAAAGGTATTGACAGGGAGCGGGCCGGAGGATAAACGCTTTTCTTCGCAAGGCGGGCGGGTAGCTCAGCTGGGAGAGCATCGGCCTTACAAGCCGAGGGTCACAGGTTCGAGTCCTGTTCCGCCTACCAGGATGCGGCATGCGGGGCCGTAGTTAAGCTGGTTATAACGCCGGCCTGTCACGTCGGAGGGCGCGAGTTCGAGTCTCGTCGGCCCCGCCACAAGAAAGCAAGGGTTTGGGATCATCTCCCAAACCCTTTTTTCTTTGGGTGCGCCGCCTTTCGGCGAAGGGGCGCAGGTCGCTGCGCGCACAAACGCCGTCTGACAAACCGGCCGTCTCCACGCGCCATCCGCCGGGCCTGGGACATACCGCCATGCGGCGGCCGGGGTGGAAGCGAACCAATCCGTTTCACGGCGATGTCCAGGGATGTCCGACGCCCCGCAGTTCCAGCAAATCAGGGGCCGCTCCACGGCCGCCCAAACGGGCCAGGGGTGATCTTCGCCAGAAATCGGTCCAGGCATCCGGGACCACCGGAGCGACCCGGTCCGTCCCAAAGTCCGAAATCCAGAGACCCACCTCGATCCGACACGGCGAGGCGTGTTGCGTCCATATATTCCGGGGCAGAAGCCGGGAATAAGAAAGTGGAACGGTTTTGACACGTTCCACTCTGCAGCGGTCTCTCGCACAAGCGGTTAGCGGCGCAGGGCGTTCGTCAGGCCGGAAACCCTGGGGGCGACCTTGTAAACGGGTTCGTTGCTGATCGCCCGGGGATTGCCGGTGTAGGTCGGTTCGTTGCTGATGGCCCGGGGGTTGCCCAGGTAGGTCGGTTCGTTGCTGATGGCCAGGGGGGAGTTCAGACTGTCCGCCTCCTGGGCATCCAGCAGTCCGAAGAGGTCGAAGGCCTGGGCCTGGTTGGCAAGGGCGACGCCGATGCAGACAGTCAGGGTGAGGATGGCGGTGCGGATGGCGTTCATGGTCATATCTCCTTGGGGTTGTGCGGCATCTGGGGATGACTGGCTCTGAGCAGCGATCATGCCAGATTTTTAAGGCACGCATCATCCCGAATTTTCAGAGATATTCATGGTTGCACAAAAAATGCGCCGCCACCTGTCCCTTGCCCGATAGAAAAACTACGACATATCGTCAATCTGTCGGAATTCCACATTCCCGCGCCGGGGGAGGGCTCTTAGTCCCCTGAGAGGAAAACCCAAACGAACATCACCTCCGTGGACACTCCCCTGTGGATCGAGCCAATCCTTCAAATGGCTGGGCGATGGCAAACTGTGCGCCTTCCGAATGAATGACGTTGGTCTCCGGGGTTCAGAGCCACGGTCGCCCCCGGCCGCGAGGCGGATGGTGGAAACGGGTCTTCGAAACAGTTTCACAGGCCAGGCGAGATGCCAGGTTCGTGGACGCTGCCTCGGAGATCTCTGCTGTTGGAGAGGAACAGGATGAAGGTGAAACGGAAAACGGTGCAAGACCTCTAGCTCGATTCGTTGAGAAGTGCGCCATTGACGTTTGTTACAAAGTCAAGAATGATGGATTCAAGAGATTTTGTCGGTGATTGTCTTCTGTTTTCAGCAGCCTTCGCCAATATGAGAGACTGGGACTCCAACTGGGCCGCTTGCTGGTTCAATCCCGTCTCCCTGCTTGCATACGAGGAATGAATGGACTCCATGCTTGCCGAGAGATTATCGAGCAACGCTTTTTGCGCATTTCTGTCGGTGGTATTGGCAAGCTTTGTTGCATCAAGGTCGTTGAAGTCCAAATCATCGACAGCGGTAAAATTTATATTGAACCCTCCATCTTTGAATGCCTGTATGTAGACAGATCCATTGTTGTCAATCTGCTCAGTCCCCCATTTGGAACTGTCAAGCATGTATATTCCATTGAATTCCGTATTGGAGATATATCCAAGGATTTCGTTCTTCAGATTTTTGTAATTGTCCTGGACTGTTGCGCTCGATCCGCTTAACTTTCCGCTGTTGATATCGTCAATCATTTGCGACATGGCGTCGAGAGCCGTTTGAATCCCTGCGGTCCCTTCCTTGGCTATGCCCATCATGGATGAGGCTTCGGACACGTTTTTTGAATTTTGTTGGACTGCCCGTGAGTCGGCTCGCAACGTGCCGGTTATCGCTTCATCATACGGGTTGGACAGCGCGGGCAGTGTATTTTGAGAAAAGAGCAGACTCCGCAAATTTTTGCCGACCTCTCCGCCCTGAAACAAGGCATTCGTTATCAGGTCCTGCTGGAGCAGTTGTGATGACGATTGGTAGAGAAGATACCGTTCGAGTTCGGAAAGAGCCATTTGGGCCAGCCCTGGTTACAAGGGGAGTTTATCATCTCATCGGACGATGGCCGTGATTCTTTAGGCTCGGCAGCCCAGGTCCGACGCGTGGTGTGTCTCCCCGGTGCGGCGTGTCCGGCCGCAGGAGACGTCGACCCGTCGGCGACAGGCAGCCCTGACCTCCCTGAAGGGCAGCCGGGAGGAGTCATATCCTTTGAGATCGGGCAGTATCCGCGCCTGCGAAACAGCAGCAGGGATCGGGGGCTGGGGCCGGAAGAGGTCAGTCGGACCTTGGAGCGGCCGGGTCAGGTCGCAAGGGCCGCAAGCAGGGACTTCGTGTCCGTAAACTGCACCTCGGCAAGGCGCATGGCCTCCAGGGCCTTGTCCGCATCGCCCTGCCGAAGGTCCACGCCCGCGATGGCGTCCGACACCACGGTGACCCCCAGGCCGCGTTCCAGGGCGTCCAGGGAACAGGCCTTGATGCTGTACTCCGTGGCCACGCCGACCAGAAAGAGATGAGAAACGTCGAGGCCGCGCACGATGCGTTCGGCAACGCCGTCATGGAAGAGGCTCAAGGAATCCTTGTACAAAACAATATCTCCCGGTTCCGGGGCCAGCTCCGGGATGATCAGCGAGCCAGGCGAACCCACCAGACAGTGGGGCGTCCAGCCGGAAAATTCGTCCGAGCCCTTTGGATGGGCGTCATTGCCATAGATTACCGGCAATTTCCTGGCTCGAAAAGCGGATTTGATCTGGACAATGGAATCGACCGCTGTCCGTCCTTTTTCAAAATACAGCTTTCCGGAGGGCAGGATGAAATCCTGCAACATGTCGATGATCACAAGCGCGTTTCCCATGATGCACACCTCGGGTTTCTGCGGGCGCAGATGCAGTCTGTTCGTTATGGCGTCAGCCCTGAGGGCTCGTGAAATAATCCCGGTCAGGGATGGGCGTCTGGCCTAAAAATACCTGCGCTCGTCCCGTCAAAGCGGAACGCGCCGCATGTCCCGGGGCGGGATCGAGACGTCCGTCCGGCCAGGGTTGTCCGAAACGGAAAGCCCTGGTTCACGGATACGCGACTTCCCGCCGGATATCCACCGGTTCACGGGCATGGCCGCCAGGATGAGCGGAAAAAACGGAACGCCGTTGCTGACAGTTGCGACAGGTGCGCTCAAGCGCTGAAGGTGGTCACCCCGGGCGCCTGGTCACGAAAAATTCATAGGCGTAGCAGTCGCCGTGGGCCGCGTGCAGCTCGGTCTCGCGGTGGATGGCGTCCAGGATGCCCCCGGCCTCGACGTCATGGGCGTATTTTTCCCGCAGTTCGCGCACCCGGGCCTGCATGGGCGTATAGAAGTCCTGCCACCACGCCTCATCCGGCAGAGTGAAGTGGCCACGCAGGTCGAGGCCGTGCCGGGCCACGGCCGCACATACGTCATGCGTCCAGCCCATGGCCGGATAGTCCTGCTCGAAGCCTTGCCGCACCGCATCGGGCACATCGCTTGAGCGCCAGACCGCGTCGGTGAAGACCAGATGCCCGCCGGGCCGCAGATGGTCGCGGCACAGGGGGAGAGCCGCGTCCAGGCCGAGGTTGTAAAGCGCCCCCTCGGACCAGATCAGATCGAAGGAGCCCTGTTTAAGCCCTGTCTGGGCCATGTCGGCGCACAGGGGGCGGATGCGGCCCCCCAGGCCGCGTGCAGCCGCGATTGCCTTCAGGCGGTCTATAAACGGGGCGTGGCTGTCCACGGCCACGATGCGGCCATCCGTGAGGTCCGCCAGATGCAGGGTCTGGCCCCCCGCGCCGCAGCCCATATCGAGGATACCGGGCGCGGCGGGCAGGCCGTCGCACAGGGACAGGGCCCTGGCGGCGCTGGCCCGGTTGCCCGGACCCTGCCGGGGCAGGGCCTCGTAGACCTCGAAAAATATCTCCCAGAAACGCGGCGACTGGTCGAGCATGGGGTTTCCTTGTGCGGCCGGTGGGTATGTCCGGTAAAGCGGTCTCCTCTATGGCGTGGGAGTGCGGCTTGGGTCTCCGACGCAGCGCTACGGCATCACGGGAATCATTTTCCTTGTGACGGAACCCTTTTCGCATCATCCCCGGGACGGGGCAAACAAAAAAGCCCGGTCGATGTCTCGGCCGGGCCTGTGCGTTCGGGAAGAGAGAGAAAGCCGGGTTAGTCGTACTTCACGGCGCTGAAGCGCATGAGCTTTTCCAGGGCGATGTGCGATTCGATGCGCCGCATGGTGCCGGTCTTGCCGCGCAGCACCAGGGAATGGGTCACCGCGCCCCGGCCCGTGAACCGCACCCCGCGCAGAAACGTGCCGCCGGAGATGCCCGTGGCCGCAAAATAGGTGTCGTCGCTGCGAACCAGCGTCTCCTCGGTCAGGATGGACTTCGTGTCGGTCCCGGCCTCGACCAGGGCCTTTTTCTCGTCGTCCTTTTGCGGGTCCAGCCTCGCCAGCATCCGCCCCCCCACGGCCCGGATGGCGCAGGCTGACAGCACGCCCTCGGGAGTGCCGCCGGTGCCCATCATCACGTCCACCACGTTGGTCGGGTCCACGGCCATCAGCGACCCGGCCACGTCGCCGTCGGTGTGCAACTGGATGCGCGCCCCGGTGCGGCGTATCTCGGTGATCAGTTCCTTGTGGCGCGGCTTGTCCAGGACAAACACCACCAGATCGTCCACGTCCTTGCCAAGCGCCCTGGCGATGGCCCGCAGATTGTCGCCCACGGGCGCGTCCAGGTCGGCCACGTCCTTGGCCTCGGCCGGGACCACCAGTTTTTTCATGTAATAGCTTGGTCCCGGATCGAACATGCTGCCCCGGGGGGCCACGCCGATCACGGAGATGGCGTTGGGGCGGCCATAGGCCAGGAGGTTGGTGCCCTCCACCGGGTCCACGGCCACGTCCACGGCCTGACCCAGGCCCATGCCCACCTTTTCGCCGTTAAAGAGCATGGGGGCCTCGTCTTTTTCGCCCTCGCCGATGACGATGATCCCGTCCAGGGGCACGGTGTTGAAGGACAGGCGCATGGCGTCCACGGCGGCCTGATCCCCGGCGATCTTGTCGCCCTTGCCCAGCCACCGCGAGCAGCTTAAGGCCGCCGCCTCGGTGACCCGCACCAGATCCAGGCCGATATTCCGGTCAGGGGCTTCCATGGGGCTACTCCTTGTCGGTGAAGGCCTGGCGCACCAGACCGGCCAGGTGTTCCGGGGTGAAGCCGTATTCGGCGGCCAGAAGCTTGGCCGGGGCTGAGGCCCCGAAGCGGCTGACGCCATGCACCCGGTCCAGGCTGCCCACATATTTGCACCACAGATCCGGACGTCCGGCCTCCACGGCGAAACGCCGGGTCACGGCGGGCGGCAGTACGGCGTCGCGGTACTCTTTGGGCTGCTCGTCGAAAAGCTCCATGCAGGGCATGCTCACCACGCGCAGCCTGTATTCGGGCAGAAGCTCGGCCGCGGCCAGGGCCAGCGAGACCTCGGAGCCTGCGGCCAGGAGGATGCCGCCTGGGTCGCCATCCGGGGCGTCGGCCAGCACGTAGCCGCCCCTGGCCACGCCTTCGGCCAGTCCCGGGAAGCGCGCCGCGTCCAGCACGGGCAGGCCCTGGCGGGTGAGGAGCAGGCAGGTGGGGCGGCTGTCCTGCGTCAGCGCCGTCTCCACGCACAGGCAGGTCTCCCGGGCGTCGGCCGGGCGCATGACCAGCATGTTGGGGATCAGCCGCAGGGAGCTGGCATGCTCGATGGGCTGATGCGTGGGGCCGTCCTCGCCCACGTAGAAGGAGTCGTGGGTGAAGACGTGCAGCACCGGCAGGCGCTGCAGGGCGGACATGCGCAGGGCGTTTCGCTCGTAGTCGGAAAAGACCAGGAAGGTGGCCCCGAAGGGGACAAGGCCGCCGTGCAGGGCGATGCCGTTTAGGATCGCGCCCATGGGGAACTCGCGCACCCCGAAGCACAGGTTGCGCCCGGCCCGGTTGTCCGGGCCGAAGATGCCCACCAGGTCGCGGAACTTGGCCGTCTGGTTGGAGGGGTCCAGGTCGGCCGAGCCGCCCACGAAGAGGGGCAATTGGTCGATGAGCGCCGAAAGGGCCGATCCCCAGGCCTTGCGGGTGGCGACCGATGCGCCGGGCTCGAATTCGGGCCAGGCAAAGGTCCGGTTGGCCGGGGTGCGCTTGGCCTGCCGCCACAGATCCTCGAAGGCGGCGTCCGTGTCCAGGCGCTTTTGCAGGGCCGCCTGCCAGGCCAGTCGCTTGGCGCGCACGCTGCCGTGCCGGGCCCGGAAGCGTTCCAGGACGTCGGCTGGCAGATAAAAGGGCGTGTCCGCGGGCAGTCCCAGGCAGGCCTTGGTCTTGGCGATTTCCTCCGGGGAGAAGGGCGAACCGTGGGAGTCGCAGTTGTTCTCCATGGAGCAGGAGCCCTTGGCGATGGTGGTGTGGCCGATGATCAGGGTGGGTTTGCCCGCGTCGG
The DNA here is from genome assembly GCA_031082225.1 of Desulfovibrionaceae bacterium. Taxonomy (GTDB): domain Bacteria; phylum Desulfobacterota; class Desulfovibrionia; order Desulfovibrionales; family Desulfovibrionaceae; genus Desulfolutivibrio. Next base: position 54,552 of record JAVHLG010000009.1, on the reverse strand, counting down.
TCTTGGCCTGGGTCAGGGCGGCGCGGATCTGGGCGTGGTCGTGGCCGTCGATTTCGATCACCCGCCAGCCCAGGCCCTCGAAAACCTTTTTATGGTCCGTGCGGTCGCAGCGGCTGGTGGGACCGGCCAGTTGCACCTTGTTGTTGTCGTAGCACACGATAAGCCGCGAGAGCTCGAAATGTCCGGCCAGGGCGGCCGCGCCCAGGCACACCGGGGTCTGGATGTCGCCGTCCGAGGCCAGGACGAACGTGTAGTGGTCGGTGATGTCCGTCCCGAGTCTGGCCCGCAGCATGGCCTCGGCCACGGCCATGCCCACGGACATGGCGAAGCCCTGGCCCAGGGGGCCGGTGGTGGCCTCCACGCCCGGGGTCAGGAAATTCTCGGGATGTCCCGGGGTGCGGCTGCCGAACTGGCGGAAGCGGGTGATGTCCTCCATGGTCAAAACGCCCTGGAAGAGCAGCAGGGCGTAGAGCAGCATGGACTCGTGTCCGGCCGAGAGCACGAAGCGGTCGCGGTTGAACCAGGCGGTGTCGTCCGGGTCGGCGTCGAGAAACTCCGAGAAAAGGATGTAGGCGATATCTGCCGAGGACATGGCCCCGCCGGGATGGCCGGAATTGGCCTTGCCAACGGCGTCCATGATCAGGCCCTTGATGACGTTGACCGCCTGATGGTCGAGGTCGGAGGGAGAAGGCATGATGGTGGTCCTTGCGCTACGGGTTGGAGGGAAAAAAACGCGGCGTATGCGACGCAAAAAACGGCTTTTTGGGAAAAGCCGTTTTGAATGGCGCGTGGCGGGGGGGGCGGCTGACCTTCATCGGGAAACGGTTCCGCCGTGGCAGGTTTCCATGAGGTCGATGCGCCGCTGGTGGCGTCCGCCCTCGAAGGATGCGGCCAGGAAGGCGTCGGCGATGGACAGGGCCAGTCCTTGTCCCGTGACCCGTTCGCCCAGGCACAGGACGTTGGCGTCGTTGTGCAGCCTGGCCATGCGGGCCATGAATTCGTTGCCGCACAGGGCGGCCCGGATGCCGGGGCGGCGGTTGGCGGTCATGGACATGCCCAGGCCCGTGCCGCAGATGAGGATGCCCAGGGCGTTTTGGGTGAGCACGGCGTCGCAGACCGAGGCCGCGTAGAGCGGATAGTCCACGCTTTTCACGTCGGCCGGGCCGACATCGACGACATGGTGGCCGGCGGCGGCGAGGTGGTCGGCCAGAAGCTTCTTGAGCAGGACTCCGGCATGGTCGGATCCGATGATCACGGTCTGCGGCATGGCGAATCTCCACGTGTGGCGGGCGTTACCCGGAGTGGCCGGGCGCGTGCGGCGCTTCGCCCGAAGGTCTGGTTCAATCCGGGCCTCAGAGGTCCGGGACGCTGATCTCCCCCTGGGCCTCCAGGGAACGCACCGAGGTTCCGGGCGGTATGGGCAGGGCCAGGGCGCTGTCCGGCCAGGGGGTGTCGCGGCCCTCCAGCTTTTTGATGCGAAGCGTCACCTGGGACCCGCCGGGGGTGGTCAGGACCACGCGTCTGGGCTGTGCGGCCCCGGTGTCGTCGGCCCCGGCGTCGTCGGCCTGGAAGTCTTCGAAGGCCACCTTCCAGGGTTCGATTCCCCGCCCGGTGAGATGTATCGGTTTGCCCTCGAAGTCAAGGGTCAGGGATCCCAGCCGGGAACCGGCGGCAAAGGCGTATTCGTAGCCTTCGGGACGTTTTTTGGCTGAGACGTATTTTTCGGGCATAAGGACCTCGAAGCGGCCCGTGGCCACGGCGGCCAGCTCCCGCAGGTCGAAGGGCAGGGGCAGCCCCAGGCGGGAGAGGCCCTCGCGGGTGCTGCGGTGGGCATAGGCCTTCTGATTGCCGGGAAAATAGGCCGTGAATCCGGAACCGTCTTCGACCCAGAAGGCATACGGGCCGCCCATGGTCAGGGACAGGTCCAGGCGCAGGGGAAGATCGATGTTGCCGTAAAAGGCCACATTCAGACGTCCGCTGCGGCGCTGGGAGGCGAAGCTCAGGCCCGCGTCCAGGCGAAAGCCCTTCCAGTCGGCATGCCGGGCCGTTTCCCGCTGGCGGAAGGCCTCCCAGGTCGTCCGGGACAGGTCGTCCCCTGGCGGCACGGCGGTCTTTGCGGCGCAACCGGCAAGAAGCAGCAGGGCGGCGAACATCGCCAGGGCGTGGCGGGCACGGGTCATAGGGCGTCCTTTTTGCGGCGGATGTCCGCCGCCTTGGCGGGATTGTCGGCGATGGCCTTGCCGTAGGCCTCCGCAGCCTCGGCCTTTTTCCCCATGGCGGCGGCGATGTCGCCGTAGTGCTCCCAGATCACCGGATCGCCCACGGGCTGGCTCACGGCCTGGCGGATGATCTCCCAGGCCTTGTCCAGGTCGCCCATGCGGTAGTGGACCCAGGCCAGGGAATCCAGGAAATAGGGATTGTCCGGTTCGATGCCCACGGCCTTTTCGATCAGTTCCAGGGCCCGGGGCAGGTCGCGGTTGTCATCGGCCAGGGTGTAGCCCACAAAGTTGAGGGCGTCGGCGTGCTCCCCGTCCAGGGCGATGACCTGCTCCATGACCCGGACGCTCTCGGCCGTCCGGTCCTGTCGTTCCAGGACGACCCCCAGGCGGTAGAGGATCTCCGTGTCCTCGGCCCATTTCTCGCCAGCCTCGGTCAGGACCGCCGCTGCGCCGTCGGGATCGCCCGTGCGCTCCAGGGCGACGGCGTGAAGAAGCCGGAATTCTTTTTTGTCCGGAAAACGCCCTGCCGACTCCCTGGCCAGTTCCAGGGCCTCGGCGGGTCGGTCCATCTCCAGCAGCAGTTGGATCCGGAAACCCAGGCTTTTGTCGTAATGCGGATGGGACTCGGGAACGCGTTTCAGGTAGCCGATGGCCTTGGCCGGCTTTTTCTCGCCCTCGTAGGCCACCACGGCCCGGTAGAACAGGATGTCGGGCGACGGCGAGGCGCCCTTCTCCAGGCGGTCCAGGAGTTTCCCGGCCTCGGCGGCGTAGCCTTCGGCAATGAACGCGGAAAGCGTTTCGAGCACGAATCCGCTGTCTTTGGGGGCCTTGTCCATGAGGGCCATGGCCTTGGCCGGGCTTTTGAGCCTGAGGTGCAGCCTGACCAGTCGCGACCAGACCTCGGGGCCTTCCTCGCCGAGTTCCAGGATGGCGGCGTAGCTTTCCACGGCGCCGCGATAGTCCTTCTCCTGCTCCTGGAGGAATCCCAGTTCGGCCCAGGCGGCCACCATGGTCCGGTCGGCCTCGAGAACCCGGCGCAGGGCGGCGATGGCCGCCGGGCGGTCGCCAAGGCCGACATGGGCCTTGGCCATGTAGAACGAGACAGTGGGGGACGGGGCCGAGGCCTCGATTTTTTTGAGGGATTCGAGGGCCTCGCGGAATTTTCCGGCATCAATGAGCAGGGTGGACATCTCCTGGTGGGCGTCCAGATCGTCCGGATGCGCGGCCAGGTAACCGGCAACCACGGCCACGGCCTCGTCCCGCCGCCGCTGCATCTGGTAGGCGCTGGCCAGATAGAAGGCGATCTGCTTTTCCTCGGGGTGGCGGCGCGCCGCGTCTTCCAGGACCGCGATGGCGGCGTCGCGCTGGTTGATGCCCCAGTACAGGTTGGCCAGCTCGAGCAGCACCTGGGGCGTGGGCGTCAGTTTGGCCAGGGTGGCCAGGACGGTGGCCGCCTGGTCCCGTTCGCCGGAGCGCAACAGATCCTGATAGATGAGGTAATAGTAGTCCGCAGCGGCGCGCTGGGACAGCTCCTTGGCCGAGACGCCGGGCAGGCCGGGCGTCTTGGGCGAGCAGGAGTTGCTGATCAGGCATGGCAAAAGCGCCAGAACAAGCAGGAAGTGGAAGCGATAGCGCATGGAGAAGGTCCGGGGGTCGTCCGGCATGGCCGTGTCGGGTTGGTGGTGCCGGAGGCCTGCGGTCAGCCTCCCCAGACCGCTTGCGCGGTGCTATGATCGTGATGCGACAAGAAAAAATTATCCGCTGCTTTTGATCCAGTCCGCAGAAAAGTCTTCGATCTTCCTGGTGAGATGCTCCCTGAGCTTTTCCAGAAGCCTGGACTCGATCTGGCGCACCCGTTCCCGGGTGATGCCGTATTTGGCCCCGATTTCCCGCAGCGTCAAGGGCGAATCCGAGAGGATGCGGTTTTCCAGCAGGTCGCGTTCCTTGTCCGAGAGGCTGGGCCGGATGGTGGCGATATGTTTTTCCAGATGGCGCGAGATCTCGTCGTCGGCCAGCATCTCCTCGATGCCCGGGGACAGGGCGGGCAGGAAGTCGATGCGCGTGGCCGAGGAGTCCTCGCCAAGCGACACGTCCAGGGACAGGTCGTTGCCGCTTAAACGCTGCTCCATCTCCAGGATGTCCGACTCGCTGACGTTGAGGCTCTCCGAGAGTTTCGAGGTGCTGGGATCGAAGCCCTGGGTCTGGAGGCGCTGGCGTTCCTTGTTCAGATTGTAGAAGAGCTTGCGTTGGGCCTGGGTGGTCCCGATCTTGACCAGCCGCCAGTTGTCCATGATGTATTTGAGGATGTAGGCCTTGATCCAGTAGGCGGCGTAATAGGAGAACTTGATGCCCTTTTCCGGGTCGTACTTGGTGACCGCGCGCATGAGCCCCACGTTGCCTTCCTGGATCAGGTCCAGGACGTTTTGCATCCAGCGGCGCTGGAAATCCATGGCGATCTTGACCACGAGGCGCAGGTGCGAGGACACCAGCCGGAAAGCAGCGTCCTGGTCGCCCTGGTCCCGGACCTTGCGGGCCAGGTCGAATTCCTCGTCCGGGCCGAGCATGGGGAACTTGCTGATCTCGCGCAGGTAGAGCTGCAGGGGGTCGCGGGTGGCCATGCCCGTGCGCTTGAAATCAAGCGGCGCGGGAAGATGGGCGGCGGTCTCCAGGTCGTCGGCGGAATCGTCGTCAGCGGCCGGAAGGTCGGGCTCAAGCGACAACTCCTCCTCGGCCTCTGCATCGGCCAGGACGGACGGGTCGGACGGGGCGACGGCGATATCTTCGTGTGTTGTCTTCATCATTGGCAAAAAAAGGACGGCTCGCCGGAAACGAGCAGACCGTTGGTCCGTGGAAATGCCGGGAGGACAGGGGCATTGGGTAGAGGCGGCTTGGCCACTGGTCGAGCATAGAGTTTTTGTTTGTCCTTTTCAATGTTTTTCAGTAGACGAAAGCGCGTTTCGCCTCCGGCGTCGGCCGGTTGCGCCATCTCGCGGCCGACGGCGTCCGTCGGCCATAAGACCAAGGACAGCCCATGAACAGAGCAGCACTCGCGCTTGCGTCCAAAGAGATCCTCATCTTCGACGGGGCCACGGGAACCCTCCTGCAACAACGGGGGCTGCCCCCCGGCCAGTCCCCCGAACTTTTCGGCCTGGACAACCCCGAGGCCGTCAAGAGATCGCACCTCGACTACATCCACGCCGGGGCCCACGCCGTCACCAGCAATACGTTCGGAGGCTCCCGCTTCAAGCTGCCGCCGGGAACGGACGTGACGGCCGTCAACCGCCGCATGGCCGAAATCGCCCGGGAGGCCGCCGGCGACACGGTTCTGGTGGCCGGAAGCATCGGCCCCACGGGGAAGTTCGTAAAGCCCATGGGAACCTTGACCCTGCGCGACCTGGTGGACGCCTTTGCCGAGCAGGTGCGCGGCCTGGTCCAGGGCGGGGCGGATCTGCTCATCGCCGAGACCCATTTCGATCTGGCCGAGGCCAAGGCCATGGTCCTGGCCTGCCACGAGGTCTGCGACCTGCCCGTGGCCGTGTGCATGACCTTCGAGGGCACGGCCTCCCTGACCGGGACGCCGCCCCTGGTGTTCGCCGATACCATGCGCAACCTGGGCGTCGATATGATCGGCGTCAATTGCGGCCTGGGACCGGCGGGCATGATGGAGGTGGTGCGTCAGTGGCTGCCCCGGGCCGCCATGCCCTTTTTGGTCAAGCCCAACGCCGGGCTGCCCCGCCTGGAGGACGGCCGCACCGTGTTTCCCATGGGCCCGGAGGAGTTCGCCGCCGAGACCGCGAAATTCGTGGAACTCGGGGCCAAGGTTTTGTGCGGCTGCTGCGGCACCACCCCGGCCCACATCGCGGCCCTGGCGCGGGCCGTGGCCGGTCGCCCCTGGCAGCGCCCCGAGGCCGATGCGGCGTCCATGGCCGTCACCTCCCGGTCGCGCACCGTGGCCGTGGGCGGCAGCCATCCCCTGGCGGTCATCGGCGAACGCATCAATCCCACGGGCAAGCCCGTGCTCACGGCCGAGCTGCAAAACGGGGAGCTGGCCGAGGCCGCGCGCCTGGCCGCCGAACAGACCGAATGCGGCGCGGCCATCCTGGACGTCAACGTGGGCGCGCCCATGGTGGTCGAGGCCGAGATCCTGCCCCGGCTGGTCCTGGACCTCGTCGGCCGCACGAACACCCCCCTGTGCCTGGACTCCAACGACATTGCGGCCCTGACCTCCGGGCTGTGGACCTATCCGGGCTCGCCCCTGGTCAACTCCATCAGCGGCGAACCCGGCCGCATGGAGGCCCTGGGCCCGGTATGCCGACACCTGGGGGCGCCGTTTATTCTGTTACCCCTTGAGGGCCGCAAGCTCCCGGTCACGGCCGCCGAGCGGCTGGCCATCGTGGAGCGGCTGGTGGACAAGGCCCTGGCCCTGGGCATTCCCAAACATCTGATCATGGTGGACGCCCTGGCCCTGACCGTGTCCTCCAAGTCCGAGGCGGCCCTGGCCTGCTTCGAGACCATCCGCCACTGCCGTGAGGCCTGGGGCCTGCCCACCTGCCTGGGGCTGTCCAACATCTCCTTTGGCCTGCCGGCCCGGGAGCTGGTCAATTCCACCTTTTTGGCCATGTGCATGGCAAACGGCCTGGCGGCGGTCATCGCCAACCCCAATTCCGCACGGCTGCGGGAGGCGGCCTTCGCCGCCGAGGTGCTGCTGGCCCGCGACCCCCAGGCCGGTCGGTTCATTGCCTCTTACGCCGGGTGGAAGCCTTCCGGGGGTGCGGCGGCCGCCGCGCCCACGACAGGGTCCGCCCCGTCTGGCGCAACCTCCGGCGGCCCGGCCGCGACCCTGCACCAGGCCGTGGTCAAAGGCGACAAGGCGGCCCTGCCGGGCATGATCGAGGCGGCCCTGGAATCCGGGCGCACGGCCTCGGAGATACTAAACGGCGACCTCATTCCGGGAATTCTGGAGGTGGGGGAGAAATACGAACGCAAGGAATATTTCCTGCCCCAGCTTTTGCTTTCGGCCGAGACCATGCGGATCGGCTTTGAACGCCTGAAACCCCTTCTATCCGATACCGACGAGGGAATGTCCGCCGGGCGGATCGTCATGGCCACGGTGGAGGGCGACATCCACGACATCGGCAAGAACATCGTGTGCCTGATGCTGGCCAACAACGGGTTCGACGTGGTGGACCTGGGCAAGGACGTCCCGGCCGAGCGCATCGTGGACGAGGCCCTTTCCCGGGACGCCGACGTCATCGGCCTGTCGGCGCTGATGACCACCACCATGGTGCGCATGTCCGACACCGTCCGGCTGCGTGACGAAAAGGGCTGCCGGGCCCGGATCATGATCGGCGGCGCAGTGGTCACCGAGGCCTTTGCCGCGTCCATCGGCGCGGACGGCTATTCCCTGGACGCCGTGGGGGCCGTACGCGAGGCCGCCCGGCTGGTGGGCACGGTGCGCGGTTGCCAATCTTTGGAAAACTGCTAGGCTTTTTCCCCGGCGCGTCACGTTGCGCCGCTTCCCGGAGGTATCCCGATGCGCGCCATCCTGTGCGCCTTAGCGGCGTGTTCCCTTTTTCTGGCCTGCCTTTGGCCGGGTCCGGCCCTGGCCCGGGACGACATGACCATCACCGCCGGACAACTGGTGGACCGCATCAGCCAGTCCCGGGGAAAATTCGTGGTCATCAATTTCTGGGCCTCCTGGTGCCGACCCTGCCAGCAGGAGATTCCGGAGCTCATCACCCTGCGCCGGGACATCCCGGAAAGCGATCTGGTCCTTTTGGGCATCTCCATGGATCAGAATTCCGGGGATTTCTTCCGGTTCGTCAAACAGATGCCCTTCAACTATCCGGTCTATCAGGGCGGCGAGGACGTGGCCGGACTGTTCGCCGTGGGCTCCATCCCCAAGATGGTGGTGTTCAACCGTGACGGGGAGATGATACATGCCAGCGAGGGCTACATGTCCGGCGACGAACTGCGGGAGCTTTTGTCCGGGGCCGGGGAGGGCGCGTGACCGACAGGGATGAATATTATCTGCGCAAGGCCCAGATCCAGGATGTGCGGCAGATCCACGCCCTGCTCATGACCTGCGCCAAAAAGGAACTGCTGCTGCCCCGCTCGTTCAGCCAGCTATACAGCCATCTGCGCGATTTCTACGTCCTGGCCGAGCGCTCCGGCCGGGGGGTGCGCGGCTGCTGCGCCCTGACCATCGCCTGGGAGGATCTGGCCGAGATCCGCTCCCTGGCCGTGGACGAGGAGATGCGCATGAAGGGCTGGGGGGGCAGGCTGGTGGAGGCCTGCCTCAGCGAGGCCGTGACCCTGGGGCTGTACCGGGTGTTCACCCTGACCTATCAGAAGGGATTTTTCGAACACCTGGGTTTCGTCGAGGTGGAAAAGGAGAAGCTGCCCCAAAAGGTCTGGGCCGACTGCATCAACTGTCCGAAGTTTCCCGAATGCGACGAAATCGCCATGCTCATGGAGATGTAGCCCGGCCGCTGCGGCTGCCGGGCCTTGCCTTCCAACCAGTTTCCGGTATGGATCATGCTTATGGGTGAAGTGTTGCGTGAAGTCATCGGCGAAGAGGCCGTAGCCGGGCGGGTGGCCGAACTGGCCGGGGAAATCTCCCGCTGCTACGACGACGGCGATCCCCCCATCGTCATCTGCGTGCTCAAGGGGGCGGTGTATTTTTTTACGGATTTGACGCGGCATTTTCCATTTTCCCCGCAAATTGAGTTCGTACGCATCGCCAGCTACGGCGCGGGAACCTCTCCGGGCCAGGACCTGCGGTTTTTGGTGGACGTGGACTGTCCCCTGGAAGGACGGCATGTCCTGGTGGTGGAGGATATCGTGGATACGGGGCGGACCTCGGCCCGGTTGCTGGAGATTTTTGCCGCCCGGAATCCGAAAACCCTGCGCTTGTGCGCCCTGATCGACAAACCCCTGCGGCGGGAGGTGGACGTGCCGGTGGATTTTGTGGGATTCACCTCCCGGGACGGCTACCTGATCGGCTACGGCATGGACTATGCCGAGCGCTATCGACAGTTGCCCGGGGTGTGGGAGATGCAGATCGTGTGATCTTGGCCCGGAACTTGCTTAAGCTGTTTGTCGTTCCGAAAAACCGAAGCATTTCGCGGAAGAAGGCCTATGATCGTAACATGCCCCAATTGCTCCTCCCGATTCCGGCTGCCCGATGACAGGATCGGGCCGGACGGCGTCAAACTGCGGTGCGGCAAATGCAAACATGTCTTTCGTCTGGAGCCGCCGAGTCCAGCGGACGTGCGGGATTTCGACTATCCGGAGGATGACGGGACGGCCTTCGGGGCGAATGTCGGGGAAGCTGCGGCCCCCGCCCCGGCGGGATCGGCGCGTGAGGCGCGGCCCGAGCCCGGCCGGGCCCCGGATCGCGAAGCCGACAGTCTCTTCGCCTCGGAAACCTCTGCGGACCAAGAGGACGCCGGAACGCCGCGAACCGACTTCAACCTGGACGACATCTCCGAAATCGACATCACCGGCAAGAAGGGAAAAGGGGCCTCGTCCAAGGACGTCAAGCGCCGCTCGCTGATCGTCGCCCTGAGCCTTTTCGCCCTGGTCGTCATCACCCTGGCCGCCGTCTTTTTCTTCGATCTGTGGCCGGGGGCCAAGGATGGGCAACCCCCCGCGCCGCCGACCGCCGAACAGGCGAAGCCCGCAGAGCCTGGCAAAGAGGGTGAAAAGCCCGCCGCGGAAAAGCCCGACGAGTCCGCCAAGGTCAAGGACATCGTGCTCCAGAACGTCCGTCAATATTATGTCACCAACGAAAAGGCCGGACAACTCTTCGTCATCGAGGGCAAGGCGGTCAACAACTTCAAGTCGCAAAAAGAAATGATCAAGCTGGAGGCCGCCCTGTTCGACGAAAAGGGCAATGTCCTCCTCTCCAAGGACATGCTCGGCGGCAACACCGTGTCCCTGTTCCAACTCCAGGTCATGACCAGGCAGGAATTGGAATCGGCCCTGGGCTCCCAGGTGGGCGTCTTGACCAACAACACCAACCTGGCCCCGGGCGCGGAAACGCCGTTTATGATCGTGTTTTTCGATCCGCCCGAGGCGGTCAAGGAATTCGGGGTCAAGGTCGTGGACGCCAAGGATCCGCCCGGGAAATAACCCCGGCGACCATCCATGAAGACCCGGCAACGCTACGTGTGCGCCGAATGCGGCGGCATCTCCCCGTCCTGGCGCGGCCAGTGCCCGCGTTGCGGCAAATGGAACACCCTGGCCGCCCAGACCGTGGCCGCATCCGCCGCCAAGGCCGGGCACGCGGCGTCGGCCTCGGCCGTCCCCCCCGCCTCCCTGGCCGATCACCCTGACGAGGGCGGCATTGCCGCGCCCACGGGACTGGCCGACCTGGACCGGGTCTTGGGCGGAGGGCTGGCCCCGGGCGGGGCCATCCTGCTCGGCGGCGAACCGGGCATCGGCAAATCCACGCTCCTTCTGCAACTTGCCGGGCGATTGGCGGCCACGGGACGTTCCCCGGTCTATTTTTCCGGCGAGGAATCCCTTTCCCAGCTCAAATCCCGGGCGGCGCGCCTCAAATGCCTGCATCCCGGCCTTTTGGCCGTGTCCTCCACCGACGCCTCCCAGGCCGTGGCCCTTTTGTCCGGCCACAGTCCCCCCAGCCTGCTCATCGCCGATTCCGTGCAGACCCTGCATTCCCCGGCCGCCGAAGGGGCCAGCGGCAGCGTGGGACAGGTGCGGGCCGTGTCCTCGGAACTCGTGGAGGCCGCCAAACGCTCGGGCACGCCGCTGATCCTGGTGGGGCACGTCACCAAGGACGGCCAGATCGCCGGTCCCAAGCTCATGGAGCACATGGTGGACACGGTGCTGTACCTCGAAGGCGAGCGCCGTCACGTCTTCCGCATCCTGCGGGTGCTCAAAAACCGCTTCGGACCGACGGACGAGCTTTTAGTCTTCGAGATGCGCGACAAAGGCCTTGCCGTGGTGGCCGATCCGTCCACCTTCTTCCTTGGCGAACGCGACGCCGCCCTGTCCGGCTCGGCGGTGGTCATGGCCGTGGAGGGCCAACGCCCCCTGGCCGTGGAGGTCCAGGCCCTGGCCGCCCATTCCTATCTGGGCATCCCCCGGCGCACGGCCCTTGGCGTGGACCAGGGACGGTTGCATCTGCTGCTGGCCGTCCTGGAAAAACGCCTCGGCGTGCACCTGGGCCAGTCCGACATCTACGCCAAGCTCGGCGGCGGGCTGTCCATGCGCGACCCTGGCCTCGACCTGGGGCTGGCCGCCGCCATCCTCTCCTCTTTTCACGACCGGCCGCTGCCGATCGGGGCGGTTTTTTGGGGCGAGGTGGACCTGGGGGGACGCATCCGGCCCGTGTCCGGACATGATATGCGCCTCAAGCAGGCCAAGCGCCTGGGCTACGGGCCGCTGTTTTTCCCGCGCCCGGGCAAAGGCGGCCAAGGCGTCAGCGATTTAACCGCACTTTCCGCCGCCCTTTTTTCTTGACTCGCCCGTCTCACTCAGCAGGTTTCCCCCCCCGTCGCCGCAGGCGTTTCCTTCACCTCGAAGCTGATCCCGTCCGGACCGATATGGGCTCTGTCGCCGGGGGCGGCGTAGCAGAAGACCGGGATGTCGGGCGCGTCCGGGGGGCTGGCCTCGGCGATGCGCGAGGGCAGGGTCCACAGCCGCGAGGCGTCGCCGAACAGATGCATGGGGATCAGGAGGCCGGGACGGACGGCCTGGGCCAGGGCCACCACGCCGCCCAGGGAGTCGAGGCGGAAGTCGCAGTTGGTGAAGGCCACGTCCGGGGCGAAGGCCGCGACGCGGGCCAGGGCGGCAGTGAAGAACCGGCAGGTTTCGGCCCGGGCGCGCTCGGGCAGGGTGGGCCAGTCCCACTGGGCCAGGTCGCCGCCGAAATAGACGCGCTTGTCCGGGGTTTCGATGAGGTAGGCCACGCCCAGGTCGTTGCTTTCCAGGGTGCTGACGGAAAATCCCTCCACCTGCCGGGTCTGGTCCGGTTCCATGATCACGGCGTCCGGGGGCAGGCTGTCCGAGAACATGTCGGCCACGTCGTCCGAGACCACGAAGCGACGCCTGGCCGCCCCCTCGGTGACCGCCAGGATGTTCGGATCGAAGTGGTCGGGGTGGCCGTGGGAGAAAAAGACCATGAGGTCGGCCCCGTAAAAAAGCGGCGCGGCCATCTGGGCGGCCGCCCCAGGCAGGTGGCTGGGGCGGGGATAGTCGAAGAGCAGCACGCGCCCGGCGTGGCGCACGACGAAGCAGTCGTGGTGGATGTAGGTGATGTCCATGGGCGGCGTTCTCCTGGAGGGCGTCCCGGTTACAACCCCAGTTCGCCCCACAGGGCGTCGATGCGGTTCTTGACCTCGGGGGCCATGCGCAGGGACGCGGGCCAGGGGCGGTGATGCCCGTCCTGGGGGCCTTTTTTCGTGGCGTCGATGCCCATCTTGCCGCCGTAGAAGGCCAGGGGCGAGGCATGGTCCAGGGCGTCCAGGGGGCCGTCCACCATGACCACGTCGCGCCGGGGGTCCACATTGTTGCCAAGACGCCACAGCACCTCGGAGGTGTTCTGCACGTTGACGTTTTTATCCACCACCACGATGATCTTGGTGAACATCATCTGTCCCAGGCCCCACAGGGCGTACATGACCTTCTTGGCCTGGCCGGGGTAGCGCTTGTCGATGGAGACGAAGCACAGGTTGTGGAAGACCCCTTCCAGGGGCAGGCTCATGTCCATGATCTCGGGCAGTTGCTTTTTGATCAGGGGCAGGAACAGGCGCTCCGTGGCCTTGCCCATGAAGCAGTCCTCCATGGGCGGCGGCCCCACCAGGGTGGCCGGATAGATGGCGTCCCTGCGGTGGGTCAGCGCCGTGACGTGGAAGACCGGATAGTCGTCGGCCAGGGAATAATAGCCCGTGTGGTCGCCGAAGGGGCCTTCCCGCCGCCGTTCGCCGGGCTCCACATAGCCCTCCAGCACGAACTGGGCGTTGGCCGGAACCTCGATGTCCACGGTCTTGCATTTGACCAGTTCCACGGGCGAGTGGCGTAAAAATCCCGCGAACAGCATCTCGTCGAGTTCGTCGGGCAGGGGGGCCGTGGCGGCATAGGTCACGGCCGGGTCCGGGCCGATGCATACGGCCATTTCCAGGCGCTTGCCGAGCTTTTCGGCCAGGTGGTAGTGGTAGGCCCCGCCCTTGTGGCGGTGCCAGTGCATGCCCGTGGTCTTTTTGTCGAAGACCTGCATCCGGTACATCCCCAGGTTGCGCTTGCCGGTCTCGGGGTTTTTGGTGATGACCCCGGGCAGGGTGATAAACGGCCCGGCGTCGCCCGGCCAGGTGGTCAGAACGGGCATGATGGACAGATCCACGTCGTCGCCCGTGAGAACCACGTCCTGGCAGGGCCCCGAACCGACCTCCTTGGGAAAAATGTTGGCCATGCGGGCCAGTTTGGGCAGAAGCTTGAGCTTTTTGATGATGCCCGAGGGCTTTTCGATCTCCAAAAATTCCGTGATCTCCGAGGCCAGGGCCTCCAGACTTGCGACCTGAAGGGCCATGTGCATGCGGGTATATGAGCCAAAGGCGTTGGTCAGGACCGGGAATCGGGACTGGCCCACGTTTTCGAAGAAAAGGGCCGGGCCGTGTTTCTTGCTTACCCGGTCCGTGACCTCGGCCACCTCCAGATAGGGATCGAGCTGTGCGCTGATGCGCTTGAGTTCGCCCGCGCCCTCCAGGGCCTTCACGAAATCCTGCAAATCCTTGTATGCCATGCCGGTATGCCTCGAAGTGGTGTTGTGGGTTGGAAACGGACCAGTGAGCCGGGCTGATCGATGGGCGCGACCATCCCGCAGTTTCCGTTGCGATTGTCCCGGGGACCGGACCGCCGGAAAAGCGGTGCGGCCCGGGATGCCGTCCTAGAGGAACCGCAGGAGCTTGGAACTGGTGTTGCGCAGCCGGAAACTGATGAGCCGGGCCATGTTGATGGCCATTTTGAGGGCCAGGGACTTGTTATCCTTGCACATCCGGTCGAACTCGCCTCGGGTCAGGACCATGAGGCGCGTCTCTTCGGCGGCCAGGGCCGAGGCCGAGCGCGGCTGTCCCTCCACCAGGGCCATCTCCCCGAAGGCCCGGCCGGGGCCCAGGCGCACCAGAAACTTGGTGGAAAACTCGTCGCCCACCTCATGTTTGACGATCTCCACCACCCCATGCAGCACGATGGCCATGTAGTCGCTGCTTTCCCCCTCTGTGAAGATGGTCATTTCCTTGGGGAAATCCAGAATCGTCATGTACCCGGAAAGGGCCTGGATGTCCGGCCAGGAGAGATCCTTGGCCCAGGCCGAGTCGTCGAGCATTTCGCAGATCCTGCGGCCAATGTCCGGAGAGGAGAGCAGATCTTCGACGCAGTGCGGCATGATGCGGTTCCTTTGCCTATGGGGTGGGCGCAATGGAGCGTTCTTACACTCGAAGGTTTACCCCCGTAAAGCTCCTGGTCCCGTCCGGGAGGAGCGAGGCCGCCAGCGACGGCGGGGAGGCCGCCAGGGGACGCGGCGCGGCCGAAAGCTCCAGGCGCACCACCCGTCGCCCCAGGCGGACGGTTTCGGGCAGAAACGCGTGGCCGTCCATACGGCCGGGCATGGCGGCGAACACCATGCATCGGGCCAGATCGCCCTGGAGGCGGGCCTTGATGCGGATCTCGCCGGGCCCCGCAAGCCTGAAGGCCAGATGGATGTCCTGCGTCCCGTCAGCCCCCGTGCGTTCCAGGAGAAGTTCGTGGGCAAAGGCCCCCGGGGGATACCAGGGGGCGTACAGATAGCGTCCCCGGCGGCGGACGTCGGGCAGGGCGGCCAGCTCCCGGGCCAGACTGGCCGATCGTTCGTACGCGGCGAGGGCCTTTTCGTCGGCCCGCAGCATGGCCAAAAACCGGCGTTTGAGATCCGCCAGATCAACGGTCGGGCCGGGGGCCGGGGGCAGGCCAAGGGACGTCAGGCGCGTCTCCAGAGCGGTCCGGGCGCTGGCCAGGGAGGATAAAAGCCCTGCCATGCGGCGGGGGTCGGGGGCGTTCGCAGGGGCCTGGTCTCTGGCGATCTCGCGCAGCACCACCACCGGATGCATCCGGGCGATGAAAAAGGTCAGCCTGGCCCCGGGCGGGGGATCGGTGTCGGTTGCGGCCAGCAGTTCGAAGCCCGAGATGTCCACCAGGGCGTGCCGGGCGTCGGGGCGGGAAAGCACCCGGCCCGTGACCCGTTCCCCGGTTCGGAACGCGCGGCGGAAATCTTCGAGGTCACGGCCAGCCATGGCAGGCCCTTATCCTGACCGGCGCGGAGAAAAAAGACAGGACACGGGTTTTCCCCTGACGGGCTGGGGCGGCCAGACCGCAGCACGGCCATGCGGGACGCGCTTGGCCGGGATCATGAGGAGGCCTGCTCAAGAATCAGCCGCACCTCGTCCGGGGCCAGGCCCGTGGACGTGGCCAGGGCACCGATGGATTGGCCCTTTTTGTGGCCGTTCACGATGACCTGGCGCAGGAACTGGGGAGAGCGGGACACCTCGCGGGCCTGTTTGAGAAGCCGGTCGAGATCCATGCGGCGCTGCTCGAGTTGTTCGTCGAGGGCCATGAGTTCCGCCTGGCGGCGCTTGAAGCTCGACACCAGTTCCTGTTCGAGCTGGGCATTGAGCCGCAGCTTCTCCAGCAACTGTTCCTGGTTGTTTTGCAGCCTGTGCAAAAGGCCTTCGGAACGGCGCAGGCGGGAGAAAAAAAGCACCACCAGGACGATCAGGGCCAGTTCGCTCAGGGTGAGAAAAAGGATCAGATACGACTCTGCGCTCATGGAGCAACCTTGATGCTTTGGGCCGCGCGAACGGCCAGGGGTGTGGCGTTCATATCTTGGCGTCGATGATGTTTCCCGTCCAGGGGGTGATGTGGGTCGGGCTCGTGTCCTCCGGCGCGGCGTGCTCCCGGGCCTGGCGCTTGCGGGGCTGGCGTCCCTCGCGGCGGCGCTCCTCGTCCTGGTCCTTGACGGTGTCGGCGGCGTCCTGCTCCTCGAGCTTGGGAACCTGTTTTTCCTCCTCCTGCATGCGCTGCAGGGCCAGTTCTGCGGCAATGGTCTGCTGGGCCACGGGTTGGGCCACCTCGGCGTGGGCCACGTTCTGGGCGTAGGGCATGACCTGGAAGAGGGTGGAGATGTCGATGGACATGTCACTTCACCACGTATTTCTCGATGAACAGGTTTTTTATCTGCTCGTCGCCCAGAAACTGGTTCATCACCGACATGATGTCCTGTTTGAGGGACTCGGCGACCTTCTCGTCGTCCAAATAGACCAGTTGTTTATTCTTAAGGAAATAATACACGGCGTCCCGGAGCACAACCGCGTTTCGGGAAAGTTCCTTCTCGAGGTCCGGGCTGGTGGTTGTCGTGGAGAACTGAAGGCTGACCAGGAAGGCCTCGCCTTTTTCGTTGGTCTGTTCCACGAGGAACGGATCCATGACCACCACAACCTCTTTCGCCTCGGGAAGGGGAGGCGGCGCGGTCGTCTCCTGGGACGCCTCCTCGGCGGTTTCCTCGGCTGGCGGCGGAGGCGTCTCCTCTTTTTTTCCGGAGAAAAAGAGGAAGTAGGCCAGGGCGGCCAGGATGACGAGCACCAGAGCGGCCCCGCCGAACACGACGGCCTTTTTTTTCCACCATGGCGGCGGCGCCTCCGCCTCCTCCTGCTGGACGGGCTCCTCCCCCGGGGGGGGCGGCGGCGCCTCCTCCTTCTCGTCCTCCAGAAACGGCGCGTCGTCCAGGTCCAGCTCGACCTTTTGCAGGGCCTTGGGCAGTTCGTCGCTGAGTTCCGTGTCGTCGAGCTTGGCCTTGGTCAAACCGATGTCAGCCGGATCGTCCATGCCCGGTGGAACTCCCGATGGGGAAGAGGCGCCTTTGTCCTTGCTCATGGTGTGCAGAGGGCGTCCCGCCAGCGGGATCCCTTCACGGGAGACGCCGGGGCGACTGGCTTAACGTGGCGACTGTCACGGGCGATGCGTCCCATCAGTCGATGCCGAAATCGGTCTTGAACCTCTGGCGCAGCCTGGCCAGGGCCTGGGAATGCAGTTGCGACACCCGGCCCTCGGTGATGCCCATGACCTCCGAGGTCTCGCGCATGTTGAGCTCCTCGCCGTAGTACAGGGAGAGCACCAGCTTCTCCCGGGGGGTCAGGTCGTCGATGAGCCCGGCCAGCTTGTCCACCAACTCCTTGAACTCCGTGGATTTGTAGGGTTCGTTCTCGTTTTGGTTGATCTTGAAGGAGGACAGGTTCTCGGTGATGGCGTCAAGGCTGATGCAGAGCTGGTTCTGCAGGGCCTCCATGCTCTGGGAGACCTCGCGGATGGTCAGCCCAGAGGCGTCGGCCAGGGCCTCCACCGATGGGGACTGTCCCTGCTCGTGCTCCAGGCGGCGGATGAGCTCCTCCATGGCCCGGATGCGGTGGCGCTGGCCGCGCGAAAAACGGTCCATGCGCCGCAGTTCGTCGAGCATGGCCCCTTTGATGCGGTTTTCGGCGTAGGTGTCGAACTTGATGTTCAGTTCGGGCCGAAACCGTCCCAGGGCCTCCATGAGCCCCAGGGCGCCGGCGCTGATGAGCTCCCCAAGCTCCACGCTCTGGGGCAGCTTGGCCTTGAGGCGCAGGGCCAGGATTTTGATTTTGGGCGCAAAATGCCTGACGATCTCCTCCCGGGCGCGGAGATCGAAGTCTTCCCAGGCGGTTTCCCCGGAGTCCAGCCTAAGCCAGGGGCTGTTCCTGGAAGAGGAGCTTTTTCCAGAAGAATTTGATGTTTCCATCGAGGGTTGCCGGGATATCCCAGGTGGTTATGGTCCGCGCGATGTCCTCCATCTGCCTGCTGGCCGGGGCATCCGGGGCATCGACGCAAAAGGGCTTCTGCCTGATGACGGCCGCCTTGACCGCCGGATCGAGGGAGACGAATCCGGTGAAATCCAGGGATATGCCGCTTAAAAACCGGTCGCAGGCCTGGTACAGCTTTTCATACACCAGCATGGCCGCCTTGGCGCTTGGGGCCATGTTCACCAGAACCCGGAACCGGTTGACGGCGTGGTTGATGTGCATGACCTTGATCAGGGCGTAGGCGTCGGTCAGGGACGTGGGTTCCGTGGTCAGAACCAAAAGCCGTTCCCGGGCCGCCAGGTTGAAATAAATGACATTGTCGCTGATCCCCGCCCCTGTGTCCACGATAAGATAGTCGATGCGGTTCTCGAGATAGTCCATGGCCTCCAAAAGCTCCAGCTTCTGGCCCGTGGACAGGGTCAGCATCTCGCCCACGCCCGAGGAGGCGGGCAGGATGGCGAATCCGTAGGGGGTCTGGCACAGCACGCGCTTGAGGGTCACCCCTTCGTGGAAGAGATGGAACAGGTTGAGCTTGGGGGTCAGGCCAAGCAGCACGTCCACGTTGGCCAGTCCCAGATCCGCGTCTAAAATGACCGTGCGCTTGCCCATGCGGCTTAAGCAGCAGGCCAGGTTGACCGAGATGTTGGTCTTGCCCACGCCGCCCTTGCCGGAGGTGACCGAGAAGACCAGGGGAAGTTCCGAGTGCGCCGTCACTGCATATGCTCCACGCCGCGCCGCGATCTGAAAGATACGACGATTCTGTGTTCCGTAAGGGCGTTTTGTCCGGGCTGTCCGGACAGCGCGCGTGTCAGGCCGCGCTTTTCGCCGTCGTGGCGGCCTGTTCCGTGTCCCGTCCGGGTTTGGGTTCTTCAAGGGTCACGCCGGGAAGCTGGTGCTTGAAGATGAGCTTCCACACATCGGTGGCGTCGGCCGGGCGCATGTTCCGGGTCAGTTCGGGGCCGTGGGAAAGGGCCGAGATCGGCAGGCCCACGGCATGCGCCACATTGATCAGAGTCCCGAAATTACAGGCTTCATCAAGCTTCGTCCAGACAATACTGCCCGGCGCCCCGGCCTTGTAGCGGGCCGCGAAGGCCCGAAGCTGGGCGGTGGAGCAGGTGGGGCTCGCCACCAGATGCACGGCGACTTCGGGGCGTCCGGCCATGCCCAGGGTCCGCAGCCGGTGTTCCATGGTTTCCTCGCCGCGCAGGCAGGGCATCTCCGCAAAGGCCCAGCCCTTTTTCCCGAGGCTCTCCCAGAGGCTGCGGAAGTCTTCCGGGCTTGCCACGCTGCGGAAGGCGAGGCCCGAGAGTTCGGCATAGCGCTTGAGCCTGGACATGCCCGCCGAACCGTCCCACAGGGCGGCCACGGTCACCGGGTCGTTCGGGTTCTGGCGTTTTTTGGCCAGGGCCAGGCGCAGCACGGCCGTGGTCTTGCCCGCGCCCGAGGGACCGGCCAGGACATGGACGCGTTGCGCCCACTGGGCCGAGGGCAGGGGCTTGAACCCGACCAGGCGCGACAGCGCGGGCAGCACGGTGCGTTCCCCCCGGTCAACCAGGGATCGGAACAGCGTCAATAAAACGGCGTCCTCGACTCCCTCACGTTCCAGGTATTGCAGGGCCAGACGCTGTCTGGGCGCAAGCCTGTCAAAGTTCAGACCTGGCTTGAGCAGGGCCAGCATGTGGTCGCGGATCTCGTCCCATTCCCTGCGCCAGTCTTCGCCGGAGGCGGCGGGAAGGGGGTCGTCGAGGGGCTGCTCCGTGAGGGGGGGCACGGGGCCGGGACGGCTCTCCTGGCGACGCCTTGCGGCGGACGATGCCGGGATGGCCACCACCTTGTCCCGGGCCGCTGCGTTCGGGAATTCCTCGTCCGCGTCCACGGCGGCCATGATCTCGCACAGGCACTGTCCGTTCTCCCGTACGGTCTGAGTGCTCAGGATGACCGCGTCGGGGCCCATTTCGCTTTTGATCCTGGCCAGGATCCGCGCCATGTTCTTGTCGCGAAAGGTTCTAACCCGCATTGTTGATTCCTATGGTGGCAAGGGATTGGAGCTTGATCTCGCCGGGAATCTCGGCCTGGGAGATCACCGGGAGGGTGGGCACGAACCGCATGAGAAGCTGGGCCAGGTGCGGCCTGGAGACGGGCGAGGTCAAAAGCACCGGCTGCCCTTCCACGGACAGGGCCTTGTCCATGGCGTTTTTGATGGCCTGGATGATCTTTTGCGCCGTCATCGGCTCCATGGCCAGGTAGGTGCCGTGGTCGGTCTTGCGCAGGCTTTCCTGAATGCTTCCCTCCACCTTGGGAGAGAGGTTGAAGATGGGCAGGGCGCCTCCGGGGGACAGGTAGGGCTTGACGATGGTGCGCCCCATGCGGGACCGCACGTATTCCGTGAGCTGGTCGGGATCCTTGATGGCCTGGCCGTAATCCGAGAGGGTCTCCACGATGGTCAGAAGATCCCGGACGGAGACGTTTTCCTTGACCAGGTTTTGCAGCACCTTCTGCACCGATCCGAGCCCGAGCACC
This sequence comes from Desulfovibrionaceae bacterium, assembly GCA_031082225.1. Classification (GTDB taxonomy): domain Bacteria; phylum Desulfobacterota; class Desulfovibrionia; order Desulfovibrionales; family Desulfovibrionaceae; genus Desulfolutivibrio. Next base: position 33,941 of record JAVHLG010000009.1, on the reverse strand, counting down.
CCTGGCACCAGATCCTCCACGGCCTTGGGGGCGCGCTTGCCCAGGTTGTCCAGGAGGTTCTGGGTCTCCTGGCGTCCCAGGAATTCGTGCAGGTGGCGGCGGAAGACCTCGGTTAAGTGGGTGGCGATGACCGTGGCCGGATCGACCACGGTATAGCCCGCCAGCATGGCCTCTTCCTTCTGGGCCTCGGGAATCCACAGGGCCGGGAGGTTGAAGGCCGGTTCGCGGGTCTCCACGCCGCCGATGCGATGCTTGGCGTCGCCCGGATCCATGGCCAGGTAGTGGTCGATGAGGATCTCGGCCGTGGCCACCTCGTTGCCCTTGATAAGCACGGTGTACTGTCCGGGCTTGAGCTGGAGGTTGTCGCGCAGGTGCAGGGAGGGAATGACCAGGCCCATGTCCAGGGCGAACTGGCGGCGGATGGAGCGGATGCGGGCCAACAGGTTGCCGCTTTGCTCCTCGTCCACCAGGGGGATCAGGCCATAGCCGACCTCGAGTTCCAGAAGGTCGAGGGGCAGCAGGGCCTGGACCTCCTCGGGGGTCTCCAGTTCCGACTTTCTGGACTTGTCCTTGCCCTTGGCGGAGTCGCCGCCGAGGAGTTCGCGCTGCTTGGCGCTGGCCACGGAGACGCCGTAGATCAGGCCCGACAGGGCCAGAAAGGGCAGGGTGGGCATGCCCGGAACGATGGCGAAGATCAACAGGATGCCGCAGACGAGGCGCAGGGCCCGGGGATGGTAGGTCAGCTGGGCGATGAATTCCTCGCCCATCTTGGCCTCGGAGGCGGCCCGGCTGACGATGAGGCCGGCGGAGGTGGAGATGATGATGGACGGAATGATGGAGACCAGACCGTCGCCGATGGTCAGGATGGTGTAGGTCTGGGCCGCGTCGCTCCAGTCCATGCCCTTTTGGAAGACGCCGATGCAGAACCCGCCGAGGATGTTGATGGCGGTGATGATGATGGTGGCCGAGACGTCTCCCTGGACGAACTTGCCTGCGCCGTCCATGGCCCCGTAGAAGTCCGCCTCCTTGCGGATGGCGTCGCGGCGGCTGGTGGCCTCGGCCTCGTCGATAAGCCCGGAGTTGAGGTCCGCCTCGATGGCCATCTGCTTGCCCGGCATGGCGTCCAGGGTGAACCTGGCGGCCACCTCGGCGATGCGGGTGGTGCCCTGGACGATGACCTTTTTGTTTAGGGCGAACAGGATCAGGAAGATGACGATGCCGACGAAATAGTTGCCACCGACCACGAACTGTCCGAAGGCCTCGATGACCTTGCCCGCGGCGCTGGTGCCCTCGTCGCCGTGCAGAAGGATCAGGCGGGTGGAGGCCACGTTCATGGACAGCCGAAGCAGGGTGGTCACCAGGAGCAGGGACGGATAGATGGAGAATTCCAGGGGCGAGGTCATAAACATGGTGGTGACCAGGACCACCAGGCTCACGGAGATGGACAGGGTGAGCATGAGGTCGATGAACAGCGGCGGGACGGGAACCAGCATGACGAACAAAATGATCACCACGCCGCCGGCCAGGAGGAGGTCGCCCTGCTTGGTGAACTTTTCGTAGTCGAATTTGACCGATGTCAGCGCCTTGGCCATGTTTTTGACACCTGCGGCGGTTTGCCTGTTCTTCGGTTAGCGGCGGTTGCGCCGGAACTTGTCGAGCTGGGCCAGGATGGTGGCCACGGCCTGGTAGAGTTCCAGGGGGATGGTCTGCCCGACTTCCACGGATTTATACAAGGCCCGTGCCAGGGGCTTGTTCTCCCGGATGGGAATGTGATGTTCCCGTGCGATTTCCTTGATTTTTTCGGCGAGGTGGTCGAGTCCCTTGGCCACCAGGAGCGGGGCCGGGGAGACCATGGGGTCGTAGCGCAGGGCGCAGGCGATGTGGGTGGGGTTGGTGATCACCACGTCGGCCTTGGGCACCTCGGCCAGCATGCGCTGTTTCATCACCTCCATCATTTTCTGGCGCTGCTTGGCCTTGATGCGGGGATCGCCTTCGGCCTGCTTGCGTTCGTCCTTGACCTCGTCCTTGGTCATCTTGAGATTCTCGGCGTAACTCCAACGTGAAAACCAGATGTCGGCGATGGAGACGAGGATCATGGGCACCAGGGCATAGAGCACCATGGTCATGCCGGTGCTCAGGATGTAGGACATGAACCCGATGGGGGTCTGATAGAACAGGGGCAGGAAGTTGGCGAACTCGTGCTTGAGCACCATATACGGGGCCACGGCGATGGCTGCGGCCTGGGCGGCCTGCTTGCCCAGCCGGAAGAGGGTTTCCGAGCTGATAAAAAGCCGTTTCAATCCGCCCATGGGGTTGAAAAGAGGCCCGAAGTCCGGGTTGAACAGGCGGGAATACCATACCTTGCCGACCTGGATGCGTTGGGTGACGTAGGCGGCCGTGGCGAGGCAGAACATGATGGGCAGAAGCATGATGGCCAGCTTTTTGGAAAGCATGATCATGATCTCGTAGACGCCGCTTTGGGTGATGGTCGTGGTGAATCCGGTTTTAAAGGCCCATATGTAGACCTCTCGCATCTCCTTTTCCAGATTTCCGATGGTGATGTTCAAAATGAGGAGCCCAACAATGAGGATGATAACCTTTGGAAGTTCCTGGCTCTTGGCGACAGAACCTTTTTCACGGGCCTTCCCGACGCGTTTTCGAGTCGCGTTTTCTGTTTTACTTGGATCTTGTTGCTTGCCCATGGCGTCGCTCTGTGAAAATCTCTGTTATTCGTAGCTTATCCGGAACTCTTGAGGATGGCCTCGTACATGACGCCCATCTCCAGGATGTAGTCTCCGACATACCTGGCCAGGGTGGTGAAGATCAGGATCATGAACAGGAATCCGACCCCGATCTTCAAAGGAAATCCGATGAACAGGACGTTCATCTGGGGGGCGGCCCTGGAGACCAGCGCCAGGGCCAGATCCACCAGAAAGAGCGAACCGATGACCGGTGCGGCGATTTTCAGCGCCAGGGTGAAGATGTGTGAGGCGAAAACCAGCAGGTGTTCCCCCAGTGCCGGGTTGATGAGAAGGCCTCCCGGAGGGATGAGGCGGAAACTGTCGCCCAGGGCCTGGAGCAGGAACAGGTGGCCGTTGAGCGTCAGGAAGATGAGCATGGTGGTCTGGTAGAGCACGTGCCCGGTGATGGGTTCCTGGGTTCCGGTCATGGGGTCGATGACGTTCATCATGGCGAAACCCATGGAGAAACCGATGTAATGCCCTGCGGTCTGGACCGCTGCGAAGAGAAAGCGCACCACCACGTCCAGCAAAAGCCCCATGATGACCTCCCCGACGAGCATGAGGGCGATCATCCAGGGGTTGGCGGGCAACAGGGCCCCTGGAAAGGACAGCTTGGGCCAGATGGCCAGGCTCAGGAGGATGCACAGGGCCCCTTTGATGGCCCTGGGGAGGATGGAGCCGCCGAACACGGGCAAAAGAAAGAGGATGAGGCTGATGCGGACAAGCGTCAGGAAAAAGCTGAAGATGGTGGCGGGGTCGAAATTGAAAAGCTCCATGCCGCCGATTCAGCAAAAAGCGGACCATGGGACGTCGAACGGCTGCCGGGGCGGTCATCCTTTCCGTCGGGATGGGGCCGACCCCGATGGCGGCGCTTCCCCTGGCGGCCTGCCGCCGGGTTTGCCGCGGATTGTCCGGATGCGCCGACTTTTTTCAGGGCCGCGTTGCGCAGCGGCGTCCGGCGGCGGCCCTCGGGCCGGGGACCGTCCGTTTGCCGGATGATTTCATGATGTGAGAAAGTCAATATCCCGGTTCTCGTCGTCGGCATGGACAGGCCAGCGCCTTCCGGCGCACGGCAAAGGCCGTGGAAAACCCCGGACGGCGGGTCTTCCACGGCCTTTACGGAGCGTGGGGCCGGGCGGACCGCCTAGGCCCGGGCGAATTTGCGGTACTTGATGCGGTGGGGCACGTCGGCGTCGGAGCCCAGCCGGGCCTTGCGATCCGCGGCATATTCCGAATAGTCGCCCTCGAAAAACACCACCTTGCTGTCGCCCTCAAAGGCCAGGATGTGGGTGGCGATGCGGTCCAGAAACCAGCGGTCGTGGCTGATGACCATGGCCGATCCGGCGAAGCTCTCCAGGGCGTCTTCCAGGGCCCGCAGGGTGTTCACGTCCAGGTCGTTGGTGGGCTCGTCAAGGAGCAGCACGTTGGCCCCGGACTTGAGCAGAAGGGCTAGGTTGAGCCGGTTTTTTTCGCCGCCCGAGAGCAGTTCGACCTTTTTCTGCTGGTCCTGGCCGGTGAAGTTGAACCGGGCCAGATAGGCCCGGGAATTCACGTCCCGGTTGCCCAGCCGGATGGTGTCGTAGCCCTCGCTGACCGCCTCGAACACGGTCTTGGCCGGATCAAGCGCCGCCCGGTTCTGGTCCACGTGGGCCAGCTTCACGCTCTCGCCCACCGCAAACTCCCCGGCGTCCGGGGCGACCTCGCCGGTGATCATCTTAAAAAGGGTGGTCTTGCCTGCGCCGTTGGGGCCGATGATGCCCACGATGGCCCCGCGCGGCACGGTAAAGGTCATGTCCTCCACCAGAAGCACGTCCTCGTAGGCCTTGGCCACGCCCGTGGCCTCGATGACGTTCTTGCCCAGGCGCGGTCCGGGCGGGATGTAGATCTCCAGATCCTTGGAGCGTTTTTCGCCTTCCTGGCCCAAAAGGGACTCGTAGGCGTTGATGCGGGCCTTGCCCTTGGCATGGCGGCCCTTGGGGGACATGCGGATCCACTCCAGTTCCCGGGCCAGGGTCTTCTGGCGTTCGCTTTCGGCCTTTTCCTCGTGCTTGAGGCGGGCTTCCTTCTGCTCCAGCCACGAGGAATAGTTGCCCTTCCAGGGGATGCCCCGGCCCCGGTCCAGCTCCAGGATCCAGCCGGCCACGTTGTCCAGGAAATAGCGGTCGTGGGTCACGGCGATGACCGTGCCGGGATAGCTCTGGAGATGGTGCTCCATCCAGGCCACGGACTCGGCGTCCAGGTGGTTGGTGGGTTCGTCCAGAAGCAGGATGTCCGGCTGCTGCAGAAGCAGGCGGCACAGGGCCACCCGGCGGCGTTCGCCGCCCGATATCTGGGCCACGGGGGTGTCCGGCGGCGGGCAGCGCAGGGCGTCCATGGCCATGTCCAGCTTGCTGTCCAAGTCCCAGGCGTCCAGGGCATCGAGCTTTTCCTGCACCTCGCCCTGGCGGGTGATGAGCTTGTCCATGGCCTCGTCGTCCATGGGCTCGGCGAAGGCGGCGTTGATCTCCTCGAATTCCTTCAAAAGGGCCACGGTCTCGGCCGCGCCTTCCTCCACCACCTGGCGCACGGTCTTGGAGGAATCGACCAGGGGTTCCTGCTCCAGGAAGCCGATGGTGAACCCGGGGGAGACGTGGGTCTCACCCTGGAAGTCCTTGTCCACCCCGGCCAGGATTTTCAAAAGCGAGCTTTTGCCCGAGCCGTTTAAGCCCAGGACGCCGATTTTCGCGCCGTAGAAATAGGACAGGGAGATGTCTTTTAAAATGGGTTTTTTGTCGTGGAACTTGCTGACCCGAAGCATGGAATAAATGATCTTGTTGGGCTCGGTGACGGCCATGCGGGAACCTCTTTTTCGGGGGATTTTCCGCCGGTCGGGCGGGAGCGGGCACATTGTACCGGCGGGGGCTGGCTTGTCAAATGGCGAGTCCGTGCCGGCGGGGGAGGGGGGTGGAGCAGGGCGGCTTGCGTGGCCCCCCGGGTTTCGGATATCGAGTAAGGAATGACTGCGGCCTTTCAGAACCGCAAGGGGGAGCCATTTTTCGGATACAACGTACAGGTTCGCAGGGTGATGACGTGGTATGCCGCCCCCTTGACTTCCCCGCGCCCCTGCGCATAGATGGCCCTATGACACTCCTTTTCGACGACACCAAGAAGCTGGAAAAGGCGCTGGGCGAGGAAGCGGCCGGCGTCCTTATCGGCATCCTGGAAAAGCAGGAGGAGGATTCCCGGCGCGATATCGCCACCAAACAGGATTTGCGCGAGGCCGAGTTGCGCTTGACGGCCGAAATGCTGCGGATGAAAAACGACCTCACCGTCCGCATGGGGGCCTTGCTGGCCGCTACCGTGGCGGTCATTGCCGCGCTGAAATTTTTTGGATAGCCCATCCGCTGATCCGTCTCTTCCGGCCCCGGGATTTCCCGGGGCCATGTTTTTTCCTTGACGTTTGATCAGCGTGTCCAATGTTAGGTTGATCCGCCCGGCTCCGGGCCTGAGGCCTGCAACCGGGGGACGGCGAATCGCGTCCCGGACATCCGAATCTTTCCTGGCGGCCTCCATCGGGAGGTGCGGGGAGCCACGAAACAGGAGCACCCCATGGATCCCGTCACCCACGTGGCCAGCGGCATTCTGATCGGCCAGGCCGTACGCGGCCGCTTCCCGCGCAGCCGGTGGCTCATCGTGTTCGCGGCGCTTTGCGCCTGGATCCCGGACATCGACAACCTCGTGACCTATCTGGGCCCCGAGGCCTACATGCGCCATCACCGGGGCCTGACCCATTCCATCCTGGGGGGCGCGGCCATGGCCGCCCTGCTGGCCGCCGTCTTCCGGCCCCTGCTCAAGGAGACGTCCTTCGCCAGGGTCTTCGTCCTGGCCTTTGGCTGCATCCTCATGCACGACTTCCTGGACGTCATCACCACCTACGGCACGCAGATCTTTCTGCCTTTCTCCGACGCGCGCATCGGATTCCCGGCGGTATTCATCGTGGATCCCCTCTATACCGGGGTAATGCTCGTGGCCGTGGTCCTGGGCTTTGCCATGAAGACCCGGGCCAAAGCCGTGGCCGCCCTGGCCCTGGCCTGGCTGTTCCTGTATCCGGCGGCCAGCCTGGGCCTGCGGGAGATCGTCGTGGCGGGGCAGGAGAAGCGTCTGGCGGCCGAGGGGCCGCCCCATGCCGTGGCCCATGTGACCACGGACGGCCTAAGCCCCTTTTTCTGGAAGGTGGTGGTGGACGACGGTGAGAGCTACCGGGTGCGTGGGGCCAGCCTCTGGGATCCCGCAGGCGGCCCGGACATCGCCGTGCGCGCAAAAGCTGACCGCGAAAAACTGCGGCGGCTGGGCCGGGACGCGTCGATTCTGGCCACCTACGACTGGTTCGCGGAGTTTCTGGCCGTCAGCGTCGCCGCAGGCCCGCCCGCTGCGACCATTCCGCCTGCTCCCGGCGCAGACGGTGGCCTCATTTCTGCGGCCCAGGCCGGGCAGGCCGCGTCTCCCGGCGACCCGTCCCCTTCGGCATCCGCATCTCCCCGCACCTTGATCTTTTCCGACATGCGGTTTCTGGGCACGAGCCCGGCCCTGCCCGAGGCCTGGCGCAACCCCAATCGTCCGAGCTTCTCCGTGCGGGTGGAACTGGACGGCTCCGGCCGTCCCGAAAAGGTCTATTATTATCGCGGCGGCGGGCCGGTCCGCGTTTTCCCGGCGGCTCCCACCCCGTAGCGCCGAGGCAAAAGGCGTAACGCCCCCCATCCATACCCTGCTTCGTCGGTCCTGAAAAATGCCTTTTCGGAGTCAGGCGATGGCTTTGTGAGAGGTTTCACCCTTTGACCTGCCCAACATACAGGACAAGATGAGGGCAAAAAACTTCGCCAACTTCCGCTTCCAATTCCAACCGTCATCCTTTCCGCTCATGCATTTTCTCCTGCACGCGTGGAAGCTACTCTACAAAGGCTCTGGACATCAATGTGACAGCGTATCATTCCAGGAGCATGAGCAGAAGAGACCCTGGAGAGAATGCCTCATGCGGTCGAAAATACTGGATGCGGTCATTTCTGTCCGGTTAAGTCCGAAGCGATAGTCGCCTAGGATTATTAGATTTTGAGCGTTGTCGTCGAGGGTCGATGAGGTCAAGTATATCACATTGCTGAAACAGATTTCTGAGGAGGTCGCGGAAAATTGGACAGTCGGTTAAGCTATGGTCCTCAAACGAGGAGGGTGGTTTCCGATGTCCAAGCGACGGAAGTTTTCGGCTGAGTTTAAGGCCAAGGTTGCGCTTGAAGCCCTGTCCGGCGAGTTGACCGAAAGGCGAGTTGGCCAGCAAGTACGACGTACACCAAACGGTGATCGCGGGCTGGAAGCGTCAGGCCAAGGAAGGCATGGTGGCGTCCTTTTCCGGGAAAACGGAGGCCGTGAAAAAAGATGCCGCTGCCGAGATCAAGGAATTGCACGCCAAGATCGGCCAACTCACGGTGGAAAAGGATTTTTTAGAGCGAGCCTTCGCAAAACGGTGAGTCGCCAGCGAAGGCGTGGGATGGTTGATCGTGATCATCCACGACTCAGTATTTCCCGGCAGTGCCGGATGCTCGGGCTGGCCAGGTCGACATGGTATCATCGCCCCACGGGCGAAAAGGTCGAAAATCTCGATCTGATGCGGCGTATTGACGAGCAATTTTTGGAGACGCCGTTTTACGGCTCACGGCAGATGCAACGGCACTTAAACAATCAGGGCATCGCGGTGGGGCGTGCTCGCGTCAGGCGCTTGATGCGCAAGATGGGGCTGGTGGCCATTTATCAGAAACCAAGGATAAGCATCCCGCATCCTAAGCACAAGGTTTACCCGTACCTGCTGCGTGGTTTACAGATAGATCGACCGGATCATGTGTGGTGCGCCGATATCACGTATGTGCCAATGAATCGAGGCTTCCTGTATCTGGTGGCGATCATGGACTGGCACAGCCGGGCGGTGCTGTCCCGGCGGTTGTCCAACACCATGGATACGGATTTTTGCGTGGCCGCCTTGGAAGAGGCCATGGAGAGATATGGTGTTCCGGAAATCTTCAACACGGACCAGGGGTCGCAATGAACCAGCCAGGAATTCACCCAGGCCCTCAAGGACGCCGACGTATCCATTTTCATGGATGGCAAGGGCCGGTGGATGGACAAGGTCTTCATCGAACGCCTGTGGCGCTTACGTGAAATGGGAGTGCATCTACCTGCGAGAGTTGGAAACAGGCAGCCAGGCCCGGCAGGCGATTGGGAACTGGGTCCGTTTTTACAATGAGCAGCGACCGCATACGGCTTTCGACGGTCGTCGGCCCATGGATGTATACCGGGAAGGACAATCGGCCTCGAAGGCGGCATAATCAGCAACCGGACCATAGCTTAACTTCGCCGCAAAACTGTCCAACCATCCGGGTCCACCTCAGTGTACATGGTTTCTGTGCGTATCGGACAACTGATGGATTGTAAATGTCCTGTCGTCAACGCCCGCCTGCCCAAAAAAAGCCGCCCCGTCGGCGCGGCGTTCCAACGGGGCGGGGTTGGGCAATGGCCCAATTGCGGAGGGGTGTCGTTAGGTAAACAGACGCTCTTCGGCGGCCTCGCCGCCCTGCAGCGCGTCCAGGATCTCATCCACGGCGTCCTCGCTGTCGATGCCCTTGTACCAATAGTTTTCGGGCATCACGATGACCACCGGGCCGTCCTCACACTGCTTCATGCAGCCGGTGCTGATCACCCGGGCGTCGATGTCCCGGTCCAGCACCCCTTCTTCCATATATCCCAGAAGCGAATGCGAACCCTTCTTGTGGCAGATGCCCTTGGGTTCGCCCTTCATCCGGAAGCTGGCGCAGCACAAAATGAGATGTTTCGGCTTCTCCATGCGTGGCGTTCTCCATCTCGCGACAGGCGCGAAAAGGGGAGGGGGCCTCCCCCCTCCCCGGTTGGTCGTTACATTTGCAGCTCGAACTTCGTCTCGGGGCAGTCGCGGTCCATGCGATCCATGATAGCCCCGGTGATCTTTTCGATCATCCGCAGCGCACCCCTGTAGCCCACGGTGGGGAAGTACTGGTGCCCCATGCGGTCCAGGATCGGGAAGCCGTGGCGGATCAGCGGGATGTCCTCGTCCCGGGCGATGTATTTCAGGTAGGTGTTGCCGATCAAAAGGTCCACGGACTCCGTTTTGATCCACTGGTGCAGGAGGTACATGTCCGCCTGCTCGCCGTTTTTGAACTTGCAGGGATAGGGCACGTCCTTGAGAAGGGCGTTCATGCGCTCCTCGAAGAGCTTGCCGCCGGTTCCCGTCACCACATAGGCCGGGATCATGCCCAGGGTCAGGAGCATCTCCACCATGGGCAGGATCTGGTCGGGGTCTCCGGCCAGGGCCACCTTCTTGCCGTGCAGGTATTGGATGTAGTCGGAGATGGCGTCCACCACCTGGCCGCGCTCGAAATCCACGGCCGTGGGGACCGCGACCCCGACCATCTTGCGCAGGGCGTCCACGAAGCGGTCCGTGGCCTGGAGGCCGATGGGCAGGTCCAGGATCTTGCCCGGCACCTTGAATTCGGCGTCCAGGTAGTTCACGGCCTCGGCCGTGGCCCAGCGTCCCAGGCCGATGGAGCCCGTGGCGTCGCCCATGGCGGCCACCTCTTCGGGGGTGGTTCCGTAGTTGGGGAACATCTCGTAGGTTCCGGTCAGGGGGCCGTTGACCACCCCGTCGGTGTCCGGGACCATGACGATCTCGACGCCCAGCAGGCCGCACAGGCGGCGTATCTCGGCCATGTCCGAGGGTTCGCAGAAGCCCGGGATGATGTTCACCTTGCCGTTTGGCGCGCCGGTCTTTTTGGCGAAGCCCTTGAGGATGCCCTTGACCATGTTGGCGTAGCCCGTGACGTGGGTGCCGACGTAGCTCGGGGTGTTGGCGTAGATGATGTGCTTGCCGTCGGGCACCTTGCCGTCATCCATGGCCTTGCGTGAGATCTGGCGCAGATCGTCGCCGATGGTCTCGGACAGGCAGGTGGTGTGCACGGCGATGACGTTGGGCTCGTACAGGGTGAAGATGTTCTCGATGGCCTGGAGCAGGTTGGACTGTCCGCCGAAGACCGAGGAGCCTTCGGTGAACGAGCTTGTGCCGGCCACGATGGGTTCCTTGTAGTGCCGGGTCAGGGTGGAGCGGTGGTAGGCGCAGCACCCCTGCGACCCGTGGCTGTGCGGCATGCAGCCGCGCACGCCCAGGGCGGCGTACATGGCCCCGATGGGCTGGCAGGTCTTGGCCGGATTGATGGTGAGCGCCGAACGCTCCTTGATCTCCGGGGTGGTGTGTCTGAGAAGGGCCATAATGTCTCCCTCGTACGATCAGGGTTTTGGGTATTAACCGGCCACGTAGGCGGCTTCGAGTTCGGGGCCGTTGTCGTTCCAGGGGGCCGTGATCAGGCTCCAGACCTTGGTGTTCACCAGGCGGTCGATCTCGTGGTACCAGTTGATCGCGCCGACGAATCCGGCATAGGGGCCGCCCATGTCGTAGTTGTGCAACTGCTTGAGCGGCACGCCCATCTTCTGGATGATGTACTTTTCCTTGATGCCCGCGCAGAAGATGTCCGGCTTCATGAGCTCGATGATCCTGTGCGTCTCGTACTGGTTGATGTCGTCGATGATCATGGCCTCTTTTTTCATCTCGCCGATCAGGCCCTCGTAGACCTTGAAGCGCACGCCCTGGTCCTCCAGGGCCTTCATCTGTTCCGGGGTCTTGCGGGGATTGAAGCGCACGGGATCGGGCTCGATCTCAAGCTCCTCGATGTTGCGCGAGTCGGCGTCCACCTTGATGGTGGGCAGCACGTGGCGGCCTTCGTAGTCGTCACGGTGGGCAAACTCGTATCCGGCGGCCAGGGTCTCCATGCCGATCTCGCGGAAGAGCTCCTGGTAGTGGTGGGCCCGGGAGCCGCCCACGAACAGCATGGCCGTCTTGCCCGTGGTGCGGGGCCGGACCTCGGCTGCGGCGGCTTTCACCGCGGGCATCTCCTCGGCGATGACCTGCTCCACCCGGGCCATGAGCTCGGGGTCTTCGAAGTAGGCCGCGATGCGCCGAAGGGACTTGGCCGTGGCCTCGGCCCCGATGAAGTTGACCTTCATCCAGGGGATGCCGAACTTGGTCTCCATCATCTCGGCCACGTAGTTGAGCGAGCGGTGGCACATGACGGTGTTTAAGTCGGCGTGGTGGGCCTGGCGGAACTGGGTGATGGTGGAGTTGCCCGAGAAGGTGGCTAAAAGCGTGATGCCGCACTTCTCGAAGATACGCTCGATCTCGAAGGCGTCGCCGCCGATGTTGTATTCGCCAAGCAGGTTGATCTTGTACTTGCCCTCGACCGGGGTGTCGTCCGTGCCGATGACGTGCCGAAAGATCTGGTTGTTGGCGATGTGGTGCCCGGCGGACTGGGAGACGCCCTTGTAGCCCTCGCAGGAGTTGGCGAACACGGTGATGCCCAGTTCCTCCTGCATCTGGCGGGTCACGGCGTGGATGTCGTCGCCGATGAGCCCCACGGGACAGGTGGCGAAAACCGAGATGCTTGTGGGCTTGAAGTTGTCGTAGGCCTCCTGGATAGCCGCGCGCAGCTTTTTTTCCCCGCCGAACACGATGTCGTTTTCGGTCATGTCCGTGGACAGGCAGTAGGGGATGTAGTTGTCGCCATCCTCGCCTGCGTCGGTCTGGTTGCGGCGGGTGAGCCAGGAATAGTATCCGCAGCCGATGGGGCCGTGGGTCAGGTTGACGATGTCCCGGGTGGGCCCGAGAACCACGCCCTTGCAGCCTGCATAGGTGCAGCCGCGCTGGGTGAGGATGCCGGGGATGGTGCGGACGTTGGCCTGGATGACGGGAATGTCCCCGCCGTCTCCGGCCCCCGGGACGATGGCCTTGTCGCGCTTGCGCGCGACCTTGGTGGGCATCTTGTCCAGGAGCTCTTTTTTGAGCTCATCCAGGTTTTTGGGAGTCGTGCTCATCTTCATAACCTCGTTGGTCTTTGTGTCCTTGTCCGGTCCGGCCGTGGGCGATGGCGGCGCAGCGCGTCAGGAGACGGCGGCCTCGCCGACCTCGCCCGTGCGCACCCGGACCGAATCGCCGATGGGCATGACCATGATCTTGCCGTCGCCGGCCCGGCCGGACGTGTTCACGGCCATGATGGTGTCCACGACCTTTTGCACGTCGGCGTCGGGAACCACCACGGTGACCATGCGTTTGGGGTACAGGCGGCCCTTGGTGCCGAGAAGCGCGATGGCCTCCTCGTTGCCTGCGGCCGCGCCCGCAAGGACTTCCTGATTGATCAGGCCGCGTCCCCGGCCCAGGCATTCCAGGGCCACGAAGGCCGGAAGGCCCGCGTCGGCCAGGGCCTTTTTGGTCTGGTTCATCTTGTTCATGCGGATGATCGCCATGACTTCCTTCATGACCGTCTCCTTAGGATTCCTTCGTGCCGGAAGATATGGTGTACATCTCCTCCACGGGGCTGACGAAGATCTTGCCGTCGCCGAAGGAGCCCTGCTTGCCGGTGCGGGCGCTCTCCATGATGGTCTTGATCACGTAGTCCTTGTCATCGTCCTTCACCACGCAGATGAGCATGACTTTGGGGATCTCGTCGTAGTGGATCTCGCCGATCTTTATGCCGCGCTGCTTGCCGCGCCCGGCCACGTTGAACTTGGTCACGGCCGGAAATCCGGCGTCCATGAGGGCGGAAAGGACGTCGTCGATTTTTTCGGGGCGCACGATGGCTCTCACCATGGTCAGCATGTCATGTCTCCTTGTCGGTTTCCGTTGCGGCCTTTTCGGGCCGTGTCCCGCGCGGCATGTTGAGAATTTTGCCGCAAGCCTGGTCGCGCGGGGCCGGAAAAAGGCTCCGGCCGTCTTCGTTTCCATCGTAAATATGGTCGAAATTCCCGCCGCGCTTTTCGTCCCTGTGCCTAAGTCGGCAACAAAGGGGCTTCGCCCTGGTGGACTGTCGCGGGGAGCGGGGCTTTGGCCGCGCCCCCCGCCGCGATCACGAGGGAGGTCAATCCGTGTTTTCAAATAACGCCGCTGTCTGGACTCAGGCGTCCCTGGTGTTGCGTTCGGTAATGTCCGTTACAGTTTAATAAGCAGCAACACCTTGGATTTATGATTTTTATTCACATAAAACAGACATTTTTTGTGAACGTCACACTAGTTGGCGATGCCGAAGTCGATGAGCATCTTTTCCAGCTTGTTGATTTCCAGGGGTTTGGGGATCACGAACATCTCGTTCTGGTCGATCTTTTTGGCCAAGGCCCGGTATTCGTCGGCCTGGGGGTGGGTCGGGTCGTAGTCGATGACCGTCTTGCGGTGGATTTCGGCCTTCTGCACCATGTTGTCGCGGGGCATGAAGTGGATCATCTGGGTGCCCAGCTGGCGGCACAGTTCCTCGATCATCTCTTTTTCATTATCCACCTTGCGGCTGTTGCAGATGATGCCGCCCAGGCGCACGCCGCCGGTATCGGCGTATTTCACGATGCCCTTGCAGATGTTGTTGGCGGCGTACATGGCCATCATCTCGCCGGAACAGACGATGTAGATTTCCTCGGCCTTGCCGTCGCGAATCGGCATGGCGAAACCGCCGCAGACCACGTCGCCCAGGACGTCGTAGAAGGCGTAGTCGAGCTTTTTGTCCTCCTCGTAGGCCCCGAGCTGTTCGAGCATGTTGATGGAGGTGATGATGCCCCGGCCCGCACAGCCCACGCCGGGCTCGGGACCGCCGGACTCGGTGCACATGATGCCGCCGAAGCCTTCCTTGAGGATGTCGTCGAGTTCCACGTCCTCGCCTTCCTCGCGCAGGGAGTCGAGGACCGACTTCTGGGCCAGCCCGTGCAGGAGCAGACGGGTGGAATCAGCCTTGGGGTCGCAACCCACAACCATGACTTTCTTTCCCATCTCGGCCAGCCCGGCCACCGTGTTCTGTGTGGTGGTGGATTTGCCGATGCCGCCTTTGCCGTAAATCGCTATCTTGCGCATTGGAGTACCTCCCGTCGCGGTGTGAGTGATGCGGCGTTAGGGCAAGAGGCGTGCCAAGGATTGATTATTTTGTTAAAATGTATTGAAATCATGCGGATGGAACGATATCGAGGAGGGTTTTCAGGGCGGAGTGTGTTCGGGGCGGCGACAATTCTGTAGGGGCTCGTCTGACAAAAATGTAGGCTGGTTCGGCGGGACGCCGGGGGAAGACGCCGGGCGCGGCGGAAAATGCAGGGGGAGGTGGTTGCCGAAACGGCTTGGGGGAATTAATAGCCCTATGATGCCCGGTCGTCACGGCGGCGGACAGGGGGGGCGGGAAGCGGGATTTTTGCGCGTGGACAGACCCGTCCCGCCCGTGATACGCTGAAAAATGCTCTACGCGGCATCCGATTCCGCACCCAACCCCGGATCATGAAATCCCCTGGAGGATCACGGTTTGAATAGTTTCGCGAAAAACATCATGCTTTGGGCGGCCATCTCCCTGGTCATGGTCGTCCTGTTCAATCTTTTCAACCAGCCCCAGTCGCCCAGCGCCAAGTTCTCCTATTCCGAGTTCGTCCAGAAGGTGACGGCCGGGGAGGTGGTCTCGGTCAAGATCCAGGGCCGCAAGATCGGCGGCGTGACCTCCGACGGCAGCAAGTTCGTGACTTACACCCCCGAGGATCCGGGCATGGTGGGCATGCTCATGCAGCACAAGGTCCAGGTCATGGCCGAGCCCGAGGAGGAGTCGCCCTGGTACATGACGCTTCTGATCTCCTGGTTCCCCATGCTCCTTCTGGTCGGGGTGTGGATCTTTTTCATGCGCCAGATGCAAAACGGCAGCGGCCGGGCCATGTCCTTCGGACGTTCCCGGGCCCGGATGATCTCCCAGGAGTCGACCAAGATCACCTTCGAGGACGTGGCCGGGGTGGACGAGGCCAAGGAGGAGCTGTCCGAGGTGGTGCAGTTTCTGTCCGATCCCAAGCGGTTCACCCGTCTGGGCGGGCGCATCCCCAAGGGCGTGCTCCTGGTGGGCTCCCCGGGCACGGGCAAGACGCTTCTGGCCCGGGCCGTGGCCGGTGAGGCCGGGGTGCCCTTTTTCTCCATTTCCGGTTCCGACTTCGTGGAGATGTTTGTGGGCGTGGGCGCGGCCCGGGTGCGCGACCTGTTTTTACAGGGCAAAAAAAGCGCCCCCTGTCTGATTTTTATCGACGAGATCGACGCCGTGGGCCGCCAGCGCGGGGCGGGCCTGGGCGGCGGGCATGACGAGCGCGAACAGACCCTGAACCAGCTTTTGGTGGAGATGGACGGCTTCGAGTCCAACGAGGGGGTCATCCTCATCGCCGCCACCAACCGCCCGGATGTCCTGGACCCGGCCCTTTTGCGCCCCGGGCGTTTCGACCGCCAGGTGGTGGTGCCCACCCCGGACGTGCGCGGCAGGAAGCGCATCCTTGAGGTCCATACCCGCAAGACCCCGCTCAATTCCGGCGTGGATCTGGAGGTTTTAGCCCGGGGGACGCCCGGTTTTTCCGGCGCGGATCTGGAGAACCTGGTCAACGAGGCCGCGCTGCAGGCCGCCAAGGTGGGCAAGGACCACGTGGCCATGGAGGATTTCGAGCACGCCAAGGACAAGGTGCTCATGGGCAAGGAACGCAGAAGCCTCATCCTTTCCGACGAGGAGAAGCGCACCACGGCCTATCACGAGGCCGGCCACGCCCTGGTGGCCCGGGTGCTGCCCGGCACCGACCCCATCCACAAGGTGTCCATCATCCCGCGCGGCATGGCCCTGGGCGTCACCATGCAACTGCCCACGGATGACCGCCACAACTATTCCAAGGACCACCTGGACAAGACCCTGTGCGTGCTCATGGGCGGCCGGGTGGCCGAGGAACTGGTGCTCAACCAGATCACCACCGGGGCCGGAAACGACATCGAACGGGCCACCAACATGGCCCGCAAGATGGTCTGCAAGTGGGGCATGAGCAAGGAACTCGGCCCCCTGTCCTACGGCGAGCGCGACGATGAGATCTTTTTGGGCAAGGATCTGGTGCACCACAAGAACTTCAGCGACGAGACCTCCCGGCGCATCGACGCCGAGGTCCGGAAGATCGTGGAGGACGCCTACGCCCGGGCCCAGGCCATCCTGACGGAGAACCTGGAGATGCTGCACGCCATCGCGGCGGCCCTTCTGGAACGCGAGACCATTTCCGGGGCGGACATCGACCTGATCATGCGCGGCGAACCCCTGCCCCCCCAGGACGCCCCGACCCCCAAAAACGGCCCATCCGGTTCGGCCGCCGGTCAGCCGGGCCAGACCGGCCCGGGTGCCGCCGCATCCCAGGCCAAGGCCGGTTCGGCGAGCGGTCCCGCAGCCGGTCCTGAGGCGGAGGAATTCTCGCTGGAGCCCGGGGACGACGCCCCGCCCAGTTCCGGGAGCGATGCCGCCAAGCCGCGCGATCCTTCGTGAGGCCGCCCCTGGCGAGGTTGCGATGACCGAAGGCCCGTTTGTCCCGGCCAAGAGGCGTCCGGAGGCTTTCGCCCTCCGCAGCCCTGAAACGGCGGCGGCCGATGTTTCGGCCGCCGCCTCACGCTTTGGCCCGGGCCCCGTGTGGCGCGTGGGCGGCCCGCAGGGCGGGAGCATCCTTGTCCCGGAGCCCTTTCTGGTGGCGGGCGTCCTCAACGTCACCCCGGATTCCTTTTACGACGGCGGCGCTCACGACACCTGCGGGCCCGCCCTGGCCCACGGCCTTGCCCTTGGCCGGTGCGGCGCGGACATGGTGGACGTGGGCGGCGAATCCACCCGGCCCGGGAGCGACCCCGTTCCCGGGGATGTGGAACTGGGGCGGGTGGTTCCGGTGGTTCGCGGGCTGGTGCGGGCCTTCGCCGACCCGGCCTTCGCCGTCGCCCCGGACTGCGGCCAGGGCCTTTTTCCGCCCACGGCCCCACGGCCTCTGGTGTCCGTGGACACCACCCGGGCCGCCTGCGCCGCCGCCTGCCTTGAGGCCGGTGCGGCGATCATAAACGACGTCTCGGCGCTGTCCGCCGACCCCGGGCTGGTGGACGTCCTGGTCCAGTACCGGCCGGGCTACGTGCTCATGCACAGCCAGGGCCCTCCCAAGACCATGCAGGCGGCCCCGGCCTATGACCACGTGGCCGATACGGTGCTGGCCTTTTTCGAACGCGGCCTGGCGCGTCTTGTCGCTGCCGGGCTTCCCGAGGAACATGTGGCCCTGGACCCGGGCATCGGGTTCGGCAAGCTCCTCGTCCACAACCTGGAGCTTCTGCGCGCCCTGCCGCGATTCGCCGCCCTGGGGCGGCCGGTCTACCTGGGGCTTTCCAACAAGTCACTTTTTCAGGGGCTTTTCGGGCTGGACGTGGCGGCGCGCGGCCCGGCCACCATGACCGCCACGGCCCTGTGCGGGGTGCTCGGGGCGCATGTCCACCGGGTGCATGACGTGACTGCGGCCCGGCAGGCCCTGGCCCTGGCCCGGGAGCTTTTTTTTCATCGCGCCCGCGACCGTGACTGCATCGGGGGGGCCGGAGCCGGGGCCGGGGAGGGAAGGCCGTGAACCTTGTCCAGTGGTGGAGCAATCTGCATTTCACGTGGCGGGAGCTTCTCGACATCGCCATCGTGACATTTATCTTCTACCGGGGCCTGCTGCTGGTCAGGGGAACCCGGGCCGTGTCCATCATGCACGGTTTCCTGCTCATCATCATCATTTACTACGTCTCCGGCGAATTCGGCCTCAATACCCTGCACTGGCTTTTGACCAACTTCCTGGGCTCCATCTTCCTGGTGGTCATCATCCTGTTCCAGACCGACATCCGGCGCGCCCTGTCCACCATGGGCACGGGACTTTTCTGGAAGCGGGCCAGACGTTCCGAGACTGCCGAACACCTGGTGCATGAGGTGGTGCTGGCGGTCTTCCGCATGGCCAAGTCCAGGACCGGGGCGCTTATCGTCATCGAGCGGGACATCCTGCTGGGGGATGTGGTCCAGCGCGGGGTGGAGCTGTCGGCCGCCGTCACCAAGGAGCTTCTGCTCTCCATTTTCTACGTCGGCACCCCCCTGCACGACGGGGCCGTGGTCATCAGCCGGGACCGCATCGCCGCCGCCGGGTGCATCCTCCCCCTGGCGGCTGTGGCGGGGCTTGACTCGGACTACGGCACCCGGCACCGGGCGGCTCTGGGCATCACCGAGGAGTCCGACGCCCTGGCCGTGGTGGTCTCCGAGGAGCGCGGGGTGGTGTCTTTGGCCGAGAACGGCGAAATCACCTCCTGCGTTAACGAGGCGGCCCTCAAGGACAGGTTGTGGGACGTGTGGGGGCGGCGGATATGAAATCCAATTGGCAGCAGATGCTTTTGGCCTTCGTGCTGGCGGTTTTCTGCTGGTATCTGGTCACCGGCCGGGAAAAGGTGGACAGTTGGGTGCCCATGAAGGTGGAGATGACCGGCATGCCCGACGGGCTGTTCATCAAGGCCGGGATGGTGGGTTCCGTGGAGGTGCTGGTGCGCGGCCCGCGCGGCATGGTGCGCAAGATCGAGGAGAGCCAGTTGGTCTATCCCCTCAATTTAAGCCGCATCACCCCGGGAAAAAACCTGGTCGGGCTGGATCCGGGAACCATCCCCCTCTCCAAGGTCTTTGATGTTGTGGAGATTCGCCCCTCGCGCATCGAACTCGACGTGGAGCGCCGCGTGACGCGGGACGTGCCCATCAAGCCCGTGCTCGGTTCGCCGGTGCCCGAGGGGCATGTCCTGGCCGGAACCCGGGTGCGGCCCGAGACAGCCCGGATCACCGGGGCGGAAAAGGCCGTCGCCGCCATCGAGGACATCCGCACCAATCCCCTGACGTTTGGGGCCAGCCCCGGGGCCATGGTCGAGGAGCGGGTCGGCCTGGACATCCCCGAGGGCTTGGAGGCCTCGCCGCTTTCGGCCATGGTCACCCTGCACTTTGCGCCCCGCCTGGGAGAGGCCACGGTGCGGGTGCCGGTCAAGGTCTATCCCCCGGAGCGGGCGGAGGTGGGCCAAAAAACCGTGACCCTTCGCATCAAGGGGCCGGTGCAGCTTTTAAATGACAAGGGCTTCGAGGATCTGGTCGAGGCCCGCATCGACCTCAAGCCCGGCGTCGAGGTGGGACGGCACGACATGCCCTATCAGGTCAAGATGCCCCAGGGCTGCGAACTGCTTGAGGCCCGTCCGGACAAGGTGGCCGTAACCATCAAATAAGCGGGGCGGCCTTTTCCCATGCGCTCATGCACCATTGGCGGAACGAGCTACCGTTTTCCGGAACTGGCCGGGCTTCTGGCCAAGGCCACGCCGCATCGTTCGGGAGACGCCCTGGCCGGGCTTGCCGCCGACAGCGAGGCCGAGCGCGTGGCGGCCCGGTTCGTTTTAGCCGACGCCCCCCTGACCGCCTTCCTGGACGAACCGCT
This sequence comes from Desulfovibrionaceae bacterium, assembly GCA_031082225.1. Lineage (GTDB taxonomy): Bacteria > Desulfobacterota > Desulfovibrionia > Desulfovibrionales > Desulfovibrionaceae > Desulfolutivibrio. The sequence goes on along the minus strand of JAVHLG010000009.1, from coordinate 13,800 downwards.
GATCCCCCCCGAGATCGACGAGGTCACCCGGCTGATCCTTGAGACCCACGACAAGGCCGCTTTTGCGCCCGTATCGGGCATGAGCGTGGGGCAGTTTCGGGACTGGCTGTTGTCGGACGCCGCCGACGGCGCGGCCCTGGCCGCCCTGGCCCCGGGACTAGCCCCGGAGATGGTCGCGGCCGTGTCCAAGATCATGCGCCACCAGGATCTGATCCTGGTGGCTGCAAAAATCAGCAATACAGCCGCATTGCGCACCACCATCGGCCTGCCCGGCCGGTTGTGCTCCCGGTTGCAGCCCAACCATCCCACGGACGACCCCAGGGGCATCCTGGCCGCAGTCATCGACGGCCTGGCCCTGGGCAGCGGCGACGCCTGCATCGGCATCAACCCGGCCACGGACAGCCCGGCCAACGTGGTCCGTCTGCTGACCATGCTCGACGAACTGCGCCAACGCTACGCCATCCCCACCCAGAGCTGCGTGCTGACCCATGTGACCACGACCCTTGATCTGGTGCGCCGGGGTGCGCCCGTGGATCTGGTCTTTCAGTCCATCGGCGGCACCGAGGCCGTCAACAGCAGCTTCGGGGTGAACCTGGCCCTTCTGGCCGAGGCCCGGGAGGCGGCCCTGTCGCTTCATCGGGGAACCGTGGGCCAGAGCGTCATGTATTTCGAGACCGGCCAGGGATCGGCCCTGTCCGCGAACGCCCACCACGGCGTGGACCAGCAGACCCTGGAGGCCCGGGCCTACGGCGTGGCCAGGGCCTTCGACCCTCTTTTGGTGAACACCGTGGTGGGGTTCATCGGGCCGGAATACCTCTCCGACGGCAGGCAGATCATCCGGGCCGGGCTTGAGGACGTCTTTTGCGGCAAGCTTCTGGGCCTGCCCATGGGGGCGGACGTGTGCTACACCAACCACGCCGAGGCCGACCAGGACGACATGGACGTGCTTTTAACCCTGCTTGGCGTGGCTGGATGCGCCTACGTCATCGGCGTGCCCGGGGCGGACGACATCATGCTCAACTATCAGAGCACCTCGTTTCACGATGTGCTGTATGCGCGCCGGGTTCTGGGTGTTAGGCCCGCGCCGGAATTCGAGGCCTGGCTTGCGGCCATGGGCCTTTTCGACGACCGGGGGCGGCCGCGCGCCGTGGACCCCGGGCATCCTTTGCTGGAGCTGCCCCGTGACCTGCGCTGAGGCTGCCGACGGCATCCCGCCTGCTGGCGGACCACAGGATGCGTCCGGCGCCCCGCCCGAAACCGCCGATCAGGGCGCGTCGGCTGGGACGTCCGGCGGGCGTCTGGACCTGACCCGGTTCACCGCCGCCCGGGTGGCCGTGGGGCTGACCGGGGTGAGCCTGCCCACGGCGGCGCACCTGGCCTTTCTGGCCGACCATGCCATGGCCCGGGATGCGGTGCATCTGCCCGTGGACGTGCCCGGGCTTTTACAGGAACTTGCCGGGGCGGGGCTGCCCTGCCTGCCCCTTCGCAGCCGGGTCCGGGACCGCCGGGAATATCTGCTGCGCCCGGACCTGGGGCGCAGGCTGGATCAGGAGTCGGCGGCCATGGTGGTGCGGGCGGCCCATGAGGCGGGGCTTGGCAGGGGGGAGCGGCCCGATCTGGCCCTGGTGGTGGCCGACGGGCTGTCCGCCCCGGCGGTGATGCGCCAGGCCGCGCCGTTTCTGCGGGAATTTGTGCCGCGCTGCCGCAGCCGGGGGGTGCGACTGGCCGTGGGGAGCTACGTGAGCCTGGGCCGGGTGGCCGTGGCCGACGAGATCGGCGAGTTGTGCCGGGCCCGGGCCACGGCCATACTCATTGGCGAGCGGCCGGGGCTGACCTCCCCGGACAGCCTGGGCGTCTACCTGACGTTTGGCCCCAAGGTGGGCAATACCGACGAGCGGCGCAACTGCATCTCCAACATCCGGCCGGAAGGGCTGCCATTCGCCGAGGCCGCCGCCACCCTGGACCATCTGCTGCATCTGGCCCTGGCCCGGGGGTTGACCGGGGTCATGCTCAAGGACGACCGTCCCCTGGCCGTGGGGAACGCCGCCGCGAGCGTGCCGGGCGTGGCCGCAGGCAGGGGGGAGCGCCGGGGGGAAGGGGTGTCGTAACCCGGTGCGGGGCGGGGATCCCGGGGGGGCTTACGGTCTTCGTACGGGGCGCCGCAACCGTGCGCGAACCAGTTGGAAAAGACGAGGAGTAGGCCATGAACCGCATGGATCGCCTCGTGGGGCTCCTTTTATTCCTGCAGTCCCGGCGGGTGGCCACCGCCTCGGAGATGGCCGCCCATTTCGGCCGAAGCATCCGCACCATCTACCGGGATTTAAGCGCCCTGGGCGAACTTGGCGTGCCGCTTCTGGCCGAGGCCGGGGTGGGCTATTCCCTGCTGCGCGGCTACCACATGCCGCCGGTCAATTTCACCGAGGAAGAGGCCTATGCCCTGGCGACCAGCGGCATCTTCGCCAGGTATTGCAGCGATGAAGCCGTAAGTCGGCATATCGATTCGGCCCTGTCCAAGGTCCGGGCCGTGTTGCACCCGGTCAACCGCGACCGCAGTCTGCGCCTCGAACGAAACCTCACGGCGGCGGCCATCCCAGGGCCGTCCCCGGCCATCGATCTCACCAGCCTGCAAAAGGCCCTGACCCGCTGCCGGGTGGTGCGCTTTTCCTACCAAGGCTACGGCAAGGACACCCCCGAGGTCCGCGCCGTGGAGCCTCTGGGCTTGGTCCATTACCTGAATCGGTGGCATCTGATCGCCTGGTGCCGCCTGCGGGGCGATTACCGGGATTTCCGCGCCGACAGAATGCGCGATCTGATGGTGCTGGACGAATCGTTTAGGCCGCGTCCGGAGTTCTCGCTGTCCGCGTTCCTGGCGGCGGGCATGCCCGCCCCCGGACTGCGGGCCGAGGTCTTTTTTAAAGCCGACTGCGTGGACCGGGCCAGACGTGACTGGTGGCCCGGCATCGAGTCCGAGGCATCGGCGGACGGCGGCGCGGTTTTGACCCTGCGCGCCCTGGATTGGGAGCATCTGGCCTCCTGGCTGCTGTCGTTCGGCAGAGGGGCCACGGTCGTCACGCCGCCTTCCCTCGTCCCGTTCCTGGTGGATTTGGCCAGGGACGCGGCCGGTCACCACGCCGGAAACAGGGCGGCGAGAGGCCTCCCGTCAGCAGGTGAAGACGATCTTGCCCCGGACCTCCCCCCGGATCATCCGGCCGATGGGCTCGCGGGCCGACTCCATGGGAACCACGGTCTCGATCTCCGGCCGAATGCCGTTTTGCCGCACGAATTCCAGAAGATGGCGCATCTCGTCCAAAGTACCCATGATGGAACCGGTGATGGTTATCTGGTTGACGATGACCGGGAGCAGGTCAAGGGGGACGTTTTGTCCCGTGGTCACGCCTGTGGTGACGATGATGCCGCCCCTGGCCACGGATCGTAGGCTGTGCCCCCAGGTGGCCGCTCCGACGTTGTCGAAGACGGCGTCGGCCTTGCCGGGGGGCTGGTCGCTATCAGCCAGCACGGCGTGCGCCCCCAGGCGTTCGGCCAGCGCCATGCCCTCGCGGCTGCGGCTGGTGGCCCACACGGTAAGACCTGCGGCCCGGCCGAGTTGGATCAGGGCCGTGGACATGCCGCCGGTCGCCCCCTGCACCAGCATGGTCTGGCCCGGCCGCAGCCGGGCCTTGGTGAACAGCATCCGGTAGGCCGTAAGCCATGCCGTGCCGAGGACCGATGCGTCCGTCGCCGAAAGCCCCGTCGGCAGCGGGATGATGTTACGGCGGGGGACGGCCGCATACTCCGCGAAAGTCCCCTGGACCTTTTCGCTCAAGACATGCCAGCCGGGGGCCACGGTCTCGTCGCCGCTCTGGTCGGGGTCGCTGATGAGCGGATAGAGGACGACCTCGGTGCCGTCGTCGAGCCTGCCGACGCCGTCATTGCCGAGAATCATGGGAAATGGAATGGGGGTGTCATGACCGGTGATGCCGCGCAGGGTGAAAATGTCGTGACGGTTGAGGCTGGCGTGGCTGATTTTCACCCGCACCCAACCCGGGAGGATGTCGGGTTCCGGGCGCTGGCCGAGGCGCAACGCGGCCAGGGGGGCATCGGGGTTCGGTTTTTCGACGTAAACGGAAAACATGTCGCAGGCCTCCTTTGTGGGGTTATGAATGGCCGGATGCTAAACGAGGCCGCTGTCAGCCCCATGTCAGCAGCCCTGCGGGGCATGTTTCCCGGATCGCGGCGCAGGCTGCTGACAGGAGCGTGTCAGTCCCCGGGGGTAGGTTTCGGACGCGGCCAAATTTCTTGTCCGTGCCATCCGAAAAACACGCGGGAGAGACACATGATCGAAGCGCTTCCAAAGCCGATCGCGGATTACGTCGCCGCATCCAACGCCCATGCCCCGGATGCCGTGGCGGCATGCTTTGCCGAGGACGCGGTGGTGTTCGATGAAAACAGGGAGCATTCGGGCCGTACGGCCATACGCATCTGGGTTGCGGAAGCCGGCCGCCTGTATAGGCCAACGCTTGAGATTTCCGGATTTACGCAAAGTGGCGAAACCGCCGTGCTGACGGGCAGGGTGTCCGGGACGTTTCCGGGGAGCCCCGTGGTCTTGCGGTTTATTTTCACCTTGCGGGGCGAGGAGATCGTCCGGCTTATGATCGAGGTTTGAACCGGAAGGTGGCCGGGTGAGGGCCCCTGGGGGCGAGGTTCGGCGGGAACGCCGCCCTTTGCCGGGGAAGGCCGGATGTTGGGGATGGCGGTGCGGCAAGACGGTTCCGGCTGCGCAAAAAACGAAACGGCTGGGAGCGATTCCGGCCGTTTTTTTGTCGGACGCCGCCTTGCAGCTATTCGTAGCGGATCTCTTCTTCCTTGATGATCTGGAAGGCCTTGTTGGACTTGACCTGCCCCGGGATGCCCTGGAACTTGCGCACGCCCTGGACCTCGGCCGCCAAAAGGTCGTCCTCGTCGTTGTTGAGCATCAGGATGTCGCCGGGCGTCAGGCTCAGAAGCTGGCGGCCGGTGATCTGGGCCGTGCCGAAGCGCACGATCATCTCCACCGGGGTCTCCATGAGCCGCTCCTTGAAGCGCGAGATCCAGGCGTGGTCCACCTCCAGGCGTTCGGTCTGAAACGACGCGTACAGCTTGGAGCGGATGGGCTCGATGGTGGCGTAGGGCAGGCAGACGACCAGCGAGCCGATGGCGTTTTCGAGCTCCACCTCGAAGGTCACCACCACCACCACGTCGCTTGGCGGCACAATGGCCGCGAACTGGGGGTTGACCTCGGAGCGCACCAGTTCGATATGCACCTCGTGCACCGGGGCCCAGGACTCCTCCATGTTCTCCAGGGCGATGCGCACCACCTTGCTGATGATGGCCTGCTCGATGGGGGTGAAGTCCCGGCCCTCGATTTTGGGCTGGCTGCCCGCCCCCCCGAAAAAGCTCTCCACCATGGCGAACACCAGCCTGGAGTCCACCACCAGGATGGCGTTGCCACGCAGGGGGTCGAGCTTGAAGATGTTGATGGAGGTGGGGACGGGCAGGGAACGCATGAAGTCCCCGAATTTGGACATGTCGATGGAGATGGGATTGACGTCGGCGCGCTTGCGCATGGCGTTGGCCAGGGCGTTGGAGGCCAGGCGGGCGAAGCGGTCGTTGATGATCTCAAGGACCGGCATCCGGCCCCGGATGATGCGGTCCTGGTTGGACAGATCGAAGACCACCACCCCGGAGTCGTCCTCCAGGATGTCCGACTCGGCCTCGATTTCGCCGCCGGACAGGCCGCGCAAGAGCGCATCGACCTCGTCCTGGTCCAGTATCTTGCTCATGATCCGGCATCCTGGGCTGTCATGGTCCGTCCTTTTCGGTCATCCGCCACCCGCGTCTCCAGTCCCGGGCAATGGTGTGTCGCCCTTGCGTGACGCTACCTGCGACGAAAAAAAAAGTCCACCCGCGTGGCCGCGACCGGACTTTTCATGGGATCGGCCGGGGCCGGATCAGAACGTGAAGTTGAGGCCCAGATTGCCGCCAAGGGCGCTCAAGCCGTTTTTGTCGAAGGTTCCGATGTGCTGGTAGCGTCCGGCCAGCTTGATGTTGAAGCCGTCGGTGATCTTGACCGTGGCCCCCAGTTCGGCCTGCTCGGTGACGCTGTACTGCATCCCCCGGTAGGGAACCTTGCGGTCGGCCCACAGTCCGCCCGCCCCGGCGGCCACGAAAAAGGAGGCCTGGTCCGTGGCGGCCATGTGCCAGCGGGCCATGAGGCTGCCGCCGAGCGCCGTGGCGGCGTCTTTTTTCGCGGCCATGCCCATGGCGGTGGCGTCGATTTTCTGCTGGTCGATGTAATATCCCAGACCCTCGGCCTCAATGGACAGGTTGTCCACCACGAAATAGCCCAGCGCGCCGCCGTAGGTGGCGATCACCTGCACATGGTCGTCAAAGGTGCCGTAGACGCCCCCCCGGGGTTCGAGGTAGGCCGTGCCGGCCTTGAATTCCTGCGCCGCCGCGTAGACGACCGACAGGCACAGCAGGCAGCACACGCCAGCCAGGATGCGCAATGTTCTCCGCAGACGCCGTTCCATGTTCCCCCCCCTTCGCATAAGGATTTGATATGTGCCGGTTCTCATCGTATTGGCCGATACGAATATGCAAAATAAATACCATCCGCGTGCGTATCGCGAGCGTTTCAGAAAGTGTTTCTTTTCAGTATATTGCGAAATCATGCCGGGAGAAGGCCGGGTCAGGCTGGGGATGGAGGCTGGAAAAACAATCCTGCTGAATAAAAAAGTGAAACGCCGGGCGGGTTCGGGGCGAAGCGGTGAAAAGCCGCGCCCGCCCGTGTCGGCAGGGCGCGTTGCAGCAGGCAGCGCCGTAAGGCACGGAAAATTCCCGTATCGATTCGGGAGGATGCCGTAGAAATTGTTCGCTGGCCGGGATTTCACGGGCAGGCGGGCCCCCTTTTGGGTTGTCTTTCCCTAGGGGTTGTCATAAAAGTCCGACACCTCGTGAGGGACACTGGTGGCTTTGCGGAGACGTCGCGGCGGCGTGCTCCGGCGAACCCTCTTCAATCAATACGCCTTGTGGAGAATCTGATGATTATTGGCATACCGAAGGAAATCAAAACGTTGGAAAACCGGGTGTCCATGACCCCCGGGGCTGTGGAGACCCTGGTACGGCGCGGACATACGGTTGTCGTGGAGTCCGGGGCGGGAAGGGGCAGCGGCCTGTCCGACGAGCAATATGCGGCCGCCGGGGCCAGGCTGGCTGACGCCGCCGAGGCCTGGGCCGCCGACATGGTCATCAAGGTCAAAGAGCCCATCGCTGCGGAGTACCAATACCTGCGCAAGGGACTTTTGCTTTTCACCTATCTGCATCTGGCCGCCGACAAGCCCCTGACCGAGGTGCTGCTGTCGTCGGGAACCATCGGCATCGCCTACGAGACCGTGCAACTGCCCGGCGGGGGACTGCCGCTGCTTTTGCCCATGAGCGAGGTGGCCGGACGCATGGCCCCCCAGGTGGGCGCGCATCATCTGGAAAAATCCCAGGGCGGCCGGGGGCTTCTCTTGGGCGGCGTGCCCGGCGTGCCCCAGGCCTCGGTGGTCATCCTGGGCGCGGGCATCGTCGGCACCAACGCGGCCAAGATCGCCATGGGCATGGGCGCGCAGGTCACCGTGCTGGACGTGAACCATTCCCGCCTGCAATACCTCGACGACATCTATCAGGGCCGCATCGTCACCGTGTCCTCCAACGAGCCCAACATCCGCAAGGCCGTGACCTACGCCGACCTGCTCATCGGCGCGGTGCTCATCACCGGGGCCAAGGCCCCCCGCCTGGTGACCCGGGACATGATCGGGACCATGAAGGAAGGCTCGGTCATCGTGGACGTGGCCGTGGACCAGGGCGGCTGCGTGGAGACCATCAAGGCCACCACCCACGCCGAACCCACCTATCTGGTGGACGGTGTGGTGCATTACGGCGTGGCCAACATGCCGGGCGCGGTGCCGCGCACCTCCACCTATGCCCTGTGCAACCAGACCCTGCCCTATGCCATGAAGCTGGCCCAAAACGGCATGGAGGCCCTGCGCCAGGACCGCTCCCTGGCCCTGGGCCTGAACACCTACCTGGGTGAATTGACCTATGGGGCCGTGGGCGAGGCCTTTGACATGCCTTCCACCACAGTGGAAAAGATTCTGGCGGCGATCTGATCGGATGACGTCTCGTCCGGGCGCGGCGGTTTCTTCACCCTGCCGCGCCCGGGCGCTGTCGGGCTGCGTCATGAAAGCGGCTCAAATTTCACAAAATTGTCTTTTATGTTGGATGAGGGATTTCCTTCCAAGGGAAGTTAGGGTAAAGGCTGGTCTCGGTGCGGAGTCGTTAACTCTTTGAAATGAAGCGAGAACAGGAGGTTTGCATGAAAAAGTCCCTGCTTGGCGCCCTGGCGCTGGTCCTTCTAACGGCATTGCCCGCGTTTGCCGCCGACAGCATCAAACTCGGGTTCAACATCCCCATGACCGGCGACATCCCGGACGTGGGCGAGTCCTCCAAAAATTCGGCCGAGATGCTCAAGAAAAAGATCAATGACGCCGGTGGCATCGACATCGGCGGCAAGAAGTACACCCTGGATTTCGTGTACGAGGACAACGAGTCCAAGGCCGAGTCCGCCCTGTCCGCCGCCCGCAAGCTCATCACCCAGGACAAGGTGCTGGGCATCATCGGACCCCAGTCCAGCAAGCAGGCCGTGCCCGCTGGCGAAGCGGCCAACGAGCTGAAGGCCCCCATGATCTCCCCCTGGTCCACCAACCCCAACACCACCAAGGGCCGTCCCTTCGTCTTCCGGGGCTGCTTCTTGGACACCTTCCAGGGCCCCGTGGCCGCCAAGTTCGGCACCGAGGAATTCGGCGCCAAAAAGGCCGCCGTGCTCTACGACATCGCCAGCGACTATCCCAAGGGCCTGTCCGAGGACTTCAAGGCCGCCTTTGAAAAGATCAACGGACCCGGCTCCGTGGTGGCCTTTGAGACCTTCACCACCAAGGACGTAGATTTCTCCGCCCAGTTGACCAACATCGCCAAGTCCGGCGCGGACGTGCTGTTCACCCCGCAGTATTATAATGAAGTGCCGCTGATCGTGAAGCAGGCCAAGTCCATGGGCTTCAACAAGCCGGTTCTGGGCAGCGACTCCTGGGGCAGCGGCGACCTGATGGGCCTGTGCGGCGACGACTGCAAGGGCCTGTTCTTCGTCACCCACTACGCCGCCGCCGGCGCCAAGGGCAAGACCAAGGAATTCATCGACGAGTACACCAAGCTCTACAACAAGACCCCTGACGACGTGGCCGCCCTGACCTGGGACTCCATCAACCTGATGCTCGACGGCGTCAAGCGCATGGGCCCCATCACCGGCGACATGGAGAAGGATCGCGACGCCCTGCGCGCGGCCATGACCGCCACCAAGGACTTCGACGGCATCACCGGTCAGATGTCCTTCAATCCCGAGGGCGATCATGACCCGGTCAAGTGCGCCGTGGTGGTCAAGATCGACGACGAGGGCAAGTTCGGCTTCTACAAGTCGGTGTGCCCGAACTAACTCACCAGGTCACCTTCCGGCCCGGGAATCCGCTTCCCGGGCCGGGTCGTGACCGTCATCCCATCGCCGGGGGGGCAGGCCGTTGCTGCAATCGTTTATCCAAAATATCTTCAATGCCCTGCAGTGGGGGAGCTTTTATTCCCTCATCGCCCTGGGGTACTGTCTCGTCTACGGCGTACTGCTCCTGATCAACTTCGCCCACGGCGACATCTTCATGGTCGGGGCGTACATCGCCTTTTACGTGTGCATGCTTTTTCTGGGCAAGTTCGGGATCATTCCCGGCATGCCCGGCTGGCTGGTCCTGGCCCTGGCCGTGCCCCTGACCATGATGCTCACGGCCGTGGTGGGCGTGACCCTTGAGCGGGTGGCCTACCGGCCGCTTCGCCGCAAGGGCGTCAACCGCCTCTACGTGGTCATCACCGCGCTCATGTGCGGGCTTATCCTGGAGCACGCCAACCTGGCCCTTCTAGGCGCCAGCCGCCGCAGCTTCCCCACGCTGATTCCCACGACGGTCTACAACATCGCCGGGGTCAATATCACCAACGTCAAGATGGGCGTCATCCTGGTGGCCATCCTGGCCTTTTTCTTCCTGCGCTTCGTGGTGGTCAAGACCAAGATCGGCATGGCCATGCGGGCCATCTCCTACGACCGGTTCGCCGTGCCGCTCATGGGCATCCCCGCCGACAGCGTCATCGTCTTCACCTTCGTCCTGGGCTCCGGATTCGCGGGTCTGGCCGGACTGCTCTTCGCCGTGACCTATCCGGTGCTCGACCCCTACATGGGGGCGCTCATCGGCTGGAAGGCGTTCATTGCGGCGGTGGTGGGCGGCATCGGCTCCATTCGGGGGGCCTTTGCCGGAGGCTTTCTTCTGGGGTTCGTGGAGATCATGGTGGTGGCCTTTTTCCCCTCCACCTTGCGTGACCTCATCGCGTTCACCATCCTGCTCCTCATTTTGTCGGTCAAGCCCACCGGACTCTTCGGTGTGGCGCGACGGACCAAGATTTAGCCTTTTGGCCGGGTAACGATGAAACAGTATACCATTCCCGCGCTCCTCGCCCTGCTTTTGGCGGTTCTCGTGTTCGTGTCCATGACCGGGGCCATGAACGTCTACTGGCAGTCGGTCCTCATGTTCATGGGCATCAACATCATCCTGTCGTCGAGCCTAAACATCATCAACGGCAACATGGGCGAGTTCTCCTGCGGCCACGCCGGATTCATGGCCGTGGGGGCCTACGTGTCCTCGGTGTTGTCCGTTCTGCTCTTCGCCGAGGGCTCCGTGTTCGGCGAGGCCCTTCTGCCCCCGCACCTGGCCGTGTTCCTGTTCCCCTTCATCCTGGTCGCGGGCGGGGTGGCCGCCTCGTTGGTGGGCCTTCTGGTGGCCGTGCCGTCGTTTCGCACCCGGGGCGACTATCTGGCCATCATCACCATCGCCGCCGCCTACATCGTCAAAAGCACCATCGAGAACATCAACGCCATCGGCGGGGCCAGGGGATTCATGGGCATGAGCAAGGTCACCGCCGCCATGAACACCACGGCCGATCTGCCCTGGATGATCATCTGGGTCTTTCTGGGCACGGTGTTCTCCGTCTGGCTCATCCGCCGCTTCATCTTCTCCACCCTGGGCAACGGGGTCAACGCCGTGTGCCAGGACGAGATCGCGGCCGAGATCATGAGCGTGAACACCAACCAGGTGAAGATGACGGCGTTTATGGTCTCCTGCGGGCTGGCGGGCATCGCCGGGGCGCTTTTCGCCCACGTCCTGGGCTACGTGAACCCCGGATCGTTCACCATCCTCAAATCCACCGAGGTCATGGTCATGGTCTATCTGGGGGGCATGGGGTCGCTGTCGGGCTCGGTGCTCTCGGCCATCCTGATCACCCTGCTCATGGAGGCGCTTCGGCCCTTGCAGATCATCAAGTGGATCGTCATACCGCTTCTTTTGGTGCTGCTCATGCAGTTTCGTCCCGAGGGAATCATGGGCAACCGCGAGTTGTCCGACATCTTCCCCGGCTTGAAAAAATTCTACAGACTGAAGGGGTAGGGCTCGTGGCGCTTTTGGAAGTCAAGGACATGACCCAGTACTTCGGCGGCCTGTGCGCGGTCACCGATTTCAGCGTCACCTTTACGGGCGGCGAACTCATGGGGCTTATCGGCCCAAACGGCGCGGGAAAGACCACGGTCTTCAACCTGATCAGCGGATTCTACCAGCCTTCCTGCGGCGACATTGTCTTCAAGGGCAAAAACACTCGGGGACTTAAGCCCCACAAGGTCACGGGCCTGGGCATCGCCCGCACCTTCCAGAACATCCGGCTGTGGTTCGACATGTCCGTTTTGGACAACATCCTGGTGTCCCAGTATTATCATCTGGGGTACAGCCTCTGGGACTGCTTTGTGCGCTCCAATCGCTACCTGCGCCGCGAGGCCGAGATGCGCGCCTGGGGCATGGAGATCCTCGAGGCCCTGGATCTGGCCCAATTCGCCGACGAACTGCCGGGCAACCTGCCCTACGGCATCCAGCGCCGGGTGGAGATCGCCCGGGCCCTGTCCACCAAACCCGATCTGCTCATGCTCGACGAGCCCGCCGCCGGCCTCAACTCCGCCGACGTGGAGGGCTTAATCAAGCTCATCGCCTGGATTCACAAGGAATTCAAGCTGTCCATCTGGATGATCGAACACCAGATGGACGTGGTCATGAGCCTGTGCACCTGGATCAAGGTCATCGACTTCGGGGCCACCATCGCCGAGGGCACGCCCAAGGAGATTCGGGAGAACCCCGTGGTCATCAAGGCCTATCTGGGAGACGACGCCATCTAGCGTCGCAGGGAACGTGCCTCGTTCGTATGAGGCTGGCTGACGCTGGGCCTCACGAGTCAGGGGCGGACCCCGACCCGGCTGGATTGCCGGTCCCGGAACAGGCCTTTGCCGGGCCGGGGACACAACCTCCATCACTCAAGCTGGAAAACGCGCCGCACAGCCAGACGGCGCGCCACGGGACCACAGCATGCTTCTTTCCGTCGAAAATCTGCACGTCAAATACGGCAACATCGAGGCCCTGCACGGCATCACCTTTCATGTGGACCGGGGGGAGATCGTCACCCTCATCGGGGCCAACGGCGCGGGCAAGACCACCACGCTTTTGACCATCATGCGCCTGCCGCCCCCCGAGGCCCCCAAGGTCACCCAGGGCGACATCCGCTACGACGGGCAAAGCCTGCTTTCCGTCGAGACCCATGACGTGGTGCGCAAACTGCACATGGACTTGGCCCCGGAAGGCCGCCGTATCTTCGGCAACCTCACGGTCATGGAAAACCTGAACCTGGCCACCTATGCCCGCAAGGATAGCCCCGAGGACAAGGCCAGGGATCTGGAGCGGGTGTTCACCCTGTTTCCGCGCCTGTCCGAACGATGCAAGCAGCGCAGCGAATCCCTGTCCGGCGGCGAACAGCAGATGCTGGCCGTGGGCCGGGCGCTCATGACCGGATGCGACTTCATCCTGCTTGACGAGCCGTCCATGGGACTGGCGCCGCTGCTCATGTACGAAATGTTCCGGACCCTCAAAAAGCTCAATGAAGAGGGCATGACCATCCTGCTCGTCGAACAAAACGCCAAGGTGGCCCTGGACTTCGCCCATCGGGGCTACGTCCTGGATACCGGCGAGATCGTGGCCCAGGGCGCCTCCGAGGAACTGCGACACGACCCCATGGTCAAAAAGGCCTACCTGGGCGGCTAACGCGTCGTCGGGGCTGCCGCCCCGAACCCCGCCCGGGGGAAATCATTTCCCCCGGACCCCATAAGCGCTAACTTAACTTGCAATCTTTTGCGGATTTTGGTACTCATCCCCACAGGGGGTGAGCCATGGAAAGATATAGTCAAGTGTTGGACAGGGATGGCTGGCAGGAACTACTTTCCTTTTTGCCTGCTGGGTGGGAAGAAAAAGCCAAAGAGTTTGGGGCGTTTTCGCGGGCGCGTAGATTCTCAAGCCCTGAAGTTTTATTGCGTGTACTTTTAATGCATATTGCAGAAGGCAATTCGCTGCGGATGACCTCCGTATTAGCAAACCAGACTGGACTGGCAAAAGTTAGCGATGTAGCAATTATGAAACGACTTGCCGCTGCTAACGAATGGTTTCGCTGGATGGCTAATGAGGTTAAAAATCAGTGGTTTGCTCAGAATCATCCAGTTCTGGGCGATAATAATTTTCGAGTTCGAATCGTCGATGGAACTACGGTTCA
>JAVHLG010000099.1 GCA_031082225.1 Desulfovibrionaceae bacterium | reverse complement strand
CCTGGACAAGTCCTCCACGGCGTCGAGCTACGAGGCCGCCTACAACGCCCTGCAAAGCGTGGAGTCTCTTTTCAATGAGGCCAACACCAGCGGCATCAGTTCCGCCCTGTCCAAGTTTCTCGCGGATCTTCAGGAATTGACCCTGAACCCCGAAACCAGCGCCGTGCGGCAGGTGGTCGTGGACGACGCCCAGAACCTCCTGAGCATGATCGCCCAGGTGGATTCCGATCTGGCCTCCATTCAAAGCCAGATGGACGACTACATCGCCCAGGATGTGGACCGCATCAACAATCTGGCCCAGGAGATCGCAGACCTCAACCGCCAGATCGACCAGTATGCCGTGGAGGGCGCCAACAATCCAAACTCCCTCTACGACCTGCGCGACGTCAAGGTCCGTGAACTGGCCTCCATCGTGGACATCCAGTACGTGGACAACGGCTTCGGCGACATCACCATCATGACCAAGGCCGGCCACACCATCGTGGACGGCACGACGACGTTTACCTTCGCCTTCGAGCAGGGCAAGACCACCAAGCAGCTCACCCAGACCTCCACCTTCGACGGCCAGGCCTACTACGACGGCACGGACGAATACGAATACACCCTGCAGGTGGTGAATCCCGGGACCGTGGCCAGCGGGGCCGGGGCCGCCACCTTCCGGGTGTCCGTGGATGGCGGCAAGACCTGGCTCAAGGATGAAAACGGCGTCGACATCCTCTATTCGGCCCGTCCCGAGGACGGCAAGGTGCGGGTCGGGGAACTGGACATCTGGTTCGGCTCGACCACCAACCCCGACGATCCTCCGGCCAATGGCGACCTGAGCGCCGGGGACACCTTCACCCTGGTCCCGAAAAAGGCCGTCTACTGGTACAAGTCGGCAGGCACGGCCATAAACGTCACCCCCCAGACCTACGCCAACGGCACGGAAAACACCGCGCGCATCACCGGCGGCTCCCTGGATGGCTATTTCACCGTGCGCGACGTCAACGTCAGCGCCTACCGCGACCGCCTGGCGGCCTTCACCGAAAGCCTGGTGTGGGAGGTCAACCGCATCCACTCCCAGGGCGCGGGATTGTCCGCATTCTCCTATGCCCAGGGTTCCGACAGCGTCAACGGCGCGGACATCCCCCTGGGCAGCCCGTCCTCGGGGCTGGCCTTCGGGGACAAGCTCGAATCCGGGGTCATGAGCATGTATTTCTACGACTCGGCCACCGGAAACCTGGCCTCGGCGGCGTCCTTCGGCTACCTGGACTTCGATTCCCAGGCCTCGGGGGCCCAGCCCTTCGACCCGTCCGTGCACAGCCTAAACGACGTGGTGGACGCCATCAACAACACCTTCGGAAGCTTCTGCACCGCCCAGGTCGTCAACGGCGCCCTGTCCGTCACCGCCAGGGCCGGGTGCACCTTCGCCTTCGGCGAGGATTCCTCGGGGCTTTATGCGGCGTTGGGCATCAACACCTTTTTCACCGGATCCACGCCGGGCGACGCCGTCGTCAACACCGTGGTGGCCAACAACCTGAATTACCTCAACGCGGGCCACGTCAACGGGGCCGGGGAGATGAACACCGGCGACAACACCACGGCCCTGTCCCTGGCCGGATTGTCCACCAAGAGCGTGTCCATCGGCACCTTCGCCAGCGGGGAGACCAGCCAGACCCTGTCCGGATACTACAATTCCCTGGTGGGGCTGGTTGGCGTGGACACCCAGAACGCCAAGTACAACTACCTGTATCAGTCCGCCCTGGCCGATGAACTGGCCGCGCGTCAGGACTCCGTGTCGGCCGTGAACCTGGACGAGGAGATGTCCAGCCTGATCCGGTTCCAGCAGTCCTATCAGGCGGCGGCCAAGCTCATCAGCACCGCCGACGAGATGTTTCAAACCATTCTCGGGATGAAGTCGTGATCCGGGGAGGCATTGCGTCATGATCATGCGCGTCACGCAAAGAGGGCTGTATTCCAACGCCCTGCAGAATATGAACTCCGCCCTGTCCCAGCTTATGGAGTCCAACATCCAGTCGTCGAGCCAAAAGCGGATCAACAGGCCGTCCGACGATCCCATCGGCACGGTGCGGGTCTTAAACGGCCGCGACACCCTGTCCGGTCTCACCCAATACCGCGAGAACATCTCCATGGCCGAGGGCTGGCTCGGTCTGGCCGACGGAACCATGACCTCGGTGAGCACGGTGCTCACCCGCATCAAGGAACTCGCCGAACAGGGCGCAACCGGCACCATGACCGATGCCAACCGGGAGCAGATCAGCTACGAATTGCGCCAGCTCTTCCAGCAGATCATTTCCCTGGCCAACACCACCTATCAGGGCAGTTCCATCTTTGCGGGCCAGAAGACCGACACCCCGGCCTTCAAGGAAGCCCTGTGGATGACCACCAACGACGAGGCCCTGTCCGAGACCTCCTTCACCATAAACGGCGACTCGGACTCCACCATCCTGGTGCAGTTTTCCGAGTCCGGAAGCCTCTCGGACGTGCCGCCTCCGGCCTTCCGGTATTCCACCAACGGCGGCGCGACCTGGACCGAGGGAACCTACAGCGCCACGGCCCCGGCCGGGCAGGTGCGCCTGCAACTGGGCGATTCCGTCACCCTGGACCTGGACGCCACTGCCAGCGTCACCGCCAGCGAGGACGAAAACGACACGAACGGGACATGGCTGTGGATACGCCCCACGGCCGTCTACCAGGGCGACGATTCCGACGGTTCTGAGGTCGACCCCCTGTACAACACCAGCGTTACGGGAACCGCCGACGGCACCTTCAAGAACAATGTCGTGGTCCGGGTGGACGAGGCCGTGGACCTGTCGGCCTCCGGGGCCAGCTTCACCTATTCCTACAGCTCCGACGGCGGGATTACCTGGTCCGAAGGGCACACCTCGAGCACCATCGCCTCGGGCAGCGCCCTGTTGCCCATCCCCGGGGGGATCCTGTCCCTGGACAGCGCCACCGGGGCGACCATCCCGGTCGGGGGACAGTTCGTGGTGCGGCCGCGCACGGCGGCCATCGACGTGCAGATTTCGGCCAACCAGACCGTGACCATCAACGGCGTGGGCAAGGACATCTTCGGCGGCGTCTACGCCGACCCCTCGGGGGACGGCGGCTATGAGGCGGTGACGATAAACGGCAGCCTGTCCGCCAACGTCTTCGAGACCGTGGGCAAGCTGGTGGGGTATCTTGAGACCAACAACCAGTCGGGCTGTCAGCAGTGCCTGGCCGACCTGAGCGACGCCCAGGAAGCCATCCTGACCTATGCGGCCAACGTGGGCGGCCGGGAGAACCGTTTGACGGCGGCGGACACCTTCCTGGAGAACCTCCAGGCCAACGTCGCGGATCAGGTGAGCAGCGTGGAGGATGTGGACCTGGCGGCGCTCCTGGTGAAGATCGCCCAGCAGGAGCTGGCCTATCAGTCGGTGCTCAAGTCCTCGGCCTCCATCATGAAGCTGAGCCTGATGAACTATATCTAAAGGGGTCGCCGGGGACGCGAAGTTTTTGGGGGGACGGGCCGGGGAAATCGCCGGAAGGCGCCCGTTTGTGTTGACACGGCTCGCATCAGGCGACTAGACATGCTGTCACGCGGCGGCGTCACGCGCCACCGCGCAACCTGTTTCCATCAACGGGGCATTGATGCTCATACTTACCCGACGCCCGGGGGAAAGCCTGCACCTGGGCGACAACATCAAGATCACCGTGCTCGGCGTACAGGGCAAGCAGATCAAGATCGGCCTCGACGTCCCGCACGACATGCAGGTTTATCGTGAAGAGGTGTACCTGCGGGTTCTGGAGCAGAACCGGCAGGCCATGCAGACAAGCGATCAGGACGTTTTCGCTGCGGCGGACATATGGCACAAGAAAACGAAAGAGTGATCCAGTCCCGGGTGGGCGAGGTGGTCGTGCCCCCTGAACGGGTGATCCGTTTCCCCAGGGGGCTGATCGGTTTCGAGAACCACAAGGAATTCACCCTCATTCATTTGAAGGAGGATTCGCCGTTTCATTTGCTGCAAAGCATGGACGATCCCAAGCTGGGGTTTCTGGTGGCCGACCCCTACAGCTTCATGACCGAATACGAGGTGGTGGTGGGCGAGGCCGACCGCCGCATCCTCGGGGTGGACGACCGGCGCAAGGTGGCGGTGTTCGTCACCGTGAGCATCCCCGTGGGGCGTCCGGAACGGACCACCCTGAACTTGAGCGGCCCCTTGGTCATCAATTACGAAACGCGCGTGGGCCTGCAGATTCCCCAGACCGACGCGAAATATCCCGCCCACTACATGCCCGGGGCGGCGGCGGGCAATAATGGGGCACCGTCCGAATCCGCCGAATCCGGTGAATCCGGCGAATCCTCCGGAGAATCCGGGGAGAAATAGGCCTTGGCATGCGCTAGGGCGCACGCCATGAAATGGAAAAAAGCCCGGCCGAAAGCCGGGCTTTTTCTGTCACGCATGGCGCGGGGTGGGAGCGATGCGCTTTTTTGCGTACCCGTTGCGGGATCCTGCGAACATCGAGGTGGCGGACACGGCGAAGGCGTTTTTTTGAGCGGTCCGACGAAACGGAGGCGTCCTTCCTTTCGGAAAGACGCCTCCGGTCGTTTCAAGGGATGTTGACGGGTCAGGACAGAAGGTCGATTTCCGCCAGCAGCATTTTTTCGGCGATCTTGTGGGAATCGGGCTGATATTCGCCGGATTCCACCTGGGCCTTGAGCTCCGCCACCCGCTCCACCCGCACCTCGGGCGCGTTCTGGGCGTCGCGCACGGCCTGGGAGAAGAGCTTGGCGTTGCCCGACAAGGTCACCGTGTCCGAGGCCCCAGTCGTCCGCGCGGACTTGGCGTCCCGGCCAGATCCGGCGACCTGCCCCGTCTGCCCGGAACCCACGCGGTTTTGCCCATAGGCCTTTCCGGTTCCGAAGAGTTCATTGATATCCATGCCGCCCCCTCCCGGGTTCTCGCCCCGGTTGCACATCTTATCGGCCACACGCCCATGAAAGATTAGAGCATGGTTTCATCGACTTTTTCAAGGGCCACTGCCCACAGCTTTTGCAGAAACATGGTCCGCTCCTCCCCCCTCAGCTCCACGGGAGGGACGGCGTCGCGCAGGACGAATATCTGCAAGTCCTGTTCCTCGGGAGGATAGGCGTACAGGAAGCGTTCGCCGAACTCCTCCTCGATCTGTTCCTTGATGTCCGCCACCACGGGATTCTCGCTGCCGGTGACGATGAGGTTCTCCATGATTTCGGCCGTCACCCGCTCCACAAGCTCGCGCCGCTTGGCCTCCCGGGAGATGGTCGCCTCGTCCTCGCCCCCGGCGGCGCGCAGCATACGACGGTAGCGGGCCAACCGCCGGGCGGTGGTGGCCTGCTTGCCGTAGGTGCGCAGCATGTTGCGGACGTCGTAGGCTGTGGCGGACACGGTCTTTTCCTCCTCTCCCGTTGTCTCTTATCGGCGACACCCCGCCTCTTCTTTAGCCCGCAGGCGTCAAAAAAACCATGTCGGATTTCCGGGGCGTCCACCCCGGGCGGCCTGAAAAGGGCCCGCCGCCTCTCTTCCCGGGCGGGTCATTTTATCATACACTCGGCGGCAAGGAAAACAAACCCATGTCGTCAGCAGTCTCAAGCATCCTCCTCGTCTACAAGACCGACGCCCCCAAGGCCCACGCCCTGGCCCTGGAGATCGCGGGCTGGCTCTCCGACGCCGGAGTGGCCACGCTGTTGCGCGAGAGCCAGACCGACCCCGCCATATGGCCCGTGCCGCGCGGCCGGGGCGCGGACCCGGCCCGGGAACCCGACCTGGCCATCCTCCTTGGCGGCGACGGCACCCTCCTGAGCGAGGCCCGCAAAACAAAGGTGGGGCAGTTGCCCATTTTGGGCATCAACCTCGGCCGCGTGGGATTTTTGACCTCCCTTGGCCCGAAAAACTGGCGACCGGCCCTTTTGGGCATCCTGAAAAACGGCTTCCACAGCGTCACCCGGATGTGCCTGGACGTGTCCGTGGTCCGCGACGGGGAGCGGGCGTTCGCCACCAGGGCCATCAACGACGCGGTCATCGGACGCGGCACCATGGCCAGGCTGGTGGAGCTGCGCCTGGAATACGGAGGGGAATTCGTCTGCGATCTGCGCGCCGACGGACTCATCGTGGCCACCCCCACCGGGGCCACGGCCTATTGCGTGTCCGCCGGCGGCCCCCTGGTGCATCCCGACCTGGACGCCTATTGCGTGACCCCGGTGTGCCCCTTCCAGACCGACCTGAGGCCGATGGTTCTGCCTGCCGGCGCGCCCATCGCCGTGACCACCCTGGATCCCGGCGCGGACATGCACCTGACCACCGACGGCCAGGAGGGCTTCCCCCTGCGGGCCGGGGACCGCATCCAAGTGACCCGGGCCGAACATGGCATCACCCTGGTGACCCTTCGCGAAGACTCCTATTTCGAGAAACTCCGGCGCAAAGGCTTTGTGGGCCAAAGATGACCATCCCCACCGTTTCGTCCCCCCGGGGGCAGTTTTCCTCGGCCCTGGACCTCCGCTATGGACAGGATCCGTATCTTGATGCCTGGATCCTGCATTTCATGACCGAAAACAGCATCGAATACACCATCGACCCGGCCAAGAACGCCTCCCCGGAGCAGTTGCGCTTCATGGTGTCCCTGGAGCAGGATCAGGTGTACGTGCCGTGCACCGACGAGATGCTGAACTATCTTTTGGACAAGCGCCTGGAGCCGCCGCTTCTGCGCCAGTACAACGAACGCTGGGACCGCATCGTGCGCCTGATCGAGGACTGCCTGGTCGACGACTACGCCAGGAAGCGGATCATGTCCCTGTGCGAGCACAAGTACCGCCAGGCCTTGACCCATCCCACGCTCATTCCGTCCCGGCTCATGAAACGCCTCAATACCATCTTTCTGACCCAAAGCGGCCTGGACGACCCCAGCCGGGAGCGTAAACGCCAGCTCAACCGCCGGGCCTTCGCCTTCGTGCAGCGGCCGGAATTCAAGGATCTGCTGTATGCCTGCCCCGAGAGCGTGATGTCCTGCCGCTCCATCCCGGACATGCGCTTCGAGCTCAACAGCCTGGAGCTCAGGCGGCTTTTTTCCCTGTCCTGCTGGCCGCGCATCTGGGAGCAGGGGGGCGTCGCGCCGACCCGCGAGGATCTGGCCCAGGAGATGGCCGGTGGGACCGAGGCCTTCGAGGCCGTGCGCACCCTGGTCGATCCCCACCGCCACGGAGAGATGAAGATCCTGTATCTGCCCGACGTTTCGGGCGGGTTCATCATCGACGTGCTGTTTATCCGCACGCTTTTGCGCATGGGGCACCGGGTGGTCGTGGCCCTCAAGGAGGGGTTTTATTTCGACGCCCCCACCTTTTGGGACGCCGAGGAGGATCCCCTTTTGACCAGCGTCCTGGCCGGGGCCTATTTCCTGGAGGACAACCGGGCCGGGAAAAACGAGCTGCTGCGCATCATCCGGGAAAACCCCCTGGTGGTCATCTCCGACGGCACCCGGGAACGCCTGAACCTGCACCGGGTCAGCGTGACCTTCGCCCGGACCTGGAAGGAGGCGGATCTGGTCATCGCCAAGGGGGAGTTCAACCACCGCCGCCTGCTCCTGACCAGCCACCAGTTCACCCGGGACATCTTAAGCTTCCGCCGCGACGGCGAGGGTCGGTTCCACCTGGAGATCAAGGCGAAGGCCCCGGGCGTCCGCAAGTTCACCGAGACCGACATCAAAACCAAGGCCGAGGAGATCATCCAGGGCATGCGTTCGGCCCGGCTGTCCGGGAAAAGCGTCATGTTCTACAGCGCCATCATCGGCAGCATCCCGGGCCAGACCCAGAAGGCCATCGCCGTGGTCAACGCCTTCATCGCCCATCTTCGGGAGCGTCTCACCGGGACGTTCATCATCAACCCGGCCGAGCATTTCGAAGAGGGCATGGACGCCGACGACCTGATGTTCATGTGGGAGCGGGTGCAGCGGTGCGGGTTGATCGACGTGTGGCGTTTCCAGAGCCATTCGGACATCGAAAAAAGCTTCGAGCTGATGGGCCAGCCCGTGCCCCCGGCCTGGGCGGGCAAGGACGCCACGTTTTCCACGGGCTGCACCAAGGAAATGCACATCGCCCTGTCCATGCAGAACAAGCAGCCGGAACTGCAGATCATCGGCCCCGAGCCGGAGAAGTTTTTCCGGCGTCGGGAATACGGCGTGGGCAAGTACTGCGACGCGGCCATCTCCTGCGAATAGCCATGTCCGACCCCCCGTGCACGGCGGTCAATCCACCTCGTCGCGGGGGGAGGCGTCCATGGCGTCTGCGGCGTCCGGCCGCCACAGGATGGCCGCACAGGCTCCGGCCAGACCGCCAAGCGCTCCCCAGCACAAAGCCGAAACCGTAGCGAGCATTCCGCCGACCCGGCCAAAGGTCGCGGCGGCCGAGACCAGCCCGAAGACCGCCATCCCGAACAGGGACCAGCCGCCACCCATCGACAGCCGCGGGGCGAGGAATCCCGTATCCTCGGGCAGAAGCGTCAGGCGCAGGGGTGAGAGAAACCAGGCTGCAGCCCGGCCAGGCCCGCCGGATCGCGAAGGCGTCTTGCGACTGAGGCGGTCCAGGGGGCCGTCCTGCCCCGACGGTCGCCGGACGGCGCCGATTGTGGCCTCGTCGTCGAAGACGCAGGTCTCGCTGACGGGATCCAGAATCACCTTGAGCCAGTGCCGGGCCGGGTCGTAGCCGTCGCAGGCCAACTGCCGCGCGGACATGTCGGCATACAGGACGAAAACCTCGTTGCGGCTGCCGACCGCCAGGGCCGCCGCCCCGCCGTCCCTGGTCTCCTGGACCTGGACATGGACCGCCCGGGCCTCTCCGGGAAGCGTGACCCGACGGACCAGGGGGGCGTCGCGCACCCGGCGCAGATTGAATAGCCCCCCCTGCGAATCCAGGAGAAACCACCCCGCATCCCAGGGCTTGATGATGGTGTCCCGGCCGAAGGCGGCTGTGGCCGGAAAGACGAATCCTTCCCGGGCCAGGGCCGCGTTGACCGCGTCCGTGAGCGCCTTGTCCGGGGCGTTGCTGTCGGCATTGACGAATTCCAGTCTGTCCCGCAGCCGGAAACGGTCCTCTGGAAAGATCAGGTTCACCCGGTCGGGGCGGGAATCGAGCAGGGCGTACAGACCGGGATCGTTGCGCCTGGGGGCGATTTCCGAGGGGCGCAGGCCAAGGATCAGCTTGCCCCGGCGCAGGGCCTCCAGGTCGTAGGTCGTGTCGCCGATGGTCACGGGCACAAGCCCGCGCAGGCGCATGCCCTCGGCATACAGGAAGGGCAGGGCGTTTTCGAAGTCCGTCCGGGACAGGGCGCGGCCATCCGCCCGGCGGTGGATCATGCCATGTTCGAGCAGGGCGGCCGTCTCCGGCGGCAGGTCGGCCTGTGTCCAGGCGGGAAGGTATTCCTGGACCAAAAAGTCGCCTGCCACGGGGCTGAACAAGACCATGCTGCGCACGATGCGCAGGTCGAGCAGGGCGTCCAGGGCGGCGGGAACCCAGACGGCGCAGCACAGGCAGGTGACGAGCAAGAGGGCCTGCCTGGCGAGAAAGGTCAAGATGGACATGGGCGGCCTATTGGTTTTTGCCGGTGAGGCGTTGTCTGGCCATGCCCAGAAACGGGGCCACGGCCAGTCCGGCCAGGACGGTCAGGCCGAGGGCCGCAGCCGATCCCCCCTCCCAGGCCCCGGGTGGGGCCGGGACCAGGAAGATGGCCACGGCCATGGCCGTCAGAACCAGCATGAACGCCTGGCGGGGCGGCGAAGGCTCGAAGAGGGCGAAGGCGGCGCCGAAATAGGCGGCAAGTCCGGCCGCCTCCAGGGGGGCCAGGGTCGCCAGATGGGCCAGGGCGATCTCCGTCGGATAGCGGTCGCGGCTGAAAAAAAAGACCACGGCGGTGTCGAAGGCGGCGGGGACGAGGCACAACAGCGCGCCAAACCCCAGGGAACTGGCCAGGGCGAGAGAGGGCGCGACGGGCAGGTGCAGGGTCAGGCGCAGGCGCTTGCCCCGCATTTCGGGCAGGTGCTGGGCCGCAGCTACAGCCAGTGCCCCGGCCCAGGGCAGATGGCGGAAGACCCCGAAGGGGAAATGGCCCAGCACGGCGGCCTGATACCACAGGGTTTCCGGATGGGCCGCGGCGAACAGGGATCGCAGGGACGCCACAGCCTGGATCCCGGCGGCCAGATGCATGAGCCAAACGGCGGCGTAAACGCCCCGGACCTTGAGCCATTCCTTAAAAAGCAGCGCCCGAAGCATCCTCAATACCGTCCCGTGTAGCCGACGAAGGCGTCTTCGATGCCCATGGGCTCCCGGCGCAGGCCGTCCAGGCAAAAGCCCCTGGCGGCCAGGGTGGTGGCCACCTCGTTGCCGGGGCGGAAGGAAAAGACCTCGTAGCGTTCCCCGGCGGCCCGCTCCACGTTGAAGAGAACATCGTCCCTGGCGGGGATTTCGTGTCCCTGGCAAGGAATCGAGTAGCATGAAAAGCGATGCATAAAGTCTTCCAGTGACATTTTTTGCGCGTCATGGCCTTTGCGCAGGAGCACGAGATCGTCCACCAGCCGTTGCATATCTTCGATGACATGGGAGGTCAGAAACACGGTGCGCCCTTTCTCCCGGGCAAAGTCCGCAAGATAGTCCACGAAAAGTCGCCGATAACCGGCGTCAAGCCCCATGGCGTAGTCGTCAAGCAAAAGTAGATCCGGTTCCTGGGCGAAGAGGAGCCCCAGCACCACCTGGGAGCGCTGCCCCTCGGACATGTGTCGGATGCGGTGGCTGGCAGGCAGTCCCAGGCGCTCCATGAGGTCATGGAAACGAACCGGGTTCCAGGCCGGGTAGAAGCGGGAATAGAACCGCTCGATCTGGGCGATGGTCATGAAGTCGTAGGCTAGGTGCCCCTCGAACAAAAGCCCCACCCGGCGTTTGATCTC
The DNA here is from genome assembly GCA_031082225.1 of Desulfovibrionaceae bacterium. Taxonomy (GTDB): domain Bacteria; phylum Desulfobacterota; class Desulfovibrionia; order Desulfovibrionales; family Desulfovibrionaceae; genus Desulfolutivibrio. The sequence goes on along the minus strand of JAVHLG010000099.1, from coordinate 440 downwards.
CGGACTGAGGGCGTGGGACGGTTCGCCGAATACCAGGCAGCGCCCGGCGGCGGGTCGCAGGAAGCCCATGAGGATGTTCATGAGCGTGGTCTTGCCCACGCCGTTTTTCCCGAGCAGGCCCACGATCCTGCCGAGGGGCACGTCGAGATCCAGGCCCCGGTGGATGACCTGGCTGCCGTAGGCGTGGCGCAGTCCGCGTATTTCGATGGCGTTGTTCATGGCGTCGTCAAAGAGATTTTGATGTTGATAATCAACTTCTTTGCCTGGGTCAAAGAGATAGGCAATAATTATACATATTAAATATTCGTAACATTTTAAGATGCAAATTTAAGCGTATAAGGCGCTAAAAAAGCCCGCTAGCAGTTGGATCAGGCGTCTGCGAACGGCGGTCGGCCTTCCGTCCGGGCGGGCTGGAAATCGTACCGGGGCAGGGGACGGTC
>JAVHLG010000098.1 GCA_031082225.1 Desulfovibrionaceae bacterium | reverse complement strand
GGAATCATTCCCCCCGGACCCCCCGTTCCCGGACGCCGGGCACGCTGCTGCGCAGCCGCGCCCGGCGCCCGGAAAGGCGCGGCCAGGGAAAGGATCTCCCCGGCAGGCGGGGCGGCGGGGGAAGGATGAGCAGAATGGGAAAGGCGGAGAAAGAAGGGCGGTCGTAAAGAATCATGACGCGCCAGGTTGCAGCCCCAACCGGCGTTTGCTCTCCGCCGCCTGGGACAATGCGGTTCGCCGCGGTTGGAGGGGGTTGTTGTGACGTATGGCGGCCGATGAAGGCAAGGGCCGGGCGAAGGAGGAAGGATGGCGGCGATGTGCGGCTGGAAACAGTACGGGGGGACAAGGCGGTTCGTCGCGGTTGGTGACGTTGGATGGGGTATGGCGGCTGTGGGGGATAGGGCCTGGGCGGGCGAGGGGCCGCGAAGGGCCGCCGTTGCCGACCCTGCACCGTTTCAGGAGGCCCGGTCCCGGCCGCCTCACTTCACCGCCAGTGGCGTCTCGATCAGCAGGATGCGTTTTTCATTGGGCGATTTGTCCCGGAACTGCTCCTGCAACTGCTTGACGCCCCCGGGAGCGGACAGCGATATGCGGTGGGAGCCGGATTTCGGCGTGGCGTGGTAGAAGAAAAACCCGCCGTCTCGGCCGGGCACGATCAGCCCCACATGGTAGTGCAACAGGGTATAGCCCTTTGTTTTGACGGGCTTGCTGATGCTGGCCAGGTAGACATGGCCCGGCCGCAGGCGGGCCATGACCCGTGTCCAGGCGGCCGTGTCGGCGATGGGAAACCCGCGCAGGCCATGGCCCGTTGCGGCGTCGAGATCGGGCGTCTCGCCGCCCGGCAGGATCGCCCGGCGCGGCAGGTCGCGTGTGATGTTGCGGATGAGGTCGAACCCGAAATCCCAGTCGTGGCCGCTTGGGGAACCTGGGCCGGAGTCGCTGCCGATGTCGGTCGTGGCCGCCGCGAGGGCGATGTTTTTTTGCAGCAAAAACCGGGACACGGACAGGGTAAACCCGCTGCAATTGAGGCCCGGCGACGGCAGGACGGCCTCGGGATGCTCGAAGAGGGTGAAGCGGCCCTGTTCGTCAAGGGTGGCGTCGTCCACATAGGGGATGTTCAGGAAGGCGTCGGCCATGGCCTGGGCGTCCCGGGCTGCGGCGAGTTTCGGGGCCAGGGCGGCGGGGGTCGGGATGCTGTCGGCCCGGGCGGGAAGCGCTGGTCCGGCCAGGGCCAGGACCGTCAGGAGCAGCAGGACGGGAAGCGAAAACCGCAGGGCCGAGGCCTGTGGGCGGAGTCGGGGCGCGGGCGTGACGTTCATGAACCGCAAAATACGCCTATCATGCCGTGAAGGAAAGGGCGGCGGGGGTGGGCGTCGGGGTGGAAGAGGACGTGACGGAAAACGTTTCCGGGAAAGTGTTCCATGGTGGACCGCCGCAGAAAAATTGACCGGACTGTCGTTTCAGGATAGAAATTTTATTTTTACACCGTTGCCGAAGGGACATCGCTGGCACGGAGAGCGGGGGAGCGCCGCCCGGGCCGGTTCCTGGTTCCGGAATTCGAGAAAGGGTCAAACAGCACGCGCAAGGAGCGGGAGATGAAATTCAGCATTGAGATCAAAGGGTTCGGGCAGCGGATCTTTTATTCGTATATCGAGAAGGACATTGTTCGCGAGGCCAAGGAAAGCAACCGCGAACGGTACATTGAATACATCTTCCACGGCGAGGACAACAACATTCATTCCGCCGGAGAGGATTTGCTCGAAAGCAACCGTCCGGTGGTGTATATTGTGGTCAACGAGAAGGAAAAGCTGCGTGTCAGTCTGAACAAGATCAACTGCGAGATCAAGAAGCAGCCGATAAAGAAGCTTTTTCAGCCGAACGTCAAGAATTGCTTTACGTATTGCTTTGGATTCAATGAAGAATATGCGCATGAATATTCTTTCAGCGATGTCGAGGAAGTGGACATCGACAAGATTACGGCCAAGATCGTCGAATGCGACATGCCCAAGACCATCGAGAACGATGTCTGGATGCGCAAGATCATCACGATTGAGAGCATTCTCTATGATGGCAAGGAGATCAAGAAGGATCGGTTTTCGTCTCGCCCCATGCAGCATATCCAGGGGCCGGTGATCATCGATCTGGAATAGGCGGGCGGCGCGGCGTCCGTGCGTGGCGCGCGGCGGGGATCAGGCCGGGTCGTTGTCTTCCGGCGGCAGGTCTTTTTGCACGGCGGTGCGCAGGATGGTGTCGGCCAGATCCTTGATGGTGTGGCGCTCGGGATCGAGGTTGAGGGTTCGGGCCAGTTCGAGGATTTTGTCGCCGGTTTTCACCGCGTGCCGGATGTGGTCGTAATCCATGGGGCGTTTTCCCTTGGCGTTTGGCCTGCGGCCGGTCGGGCTGCAAGGATTTCCCTGTTTTCATAACCGTGTTCCGCGCTTCGCACAACGGTTCCCATGTGGGAATCGGCGTGCGGCGGCGGATTTGTCTGGGAAAATGGCAGGGGCCATTTTCTGGGGGGGCGCTTCGCACAACGGTTCCGATGTGGGAATCGGCGTGCGGCGGCGGATGTATTTGGGAAAATGGCGGCGGGCGTTTTGCCATGGGGAGGCGTTGGCGGCCTTTCCACAGGCAGTGTCGAAAGGTGGTCCCCGGACTTGACGTCGCGCCGGACGGGACTACCTTACAGCATGGCCCGCAGACGCCGGACGGGCCTGTCCCGGCGCGATGAGCCGCCCCGGGAAACATGCCCCGGCGGGAGACCGTTCCATGTCCGTTCTGCTTGATCGCTTGTACGGTTTTGCCGCAAAACGTCCCGATCTGGAAATCCATCAGGCGCCGAACATCGATTGCTGGGGATTTCTCCTGTATCGTGACAAAACGTATCATATCCACATCAACGAATCCGTGCGGGACTTCCGCAAGACCATGATCCTGGTGGAGGAACTCGGGGAATACGCCCGCCGTCGCCGCCAGGACCGGGCCGCAGCCTTGGCCGGGGAAGATCTGTCTCCCCGGGCAATGATCGTACGGGAGAAGATGGATCGGGCCTGGGTGGTCCGGTTCTCGAAGAAGCTTCTCTATATGGTGCGGCGCGGCCTGCATGGCGTCAACGTCCGCCGTCCCAAGGAAAACCGTACCGGCGGCGTCCGGGTCAGTTGACGGGTCGGCGCGGGTCAGCCCTTCCAGCGAAAAAAGCCTTTCTTTTTTTTGGCCTCGGTCCAGGGGTCCACGAAGGTCAGGGAACCCTCCATGGTTTCGGGATTCGGGACGCAGGCGTCGCCCGGTTTGCGACGGGCCGCCTGGCGTTTCTGCTCCTCCAGGACCAGGGTGTGCAGGATGGTTTCCTGCACCTTGGTCATATCCTGAAACTGGCAGCCCACCACGCCGCCCCCGGCCCGGACGACCTTGGCCGTGAGCCCCGAGGCCAGGATCTTCCCGCCCTGCCTGATGTCCAGTTGGATGAGGATGCCCGGCGTAAAGGCCTTGGCCGCGGTCAGAAGCCCCACCCCGAGGGCGCTGACGTCCTTGGCCGTAAACGAGAACGTGGCGCTTTGGCCGTGCACCACCACCTGGAGATCCTTGATGCACACCCGGTAGGCCCGGCGTCGGTCCTTTGGCTCGGGTTTTGCCGTCTTCTTGAACAGGGAGTCGAAAATCATTACGGTCTCTCGCGTCGTGCCGCTTGGTGGTTGGTTTCCACGGTTCACGTGCTCATGGCGGCCTGGAAGTCCGTTCCTTTCCCCCATTTTCCGTAGCAGTTCCGTGGAAAAAGACAAGGCGTCCGTCGCCAGGCGCGTGTCCGTTGCCGGGGGGCCTGGAGTCCGCCTGCGCCCTTGGCTTTGGCCCCGAAATGGGCTAGCGAGATTCCTCGCACGGACATGACCATGGAAAACGAATCCCTTATTCCGAAAAGACGCCCCACGCGCGCCATCCGGCTCGGCCCGCTTCTTATCGGCGGCGGCCACCCCGTCCGGGTGCAGAGCATGACCAACACCGACACCCGGGACGTGGCCGCCACCGTGGCCCAGATAAACGCCCTGGCCCGGGCCGGGTGCGAGATCGTGCGTCTGGCCGTGCTCGACGAGGACGCCGCCCGGGCCATCGCCGACATTAAGCCCCAGTCTGCCGTGCCGCTTATCGCGGACATCCATTTCGACCATCGCCTAGCCCTTTTGGCCCTGGAGTCCGGGGTGGACGGCCTGCGCATCAATCCGGGCAACATCGGCGGCGAGCGCGCCGTGGACGCCGTGGCCGCCGCCGCCAGGGACCGGGGCGCGCCCATCCGCATCGGTGTCAACAGCGGCTCCGTGGAAAAGGAGCTCCTGCGCAAATACGGCGGTCCCACGCCCCAGGCCATGGTGGAGAGCGCCCTGACCCATGTGGCCCTGCTTGAGGCGCGCGGCTTCGACCAGATCAAGATTTCGCTCAAGTCCTCGAACGTCCCCCGGACCATCGCCGCCTATCGCCTGTTGGCGCGCAAGGTGGACTATCCCCTGCACATCGGCATCACCGAGGCCGGAACCCCCATGCGCGGCGCGGTGAAATCCGGCGTGGGGCTGGGCATCCTGTTGTGGGAGGGCCTGGGGGACACCCTGCGGGTGTCTTTGACCGGCGATCCCGTGACCGAGATGGGCGCGGCCTGGGAGATTCTGCGCTGCCTGGGCATCCGTTCCCGGGGACCGGAGATCATCTCCTGTCCCACCTGCGGCCGCACCGAGATCGATCTGGCGGCCCTGGCCGAGGCCGTGGAGGAGCGTCTGCGGCAGGTGACCGAGGTGTTCACCGTGGCGGTCATGGGCTGCGTGGTCAACGGGCCCGGCGAGGCGAAGGAGGCGGACATCGGCCTGGCCGGCGGCCGGGGCCTGGGGGTCATTTTCCGCAAAGGGGAACTGGTGTGCAAGGTGAAGGGCCAGGAAGCGCTTCTGGCCCGATTCATGGAAGAACTCGACCGCGTCATCGAAGAGAAAAAAAAGGAATCCGCATGCGCCTAAGCACGTTTTACGCCCCCACCCTCAAGGAAGACCCGGCCGACGCCGAGGTGGTGTCCCACAAGCTTCTTTTGCGGGCGGGCATGATCCGCAAGCTCACCGCCGGGGTGTACACCTATCTGCCGCTCGGGCTGCGGGCCTTAAACAACGTGGCGAACGTGGTCCGGGAGGAGATGAACCGGGCCGGGGCCCTGGAGGTGCTCATGCCTGCGGTGCAGCCCGGGGACTTGTGGAAGGAGAGCGGCCGGTGGAACGTGTACGGCAAGGAGCTTCTGCGCTTCACCGACCGGCACGACCGGGAATGCTGCCTGGGCCCCACCCACGAGGAGGTGGTCACGGACCTGGTGCGCCACGAGATCCGCTCCTACCGCCAGTTGCCGCTGAACCTGTACCAGATCCAGACCAAGTTCCGCGACGAGATACGTCCCCGGTTCGGGCTCATGCGCGGCCGCGAATTCATCATGAAGGACGCCTATTCCTTCGACAAGGACGAGACGGGCGCGGACACAAGCTATTTCGCCATGTACGACGCCTATGCCCGCATCTTTTCCCGCCTGGGACTCAGGTTCCGGGCCGTGGAGGCCGACTCCGGCCCCATCGGCGGCAGTTTTTCCCATGAATTCATGGTCCTGGCCGCAACCGGCGAGGACACCATCGTGGCCTGTTCGGCCTGCGAATACGGGGCCAATCTGGAGAAGGCCGAGGCCGTGTGCCATGTGGCCGAGGCGGCCAGCTTCTGCCCGCCCGCCGAGGCCGTTTCCACGCCCGGGGTGCATACGGTGGACGAGGTGGCCGCCTTTCTGGGCGTTTCCGCCGACAGGATCATAAAGACCCTCTTGTACGTGGCCGACGGCAGGGTGGTGGCGGCCCTGGTGCGCGGCGACCGGGAACTCAATGAAATCAAGCTGAAAAACGTGCTTGGGGCCACGCAGATGGAACTGGCCGCGCCTGAGGTGGTGACCCGCGTGACGGGGGCCCCCGTGGGATTTGCCGGACCCGTGGGCCTTGGCGTGGATGTGGTCTATGCCGACAAGGAGCTTTTCGGGCGTTCGGACTGGATCGCCGGGGCCAACGCGGCGGACGCGCATCTGCGCCATGTTGACCTGGCCCGGGACGTAAAAGTGGAGTGCTATCTGGATCTGCGCCAGGTGGCGGCCGGAGACATGTGCCCCAAGTGCGGCCAGCCACTGCTTTTCACCAAGGGCATCGAGGTGGGGCACGTCTTCAAGCTGGGAACCAAGTACAGCACGACCATGGGCGCCATGTTCCTGGACGAGGAGGGCAAGGAACGCCCCCTCATCATGGGCTGCTACGGCATTGGCGTGTCCCGGGTGGTGGCCGCCTGCCTGGAACAAAATAACGACGAGCACGGCATCGTGTTCCCGCCGCCCATGGCCCCCTTCGAGGTGGCCCTGCTCAATCTGAGCCCCAAGGACGAGACGGCCATGGCCAAGGCCCGGGAACTGCATGACCTGCTTTCCGGAATGGGGATTGCGGTGCTGCTCGACGACCGGGACGAGCGGCCCGGGGTGAAGTTCAAGGACGCCGACCTGATGGGCTTTCCCATGCAGTTGGTTTTGGGCGGCAAGGGGCTGGCCCGGGGCGTGGTGGAGACCAAGGACCGGCGCACCGGGGAAAAGGGCGAACTGCCCCTGGAGGGCTTTGCCGAGGCGTTTGCGATCTTCCGGCAGGGCGTCCTGGACGGCTGGGAAAACCGGGGCTGACCCCGGGGCCGTGCTGCAAACCAAGCGGTTTTCCGCCCCGCCCGCGAGACCGTCGCGGGCGGGGCGTTTCATTTTTAAGGGACATGGGACGCAGCGTGGTGTCTCCGGTGGGCGTTACCGCGTGGAGATGCCGTGGATGCGCAGGTAGCGGTAGAGGCTCTGCTTGCCGAGCTTGGACAGGTCGCAGGCCTGGCGGATGTCGCCCTGGCAGGAGGCCATGACGGCCTGGAAGTAGTTTCTTTCCGTCTGCCGCTTGTAGTCGTCGAAGGGGATGAGCAGTTCGACCTGCTCCCCCGGTTCCTGGCCGACGGATGCGGCCCCGCCGATCTCTGCGTCGCCGATTTCACCTGGCGTCGCAAGCGCCCCCTGGCCGTTGCCCTGGCCGTTTTTCCTGCCGCCGCCCATCCCCCGGATACGGATCTCAGACGGCAGATGTTTGGGGTACAGGGTGGGGTCGAGCCTGGCCCGGACCACGATGTTTTCCACGGTGTTGACCAGTTCGCGCACGTTGCCCGGCCAGTCGTATTCCAGCATGAAGTCGAAAAACTCCGGCGAGAAGCCCTTGAGCGGCACGTTGTATTTGCGGCAGAAAAAGTGGGTGTAATAAAGGGTCAACTCCCGGATGTCCTCGTCGCGCTCCCGCAAGGCCGGGATGGCGATATGCATGGTGTGCAGCCGAAACAGCAGGTCGCTGCGAAACCGTCCCTCGGCGGCCATGGCCGGAAGATCCTTGTTGGTGGCCGCCACCAGCCGGAAGTCGCTCGATTCCTCCTCCTTGGCCCCCACCGGCCGGAAACGGCGTTCCTGCAGCACCCGCAGGAAGGCCTTCTGCATGGCAAAGGGCAGTTCCCCCACCTCGTCGAGAAACAGGATGCCGCCGTGGGCCTGGCGGATGAGTCCCTCGCTTTTTTTCTCGGCCCCGGTGAACGCGCCCTTGGCGTGGCCGAAGAGCACGCTCTCGATGAGGGTCTCGGTCAAGATGGAGCAGTCCACGACCACGAAGGGGCCGTCGGCCCGGGGGCTGTTTTCGTGAATGGCCCGGGCGAACAGCTCCTTGCCCGTGCCGGTCTCCCCGGTGATGAGCGTGTTGGCCTCGCTGTTGGCCGCCTGGGCGATGAGGTCCAGGCACTTGGCGATGACCGGACTGTGGCCGATGATGCGGTCCCGCTTGAGGGCCACGGTGGGCGCGTGGTGGGAGAATTTTTCCTTGCGGTATTGCAGGGCCCGGATCAGGGGCAGGGTCATGACGTCTTCGGTGGCGGGTTTTTCGATGTAGTCCCAGGCCCCGTTCTGGATGGCCAGTTCCGCGCCGTTGGGGTAGCTCGCGCCGGTGAAGATGATGACCTCCGGGGCGCGCTCGCCCTCGGTGATGGAGGACACGGCGTTTAAGCCGATGCCGTCGGGCAGGTCCACATCAAGGTACACCACGTCGAAATCGCCCTCTTTGACGGCCGCGATTCCCCGGCCCAGGGTGGGGGCGGTATGCACCTCGTGCTCCATGCCCTCGAACACCAGCCTGCACACCTGGCGTATCTGTTCGTCGTCGTCAATGATGAGGATTTTCGCCATGGAGCCTCCGATGTGGGAAATCCGAACGATATTACGTCGATTGCCAATGGTTGTCGAGATGTCCGTTCCACTCCGCCGCCGGTTCGCCGACCGGGGGCGTCTCCGCCATGCAAACCCCTTTGTGCTTTGTTCAACGATCGGGCATGATGCCCTGACGACGAGATCGCGCCGTGCCACGGCGACGCCACAGGAGGCCCGACATGTCCACCCGTCCCCGGCGGCCGCTGCCCGTGTGGATCATCTTTCTGTTCTACGCCATAAGCTCCATCTACAGCATCCTGTCCGTGTTTCTCATCACCAGCGGGGCCTTCGACCTGCCCCCCGAACAGCAGGCCTATGTGGCCCGGTTCACCACCTTCGACATGGTCATCGGCTATATCGTGGCCGCGGTGACCATCATCGGCGTCTTTTTGCTCTTTCGCCTCAAAAAGGCCGCCGTGCCCACGCTCTTTCTGGCCCTGGGCATCAATCTCTTCTCCTCGGCGGCCTTTTATCTCAAAAACGACCCCACCCGGGTCATCGACCCCTCGGGGCTCCTGTATCAGGCCGGAGGCGTGGCCCTGTTCATCGTCGTGTGCTTCTACTCCAGGCATTTGGCAAAAAGCGGCGTGTTGTCCTGACGTCCCGGGCGTCCTACGCCGCCGCGATATAATCCCGTCCCGGCACATACCCCCGCGTCGCCACGAAGGCCGCAATCTCCTGGGCCGCGCCCCGGTTGGCCACATAGGACACCAGAAACCGCGTCCCGGCGGGCGGCAGCCCGTCGCGATGCCGCACGGGCCGTCCTCCCACCACCTTCCCCACCTTGCGCGGATCGATGTCCCACCACCCGCCGATGACCACGCCGTGGTCGCACAGCCTCTCCGCCCGCCTGCGGGTGATGCGGCCCGCCCCGAGCACCTCGATCACCGGATGAAAGGGGTTGGTCCGCTCCAGATGCCTTGCCAGGTATCCGGCCTTGACCTCATGAAACCGGGACGGGTCGTAACGGGGGTCCGTGCGCGACAGCCTGCCTGGCTGATCGTTCCAGGTCACCAGATATTCCGGCACCTTGGCCATGCGCACCCCGGCCTCCAGCCAACGCAGCCACAGTTCGTAGTCCTCGGGGAACGGGCCGTCGGCATAGCCGCCGTGCTCCCGGACCAGTCCGGCCCGGAACATGACTGTGGGATGGGGCAGGGGGGATTCCCGAAAACGCTCCAGGGCGATGGCCTCGGGGGTGGTCAGGCTGTTGGCCCAGTCCAGGTGATCCTTGTAGCCCGCCGCGCCCTCCGGATCGCCGCCGAAGGCGGCCAGGCAGCCAGCCAGCCCGATGTCCGGACGGGCGGCCAGGAAGGCCGCCTGCCGCTCCAGGCGGTCGGCGCGGCAGATGTCGTCGGCGTCCATGCGGGCCACGAGTTCCCCCCGGCACAGGCCAAGCCCGTGGGCCAGGGTGGCCGCGATGCCCCGGTGCGGCAGATAAAAGGGCCGCACCCGGCTGTCGCGCCCGGCCGCCGCCGCGATCACGCCACGGGTCGCGCCGCCGTCGCTTGATCCGTCGTCTAAAAGCACGATCTCGAAATCCGCCCAGGTCTGGACATACAGGCTGTCCATGGCGGCGGGGAGCGTGGCGGCGGCATTGCGCACCGGCATGAGCACGGAGATCATGGCCCTGCCTATCTCCAAAAGAGGTGTCGCGCCGTCGTACGGTGGCGGGCATGACGCTGGCTGATCACAGGAAGCAATCGGCGTTGACGTGGAACCGTCTGGCCAGCCGTTTGGCCGTCTCCTTGCTGATGCCGCGTCTCCCGGCCAGGATGTCGGAGATGCGGCTTTGCGGCGCGCAGTCGGCCAAATCGGATTGTTTCAGGCCGTGCTGGTCCATGAGAAACCGCAAGACCGCACGGGGCTCGGCCTCGGGGATGGACGCCTGCCCGGCCTCATAGGCCTGCACATGCTCCGCCAGATAATCCAGGATTTCGGCCAGGGGGTGGCTCTCGTCGTCCCGGACGGCATCCAGGAGCACGTCGATGAGGGCCAGAGCCCGGGCATGGTCCTCCTCCGTGGTCACGGTGGTGACGCCCAACAGATGTTTGAAAGGCAGCCAAGCCTGCAAAATGGCGGCCGGTTCGGGCACGGGATGGGTGTAGCTCATGGTTTCCCCCGTTTCCAGGCATCGGTATCGTAGTCCCGGTGGGTCAGGACCGCCCGTATATACACCTTCTGCCGACGATAGTGGATCACCGCGATCAGCCGGTATTTGTTCCCGCCGATGTCGAACACCGTGAATCCCTGCACGTAGTCGGCCCTGGCAAAGGTTTTTTTCAACTCGTCCACATTTTGGAAATGCGCCTGTCGCATGATCCGATACCAAGCCTCAAGCGGTTCCCGGGCGGACGGATGGGCCGTCCAGAACGCGACCAGAGCAGGCTTGGCGATCACATGCATACGCCATGTATATACCGAATTGGTATGACGTCAAGAGGGAAGCCCGGGCGTGGACCCTGGGAAGCGGTATCTACGCCTCGGCAGTATCGAAGGTACACCGGACCAGGCGGTCTGCGGCCCCGGCGAAACCGGGCCAGGTTTCATGGCCGGGAGTTTCCGGAACCCCGGCCGCGGCGTCGCTGAAATCGATGATCTCGCCGGTCGCGCCTTTTCGGTACGGCACGGCTACATTGGCGAAGCGCACCGCCTCCTCGGGGTCGTGGGTCACCAGGATAAGCGGTATCCCCAGCCGCTCCAACAGCTCCTTGACCTCCTCCCGCAGCCGCGACCGTAGCGGCAGATCCAGCGCCGAAAACGGTTCGTCCAAAAGCAGCACCCCCGGCCTCGGGACCACGGCCCGGCTTAGGGCCACGCGCTGCCGTTGCCCGCCGGACAGTTCCCGGGGCAGGCTGTCGGCCAGCCTGGACAGGCCGAAAAGCTCCAGCACCTCGTCCACCCGCTGCCGCATCTCCCTGGTCATGCCCCCGAACACTCCCCTGACCCCGAACGCCGCGTTCTGGCGTACCGTCAGATGCGGAAAAAGCGCGTAGTCCTGGAACACGAACCCCACCCGGCGCAGCCGCACCGGCACGTCGATCCCGGCCCTGGAATCGAAAAGCACCCGGTCGTCGATGCGGATCATCCCGGCGTCGGGCCGCAACAGGCCGGCCACGGCCCGAAGCGTCAACGATTTCCCCGAGCCCGACGGTCCGAAAAGCACTACGCGGCGCTCGTTGGTGGCGAATCGCGCCGATAACGCAAACGAACGCCGTGAGCCGTTCAACTGCTTCTCAATCTCGATACTGATGCGCATAGGGCCTCCATGGTGGTGGCGCTGGGGCTGCCGCCCCAGACCCTGCCCGGGGCTGGGATGCCTGGGGCTGCCGCCCCAGACCCTGCCCGGGGGGAATCATTCCCCCC
>JAVHLG010000097.1 GCA_031082225.1 Desulfovibrionaceae bacterium | reverse complement strand
GGGGCGGCAGCCCCGGGCGGGGTTCGGGGCGGCAGCCCCGGGCGGGGTTCGGGGCGGCAGCACCGACTGACCGCCGACGCCCAATCGTCACGGTTTCGTCGTGCGGCCGCAATTCGGACGCGGCAACATCAGGCACTTTATCGGGAGTTCCCGGGAGGCATGGACATGCGGATCCTGGCGGTCATCAACCAGAAAGGCGGGGTGGGCAAGACCACCACGGCCCACAACCTCGGCGCGGGACTGGCCCGGCAGGGGCTGCGGGTGCTTCTGGTCGACGCCGACCCCCAGGCCCACCTGACCACGGCCATGGGCCATAACGCTCCCGCCCAAAAAGGCCCCGGCCTGTACGAAACCCTCCTGGACGAATGCGCCCCGGACGAGGCCGTGCTTGTCGGCCCGGGCCCCCATCTCCTGCCGGGGTCTCTGGCCCTGGCCGGGCTGGAGTCGCGGCTGGCCGCCACCCCGGGCCGCGAGGAACGGTTGCGCCGCACCCTGGCCGGGCTTTCCGGCTATGATGTGGCGGTCATCGACTGCCCCCCCAACCTGGGGCTTTTGACCGTGTGCGCCCTGTGCGCGGCCACCGAGGCCCTGGCCCCCATGCAGGCCGAATTCCTGGCCCTTGCGAGTCTGGCCGCCCTGCTTGACACCCTGCGCGCGGCGCGCTCCCGCATCAACCCGGATCTGGCCATGGCGGGCATCCTGCTCACCCGCTTCGACGCCCGACGCAGGCTTGGCCGGGAGGTGTCCGCACGCCTGGACGAACACTTTCCGGGTCTGGCCTATGCCGCCCGCATCCACGAAAACGTGGCCCTGGCCGAGGCCCCGGGGTTTGGCCAGGACATCTTCACCTATGCCCCGAACAGCCGTGGGGCTGCGGATTACGCGGCCCTGGCCGCCGAGGCGGCCGCACGGCCCCCCCGGCCCATACCCTGAGCGTTGCGTCCGGAACTTTCCAAAATGGCATAAATAGCAACAATATATTCAAATTATGATTTTTATTCACGATACACAGGTATGTTTTTTATGGACGCCACACGAGGCCCGGCGGCCGGACAACCTGCTTCACAAGGCGGCGCGACCATGACCAGATCCCTGCGGTTGGGCAACGATCCCCTGGAGCGGAGGGCTGCAACGGCAAACGATCCCGGCGGCCGCACCCTGGACAACATCCTGGCCGATCCCGGCGAAGCGCCTAGTGCGGGAGAGGCAAAGGCCCCGGCAGCGACGGCCGGTCGGGAACCGGACGCCCTGGCCCGGACCCTGGAATTTTTCAACGACATCATCGACGGCCTGGACACGGCGCTTCCCTGCCGTCCCAGGATCGCCGTGGACGCGGAAAGCGAGCTGGCCGACCTGCCCATGCGCCAGGCCTATCTTCTGGGCCACGCCCTGCGGCTCATCCTGGGGATGGGGGAAGGCGGGCCGCGGTCCGGGTCGGCCGCCCCCCTGCTCATCCAGGTCCACAGCCGCCTGTCCGGCCGCCTGGAACTGTCGGTGACCGACGACGGCGGTTTTTTCCCCGCCAGCCTGCGGCTTTTCGAGGCGCCGCATCCCGATATCCAGGAACTGGCCGACTTCGTGTCCCGCCGGGGAGGGTCCGTGCTGGTGACCCGGGGGCGGGCCACGCAGATATCCGTGGTGGTCTGGAGCCCCCAGACGACCGCGTCCCCGCTTTGCGCCGCAGAGTGAACCCACAAACACACCGGTCTTGTCCCGGAAACGAAACGGAGGAATCCATGGCGAAAAACAAGGTGAAGATGGAAGGAATGCTGGAATTGCGCGAGGTGGTGGCCAGGCTTGAGGATGTGGTGTCCAACCTCAAGGCCGGAAGCATCTGCATGACCGTTGGCGAGGACTGCGTGACCCTTCGTCCTACGAGCATCGTGTCCATATCCATGAAGGCTTCCCAGAAAAAGGACAAGGAAAAATTCACACTGGAACTGTCCTGGAAGACCGGGAGGGATGCGGAACTGGCCCCTGAGGCCCGCATCACCGGGGCGGGATTCGCGGATTAATCATCTGCCTGTCGCGTGAAAAAAAGAACGCGCCTCCGAACAGTTCGTCCGGGGGCGCGTTTTGTGTCGTTACAGGAACGGACTACAGCCTGCCGGTTTCCCGCAGGACGCGCAGGCCTTTGGCGGAGACGATATACCCCTTGGCCTTGCGGCCTTCGCCCCACTTGATGCGCACCCGCAGCAGGTAGCCCCGGGTGAACAGGTCGGCCACATCGTCGGGGTCGTAAAAGCGGGCCTTTTTTTCCGGCATGATGCCCCGATAGCGGGAGGTCTTGGACAGATGATAAGTGTCGCCCAAAACGTCCAGGTGCTCGGGTTCGAGATCGGCGGCGTCAGCCCCGGGGTACGCCCCCCCCGTCAGGATGCGGCGCCCGGTCTCGGTCAGGCGCAGGCCCTTGAGCCCCTTGCCGCAGGAAAAGGTGAGCTTGATCCATTCCAGGAAATCGGCGCGCACCAGTTCCTTGATGTCCCGTTCATCGTATAAAAACGTGTGCCTGCGGGGCATGGCCCCCTGGTAGCGCTCCACGGCCGAAAACTCGGCGACGGCCCTGACGATGCCGTGTTGCGCGCTTGAAAGCTCCATCTTCTTGCCTCCTGGCCCAAGGCCTGTCACAGACGGTGTCCGGGCGACTCCTGCCGCGCCCGGACGGCAAAAAAAGGACGTAAAGGACGGGCGGTGTCCTTTTCATCTTTACAATTGTCATGTTTTTGGTATGGAATCAACCTGTTAGACGTTTGTGAAGAAAAGGACATTGCATGACGGTTTCAAGCTCCCTCCTTGCCCAAAAAAAGGATGATATTCTGGCCCGTTGGTTCGAACTGACGCTGGCCACCTATGCCCCTGAGACCGCGGTCCTGTGGAAAAAACAAAAAGACCGCTTCGCCAATCCCGTGGCCTATCGCTTCAAGACCGGCATGACCGGCGTCCTGGACGAGATGGTCAAATCCTCCGAGACCCCGACGGCAGCGGTTTTTGAGCCCCACCTGGACGAGATCGTGCGGGTGCGGGCCGTGCAGGACTTCACCCCGGCCCAGGCCGTGGCCTTCATTTATCTGCTCAAGCAGGCCTGCCGCGACACGCTGTGGAAGGACGTCAGCGAAAACGGCCGGTTCACCGAGCTTTTCGAGCTTGAGTCGCGCATCGACGTCCTGGGGCTCATCTGCCTTGACATCTATTGCAAATGCCGGGAAAAGCTCTTCCAAATCAGGATCGACCAGATCAACACCCAATATTCCAGGCTGCTCAAGCGGGCGGGGCTCGTTTGCGACTTTGCTCCGGAGGCCCCGGAGAGCTGATTTCGTTGTCGGTGAAACTTTTAACGAGGTGAGGGTCCATGGCAGCGTTCTACTCCTTCTTCGTCGTTCTGGCACTTGTCGTGCTCGCCTGGGCGGGAGCCGGTGAGGCCGGGTGGAAGGGTCTTTTTGGGATATACATCCCATATCTGGCCCTTTTGGTCTTCCTGTTCGGATTTTTGTCGAAAATCCTGAACTGGGCCAAAACCCCCGTGCCCTTCTGTATTCCGACCACCGGGGGGCAGCAGAAGTCCCTTCCCTGGATCAAGAACAATCCGTGGGACAACCCCTACAACACCAGCGGCACAGTGATCCGGATGGCCCTGGAAGTCCTGACCTTCCGGTCGCTTTTCCGCAACACGTCCGTCCAACTCCAGCAGGACGGACCCAAAGTCGGATACAACTCCGCGAAATGGCTGTGGCTTTTCGCCCTGATGTTCCACTACTCCTTCCTGCTCATCCTGCTTCGCCATCTGCGCCTGTTCACCAACCCGGTGCCCATGCCCATCCTGAAGCTGGAATTTTTCGACAGCATCCTGCAGATCGGGGTTCCGGTCCTGTACCAGTCCGACATGATCTTCGTCGTGGCCATCCTGTTTCTGTTCCTGCGCCGGGTGTTCGACGGCAAGGTCAACTACATCTCGATCATGTCCGACTACTTTCCCCTGTTCCTGATCCTGGCCATCGCCCTGTCCGGCATGTGGATGCGCTACATCGCCAAGGTGGACGTCATCGCTGTCAAGGAACTGACCATGGGACTGGTGACCCTCCATCCGGTCATCCCCAAGGATCCCATCGACATCTCCTTCTATGTGCACATCTTTTTGGTGAGCGTGCTGTTCATGTATTTCCCGTTCTCCAAGCTCATGCACATGGGCGGCGTGTTCTTAAGCCCCACACGCAACATGCCCAACTTCAGCCGCCGCCAGATGTGGGTCAACCCCTGGAACGACCCGGCCATCAAGCCGCATTCCTATGCGGCCTACGAAGACGATTTCCGGGAGAAGATGATCGAGGCCGGACTGCCCGTGGACAAGAAGGCGTAAGCGCCCAAACCCATAGTTATCCCTTGGTGAAAAGGAGCGATCATGGCCAAGTATCCGCCACCTGAAGAGTTGATCAAGATCAACTACAGCACGCCGCCCACTTCCTGGATGGACGTGCCGCCGGAGTTCAAACCGGGCAATTTCAGCTATCCCGGCAAGCCGGATATCCTCAAATACCTGGGCCTGCCCAACCCCCGGGTCTGGTCGCCCACGGACGACGACTGGAAGCTGCCAGAGAACTGGAAGGAGATCATCACCGAAGGATTCCGGGAGCGCCTGGAGAAATACCGTTCCTTCAAGATCTTCATGGACGTGTGCGTGCGTTGCGGGGCCTGCGCCGACAAGTGCCACTTCTTCATCGGCGGCGGCGACCCCAAGAACATGCCGGTTTTGCGCGCCGAGCTTCTGCGCTCCATCTACCGCGGCGACTTCACCATGGCCGGGAAGATCCTGGGGCGGCTGGCCGGGGCCCGCAAGCTCGAGATCGACGTGGTCAAGGAATGGTTTTTGTACTTCTACCAGTGTACGGAATGCCGCCGCTGCTCGCTGTTCTGCCCCTACGGCATCGACACCGCCGAAATCACCATGATGGCCCGGGAGCTTCTGACCCTGGTCGGTTGCAACATCAACTGGATTCTCGAACCCGCCGCCAACTGTAACCGCACCGGCAACCACCTGGGCATCCAGCCCCACGCCTACAAGGACATGATGGAATTCCTCGCGGAAGACATCGAGACGGTCACCGGCGTGAAGGTCAACCCCTCGGTCAACCGCAAGGGCGCCGAGATCCTGTTCATCACCCCCTCGGGCGACATCTTCGCCGACCCAGGCATCTACACCTACATGGGGTACATGATCCTGTTCGAGTATCTGGGGATCGACTACACCTGGAGCACCTACGCCTCGGAGGGCGGCAACTTCGGCCTGTTCACCTCCGACACGATGATGAAAAAACTCAACGCCAAGATGTACCACGAGGCCAAGCGTCTCGGGGTCAAATGGATCCTTGGCGGCGAGTGCGGTCACATGTGGCGGGTCATCAACCAGTACATGCTGACCATGAACGGCCCGGCCGACTTCCTGGAAACCCCGGTCTCGCCCATCACCGGCACCAAATTCGACGCCGCGGCCGGGACCAAGATGCTGCACATCACGGAATTCACCGCCGACCTCATCAAAAACAACAAGCTCAAGCTTGATCCGTACCGCAACGCCAACTTCAAGGTCACCTACCACGACTCCTGCAACACCGCCCGGGGTATGGGCCTTCTGGAAGAACCCCGCTACGTCATCAAAAACGTGGTGCCGGAGTTCTACGAGATGCCCGACAACGCCATCCGCGAGCAGACCTTCTGCTGCGGCGGCGGCGCGGGCCTAAACAACGAGGAGTTCACCGAGACGCGCCTGCGCGGCGGACTGCCCCGGGGCAACGCGGTCAAATACGTCCGCGACACCCACGGCGTGAACACCCTGGCCTGCATCTGCGCCATCGACCGGGCCACCCTGCCGCCCCTTTGCAACTACTGGGCCCCCGGCGTCGGCGTGTGCGGCGTGCATGAACTGGTGGGCAACGCCCTGATACTCGACGGCGAGAAAAAACGGACCATGGACTTACGCCAGAATCCGCTCCCCGGCTTCGAGGATGAGGAGGAGGAATAGCCATGTACCAGGCCAAATACATCATCCCCGGACTGATCGTCTTCGCGGCGCTGGTGCTCTTCCCGTTCGTCTTCAACGCGGGCAGCGCGCCTTTCGAGGTCAAACTGGAACTCCCCAAAAACGCCTCGGAGTGCATCGAGGCCAAAGAGGTCATGCGCGCCCGGCACATGCAGATCCTTGACGAGTGGCGCGACAAGGTGGTCCGGCAAGGGGTTCACGTCTACGAGAACTCCAAGGGTCAGAAGTTCGACATCAGCCTGACCAACACCTGCATGGAATGCCACACGGACAAGGCCAAGTTCTGCGACCGGTGCCATACCCCCGTAGGCGTGTCGCCCTACTGCTGGGACTGCCACAACCTGTCGCCCAAACAGGCTGGGCCCATTCCCCCGGTTTCCCAGGAAGCCGGCGGTCACTAGGCCCCCCCGCGGGACACAACCTCTGAAAGGGGACCATCAATGAAAAGCAGCAGAAGAAAATTCCTGAAGCTGGCCGCGGTTTCCGCCCTCGGGTTGGGAGCCGGACGGATCGGCTTTCTGGGCGACGCCCCGGCCGGCGCCATGGATATACCCACCGCGGCGGACTACAACGCCCCGATGGAGGCCAAGCATTGGGGCATGGCCATCGACACCACCCGCTTCAACCAGGAACTGGTGGACGTGTGCGCCACGGCCTGCCACACGGAGCACAACGTTCCGACCATCCCCGGCAAAAAGGGGGTCAAGTGGTTCTTTGGCGGCAACTTCGAAGAAACCTTCCCCACCGAGCACGGCCACTATCTGGCCGAGGACGTGGAGCACCGGGTCTACCCGCTTTTGTGCAACCAGTGCGAAGAGCCCATGTGCGTGCGGGTGTGTCCCACCCAGGCCACGTTCAAGCGGGCCGACGGCATCGTCATGATGGACTTCCACCGCTGCATCGGTTGCCGCTACTGCATGGCGGGCTGTCCGTTCGGGGCCCGGAGCTTCAACTTTCAGGATCCCAGGCCGTTTATCAAGAACTTCAACCCGCTGTTCCCCACCCGCACCAGGGGCGTGGTGGAAAAATGCAACTTCTGCTCGGAACTGCTGGCCATGGGCAAAATGCCCGCCTGCGTGGAGGCCTCCGGCGGCGCGCTTATCTTCGGCGACCTGGACGACCCCGAATCCGACATCCGCAAGGTTCTGCGGGAGCGGTTCGCATTGCGCCGCAAACCGGACGCCGGCACCGGCCCCAGCGTCTACTACCTGATGTGAGGTAAGCCATGATCGAGAAAGCACTTCGAGGCTCTCCGCGCTACTGGGGCCTGATCATCGGCCTTCTGTGCGTCATTGGGCTGGGGGCGGGCTTCTGGATGTTCCAGCTCACCAAGGGCCTGGTGGTCACCGACTTAAGCCGCGACGTGTCCTGGGGCTTTTACATCGCCCAGCTGACCTACTTCGTCGGCGTGGCCGCCTCGGCGGTGATGCTGGTTCTGCCCTACTACTTTCACCATTTCAAAGACTTCTCCAAGATGATCATTCTTGGCGAATTCCTGGCCATCTCCTCGGTCTTGATGTGCATGCTCTTCGTGGTGGTGGATCTTGGGCAGCCCCAGCGCATGCTCAACATCATCTTCCACCCGACGCCCAATTCGGTGCTGTTCTGGGACATGATCGTCCTCAATGGCTACCTGTTCTTAAACGCCATCATCGGCTGGACGTCGCTGCAGGCCTACCGCAACAACATGGCGCCGCCTGCCTGGGTCAAGCCCCTGGTCTACCTCTCGGTGATCTGGGCCTTCTCCATCCACACCGTGACAGCCTTTTTGTACGCGGGCCTGCCCGGCCGCCACTACTGGCTCACGGCCATCATGGCCGCGCGCTTTCTGGCCTCGGCCTTCTGCTCCGGCCCGGCCATCCTTCTTTTGCTGACGCTTCTGGTCAAGCGCCTCACGGGCTTCGACCCGGGCAAGAAGGCCATCAACACCCTGGCCACCATCATCACCTACGCCATGTGCGTGAACGTGTTCTTCTTCCTGCTTGAACTCTTCACTGCCTTCTACAGCAACATGCCCGGCCACATGGCCCCCATCGTGTATCTCTTCAAGGGATTCGACGGGGACACCACGCTTGTGCCGTTTATGTGGACGGCGGCCGCGCTGGCCATCATCTCCCTGGCCATGCTCATCCCCTACAAGATCCGCCAGCAGGGCCCGGCCCTGGTGACGGCGTTGATCCTTCTGGTCATCGCCTCCTGGATCGACAAGGGCATGGGGCTCATCGTGGCCGGTTTCGCGCCCAACCCCTTCGAGAAGGTCACCGCCTACCTGCCCACGGTTCCGGAACTCATCGTGTCGTCCATGGTCTTCGCCATCGGCGCCCTGGTGCTCACGGTGCTGTGGAAGGTGGCCTTGAGCGTCCGCAAAGAGGTCGAGGGCGGCAACATCAGCATGGTGGCCCCCAAGTCCGAATAGCCGCCATATCCCGCACGATGAAGCGGCCCGGCCCCCATACGGGGACCGGGCCGCTTTTTGTCATGCGTCACGGATTCTCGGACCTGGAATGCCTCATCCGCGTGCAGGCTGCAGAGGCGCGCAGCGACATGGTGACTTTGGCGAGGATGGAGCCTCACCCGCGTGCAGGCTGCAGGGAGGCCGCCGCCGGAACCGGGCCGAAGATCCGCCCGTTCAGTTTGACGTACCAGGCCGCGGACTGGACCTGGATGATGTAGGCCAGGGCCACCACCAAGGCGGCGTCGGACCCGCTGGCCCCAAAGGCGTTCACGGCCACGGCCAGGGCGATGGACAGGTTGCGCATGACCGTGCCGTACACCAGGGCGATGGCCGTGCCGCGCGGCAACAGCCAGCGTCCGAGCAGGGTCGAGAGCGCGTAGTTCACCCCGTAGATCAGGCACAGGGGCGTCAATATCTCCACCAGAAGCATCGGATTGGCGGCGATGGTTCCGGCCTTGAGCGCCAGGGCGATCATCACGATGCCCAGGACGCCCACCGTGGACATGGCCGGAAACCTCGGCCCAAGACGCTCCTTGAAGGTCTTTTGCCCGTAGGTCCGCACCAGGAACCGCTGGGTGGCGTAGCCCGCGGCCATGGGCAGAAACACGATGAGCCCGATCTGCTGCATGACCCCGGCCACATCCATCTCGATGTCGGCCCCGAGCAGGGCCCGGACGTAAAACGGCGTGGCCAGGGAGCCCAGCGTCAGCCCGATGACCGTCATCTTGACCGCTGCCGCCACGTTGCCCTTGGCGAACCCCGTCCAGGAAATGGTCATGCCGCTGGTGGGCACCAGTCCGGCCAGCAGGATGCCGAGGATGAGATACGGCCGGTCCGGGAAAAAGAGCTGCGCCACCCCGAAGGCCAGAAACGGGATGACCAGGAAATTGATGGCCTGGGTGAGGAACTGGGCCTTGCCGTCGCCGCCGGAAAAGACCTCGCTGATTTTCAGCGTCACCATCATGGGATAGACCATGAGAAACGTGAACGGCAAAATCAGGTTCTTCATCCACGCCACATCGGCCAGAAGCCCCCAGACAAACCCCAGAATCATGGCGGCGGGGATGGCCAGTACGAGGTTTTTCGAAATTCGCTGCAACACGGACCACATGACGCTTCCTCCCGGCTTGGCCGCCCAGTGACCGGGCGGACGTGTCGTTTCGGCCCTTTTGGCCCATTCTCCGGATGCACAGTGCCCGGAAAGGTCCGTGGGCGCATTGATCCGGATCAAGCCGTACGCGGATTTTCCAGGGTCGGGTCTCGTGGGCCGCCCTCCCCGGGCAGGAGGGCATGGACGGTGCGCCTTTCCCGCTATCGCGGCGGCCGTGCGGTGGACCTGGGCTGTGACGTGGCGTAAGAGACAGGTATGAGGTCTCCCCGGCAAACAGGCTGGGACCGCATTCCACGACAAACCAGGAGGACACGCATGCGCCGATTCTCCACGGCTTGGAATCCCTATGTGGCAGGGGCCCTCTCCGGCCTTGTGGCCGTGGCGTCCGTCGCGGTCACGGGGAAATACCTCGGGGCCTCGACCACGTTCGTTCGCGGCGCGGGCATGGTGGAGCGCCTGGTCTCTCCCGACGTGGTGGCCAGCCTCAGCTACTATCTCAAGGAAAAACCCATCTTCGACTGGCAGTTCCTGTTCGTGACGGGCATTTTCCTGGGGGCGTTTCTGGCCGCGAAGCTGTCCGGCGATTTCAAGATCCAGGCCGTGCCCGACTCCTGGCGAAAGCGGTTCGGCCCTGGGCTCGGGCTGCGGGCCGTGGCGGCCTTTTTCGGCGGCATCATCGCCATGTTCGGGGCCAGGCTGGCCGACGGCTGCCCCAGCGGCCACGGCCTAAGCGGCCTGAGCCAGTTGTCCGTGTCCGGATTTCTGTCCGCCGCCGGATTCTTCCTGGGCGGCATTCTCATGGCCCGCCTCGTCTACGGGGGGAAATGACATGGAACTGCTCATCGGCCTGTGCACCGGCCTCGTCTTCGGCTTCCTGCTGCAACGCGCCCATGTGCTGCGCTACGACAAGCAGCTCGGGGCCCTGCGGCTCAAGGACATGACCATCGTCAAGTTCATGCTGTCCCACATCATCGTGGCCATGGTCGGCATGTATCTCTTGTCCGACCTGGGCCTGGCCAAGCTGTCCATCAAGGCCACGGTGCTGGGGGCCAACATTCTGGGCGGCCTGATCTTCGGCCTGGGCTGGGGGCTTGTGGGCTACTGCCCGGGCACCTCGCTCGGGGCCCTGGGCGAGGGCCGGACCGACGCCCTGTTCGGCATCGCAGGCATGCTTGTCGGCGCGGCGGTCTTCTCCCGGTCCTACGACTGGCTTTTGACCACGGTCTATACCTGGGGGGACTACGGCAAAATCACCCTGCCGGGGGTGACGGGTCTCAACCACTGGCTGGTCATCGCGGTCCTGGCCGTTGCCTACGTGCTCGTCCTGCGGCTTCTCGAGCGAAAAGGGCTGTGACGCCCGGCAGGGTGACGAAATCCCCGGCCGAGATGATCCCCGTGGACGCAGATGGCGCCATCGTCATGAGCTGTGGTTGCGTTCAGAAAGAACGCTCCCCCTGCGGGCGCAGATGGCGCTTTCCAGGCAGGCGCAGGCCCGGTCTGAACGCGAAGGGGCGACACGACAGTCGCCGGAGGTATACCCATGCGGTTACCCGTACTGGCCATGATCCTGGCAATCCTTGTGACGGCCACGGCCCATGCCCAACCCGACAAGACCACCACCAGCCGCATCTATGACGAAAAAGGACGCTACCAGGGCAAGACCGTGCAGCGGGACGGAAACGCCCGGATCTACGACGCCAAGGGCGTCTACCAAGGCCGGATCGTCCGCAAGGAGAACGGCGACGCCGTCATGTACGACGCGAAAGGCACGTTCCAGGGCCGGATCAAGCAGTAAATCCCCGGTCCGGGCGCGGGGGCATCCGTTTGTTTTCGCTGGGATTGTGTTCTATGATCTTTTCAAATACGCCATCGGCCTCGCGCCTCCCGAAAGACCAGGGGACGCCCCCGCCAGCCGAGAAAGGAACTCCCCATGCCCGAACGCGAGACCCTGAAACGCGCCCTGGAAGAGCTTCTGGGCGCTCCCCTGCCCGGCGACCCCGCCCGCCACGTCAATGACGCCCTGGAACTGGCCGACCTGCTCGAAGCAAGGGGCTACGGCTTCCGGCTGCGCGACGCCCGGCCCAAGGATCCCGCCGCAAACCTCTGGAAGGCCGTCTTCACCAATAACGGACGCGCCTTTGAAAGCGAGGACGCCGAGGCGGCCCTGGCCGTGTGCCGCGCCGCCCTGGCCGCGCTCTCGGGCTGAGGGGCTGGGGCCCCGAACCCCGCCCGGGGGAAATCATTTCCCCCGGCCCCCATAAGCGCTAACTTAACTTGCAATCTTTTGCGGATTTTGGTACTCATCCCC
>JAVHLG010000096.1 GCA_031082225.1 Desulfovibrionaceae bacterium | reverse complement strand
GATGATCCGGGCCGTGGTCTCCACAGGGGCCTTCCGGGGAGGGCGTTTCTCCCGGCGGGTTCCGGCTTCGGACGCAGGGGCGGCATCCTCTGCGGGTTCCGGCTCGGTTTCGGCCGGGGGCGGGGGCGTGGGGGCCTGGGGCTTTTCGGCCAGGGGCATGTCCGTGGCCGCAGGCGTCTCGATGACGGGCGCGGCGTCCGGTTCGGGGGCCTTGGCCTCCCGGGCGGGCTTGCGCCGTCTGACGATGACCCCGGGCTGGACCTCGGTGTCGACGACCTGGGTTTTTCCCACAAGCGAACGCGCCGTGGCGCGCACCTGCGTCGCCTCTTCCTCGGTCAGGGCGCCCATCTGGCTTTTGGCCTGAATGCCCACCTCGCGCAGGAACTGCAGGATTTCCTTGTTGCCGACCCCAAGCTCCTTGGCGAGGTCTTTCACCCGAATGCTGCTCACTTTGGCTTCTCCCTAACGTTTCCTGCCGCGCCCGGCGAATTTCTTGAATTTGAGCCGACAGTCGGGGTTGTCGCAGACATAGACCCCCCTGCCGTCCATGCGCATCGTTGCGTCATGGACCAGATGCGGCGGCGCTGTCTCGGCCTGGGCCGGGCCGCCGGACGCCCGGGACCGATCAACATATCGGGATAGTCCGGCTTTGGGAAACCTACCCCGGCAAATCGCACACATGCGCACGGGAACATGTTTCCCCACGCCGTTTCCGTTCTCAGGCCCCGTCGCGCTCATGGGGCGGCGTCCTTATTCCCCGGACCTTGCCGGGGCCTCGCCCTCGGCTGTCGGGACGTCGTGCGCAGGGGCGTCCTGGGCCGGGCCCGCGTCGGCTTCGGCGGCCTCCGGGCCAGCCTGCGCCTCGGGCGCGACAGAATCCGCCTCAGACGCCGCAACCGGGGTTTCGGCCGTCCCGACCCCTTCGTCGGCGACGGCTTCGGTCGGCGCCTTGGTCGGGGCCAGGAGCTTCAGGGCCAGGCGGATGTTGCCCATGCGTGTGGGGGTCATGCCCCCGATGGTCGCCAGGGCCTCGTCGTCGGCCTCGAGCATCTGTTCAAACGAGGTGAACCCGGCGGACAGGAAATTCTCCACGGGCATCTCGGCCACGCTGGCCAACTGCTCCAGTTCCTTGCGCGAGGCGTTGAGCTCCCCGAAGCGGGATTCGGTGAAAATGTCGATCTTCCAGCCGATAAGCTTGGCCGCCAGTTTGACGTTCTGGCCCTTGCGGCCGATGGCCAGGTTGAGCTGGTCGTCGGGAACCACGACCTCCAGGGTCTTTTCCTCTTCGTCCACGATGATGCGCGAAACCGTGGCCGGAGACAGGGCGTTTCTGGCGAACCCGGCGATTTCCGGGCTCCAGACCACGATGTCGATGCGTTCGCCGCGCAGTTCCTGGACGATGTTCTGGATGCGCGACCCCCGGATGCCCACGCAGGCGCCCACCGGGTCCACGTCGCGGTCCTTGGACATGACCGCCACCTTGGCCCGGGAGCCCGGGTCGCGGGACACGCCCAGGATGCGCACGGTGCCGTCGGCCACCTCGGGCACCTCGCGGGAGAAAAGGGCGCTCATGTAGTCGCCGTGGGTGCGCGAGACGATGATCTGCGGGCCGCGTCCCTGGGGCAGCACCTCGATGATGAAGGCCTGGACCCGGTCGCCGCGCTTGTAGCGTTCGCGGGGAATCTGCTCTTCCTTGGGCAAAAGGGCCTCGGTGCGGCCGAGGTTGATGATCCAGCCCGAACGGTCCCGGCGCTGGATGATGCCGCTGACGATCTCGCCCTTTCTGTCCTTGTATTCCTCGTAGATGATCTCCTGCTCGGCGTCGCGCATGCGCTGGATGATCACCTGCTTGGCCGACTGGGCCGCGATGCGCCCCAGATCCTCGATCTTGAGCTTAAATCCCATCTCGTCGTCGATCTGCACGTTGGGGTCGATGGCCCGGGCCTCTTCCAGGGTGATCTCCGCGTCGGGGTCTTCCACTTCCTCGGCGACCACCTTGAACTGGTAGACCTCGATCTCCCCCTGTTCCTCGTTGTAGCCCACCTCGAAATCCAGATGATCCCCGTACTTGCGGGCCACGGAGGAGCGCACGGCCTCCTCCAGGGTGTCGACGAGGAGATCCCGGTCGATGCCCCGGTCCTTGCTTATCTGATCGATCGCTTTTTTCAGCTCCATGCTCATGGGGTCACCTCCGAGGGTCCATGGAAATGTTCCTGGCCGGGATCGTCTGCCGCGTCGGGGAAACGGTGCACCAGCCTGGCCTTTTTGACGTCGTTCCAGGCAAAGTCCACGGCGGTCTGTTTCGGTCCCGGGTCGGCCGTCATGGTGAAGGATTCGTCCGCAGCCCCGGTCAGGATGCCCCGGAACCGGCGGCGTCCCGCGCGGGGCGACAGAAGCGTCACCTCGATTTCGCGGCCGACGTGCCCGGCGAGTTGGCCGGGCGTGAAAAAACGGCGCTCAATGCCCGGAGACGAGACTTCGAGCACATAAGGGCCGGGCATGACGTCTTCCACGTCCAAAAGATATCCGGCGTGGCGGCTGACAGCGGCGCAATGGTCCACGGTCACTCCGGCCTCGCGTTCCGCCTGGCCCCGGGCCGCCTTGGCCTCGGGGGACAGGTCGATGAAAATGCGCAAGAGTTCCCGATGCCCGGCCGAGGAGAGTTCGATTCCCCAGGGGACGAGCCCCTCGGCGGCGAGAAACGGGATGAGAAGCTTTTCAATCAGTCGGGCGCGTTCCTGGATGTCCATATATCCTATAAAATACGGGGAGATCGGCTTTCGAGCCGTGGCCCGGCAAAAAAAAAGTGGACCCAACCCGCTGGTCCACCTCGTCGCGTCAAGCATAAAACGCCAGGGTCGTCAGAGGCTTAGAAGCTGGAGCGGGCGACGAGGATCGAACTCGCGACACCAAGCTTGGGAAGCTTGTACTCTACCAGCTGAGCTACGCCCGCTCGAATTGATGAAATTACCCGGTGTGGAGTTTTTGTCAAGGGGCAAGATGCCCATACGCGAAACGGACCGGGAGGCCCACGCCGGATGGCGGAGGGGCGGGGAGCGGTTGGCTGGGATAATGGAAACAAATCATTTTCCCGGCATATTGGCTTGTTTTGCCAGTCACCGGCAAAGGGTTGCCATTTTCAGCCGGGGTGTGTAAGTCACCCCTGTTCCCCGTATGCCCCGGGCGGGGCATGCCTTGCCCAACAAACAACCCAAGGTTTTTTTCATGGACCCTGACGGTAGTCGGCCCCGAAAGGCCGTGCGGCGCTCGCGCCGCGACATGACCCGGACCCGCGCCGCCTTGCGGCCGCGAGGGCCTGTGCGGTCGCTCCCGTCCCAAGGCGGGTCCGACTAGCCTCCCCCTCCCGGTTCGCCACGGGCGCGGCCTGTTCCGCAGCCTGTAATTCCAGTGCAAGGGAGGCGAACCATGCCCAGCACCCTCCTGGCGAAATTTCCCATGGCCACGCCCGCCACGGGCGTGTGCGACGTTTCCCGCGACGACCGGCGGGATGTCGCCGCCGATCTGGCGGCCCTGATCCGCAGTGCCGCAAGCGGGGAGCATCCGGGCGTTGCGGCGGAACGCCTGTGCGCCGTTTTCGAGAACTTCCCAAACGACGACTCCCCCGATCCCGGCAGCGCGGCCCAGGTGGTCCGGCGGGTGCTGGCGGCCCTTGAGCCCGAGCGCCGGGCGGAGATATTCGCCCACCTGACCGTGTCCGCCCAGGTGGCTACGGCCCAGGCCATGACCCGGGGCGAGGTCACGGCCCTGGTGTCGGCCATGCCCCATGACGACCGGGTGGATCTGCTCAAGCGCATCCCGGCCGAGTGCCGCCAGGCTGTGATGCCCGCCCTGGCCCAGGCCGAGCGCGAGGACATCCGCCGGTTGTCCTCCTACGCCGAGGGCACGGCCGGGGCGGTCATGACCTCGGAATACGCCGTGCTTTCCCCGACGATGACCGCCCGGGAGGCCATTGAGAAGCTGCGCCTGGAGGCCCCGGACAAGGAGACCATCTATTACGCCTATGTGGTGGACGCCGCCCGGGGGCTGACCGGGTTCGTGTCGCTCAAAGATCTCATCCTGGCCCGGCCCGAAAGCCGGGTCGCGGAGCTGATGAACCGGGAGGTGATCTTCGCCCGCACCGGTGACGACCAGGAAGAGGTGGTGAAAAAGATTTCCCGCTACGACCTGCTGGCCCTGCCCGTGGTGGACGAGAAAGGGGTCTTGGTGGGCATCGTCACCCATGACGACGCCATGGACGTGCTGCACCAGGAGCACACCGAGGACATGGAGAAGTTCGCGGCCATCGGCGGCAGCCACGACGGCCAGGCCTACCTGCGCACCTCGGCCTTCGGGCATTTCCGCAACCGGGCCTTCTGGGTGGTGATCCTGGCCGCGCTTGGGCTGGTGTCCGGGTTGATCATCAGTTCCTTCGAATCCACCCTGGCCAGCCTTTTGATCCTGACCCTGTACATGCCCATGATCGCCGCCGCCGGGGGCAACGTGGGCAGCCAGTCGGCCACGGTGGTCATCCGGGCCCTGACCCTTGGCGACGTGAAACCCCGGGACGCCCTGCGGGTTTTTCTCAAGGAGTTCCAGGTGGCGGCCATGCTGGGCGGCATCCTGGCGCTTCTGGCCTTCGCCAAGGTGTCGTTTCTGTCCCACGGGGCGGTGTTGCCTGCGGGCGTGACCCTGGCCAAGGTGGGCCTGGTGGTCGGTCTGGCGCTGTGCGCCCAGGTGGTCACGGCCACCATCCTCGGCGCGGCCCTGCCGATTCTGGCCGTGCGCCTGGGGCGCGATCCGGCCGTGGCCGCCAGCCCCTCCCTGACCACATTGGTGGATATCACCGGCCTTTTGCTCTATTTCGGCGCGGCCCGGATCATTTTGGGCGTGTAGCCGCGACGCGACGCGAAGCCGGGGCCGGACGATGGCGCATCGTCCGGCCCTTTTTGTTGCTACGGACCTGTCTCGATCCCGAGGATGGCGGCCAGAAGGCCGGTCACACCTTCCACCACTCCGTCCGACGCCTTTCCCTTGACCTTGAGACGGCGCGTCCGCCAGTCCAGGCTTCGGGCCTGATCCGCCAGGACCACCCCGGCCACGCGCTCACCCGGCGGGATGGGAACCTCGAAGGGATAGCCCTTTTGCCGCGAGGTGATGGGGGCCACAAAGGCCAGCCCGGTCTTTACGTTGAAGGCCCGGGGGGAGAGCACCAGGGCGAAACGCACCCCGGCCTGCTCGTGTCCCGCCTGGGGATCGAAATCCACATGCACGAAGTCGCCCCGGTCGGGGGCGTCGGATGTCACAAAAGCTCCCGCCCGGCCGGGCCGCCCCAGTCCACGGCCTCGTGCCGGTTGTCCTCGGTCACCCGGGCCAGCAGCGCGTCCAGGGACACCTTCGGGCGGGGCTGCACCTTTTTGATCGTAAGTCCTTCCGGCGTGCGGGCGATGCTCACGGCATCCCCCGGGGAAAGCCCGGCCTCGGCGGCCAGGGCCTTGGGGATGCGCAGGCCCAGGCTATTGCCCCAGCGGGAAACGAGGGTTTCCATGGTGTCTCCTTGGGAGCGGGCATACCACTCCAGCATGGATATGTTTTGTATATACATGGTCAGCGGTCGTCAACCCAGGCGCCGACCGTTTTCGCCGTTGGTCCGCCCCTTGCATCCCTCCTGGTCGAGGAGGACTCCTTCCATGGACATGAGCATGTACAGCGCGCTTTTCGGGGCCTTGAGCAATGAAATGCGCCTCAATCTCAGCGCCAACAATTTGGCGAACATCAACACCACCGGATACAAGCGCGACCAGGTGTCCTTCCACGACACCTTCGTGCGCTTCGCCAGCGACTATCACCCCGACCCGCGCGGCAACATCCGCGAGGAGGAGCTTCTGCCCCGGGCCGATCTCATCGCCAAGCCGCGTCTGTCCATGCAGCAGATCGACTTCTCCCAGGGGGCGCTGCAGGCCACCGGCGGCACCTTTGACATGGCCATCCAGGGACCGGGATTTTTCCGGGTGCGCTCTCCGGAGGGCGACTACCTGACGCGAAACGGGGCCTTCATGCGCGGACCGGACGGCACCCTGGTGACGGAACAGGGCTTTCAGGTGCTCGGCGAGGGCGGTCCCATCGACATCCCGGCGGGCAAGGTCGTCACCGTGGCCGGGGACGGCCAGATCTCCGTGGACGGCGCGCCCGTGGGCGCCCTGGATCTGGTGGACGTGGCCAATCCCGAGGCCCTGGAGAAATACGGGGCCAATCTCTTTCGCGGCGGCGTGGGCACGGCCGTCCAGGAACAGGCCATTGATCCGGCCCTGACCCAGGTGGCCCAGGGCTACCTGGAAAAGCCCAACGTGGAGGTGGTCTCCGAGATGGTGTCCATGATCGAGACCCAGCGCACCTTCGAGGCCTATCAGAAGGTCATGACCAGTTCCCATGACCTCGACACCCGGGCCATCCGGGTCGGCACCGATAAATAAAGCAGGAGGTTGACGCGTATGATGCGTTCTCTTTGGACGGCCACCACCGGCATGGTGGCCATGCAGATGCAGATAGACACCATGTCCCACAACCTGGCCAACGTGAACACCATCGGCTTCAAAAAGAGCCGGGCCGAGTTCGAGGATCTCATGTACCAGACCCAGGCCGTGGCCGGCACCGAGACCACCGGCGGCAACCGCCTGCCCACCGGCCTTCAGGTCGGCCTTGGCGTGCGGCCCACCACGGTGCACAAGTTCTTCACCCAGGGCGACCTGCAAAACACCGGCAACCAGCTCGACATCGCCATTGAGGGCGACGGGTTTTTCCGCGTGGACGTCAACGGGCGCGAGCTCTACACCCGGGCCGGTTCCTTCAAGCTCAACCAGGACGGCACCATCGTCACGGCCAACGGCTACGTCCTGCAGCCCGAATTCGCCGTGCCCCAGGAGACCAAAAACGTCACCATCACCGAGAACGGCCACCTGGCCTGCCTGGACGAGAATGGCGAGGAACTGGCCGGGGTGGACATCCCCCTCTACACCTTCATCAACCCGGCGGGCATGAGCGCCGAGGGCCGCAACCTCTATTCCACCACCGAGGCCTCGGGCGATCCCGAAGAACTCAATCCCGGCGACCAGAACGCGGGCATCCTGGTCCAGGGCTTCCTGGAGATGTCCAACGTGGAGCTTGTGGACGAAATGGTGGGGCTCATCGTGGGCCAGCGGGCCTACGAGGCCAACTCCAAGGCCATCACCACCGCCGACGGCATGCTGCAGACGGCGGTCAACGTGAAGCGGTAAGACGCCATGAACGGTACTGGACGCATCCTCGACCCCGCCCGGACCGCCCTTGTCGCGGCGGTCGCCTGCCTGGGGTTCGTGTTGTACGCCCAGGCGGCGCAGGCCGCCTGGGTGCTACGCATCCTCCCGGCGGCCTGCGTGGCCGACGAACGGGTGGCGCTGCGCGATATCGCCGCACCCGAACCGGGATTCCCTGAAGACGCCTGGACCATCCTGGGGGCCACGGCCCTGTGGGACGCCCCCGGGCCGGGGCAGTCCCAGACCCTGTCCGGGGCCGAGCTGCCGGGCAGACTTCGGGCCTATCTGAAGGACGCCCCGCTGGAATACGTCCTGCCCATGCAGCTTCTGGTGCGCCGGGGGGGGCGGGTGGCCCAGCGCGCGGAACTGGAGCGTCTGGTCGTCGATTTCTTGACGCCTCAGGCGGCCGAACTTTCCGGACGGACCTGGGTCGGCGGCGTGGAGGTTCCCGAATACCTCTTTTTGGGCGAGCATGACCGGTTGCATGTGGAGATGGCGGCCGGGACGGCGGCGGTCGGGGCCGGGTCCACGGAGCTTCGGCTGTGCGTGTCCGGTCCCGACGGCCGGACGGTCAGCAAGGTGATGGCCAGGGCCGTGGTCAACCAGACGGTCGTGGTGGCCGTGGCCAGACGTCCGGTCAACCCCCGCGACGGAGTTTTGACCCGGGAGCTGGTGTCTTTCGAGGAACGCAATCTGGCCGGTCTTCCCGGCCGCCCCTGGGACGGCGCGGGTGTTCCCGTGCGCCTGGTGCGCGGGGTGGGGCAGGGACAGGTGATCTTCGCCCAGGACGTGGAACCCATGCCTGTGGTGCAAAAAGGCGACAAGGTGCTTCTGGTCTACGAGGGCGGCCGCATCCGGCTCCAGGTGGAAGCCCTGGCCGAAACCGACGGCGCGCCGGGCGGCCGGGTGACGGTGCGCAACTTGCAAAGTGAACGAAAGGTCATCGCCTCGGTGCGCGACAAAAACACCGTGGTGGTCACCGAAAAGTGATCAAGGGGGGATCTTCCATGAACCGCGCAACCATCCTGGTCCTGCTCGTCTGCGTGACCACGGCGGCAGCCGTGGGCTGTTCTTCGGCGACGAAGCGGCCCGCGCCGTCCCCGACCCTGTCCGAGCCGGTCTTCCAGGCCCCGCCCCCGGCGGAGAATCCGGGCTCCATCTTCAGCCAGTCCCAGGCCGGATTCCTGTTCGAGGACAACCGGGCCCGGCGCATCGGCGACATCGTCATGGTCAATATCGTGGAGAACTCCCGGGGCAAAAACAAGGCCGAGACCAAGTCCGACAAGGATTCCAGCGTGGACATCGGCGTGGCCAACTATTTCGGCAACCGCACCTTCGACGGCTCCCTGACCGGCCAGCTCGGCGGCCCCAATTTCGGGCTCATGGGCCCAACCGGCCAGAACGCCATGGTCAAGGCCGGAACAAGCAACAAGTTCAAGGCCAAGGGCGAAACCAAGCGCGAATCCGACGTCAGCGCCTCCATCGGCTGCCGGGTGGTGGCGATTTTGCCCGGCGGGGTGATGCAGGTGGAAGGGGCGCGCGAGACCAAGGTCAACGACGAGAACCAGATCATCGTGGTGCGGGGGCTGGTGCGGCCCACGGACATCGATCCGGACAACTCCGTGCCGTCCACGGCCCTGGCCGACTGCAAGATCGAATACTACGGCGAGGGCGTCCTGGCCGACCGGCAAAAGCCCGGCTGGCTGTCGCGCATCCTCGACAACGTGTGGCCGTTCTAACCCCTGCGCACGGACGCGCAGGCGTTCCCGCCCCGGCAGGAACCGCAATGAGAGAGGGCGTTATGGGCGTGATCGTGATCGGAAGAGGCAGCGACCGGATGGCGGAGTCGGCCATGGCCCGGTGGATGGTGGCGATCTTCCTGCTGTGCGCCCTGGTCTTGGGCGTCACCCGGGCCGTCCACGGCACGCGGCTGAAGGACATCGCCTCGTTTAGCGGATCGCGCACCAACCAGTTGGTGGGCTACGGCCTGGTGGTGGGGCTGTCCGGCACGGGCGACAAGCGCGGTTCGGAATTCACCGTGCAGTCCATCTACAACATGCTCGACCGCATGGGCGTGCGTGTGGACAAGGCCACGCTCAAGCCCAGAAACGTGGCCGCCGTCATGGTCACGGCCCAGATGCCCGTTTCCGCCAAGGCCGGCACCCGCATGGACGTGACCATCTCCTCGCTCGGGGACTCGACCAGCCTGCTTGGCGGGGTGCTCCTGGTCACGCCGCTCAAGGGCATCGACGGCAACATCTACGCCATCGCCCAGGGCTCGCTTCTGGTGGGTGGCGTGACGGCCTCGGGCGCGGCGGCCTCGGTCTCCAAGAACATCACCACCGTGGGCATGATCCCCGGCGGGGCCAACGTGGAGCGGACCATCCCCTTCGAATTCAACCAGCAGGAGGGGTTGACCCTCAATCTGCAGCATCCCGATTTCTCCACGGCCCAGCAGGTGGCCCAGAAGATCAACGACGCCATGGGCGGGGCCTTTGCCGCCGCCGTGGACGGGGCCACCATAACCCTGGCCGTGCCGGACCAGCACAAGGGCAACCTGGTGCCGCTTCTGGCCAACCTGGAGAACCTGGAGATCCGGCCGGACAACCGGGCCCGGGTGGTGGTGGACGAAAAGACCGGCACCGTGGTGGTGGGCCTAAACGTCAAGCTGGCCCCGGCCGCCGTGACCCACGGCAACCTGCAGATCGAGATCCGCGAGTCCGCCGACGTCTCCCAGCCCATGCCCTTTTCCGAAGGACAGACCGTGGTGGTGCCGGAAACGGACATCGCCATGCAGGAGGACAACCGCAAGCTCAAGCTGGTGGAGGGCGCCAGCCTGCAGGAGCTGGTGCAGGGCCTAAACGCCCTGGGGGCCACCCCGCGCGACCTGATAAGCGTCCTGCGCACGCTGCAGACCTCGGGTTCCCTGCACGCCGAGTTGGAGGTCATGTAACATGTCCGTGGGCCTTGATCCGACGCTTCTGGGCGCGTCCGCCCAGACCGGGCTGGATGTCCAGAACAAGTTGCACATGGATTCCCTGGCCCGGACCCTCAATGCCGGCAACACGGACGAGAAGAAACTTCGCGAGGCGTGCCGGGGATTCGAGAGCGCCTTTTTGCAGAAGCTCATGGCCCAGATGCGGGCCACGGTGCCCAAGGACGGCCTGCTGCACGGGCCCTATGAGGACAAGTACCTGTCCATGTTCGACCAGGCCCTGGGCGACAAGCTGGCCGAGGCCGGGGGCATCGGTCTGGCGGACATGATGTTTTCCCAGCTCAAGGCGCGGGTGGGGCGGGGCAAGGGGCAGTCCGGCGAGGCCGGGGCCACGCCGGATACGGCGGCCGCTGTCTCGCCGGGGACCGTGCTGCCCGCCAACCGGCCCGTGGCCGGACAGGGGTTGGGGCTGGACCGCCTCCCCGTCGCCTCGTCCGGGGCGTCGCAGCGGCCGGAACGCATCGTCCACGACCCTGTTGTGGCCCATCCCTCCCATTCCCTGTTTTTGTCCTCCCGGGAGGCCCAGGGGGCCGACCCGGCGCGTTCCGGGCGGGAACAGGCCGCCACGGAGCTGGCCGCCCCGGTGAGCGGCGTCATCACCTCGGATTACGGCTGGCGCGGCGATCCGTTCACCGGCAGGACGGCCTGGCATGCGGGCATGGACATCGCCGCCCCCGAGGGGGAGGCGGTGGCCGCCTGTTGGGACGGGCAGGTCGTTTTTGCCGGGCAAAAGGGCGGATACGGCAATGCCGTGATCGTGGAGCATCAGGGCGGATGGCGTAGTGTTTACGGGCACTTAAGGAGCATTGACGTCCGGCAGGGAGACGTTGTCGCCGCAGGCCGGAAAATTGCAGAAGTGGGAAGTACGGGACGATCCACCGGCCCCCATCTGCACTTCGAGTTGCGATACGCCGGGGCCAGCGTGGATCCCATGCAGGTGGGAGTCTATGCGGCGAACGCCGCTTCGCCAGGCGCAAACGCAGGTACGGCGCGGCAGACGCGCCATAACGGGGGAGGAAGCCATGACCTCGAGAATCATCGCCAGCCTGGAGAGGCAGGAGAAGGCCCTGGCGCTTTTGAGCACGCTTCAGGAGGCAGAATTTACCCACCTGAGGGTGCTTGATCCCTCCAAGGTGGCCGGTCTGGAGTTCTCCATCCACGAGCTTTTGCGCCAGATTGCGGCGGAGCGGACCGATCTGCGGGCCATCTACGCCACGATTTCTCCGGAGGCCAAGCGGCTTCCCGACGTCCTGCACACCTTCCCCGAGGACCAGCGCACAAAGGCCCAGGCCCTGTACGAGGCCATGGACCGCCGGGAGCAGGCCTGCGCCAGACAGGCCGAACAGAATTTCAAGATGGCCCTGGGGTTTTATGACCAGAGCCGCTCCTGCATCGAGTTCATCCAGAAGCAGCTTGCCCCCAAGAGGGACGTCTACACCGCCGCCGGGCGCTATGCCCGGGCCACGGCCGAGCCGACCCTGCTTCACGGGAGAATGTGATGCCCGGCATCAGCTCCATCCTCAACATCGCCCAAAGCGGGCTTCGGGCCTCGCAACTGGCCATCGAGGTCACGGGCAACAACATCGCCAACGTCGATACCGAGGGCTACAGCAGGCAGGTGCTTCTTCTCGAAGAGGCCATGTCCATCAGCTATTCCCCCGGGCAGTTGGGAACGGGGGTTCTGGCCAAGCAGGTGGTGCGGCTGTTCGACAAGTTCGTCGAACTGCAATACCTGG
>JAVHLG010000095.1 GCA_031082225.1 Desulfovibrionaceae bacterium | reverse complement strand
CCCCAGGGGCTGCCCCTGGACGTGTTTTGCCGCCCCATGCCCGGGCTGTCCCCCCGGACATCTATGGCCTCCTTTCCCGACCCCCTGGCGGCGGCCGCCGCCTTTGGCGGGCCGCACTTTTTCGCCGCCGCAACGGGCGATACGGCCAAAAAGGCCGCCATCAGCGAAAAAAACCGGGCCAAACGCGCGGCCAGGGCCATGGACCGCCTGGATGAGGACGCGGCCAGGCTTACGGCCATGATCGACCAGGGGGCCTTTGCCGAGGCCATGGCCGCCAACCTGCACGCCCTGGAGGCCAAAAGCCGCATCCCCGCCCTGACCCTGGAGCATCCCGCCAGGGGAACCATGACCATGGATCTTGATCCCCGGCTGACGATCCTGGAAAACATGAACCGTCTCTTCGAACGCGCCGCCAAGGGACGCCGGGGGCTGGCCGTGGTGGCCGCACGCCGGGCCGCCCTGGCCGACCCGCTTACGGCTGACGATCCGGCCGCAGGCTGGCCCGGCCGCGCCGCCTCTCCGGACGCCCCCCCCCGGGGCGGCAAACCGGCCGCCAGACCGGCTACGGCCTCCGGCGGGAAAGCCCCCTCCGGGGCCGACGACCTGGAACCAGGGCGCTTCCGGGGCATCCCGGCCCACATCTATCGCACCTCGGACGGCTTTCTGGTCCTTCGCGGAAAAAACGCCACGGCCAACGAGGCCCTTCTGCGCAAGGCCGCCTCTCCCTTCGACTATTGGTTCCATGTGGCGGGCGGCCCGGGTTCCCACGTCATCCTGCGCCGGGACCATCCCGGCCGCGACGTGCCGCGCTCAAGCCTGATCCAGGCCGCCACACTGGCCGCCCTGGCCAGTTGGAGATCCGGGGACGCCAAGGCCGACGTCCTCGTGGCCCTGGTAAAGGACGTGCGCCGGGGCAAAGGATTCGCCCCGGGCCAGGTCCAGGTGGACACGGTCCTTTTGACCCTGCGCGTGGACCTTCGCCCGGAATGGGAAAACGAACTGCGCCAGCCTTGATGTTCGCCGGATCGATCTTCATATATCGCCAGACCCATTTGCATCGAATGCCCGTGAAATTCCGGACATCCCCTTGTGGTCCGGCGGGCTTTTGCGTATTGCCCGGAGACGGCGGAAGCGTTTCGGGAACCATGCCCACCCTCTTTTCCCGGACGCGTTTTTTTCCGCCCGGCGGGCCTTTCCGCCGCCATGGAGACACATGACGCAACGCAGCGGCTTCGAGCGCCGTCTTGAGTTCGACGACTCGCGTCTGGCCCGGGATCTTTTCGGGCCGCACAACGAAAACGTCGCGCTCATCGCCGACAAAAGCGGCGCGCATATCGATACCCGGGGCAGCACCGCCACCCTTCGGGCCTCGACCCGTGAGGCCGTGTCCCATGCCGAAAGCGTCCTGGTGCAGCTCTACGGCATCCTGCGCCGGGGCCTGCCCGTGGGCCAGGGCGACGTGGAGCGGGCCCTGGCCGTCCTGGCCCGGGAGCCCGAGGCCCGGCTCGGGGCCGTGTTTTCAGCCGACGCCGTGGCCATCTCCCCCAAAAAAAACGTCACCCCGAAGTCCGCCACCCAGAAAGACTACATTTCAGCCATCCGGGAAAACGACCTGGTTTTCGGCGTCGGTCCCGCCGGCACGGGCAAGACCTACCTAGCCGTGGCCATGGCCGTCTCCGCCCTCCTGGAGCGGCGCTGCAAGCGGCTGGTGCTGACCCGCCCGGCCGTGGAGGCCGGGGAGAAGCTGGGATTTCTGCCCGGGGACATGATCGAGAAGGTCAGCCCCTATCTGCGGCCCCTCTACGACGCCTTAAACGACATGCTCGACTTCCGGAAGGTGCATGAGATGATCGAGACCGGGGTCATCGAGGTCGCGCCCCTGGCCTTCATGCGCGGCCGGACCCTCAATGACGCCTTCATCATCCTCGACGAGGCCCAGAACACCACCCCCGAGCAGATGAAGATGTTTTTGACCCGTCTGGGCCTTGGCTCCAAGGCCGTGGTCACGGGCGACGTGACCCAGATCGATCTGCCCCCACGGTCCGTTTCCGGGCTGGTGGAGGCCAGACGCATCCTGTCCGACGTCACGGGGCTGGCGTTTGTCATTTTTCACGAGGAAGACGTGATCCGCCACCCCCTGGTGGGGCGGATCGTACAGGCCTATGAGCGAGATATTCGACAAGGTTAAAAAACGCCTGCGGCCCCAGGTCCAGATCAAGGCCCAGGCCGCGCCGAAGGCTCCGGGAAAGGACTTCCGACCGTTTCCCGTGGCCGGGCTGCTTTTTTTTCTGACGGTTTTGGTCGTGCTGAGTCTTTTGTCCACCCTGGGACTCCAAAACCGCATCAAGCTCTTCGTGTCCGGCGAGGTGGCCACCCACGACGTGGCCGCCGTCCAGAACCTCCAGATCGAGGACACGGCCGCCACGGCCAGCCGCCGCGAACAGGTGGCCGATACCCAGCCGCCCGTTTTCGACCTGAGCCCCAAGCCCTTCCATGACCTGACCAAGGGGGTGGAGGACATCCTGACCGCCGTGGCCGAGGCCGGGGGCGAGGAACTGGAGAAACTGCGCTGGCAGATCTCCGAAAACCTCAACGTGGAGATCGGCCAGGACGTCATCGACTCCTGGCAGCGGGCCGACCTGCGTGATCTCGTGCGCACCAAGGTGCTGCCCTGGATCAAGACGGCCTATGAACCCGGCATGGTCTCGGCCTCGAGCATCCTTCTGGCCTACAAAAACGGCATCCTCATCCGCGACCTGCCCACCAACATGGAGATGCTGCGCATCGATCCCCGGGACATCAAGGATCTCAAGCAGGTCCGGGACGCCCTGGAGGCCCATCTCAAGACCGATCTCAACAAGCCCATCCGCATCCGCAAGGCCATAAGCGCCCTGATCCACCCCTTCCTGGTGCCCAACCTGACCCTGAACCAGGAGACCAC
This sequence comes from Desulfovibrionaceae bacterium, assembly GCA_031082225.1. Classification (GTDB taxonomy): domain Bacteria; phylum Desulfobacterota; class Desulfovibrionia; order Desulfovibrionales; family Desulfovibrionaceae; genus Desulfolutivibrio. The sequence continues at coordinate 9,306 of JAVHLG010000095.1, read as the reverse complement.
CCAGGCCCGGAAACGGGAGATCATGGCCGCTGTGGAGCCCCTGTATTACAACATCAAAAAGGGCGAGATCATTGTCCGCCAGGGCGAACGGGTGGGCCCCGTGCAGCAGCTCAAGCTGCAGTCTCTCTACCGCCTGCAGTCCGGCGGCGTGCAGTATCTGGAGGCTGTGGGCATTTTGTCCATCTGCCTGCTGATGCTCATGGTGCTGCACTTCTCTCTCGAAAAACGCGGCATCCGGGCCGTGTCCGACAAGGACTGGCTGTTCATCGGAACCGTGGTCCTGGCCTTCGGGCTCACGGCCAAGTTCGGCAACGCCGTGCGCCTGCCCGCGGGGGATGTCCCCGAATCCGTCCGGGCCATGTATTTCGCCTACTGCCTCCCCCTGGCCGGGGCCTCGGGCATCCTGGCCCTGTTTTTCCCCAAACGCCTGTGCATCCTGGTCAGTCTGATCCTGTCGTTTCTGACCTGTCGGCTCATCGGTGGCGACCTGAACCTGTTCTGTTATTATTTCATCGGGGCCATGGTCTTCATCTTCATGCTCAAACGATCCGAGACCAGGATCCAGGTGCTCAAGACATGCCTCCCCCTTGCGGCCACGCTTTTTGTGATATGGACGGCCGTCAACCTCATGGACTTCATCGACCTGCAAACGGCCGGGACCGGCGTCTTCTTCATCTTCCTCAACACCCTGCTGACCCTGCTGGCGGTCATGGGCATTTCGCCCATCATGGAGCTGCTCTTCGGCTATTCCTCGCGCTTTCGGCTCATGGAGCTCATGAACCTGGAGCAACCCCTGCTCCAGGAACTCATGGTCAAGGCCCCCGGCACCTACCACCACTCCCTGGTGGTCTCCAACATGGCCGAGGCCGGGGCCCGGGTCATCGGGGCCAACGCCCTTCTGGCCAAGGTGGCGGCCCTGTACCACGACATCGGCAAGCTCAAGAACCCCCAGTATTTCATCGAAAACATCTCGGGCAAGGAAAACCGCCACAACAAGCTCACCCCGTCCATGAGCGCGCTGATCCTCATCTCCCACGTCAAAAAGGGCGTGGAGCTGGCCCGGGAGCACAAGCTCGGGCCGGTCATCACCGACCTCATCAGCCAGCACCACGGCACCACCCTCATCACCTTCTTCTACCACAAGGCCCAGGAGCTGGCCGAGGCCAAGGGCGAGGATCCCGTGCGCGAGGAGGAGTTCCGCTATCCCGGCCCCAAGCCCCAGTCCAAGGAGGCCGGGCTCATTCTCCTGGCCGACGCCATCGAGGCCTCCAGCCGGACCCTGGTCGATCCCACCCCCAGCCGCATCAAGGGCCATATCCAGAACATCCTGCGCAAGATCTACACCGAGGGGGAGCTTGACGAGTCCCAGTTGACGCTCAAGGATCTGACGCTATTAACCGAAACCTTCCACCGCATCCTGACCGGCATCTTCCATCAGCGCATCGAATATCCGACCATCGAACGCGGCGCCCGGCAGGCCAAACCCAAAGAGGCCCAGGCCGAAATCGCCAAGGCCTCCCCGGAACAGGCCGCATGATCGAAATCTCCCCGCAGGCCCGCCGACCGGACATGCCCGTGTCGCGGCGCGGCCTCGAAACCCTGCTGGCCATGGCCCTGGACGTGCTGGGCCTGACCGGCAAGACCCTGTCCCTGCGCCTGGTCTCGGACCGTGAGATGGAGGCCCTCAACCGGGCCTACCTGGGCCTGCCCGGCCCGACCAACGTCCTGTCCTTTCCCCTTGGCGACCCCGACCAGCCCGACTACCTGGGGGACATGGCCATAAGCCTGGACACCGTGGCCCGCGAGGCCTTCCTCTACGGCCAGGAGCCCCGGCAGCACTTCATCCGCATGCTGTGCCACGGCCTCCTGCACCTGGCCGGTCTCGATCACGGTCCCGAGATGTTCGACCTCACCGACCAGGCCGTGGCGGCCGTCGCCCGATCCTGACGCCCCCCCAGGCCCATTTTCTTCCCCAGCAGCGAAACGCCCCCCTGCCCAAAAAGGCAGGAGGGCGTCTCCCATGCCATTGCCCATAGCGGCCAAACCGCCGCCAGCGGCGCGTCTATTCCTCGATCACCGGGCAGGCCTTGAGGGCCTGGGCGATATGCTCCTCGGGATATTCGAAGTTGGTCAGGCGGCCGCCCAGATAGGCGTCGTAGGACGGCAGATCCAAAAGGCCGTGTCCCGAATACAAAAAGACCACCACCTCGCCGGGCTTGGCCCGTTTGGCCGTCTCGATGGCCCCCTTGATGGCGTGGGAGGTTTCCGGCGCGGGCAGAAATCCCTCGGTGCGCAAAAAGAGCTTGGCGGCGTCAAAACATTCCAACTGATAATAGGCCTCGGCCTCCACCAGCCCCTCGGCCACCAGATTGCACAGAAGCGGCGCGTCGCCGTGGTAGCGCAGGCCTCCGGCGTGGATGGGCGCGGGCATGAAGGAATGCCCCAGGGTGTGCATCTTGACCAGGGGGGTGAGTCTGGCCACGTCGCCGTAATCGTAGCGGAAATCGCCCCGGGTCAGGGTGGGGCAGGCCTTGGGCTCGATGGCCACAAACTGGATCTTTTCCCCGGCCAGCTTGCGCGGCAAAAACGGCAGAAAAAGCCCGGCGAAGTTGCTGCCGCCGCCCACGCAGCCGACGAGATAGTCGGGTTTCTCGCCGATCATGGCCAACTGCTTTTCCGTCTCCAGGCCGCAGATGGTCTGGTGCAAAAGCACGTGGTTGAGCACGCTGCCCAGGGAATACTTCGTATCGTCATGGGTGGCCGCGTCCTCCACGGCCTCGGAGATGGCCAGGCCCAGGCTCCCGGCGCATTCCGGGTCGCGGGCCAGCATCTCCCGGCCGGTGCGGGTCTTGTCCGAGGGCGAGGCAAAGACCTCGCCGCCGTAGGCCTGGATGAGGCTTCGGCGGTAGGGTTTCTGGTTGTAGCTGACCTTGACCATGTACACGGTGCACGACAGCCCGAACATGCCGCAGGCAAAGGACAGGGCCGTGCCCCACTGGCCCGCGCCGGTCTCGGTGGCGATGCGCTTCACCCCTTCAAGCTTGTTGTAATAGACCTGGGGCACGGCGGTGTTGGGTTTGTGCGATCCCGCCGGGGAAACGGACTCGTTTTTATAATAGATGCGGCATTTGACCCCCAGGGCCTCTTCCAGGCGTCTGGCCCGGACAAGGGGGGTGGGGCGGTAGAGCCGGTACACGTCCAGGACGGGTTCGGGGATGTCGATCCAGTTCTTGGGAGACAGTTCCTGCTCGATGACCGCCTTGGGGAAAATGGGCTCCAACTGGTCCGGAGTCAGGGGCTTGTGCGTCTGAGGGTCAAGCGGCGGGGCCAGGGGCGTGGGCAGATCGGGCAGGGCGTTGTACCACTTGGTGGGCATCTCCCGTTCGGGAAGAAGAATCTTCATCTCCATGTCACACATCCTCTTTCTCTGTCATATAGGGTGGTTGCATCCAATGCGCGCCCCTGCCAGGCCGTGGGTCACGCCATGGTTCGACGACCGTGTTGGATTGACATTATCAGAGCGCGCTGTCAATTTTCCAAGCGAAAACATGTTTCGCCAAGGAGCCTCCGTCATGCGCCGAATTGTGGTCTGTCTGCTTGCCCTTCTCCTTTTCCCGGCCGCCTCAGCCCTGGCTGGACTGGATGTCAAAATGGCCGGCGACTTCCGGGTCTACGGCATCTTCTTCCAGAACCGCAACTTCACCGGTTGGAACGCCACGGGCACGGCCACCGAAGATCCCTTGCAGATCTACCAGCGGTTCCGCATCCGCACGGATTTCATCACCAGCGACGCCCTGAAGTTCCGCCTGGGCTACATGGTCACGGACACGGCCTGGGGCACGGGCACCTACACCGCCGACGCCCCCCAGGTCAGCGTCCAGGTCTACCAGGCCTATCTCCAGTTCAAGTGGCCGGACACCAAGGTCAATTTCACCGTGGGCCTGCAACCCCTGTCCCTGCCCCAGTCCCCCATGTTCTACGACAGCGTGGTCATGGCCTCCAAGAAGGAGACCAAAAGCACGGCGGGCATCGTGATCAGCACCCCGATTCTCGAAGACACCCTGGCCCTGAACCTGGGGTTCATCCGTCGGCTGGACAACGGGGCCTTCGACGCCGCCACCACCCAGGTCGCCGACGAGCTTGACCTGTATTTCCTCACCCTGCCCGTCACCCTGGACGGGGTCGACATCACCCCCTGGGCCATGGCCGGGGTCATCGGCCAGGGAGCGAACCTGTCAGGCGCCGTACGCTCCGGCCTGCGCTCGGGCGGGTCGTACCTGGCCCCGGCGGGCTACCAGGACAACCAGAACCTCGGTCTGTGGGCCGGGGCCTCGGTGGTCGTCGACGCCCTGTCCCCGGTGGTCTTCCAGGCCGACGCCATCTACGGCCAGACAGCCATGGCCGACGCCGTCCGCAATCGCCGCCACGGTTTCTTCTTCGACGCCGGGGTGCAGTACACGGGGCTGTCCTTCGTCACCCCCGGTCTTGGCGTGTGGTGGTCCAGCGGCGAGGACGACAGCCTGACAAACGGCAGCGAACGCATCCCGGTGATCTCCTCCAACTTCGGCATGGCCAATTCCTTCCTTTTTCCCTGCAACCAGGACTTCACCAACGACAACCTGGGAGTGGACCCCGCCGGCTCCATGGGCGCCACCCTGGCCTTCGAGAACCTGTCGTTTTTTGAAAAGCTCTCCCACGTCATCTCGCTGACGGCCATGACCGGCACCAGTTCGGCCCGGGGCATGCGGCTGGCCGTGGCCGCCTCCGGGGGCAACGGCAACTACCTGGCCATGGGCAAGACCCTGGCCGAGGGAGAATGGCTTCTGGGCCTGACCTTCGACTCCCGGTACATGATCTACGACAATCTGGCCCTGACCCTGGAAACCGGCTGGGCCAACCTGTCCGGGGCCAAGTCCAGCGTGTGGAACAGCCCGACGCGCCAGTTCACGCATATGATAAACGACGCCTGGAAGGTCGCCCTGGGATTTAAGTACACCTTCTAACCGGATTTGCACAAAAAAGGAACGGGCGGCTCGAATTCTCGGGCCGCCCGTGTCGTTTCAGGTCCGGAAGCGACATCGCAAAAACGAAAACACTACCCCAGGCGCGTCACGTTGACGGCCTTTTTTCCCTTCTCGCCATCCACGATTTCAAAAGAAACCTTTTCACCCTCGGCCAAGGTCTTGAATCCAGCTCCCTGGATATCTTTGTAATGAACAAAAACGTCATCACCCTCGTGCTGCTGAATGAAGCCAAAACCCTTCTTCTCGTTGAACCACTTCACCACGCCCTCAACCATACCGAATTCTCCTTGTGAAAAAACACACGTTCAAATTGTCACATCGGACCCTAAAAATCGGCTTTATAGTGATTTTTGGCTCCTTGGCAACATGATTTTTCGAAATCCCTTTTCAACCGCCACCCAAACTGCTATTTCTGAGGTGATGCAAGGCATGCCCGCTTTTCAAATCCGGCTCACGCAGCAATGGCTGGCCCGTGCCGCGAAGTGGGCAGATTCCCAATTATTCTCTTGGGATATCATTTTTTATAGCATACTGGTCGGCGAAACCAGGCCTTCTTCGCCCCTCTGGGCCATGCCTTCCGGCCCCACCAAGACGCCTTCTCCCGAGGTTTGATCCCATGCGACATGTCCTTCGTCCGGTTGCGCTTGTTTTTCTTCTGATCCTGCCCCTGGCCTGCGCGCACAAAGGCCCGTCCGCCAAAAAAACCAAGGTGGGCGAACCGCCCGCCTCCACCACCTCGATCAACTCCGGCAAACCCGCCGCACCGGCCAAGCCCGCCGCCAAAGGGACCAAGCCCCCCCAGAAACCGGCCGTCACCCAGTCCGCCCCGCCCAAAGGCTTCGGCGGAATCCCCTTCGGCTCGCCTGCCTCGGCCATGACCGACGCCACCCCGGAATCGGAGCTCCCCGAACTGCGCACCGTCGCCTATTCCCGTCAAAGCGTGCCCAACACCTTCGCCGGGCGCGACGTCTCACGCATCCTTTACGAATTCTACGAGAACGCCTTCTATCACGTCTGGATCGACTTCGACGGCCCGGACACCTTCCTGGCCGTGCTGCGCGACCTGCGTCAGACCTACGGACCGCCGACGGAGACCATCCCGGACAAGCACTACAACGCCTGGTCCATAGGCGACGTGAACATCTACTGCGTCTACCACCCCGATGACGGCACCGGCGACGTCAGTTTCTGGTTCCAGCCCATCTACCTGGAGAAGGAAAAACTGGTGAAGCAGTACAAAAAACTCATGCAGACCTCGTTCCCCAGCCAACAGAACGGCGCGTTCTAAAGCCACCAGGCAGCCCTGACGACAAAGCGGCCCGCCCTCCCCTGGGGAAGGACGGGCCGCCAGATGTGTCAGACACAGCGGCCAGACAGCGGGATCAGGAGCGCTTCACACGCCGCACTGCCTGCCGCCGGTTCTCATGCCATCACGCGCTTTGCGCCGTCAGCCGCAGCCAGGCCGCCGTGTGTTGCGTTCTGTTATTCCCGTCATGGTTCAGCAAAAAGCAACATATTGAATTTATGATTTTTTCTCATAAAACATCCGTGCTTTCCTGTGAACGCCGCACTACGGTTCGATGCGCATCACATACGCCTTGTCCGGGTCGAGGTACTTCCCGGCCAGGGCCTTCACATCCTCCCCGGACAGGGTCACGGCCTTTTCGATGACCTCACGCTTGTGGTCCATGGCGAAACCATACACCAGCTCCCGCGCCGCTTCGGAACTACGCGCCCCCAGGCGCTGCCGCCCGCGCTGGTAGTCGCCCCACAACAGGTTCCTGGCCCGGGATACTTCGGTCTCGGGCAGCCCCTGCCGCCGCAAATCCCCCGCCACCCGCGAAAAGCCCTCCAGGGCCTGGGCGGCCTTCGTCGGCTCGGTACCGATGTAAAACGCCAGGAATCCGGTATTGACCGATTGCCACAAAAAAGACGTCACCGAATAGCCGAGACTCTCCTTGTCGCGCAGATCGCGGAACAAAAGGCCGCCCTGTCCGGCCAGGGCGCTGTTTAAAAGCTCAAGCCCCGGGGTGTCCGCCCCGGAGGCGCCGCACACCGGGAAAATCCACAACAGATGCGTCTGGTTGCGCTCAGCCAGGGTCAGCCGCTCCTCTCGCTTCTTGCCCCATTCAGGCGCGGCAAAGGCATAGGGCTCGGCCGGGCCGCTCAATTCGGCCAGGGATTTGGCCAGGGACACCATCTGCCCGCGATCAAACTCGCCGCACACCGACAACACCCAGGGCATGCGCATCTGGCGGGCGAAAAACCCGCGTGCGTCGTCCGGGGTAAATGCCGCCACCCGCTCCGGTTCCCCGAGCCGGGTGTAGGAATACCCCCCCGATCCATACAGAAAGGGAAAGAGCCTGCGGAAGGCCAGCCCCATGGGCTCGTCCTCCTGGCGTTTGATGCCCGCCAACTGGCTTTGCCTGGCCCGATCCACCTCGGAGGCGGCAAAGGCCGGTTCGCGCAGCACCTCGGCGAAAAGCCCCAGCACGTCGCCTGCGAACCGAACCGGATACCGGGCCTCCAGGCTGAAGGTATCCCGTCCCGAGGCGGCGGAAAGGGTCGCGGCCCGGTCGGACAGAAAATCCTGGATCTCCACGGCCCCGCGACTGGCAGTGCCCATGGTCAGGGCCTCAGAGGCCAGTTGCGCCAGGCCCTGGTCCTTTGGGGCCAGAAGCGTATCCCCGCCCGCAAAAACCATGGACACGGCCGCATACGGCAGGGCCGCGTCCGGTTGCAGCACCAGCCTGCGCCCGCCGCCCAGGTCCACGATCTCGGCCTTCTCCTCCCGGTCGCCGCCTCCCAAGGCCTTGGTCGAACCAGACGCCGTCGGCCACACCTCGGCCACGGTCTTCTCCAGCCCCTTGGCCTCCACCCTGCCCTGGGCGTCCTTGGGCAAAAGGGCCACGGCCCGCAGATCGCCGGGACGCAGCACGCCGTCCATCACCCGCTGCAACTCCGCCCTGTCCACCTGGGACGCCGCCCGCAGATAGTTCGCCTCACCCTCGACCCCATAGCCGTAAAAAAGAAACGATCCGAACTTCGAGGCCACCCCCGGGATGGTCTCCTTGGCCCGGAACAGTCCGTCTTCGAGGTTGAGCTTGACCCGTTCGATCTCCCTCTCCGTGAAGTCCTCGGCCCGAAGCCCGGCCAGATTCGCCAGAAGCTCCTTCCAGAAGGTCTCCAGGTTGGCCGCGTCCAGGGTGGCCCCGATATACAGCACGCCGCCGCGTTCCAGGGTCATGGACGAGGCCGAAATCTCATCCACCAGCCGTTTCTCGTACTTGAAGGTGCGGTACAGCCGCGAGGTCTCATCGCCCCCCAGAAGCTGGGCGAAGATCTCCAGCGCCGCCTCCTCCGGAGCACGCATTCCGGCCGTGGGAAAGGCAACGCTCAAATAGACCTTGTTCCACTCCCCGAACTCCACCTTGACCTCGGGCCGCACCCCCGGCGAACGCACCAGGGGCATGGGCGGCATGATAGTCCGGTCGTTTTGCATGCCTCCGAAAAGGGCCTCGGCCTGCTGCACCACCTCCCCGGCGTCCACCTTGCCCGCCACCACCAGCAGCATGGACTGGGGCTGATACCACCGGGAAATATATCCTTTGATATCTTCCCCCGTGAACCCCGACACCGTGTCCCTGAATCCGATGATCGGACGCTCGTAGCCGGTCCCCGGCCACAAAAGGGCCTGCAAATCCTGGAAGATGACGTTTTGCGGATCGTCCTTGCCCCGGTCGATCTCGGCCAGGACCACCTGCTTCTCGCTGGCCAGTTCCTGCGGGTCGAACCTGGCCCCGAAAATCATGTCCTGGATGACCTCCAGCCCCACCAGCCACCTGTCCGCAGGCATGTCCGCATAATAGACCGTATAGTCGAAACTCGTGGCCGCGTTCACCGCGCCGCCAGCGTTCTCGATGTCCTTGGCCGCCTGGCCCGCCTGGCGCTTCTGGGTGCTTTTGAACACCATGTGTTCCAAAAGATGGCTGATCCCGGATTGCTCCGGCGTCTCATAGGCCGACCCGGCATGCACATACAAACGCACCGAGGCCAACGGAAACCGCTCGTCCTCGATCACCGCCACGGTCATCCCGTTCTTGAGCACGGATATCCTGGGCACGGCCCCGTTCGCAGCCTGGGCCAGTCCCGCCATGAGCATGACGAAAAAAACGATCACATTGCGCAGCATCAGCATTCCTCCTTGTACATCGGGGCTGCCGCCCCGCACCCCGCCCGGGGGGAATCATTCCCCCCGGACCCCCCGTCACCGGGTCGCGGC
>JAVHLG010000094.1 GCA_031082225.1 Desulfovibrionaceae bacterium | reverse complement strand
CGTCGCCCCCCGCGCGGGGGCGTGGATTGAAACGTCGCGCCGCAGCATGGGCACCGCGCCCCGCTCGTCGCCCCCCGCGCGGGGGCGTGGATTGGACCGGGCGCAGACGATGTGCAGGGGCTATTTCTGAAGAAGTCTTGACAATATAGTTTAGGCACTTTACTTTTTTGCGCATGGAGGCGCACGATTCACCCGGTGATCCCGGGCGGGAAGGGCTGGCGGTGCGCCAGTTCGATACCGAATGCCCTGTCGGCGGAGGGTGGGCGCAAAAGCCCTGTACGTTTCGAGCGATGCCTGCTGTGCAAAGAGAATCCCGCGCCCTTGCCCTGCATTCAAAACAAGGGAGCGGTGTGTCGGTGTGGGCAGGCTGGCGTCCTTTTGATTAAGTCCATTAACTTTATGGGCCACGGTGTACGCCGGGTAATCGAAAATTCCACTCCCTGCACGGGGGATGTGGGCTCGTCTGGCCACTTTTGGGCCATGATGCATGGCCTTCCCGAAGCGCCGGTATTTTCGAGCCGGTTTGGCAAAGAGAGGGGAATCGCATGGTAAGTCTTGGTATTGATCTCGGATATTCGTCGGTCAAGGTCGCGCTGGTCGATGCCGCAGGCCGCATCAGGTATTGCGCCCATGGCCGACATACAGGGCGGATTGCTGAAACGCTCCGCGCCATGCTTGATGTCGGGTTCCGGGATGGCGGGGCGAAGGACGTGGCTTTCGGCGCGGTCACCGGCAGCGGGGCGGCCCTTCTTGCCGACCCCGGCCTGGTTCAGGCCGTCAATGAAGTCGCCGCCCTGGTGGAGGGCGGAATGATCCTCGCCCCCCAGAACAGGGCCATCGTGGAGATCGGCGGACAAACCGCCAAGTACGCCACCGGCTTTACCGCGACGGACAAAAGCCGTGTGGAGGTCTCCATCAACTCCAATTGCGCGTCCGGCACCGGTGCGTTCCTGGAGGAGCAGGTCTCCCGTCTGGGGCTTTCCATCGAGGACTTTACCGCCCGGGCCGGTCAGGCGTCGAAAGTTCCCCGCATAGCCGGGCGGTGCAGCGTGTTCGCCAAGACGGACATCACCCACCATCAGCAGGAAGGGGTGTCTGTGGCGGACATCCTTATGGGGCTGGCCCATGCGGTCGTGCGCAACTTCCGGGGGGCCGTCATGCGAAAGCTCCCCTTGCGGCATCCCATCTTGTTCGCGGGCGGCGTGTCCAAAAACGAGTCTCTCCTTCGGGCCTTCAGGACCATCCTGGACCTGTCGCCGCAGGAGTTCCTGACCCATGAGCACGCGGCCATGACTGCGGCCATCGGAGCCGCAGTCATGGCCCGGGAACTCGGCCTTCCCGTCGACGTGGCCGGACTCATTTCCGGAGTCAGGGACCACCCCCTGTCCGTGTCCGGCGCCATCGGTTCCCGCGACCTGCCGCCGCTGGCCGGATTCGGCTTGGATGACGCCGCCGGAAAGCACGGTCTCCCCGACCCCCTCGACTCCGCCGACAGCGCTGCCTGCTTCCTCGGCATCGATGTGGGCTCCACCAGCACCAACCTCGTTGTGTCGGATGCCGCCGACCGGATTCTGGCCTACCAGTATCTGCGTACGGCCGGAGACCCGGTGGCGGCGGTGCGCGCGGGCCTTGCCGCGCTGGCGCGAACCGTTGGCCGGGAGGTCGCCGTGGCCGGGGTGGCGGTCACCGGGTCGGGCCGGTATCTGATCGGTCGGCTGGTGGGCGCGGACGTGATCCGCGACGAGATCACGGCCCAGGCCAGGGCGGCCGTGGCCATCGATCCGCAGGTGGATACCATCTTCGAGATCGGCGGCCAGGACTCCAAGTTCATCGCCCTGGATCGCGGCGTGATTACGGATTTTCAGATGAACAAGGTCTGCGCGGCCGGAACCGGCTCCTTTCTTGAGGAACAGGCCGCAAAGCTCGGCATCCCGCTGGAGGATTTCGGCCCCATGGCCCTCGCTGCGTCCAGCCCCGCAGCCATGGGGGAGCGCTGCACCGTGTTCATGGAAACGGCCGTGGCCGCAGAGCTGGCCCGGGGTACACCCCTGCCGGACATCGCGGCCGGGCTGTGCTACTGCATTGTCCGCAATTACCTGAACAGGGTGGCGGGACAGCGGCGCGTGGGCCGGAACGTCTTTTTCCAGGGCGGGCTTGGCCACAACCAGGGAGTGGTCAACGCGTTTCGTTCCGTCACAGGCGCGGAAATCACCGTGCCGCCGTATTTCAGCGTGACCGGGGCCTACGGCGCGGCCATCCTGGCCCGGGAGGAAATGGCCACGCGTGCGGCCCCGTCGACCTTCAAGGGTTTCGATCCCACGCAGGAGGAGGAGCACATGGATATTGCCGTCGGCGAACCGTCCGACGACGGCCAGGGCGGATTCGAGAAGCGCCTGAACGAACTGATCTTTGAGGGATATGTCGAGGACCGGGATCCCGCCAAAACAACCGTGGGCATACCGCGCGCCCTGTTCGGCTTTGGCATGTATCCCATGTTCGCCCCGTTTTTTCAGGAACTGGGCTGCAATGTCCTGCTGTCGCGGCCCACCTCCGAGGAGACGATCCGGTTGGCCCAGGAATATGCCCTGGACGAAACCTGCTATCCGGTCAAGCTGGTCAATGGGCATATGGCCGACTTGGTGGCCCGCAAGGTGGACCATGTTTTTTTCCCGGACCTGTTCACCGTGCGCCACGAACGTTCGCGCGCCCGGAAAAACTACGGTTGCGCCTACATGCAGATCGCCTTCAGGCTCGTGCGCCGGGCCATGGATCTGGACGGCAAGGGCATCGGACTGCTCGCCCCCACCCTCGCCCACAGTCTTGGGCCGCACGTTACGCGGGACAGCTTCATGGAGATCGGCCGCCAGCTCGGCGCGAGCGACCAAGCCTCCGGGCAGGCCCTCAAGCAGGCCATGGAATGCTACCACGCCTTCGAGGCCAGGCGGGGGGATCACGCCCGGGAAACCCTGGCCAGCCTCGATCCCGGGAAAAAGACCTTCGTGCTTGTCTCCAAAATCTACGGCGTCGCGGACCAGGCGTTGAACATGGGTATTCCCGGACGGCTCATGGACATGGGCTACGAGGTCATCCCCTTCGCGTTCCTGCCCGCAGCGGACATCTTCAACCAGCATCCCAACATGTACTGGCCTTTTGGCCAACACATCCTCGAGGCGGCCCGGACGATCAAGCACCATCCCGGCCTGCACGCCGTCTTTCTGACCCACCACGGTTGCGGCCCCGATACGGTGCTGTCGCATTATTTCCGGGAAATCATGGGGGAAAAGCCGTATTTGACGGTGGAGGTGGACGAACACGCCTCGCGCGTCGGCGTCATTACCCGCCTGGAGGCGTTCGTGCATAGCCTTGAAAGGAGCCCTCGCCAGGACATTGGCCGGTCCGGGACCGTGACCGTCCCGGACCAACCGGGGACAGATATCGTGTCCCGGCTGTCCCGGCTTGCGCCCGGAACTGCAGTCTACCTGCCGCGCCTGTATCCTTATGCCGATCTGTTCCGGGAGTACCTCGCCGCCAGGGGGATCGATGCGCGCCTGATGCTGCCCACTTCGAGGATCTCCGTGGACATGGGCAGGCGGCACACGGTGGCCAACGAATACTATTCCATGGCCGCCCTGCTGGGGGACATCCTGGCCACGCTTCACCGGGACGGGATGAACGGCGGAAAAAGGGCTGTCCTGTTTCCGCAAAGCGAGGGCGCCGAGGTGGACGGCCAGTATGCCCGGTTCCTGCGGACCAAGCTCGATGCCGAAGGATTCGGGGATGTGGCCATCGTGTCTCCGTTCCTGGAGGATGTGGCCGAGGCATCGGATGAGGATGTCCGGGGGCTTTTTTTGTGCCTGGTGCTCGGGGACGTGGTGTTGGCCGCGCCCAGGGCGGATCGGGCGCGGCTTCTGGCCGGTGCGGCGCGCCTGATCCGGGCGGGAGAAGGCGTCGGGGCCGTGGCCTCGCTGGCCCGGAGCATCGGCCATGCGGCCCTGCGGGACGACGGGACACGAACCGTGTTCGCTCTGGGCGAACCCCTGGTGCTGTATAATGACATGCTTGGCGACGGCACCTTGGGCAACCTGGAGGACGTCGGACACCGTGTCCTGCGGGCGCCCCTCAGCGAGGCCCTGTGGCTGTTGTGGAACGATCACCTGGAGGGGGCCGGGCCCGGTTGCGCGGCGCGCCTTTGCCGACTGCTTGGGGAACTGGCCGCGCTGATGTCCAAGATCGCCGGTTCCCTGGGCCAGCGGTCGCCCTATGTGGCCGACCTGCCGTCGCTTTGCCGGGCGGCCGATGCCGCCATCGGGCTCTACGCCGGCGCCTTCGGCCGTTACCGGGCGGCCCGGGCGCTTACCCCGCCGGCGGCTGCCGAGGGATGCCTCATGATGGCCTCCATGTATGAAAATACCGGCATCTCGCTGGGCATCCTGCTGCTGGGCGTGTCTCAGGAGACCGCCATCCCGGTCATGCCATTGACCTTTGACGGCACAGGCAATGACAATGACCGGATCAAGGTTGATTCCTTCCTGTATTACCTTGGGAACCGAAGACAGCGGGTGTTGCCGGGGCGACGCAAAAACCCGCCCGCCAGCCAAGCGGCCTGCGAACGGGGCGGCCATGAGGAGGCTTGACAACATAGTTTAGCGAGTTTACTGTTGTGAGAAATGACATCCACGGAAAAGGGCATGACGGATGGATCGTGAGGACATATGGAAACAAAGGATGAGCTCATCATGGCCACGGTGCGCCAGCTTCGGGGTGTGGCCGCCAAATACGCCCGAACCGAGGAGATGCCGATTCCTGTCGGGGATGGTGTCGAGGTCACGACCCGGGAGGCCCATACCATTGAGGCAGTGGGCAACCGGAAACAGATGAGCGTCACCGATGTGGCCAATGCCTTCGGCATCACGAAAAGCGCGGCGTCCCAGATGGTGTCCCGGCTGTGCGATAAGGGCTTTCTCGATAAAAAGCAGTCCCCGCACAGCAACAAGGAGTTCCAGTTAACGCTGACGCCGCTCGGGCAAAAGGCGTTTGATGCCCATGAGCGATTCCATGGCCAGGACAGGGCGGCTCTCATAGAGCGCCTGCGCGGGTTTTCCCTGTCCCAGATCGCCACGATTTCCGTGATGCTTGAGGCCCTCGGGGAAGTGATGGACAATCGTCTCTCGCGCTAGGAGGGGATTTTTTTTCATCTTATAGTTAAGCTACTTAACCAAGCAGAGATGGAGAAGCGTATGGAAGCACTCAAGACCTCGCTCATCGCCTTTGCGGTCAACCACTCCAAGTGGGTCGCGGTCGGGCTTGTGGCGATGCTGGCCTTTTTCGTGACGTTTTTTCCGAACATGACCATGGATACGGATCCGGAGAACATGCTGGAGCCCACGGAACCTGCGCGGGTCTTTCACAATGCCGCCAAAAAGCAGTTTGAGCTAAGCGACACCATTGTCGTCGGCGTCATCAAGGACAATGACCCCAATGGCGTGTTCAATCCGCAGACCCTGGCCCATGTCTATGCCTTGACCCAGTTCGCCAAGACCCTTCGCTATGAAGATCCCAAGCAACCGGGGAAAACGACGGGCGTCATCGAGGTGGACATGGTTGCCCCTTCGGTGGTGGACCACATGCACCAGGCCGGGCCGGGGACCATCGCCTTCGAGTGGCTCATGCGACGGCCGCCGACCACCGAGGCCGAGGCCCTGGCCGCACGCGACAAGGCCCTGTCGAACCCGCTGCTCGTCGGGCAGATGGTCTCGGCCGACGGCAAGGCCCTGTGCCTGTACCTGCCGCTTACGGACAAGCTCCTCAGCTACGACGTCTATACGGCGCTGCAGGGAAAGATACGGGAGTTCGGCGGCGCCGAGGACTGGCACATCGCCGGACTGCCCGTGGCCGAAGGGGCCATCGGCGTCGAGATGTTCAGCGAGATGGTCATTGCCTCGCCCCTGACCATGCTCATGATCTTCGGCATGCTCTACGCCATGTTCCGCAAATGGAGCCTGGTCATCCTGCCCATGCTCATCGCCACGGCGACCGTGGTTGCCTCCCTGGGGGCCATGATCGCCATGGGCTTTCCTGTCCATATCCTCAGTTCCATGCTGCCCATCTTTCTCATGTCCATCTCCATCTGCGACGCCATTCATGTCCTCTCGGAATTTTTCGATGTCTACACCGTGGAGAAAGGACGCAAGGAAAGCATCAAAGAGGTCATGAACACGCTTTTCATGCCCATGCTCTATACGTCGCTCACCACGGCCGCCGCGTTTTTTTCCTTCGTCACCACGGACATCCCTCCGGCCAGGGTGTTCGGCGCGTTTGTCGGGGTGGGCGTCATGTTCGCCTGGGTCATCACCATCCTTTTCGTACCCGCCTACATCATGCTTCTGCCGGAGCGGATGTTGCGCAATTTCGGCTTGGCGGCGCATCGAGGGGGGCAGGATTCCTGGCTGACGCGACTGCTGCATCGTTTGGGGGACATCGCCTGCCGACGGTCAAAGGTGGTTCTGGCAGTGTTTGTGGCCTGCACCGCCCTTTCCGTCTGGGGCATGTCGCACATCACCATCAACGACAACTATGCCAAGCGGTTTGCCGTGGGCCATCCCATCCGCGAGGCGGACACGGCCCTCAACAGGCATTTCGGCGGCACGTATACGGCGTCGCTCGTTTTGGAGGCGAAAAAGGGGGACGAGGTCTTCAAGCGTCCGGATGTCCTCAACTACATGGCGGCCATGCAGGCCTGGTTGGAAGGGAACGGATACATCGGCAAAAGCACGTCCCTGGCCGACATCGTACGCAAGGTGCACCAGGAACTCGTTGACGGCAGGCCCGAGAATTATCGGATTCCGGCGGGGGAAGGGGCCGTCGCCGAGTGCGTCATGCAGTACCAGCAAAGCCACAAACCGCACGACATCTGGCATTTCGTGACCCCGGAATTCGACTCGGCCAACATCTTCATGCAGTTTCAAAGCGGCGACAGCACACGCACCGGGGCGGCTGTAAACGCCATTCAGTCGTATATTGAAAACAACAAGCCGCCTGTCGCGTTGTCGTACCAGTTCGCCGGGCTGCATTACATCAACTACATTTTTCAAGGGAAAATGTTCTGGGGGATGCTCGGTTCCCTGGCTGGAAGCTATGTCATCGTTTTGGCCATGATGATCGTTCTTTTCCGGTCGGTTACCTGGGGTTTATTGTGCATGATCCCCCTGACGCTGACCATCATGTTTATGTACGGCGCGCTTGGCTTCCTCGGGCTGGATTACGACATGCCCGTCGCCGTCCTTGGGGCCATCTCCCTGGGCATCGCCGTGGATTTCTCCATCCACTTCCTGGAACGCAGTCGGCAGATCACTTCGGAAACGGGCTCCTGGGAGAAGACCGCCCCCCGGATGTTCGGCGAACCGGCCCGGGCCATCAGCCGCAACGTCATCATCATCGCTCTCGGTTTCCTGCCCATGCTGGTCGCCGCATTGGTTCCCTACAAGACGACCGGCATCCTCCTTTTCTCCATTCTGACCATCTCCGGCGGGGTCACGCTGGTTCTGCTTCCGGCGCTCCTGACGGTGGGGAGGGGGTGGTTTTTCCGGGCCAGGCGTTTCTCAACCCAGGGAGATGCCGGGGCGTCGCATGACACGTCGGTGCTCGTCCCGGCCAGGATCGGCGCTGCGAAACGCGGCATGGCGGATGATGCCGGGAGGGAATAGGCCGTGCCCAGGCGGGGGGGGATCGCTCGAAGAGCGTTTGGAACACACATACGGGAAGGAGACGCGCAATGAAAACGATATTTGGACTTTTCCTGATGGCGCTGAGTGTCTTTGGAGTCTCAGTCCAATGCGGTGCGGGCGAGGATGCCCAGTCCGTTGAAACCATCATCGCCAGATCGAATCATGCCTCCCTGTACCAAGGGGCTGACTCCCAAGGGACGACGACCATGACGATCACCGACAAGCAGGGACGGGTGCGCAAACGCCAGTTCAATATGATGCGCAAAAACATGGATGCCAAGGATACGGAGCAGAAGTACTTCGTCTATTTCATAGAACCTTCGGACGTGCGCAAAATGGTGTTCATGGTGCACAAACACGTAGGCATGGGGAAAGATGACGACCGCTGGCTCTATATGCCGAGTCTTGACCTCGTCAAACGTATTGCCGCCAGCGACAAGCGCACAAGTTTCGTCGGGTCGGATTATCTTTACGAGGACATCTCCGGCCGCAGCCCGGAAGAGGATGCCCATGAGCTTCTTGAAACGACAGACAGGTATTTTGTTGTGAAAAATATTCCGAAAAATCCGGACGCCGTGGAATTCGCCTCGTACATCGCCCATATCGACAAGACCACCTTCCTTCCCATGAAGATCGAATACGTCAAGGCGGACAATCGGCCGTACCGGGTCATCGAAGTCATGGACGTGGCGTCCGTCGGAGCCATGGAGGATGGCAGGCAGGTCGTCTACCCGACGGTTGTCCGCTCCGTGGCCAGAGACCTGGAAAACGGCAGCCAGACGGAAATGGCGTTCACCAACGTCCGGTACAATGCGGGGTTGCAGGACGACCTTTTCACCGAGCGCTATCTGCGTCGCGCGCCCAAAGAGGTCATGCAATAATGGGCGCGACCGTCTCGGCCGGGGCCTGGCGGGGAGCCGTCTCCTGCCTGGCCCTGGCGATCCTGGTTCTGGCCGCCGCGGGCGAGGGCCTGGCCGCATCCTTCTGGGACCAGTTCAGCACGCCGGAGGTGCATGGTTTCCTGGAGATCCGGACCGGCTGCCGCACCCAGCCCGATCCCTATGAGAAGGAGGCCTCGGTCCTGGAGACCCGGCTGCAGGGGGAGGTGTCCACCCAGACGGATTGGGCGCAGTTCAAGTACAAGGGGGATGTCTGGTACGATGGCATCCTCGAGCAGGCCCGATATGACACCCGCGAGGCCTGGATGTTCCTGCGTCCCTCCGAAATACTCGACATCAAGATCGGACGGCAGGTGCTGACCTGGGGTACCGGCGACCTGGTCTTCCTCAACGACCTGTTCCCCAAGGACTGGCAGTCCTTCTTCATTGGCCGGGATACCGAGTACCTCAAAGCGCCCTCGGACAGCGTCAAAGTCAGCCTGTTTTCGGATTTCCTCAACGTGGATTTCGTATTCACGCCGCTTTTCGCCAGCGACCGCTTCATCACGGGGCAATATGTCTCGTACTGGAATGGCAGACTGGGACATCTGGCCGGTAACGAATCGGAATTGGATTTCGAAAAACCGGACCAATGGTTCACGGACGCCGAGTACGCGGTCCGTCTGTACCGGACCGTGGGGGCCTACGAACTGGCCCTCTACGGGTATTTCGGCTTTTGGAAGAATCCCGGCGGCATCGCCGCTTCCGGAGAATCCATCTTTCCGCGCCTGCATGTGTACGGCGCCAGCGCCAGGGGGCCGGTGGCCGGAGGCATCGGGAACATCGAGGTGGCCTACTACGATTCCATCGAGGATCCAAACGGGCGCGATCCGAACATCAACAATTCCGAAATGCGCTATCTTGTCGGCTTTGCCCGGGAGATCGGGCGGGATTTCAACGCCAGCGTCCAATACTATGTGGAACAACTCCTCGGCTACCATGGCTACCGGGAGAGTTCCGCGGGCGACCAGCCCCGGGACGAGGTGCGGCATGTGCTGACATTGCAACTCACCAAGCTCCTTATGAACCAGAATCTGGAACTGTCCCTTTCCGGCTACTGGTCTCCAAGCGACCGCGACGCCTATCTGCGTCCGAAGATTCTCTACAAGTGGACCGACAACATCAACCAGGAGATCGGAGCGAACATATTCCTCGGGCAACGCGACGACACCATGTTCGGCCAATACAAGGCCGACACGAACATCTCTATGTCCCTGCGTTATAGCTTTTAGTGCGGCAATCCGGGTTTCCCCCCGAGACGAGACCACCAACCGCCAGCCTTTCACGGCTGCCGCATGCCGGGAGAAATACGTTATGCAGGCTTGTCACCATTGCGATCCGCCCGCCGGGAAACGCCGCCATCCGTCGAGTTACGGGATGCAGGATCCACGCATCATCTTTCGCGCCCTGGGGCTCGGACCGGGAGACACCTTCCTGGATGCAGGCTGCGGCCTGGGCGAATACGCCCTGGAGGCTGCGCGTCTCGTCGGACCCCTGGGCAGGGTCCATGCCTTCGACGTCACGCCCGGCTGCATTGAGGACTTGTCGAGCCGGGCCTTGGTGCGTGGCCTATCCCAGGTGCATGCTGCAGTGGCGGACATCACCCGGTCGCTGCCCTTGCCGGATGCCTCGATCACGGTCGGCCTGCTGGGTACGGTGTTGCACATTCCGCCCGTGACCCGGGCCATGACGGCCGTCATCATGGAGATGCGCCGGGTGCTGCAGCCGGGAGGCCGACTCGGCGTCATCGAATGCAATCCACATTCCCCCTGCGGGCCGCCGCAGTCCATGCGCCTGACCGCCGCGCGGGTCATAGATGTCCTGGAGGCGTGCGGCTTCCTGTCCCGCAGTGTGCAAGACATGGGGTACCTGTACCTGGCCATGTATCAAAAACCAGTGTCCTGACCAGGCGACGTCTCCTGGAAACCGTTCGGCCTTAAAAGTCATTGCGTGGCCTGTCCGCTGTCCGGACGGAGCCGAAGGGCCTGGCCGACAACGCGGGGCGAAAACAACAGCATGGCCGACTGGCCGGAAATATTGCCATGTCACAGGAATCGTCAGCAACCCAGGCCTATCCGAGAACGAGCCCCGCAACGGCGGATGCCTCGCAGGATGGCGTCTTGGTGTGGAAACTTGCTCTGATAAGCATGATGTATCATTTCTGTCCGGTTAAGCCAGAAGTGATAGTTGCCCAGGATTATTAGATTTTAATCGTTGTCGTCGATGTTCGACGAGGTCGAGTATTTCACATTTGTAGCGGTCTAGGGTTTCTTGGACAATTTTCGGTTTAATTCAAGCCACCTTGCCGAGGGATGAAAGGAGTTTCTCCCGATACTGCTCCGGCGTCCTGTAGCCGTGCCGTCCGACCCTCCAGCGGGTGTTGTAGGTTTCCTTGAAGGCCAGAAGGCCTCGGCGCAGGTCCTCGACGGTCTGAAAGCCACGCACCCAGAGCAGGTTTTCCTTGAGGATGCGCACGAACCGCTCTGCGATGCCGTTTCCCTGGGGTTCGCGTACGTAGGATGGCGAGTCCTTGATCCCCAGAAAGGCGATTTCCTGTTGGAAGTCCTCCGAGATGAACTGGCTGCCGTGGTCATGGCGCAGGGTCAGCCCGTCCGCCACATCCTTGCCGAACGCGCCAAAATTGCGGCGCACGCCTTGCCGGATCGGCTCCAGGGCTTCGAGCCTGGTCCCGCGCTTGGCGGCATGAATGCCGACCAACTCCAGCGAGCAGTGATCAATAGCGAAAAATATCGAGGCGTTTCCTTCCGAGAGGGTCATGGCCGTGGTCATGTCCGTGCCCCACATCTCGTCCACGCGCTCGGTTCTGATCGTCCCGTTGTGCGCCTTCGGGCCATGAGGTCTGCCGGGGCGCTTGACCGCCAGCAGGCCGTTCTCGCGCATCAGGCGTAGAGTACGCTCCTTGGAGGTGCGGACGTCCTTGTCGCGCAGCATGGCCCAGACCTTGCGGTAGCCCTCGCCGGTGAAGGGGCTTTCCGTGAGGACACCCTTGATCACTTCCACCAGTTCGGCGTCGGTGTGAAAACCACAAGGACCGCGACGCCTGGGCTCCATGCGTGAGGGCTGACGTCGCCAGTACACCGTTGAACGGGCCATATCCCAGATGCGACAAACCCTGGCCACGCCGAAAGGCTTACCGGTGAAGGCGGAAGAGGTACGGCTCACTTCCTCAACCGCCTGTGGGCCAAAGGGCGGTTCTGCTCCATGCGGGCGATCTTCTCCCGCAACAGTTCGATCTCCATGGCCTGTTCGCCGATCTTGGACTGGAGCCGGTCCACCTCGACGCTTTCCCTGGCGGGACGAGGCTTCAGCCCGGATTCACCGCCCTCAAGGAACGTGTCGCGCCATTCGCTGAGTTCCGCCGCCGTGACCCCAAGCTCCCGGCTGACGTGTTCCAGGTCTTCGCCACGAAGAAGCCTGAGAACCACCTGCGCCTTGTGCTTGGCCCAATACCGCTTCCGACCCGTCGACTCGCTGCCCATCTGACACCTCCAGGACGTCCGTTCCATACGTCCAAGTTGGTGTCCAAGAAAACCCTAGGGCAATCCACATTGCTGAAACAGATTTCGTTGCACCAGCCGGGCCAGGTAATGCAGGCTCA
The DNA here is from genome assembly GCA_031082225.1 of Desulfovibrionaceae bacterium. Taxonomy (GTDB): domain Bacteria; phylum Desulfobacterota; class Desulfovibrionia; order Desulfovibrionales; family Desulfovibrionaceae; genus Desulfolutivibrio. Next base: position 76 of record JAVHLG010000094.1, on the reverse strand, counting down.
GGCCGATCTTTGACTGGAACTTCTGGTAGGCCAGAAGCAGGTACGCGATGAGCGCCACATAGACCTGGGACAGGAC
>JAVHLG010000093.1 GCA_031082225.1 Desulfovibrionaceae bacterium | reverse complement strand
ATGGTTCCGCTGACGCTGCATGCGGGTTTTTCTTCGGTAATCCTGGCGACACGGTTTTTCAGGGCCAGAAAAACTGTGGGCACCGCAATGCTTATGCAGGCAATCGCGCCGAATGTGAGCAGATAATCGAGCATGGGCAGCCGTCCTTCACGCACTGAACGTCGTTTTGCCTGACACACGCCGCAACCGGGAGACTATTTCCCCGGCCGCCACACCTCTTTGACCGTATACGCCCCGCCCGTCACCCCGATGATCGACACGGCCTTTTGGGGCACGCCGCTTGTGCGGCTGTAATCGATCCTGCCGGTCACGCCCTCGAAATGCCGCGTGCCGCGAAGGGCCTGACGTAAGGTCTGGGTGTCGCCCTTGCCTGCGCGGCGGTACGCGTCGGCCACAAGCATCACGGCGTCGTAGCCCAGGGCGGCAAAGGCGCTCTCCGGCGCCACGCCGTATTCGGCCCGATAGTCGGCGACAAACCGTTGCACCTTGGGACGGGCGTCGCCGCGAAAGGTGTGGGTGGAGAAATACACGCCATGGGCCAGCTCCGGCCCCGGCACGGTCGCCACAAGCTCGGTGTCGAAGCCGTCGCCGGACAGGATGGGCAGGGCCAGTCCGGCCCGGCGAATCTGCTGCACGATGACCCCGGCCTCGTCCGGCACGGCGGCCACGAACACCGCCTCGGGCCTCGGCTCGGCGTTTTTCAGCCGGGCCACCAGGGCCGAAAAGTCCCGTTCCCCGGCTTTGAATTCGTCCGTCAGGACCACCTCGCCGCCCTTGGCCCGGAAACGCTCCTGGAAATAACGACTCAAGGCCGTGGTGAAGTCCATGGAGGCGTCGGTCCACACGGCGACCCGCTTCAGGCCCAGATCCTCCCGGGCGTAGTCGGCGATGGCGTGGGCCTGGTCGTCGTCGCCGAAGGGGACCATGAAGAAATTCGCGCCCAGCCGTTTGGGCAGGTCCGGGTGCGTGGCCCCGGAGGTGATGAAGGGCACGCCTTTTTCCATAAACGGCGGCGCGGCGGCCAGGACGTAATTCGTGTCGCCGTAGCCGATGCCCGCCGCCACGCCCTCGGCCAGGGCCTTGTGGGCTGCATGGGCCGCCGCCTGCGGGTCGGTGGCGGTGTCAAAGACCACAAGCTCGATGGGCCTGCCGCCGACGCCGCCCCGGGCGTTGATGTGCTTGGCGGCAAGCTTCGCGCCGCGCAGGCCCGGGGTGTCGATGGAGCTCATGCCGCCGGATGTGTTGTACAGGGCGGCGACCTTTATGGGGGCGGCCGCCGCGGCACAGTGGGCGATGAGACAGAGGGCGCAGGCCAGAAGCGGGATACGCGCGATGTGCATGAGGCTCTCCTTGAGGCGGCGATTGCGGGGACATGTTCCCGCCACCCCTTAACATGCGGACCGTGGATCGGGAATATCCTTCATAACAAAACCCCCTCCCGGAGAACCGGAAGGGGGCAGTGATCGCGTCAAAGAGACGCGATAGCGTTCCTGGCCGCTTAGAGGATCTGTTCCAGAAACTTTTGCGTGCGCGGATGCTCGGGCGCGGTGAAGAACTTGGCAGGCGGGGCCTCCTCCACGATGCGGCCGCCGTCCATGAAGATGATCCTGTCCGCCACTTCCCGGGCAAAGCCCATCTCATGGGTCACCACCACCATGGTCATGCCCTCCCGGGCCAGGGCGGCCATGACGTCCAAGACCTCGCCGATCATCTCCGGGTCAAGGGCCGAGGTCGGCTCGTCAAACAGCATGATCTTCGGGCTCATGGCCAGGGCCCGGGCGATGGCCACCCGTTGCTGCTGCCCGCCCGAGAGTTTTACCGGAAAGACGTCGGCCTTGTCCGGGATGCCCACCTTCTCGAGCAGCCGACGGGCCATGGCCTCGGCCTCGGCCCGGGTCATGCCCTTGAGCTTGATGGGCGCGATGGTCAGGTTGCCGAGCACGGTCATGTGCGGAAACAGGTTGAAGCTCTGGAAGACCATGCCCACTTCCATGCGCACCTTGTTGATGTCCACGTGTGGCGAATACAGGTCGAAACCGTCCACCACGATGGAACCGGCGGTGATGTTTTCCAGGCGGTTGATGGTTCGAAGCAACGTGGACTTGCCCGAGCCGCTGGGGCCGATGATGACCACCTTTTCCCCTGGTTCGACGAAAAGGTCCACCTCGGACAGGGCCGCCACCGTGTCGAAATGCTTGCTGACGTTTTCGACGCGGATGATGGGGTTAGCGGGTGACATGGCGCGAAAGCCTCTCTTCCATGATGCTCACCAGTTTGGAGAGGATCAGGGTGATGATGAGATAGATGAGGGCCACCATGGTGTAGGTCTCGAAGTAGAGAAAGCTCTCCGAGGCGAATTCCCGTCCCCGGCGCAGGAGGTCGGAGACGGCCAGGATGGAGACCAGGGAGGTGTCCTTTAAAAGCGCGATGAATTCGTTGCCCACAGGCGGCAGGATGGTCCGCCATGCCTGGGGCAGGATCACGTAATACATGGTCTGCCAGCGGTTGAAGCCCAGGGAGCGGGCGGCCTCGGTCTGGCCGTGGGAGATGGACAGGATGCCCGCCCGGAACACCTCGCCCATGTAGGCCCCGTAACAAAAGCTCATGGCCACCACGGCGGCCACCATGTCCGGCACCTTCACGAACTGACCCAGGGCGTAATAGATATAGAACAGTTGGACCAGAAGCGGCACGCCGCGTACGATCTCCACATAGGTGGAGGCCACGAGGTTGATGGCCCTGTTTCGCGAGATGCGCCCAAGTCCCGTCAGAAGCCCGATGACGATGGCTAAGAGGATGGAAAAGATGGTGACCTGGAAGGTGACCAGGATGCCGTCGGGCAGAAATTTGATGAGCCGCACATAGGGGGTGGGCCGGAAGATGAGCAGATAGGCCAGGGTGGCCACGGCAAAGAAAAAGGACAGTTTCCAGGCCGACACCAGCCCCCGGTCGCCCCGGGAGGGGATGGCCGCGCCGTCGCCGATGTCGATGACGACGGGTTTTATGTCTTGGGATCGCTTTGCGTTTTCGTTCATGTGGCAGGTCTTCTTGCGTCGCGCCTGGTGGCGCGGCGCGTCTGGCGAAACACGTTGAAAGGCGCGCCGCCCCCTGGCGGGGGCGACGCGCCGAAACGACCGATGCCTACTGGCCGATCCACTTCTTCTGGAGTTCCTTATCGATGCCCTTGTCCTGGACGGCCTTGATGCCCTTGTTCACCAGGTCAAGCACTTCCGTGTTGCCCTTCTTCATGGCGATGCCGTAGAACTCGTCGCCAGCCTCAATGATCGTCGCGATCTTGAGCGCGTCCTTGTACTTGTCGTTTTGCAGGGCGTACTGGGCGGCGACGGGATCGTCACACACCACGCCGTCGATACGGCCGTTGAACAGATCCTCGAAGGCCAGGCCGACCTCGTCATAGGACTTGTCCTTGATGCCCTCGACCTTCTTGATGGCGAAATGGCCGGTGGTGCTGATCTGGGCGCCCAGGGTCTTGCCCTTCATCTCGTCGATGTTCTTGACCGTGCTGGCCTTGGGGACCACCAGGGCCTGACGGACCTTGAAATACGGGGTGGAGAAGTCCATGGCGTTTTTGCGCTCGTCGGTGATGGACACGGAGGAGCAGATGGCGTCGTAGTTTCCGGAGTCGAGACCGGCGAAGATGCCGTCCCAGGCCACGGCCTTGAACACCGGGGTGAATCCGGCTTCCTTGCCGGCGGCCTTCATGTAGTCGACGGCGAAGCCGGTGATTTCCTTGTCGGGGCCGACGAATTCCATGGGCGGCCAGGTGGCGTCCGTGGCGAACACGATGTCTTTGGCAAGGGCCGTGCCGGTGAGCAGCACAAGGGCCATCAGGGTGAAGAGCGTCCGTTTGAACATGCGACTTTCTCCTTGAGGTTGGGGGGTTGCAGGGAAATTCGGTCTTGCCGGGCCGTGCCGGGGAAATCGAATTCTTGACGAAATCAGAAATATTTGTCCGAATCGTGACAAAAAAACAAGTAAAAAAATCAATACAATCCAGATCCGCCGTGGATTTGGGGCGCCGGGTCGTGCCCGGCGCGCCTAGGATTCGCCGAGGAAGGCGTCCAGCACGGCCAGGCCTTCGGCAAATCCCGCCCGTCCAAAGCCCAGGCGAAAATGGGAGGCGTATGGGCCGTAGACCCGGCCCGGCAGCACCAGGGCGCCGGTGGCCTCCAAAAGGCTTTGGGCGAAGGCCGAGGCGTCGCCGCCGTCCGCCAGGCAGGGGAAGGCGATGGGACCGGCCTTGGGCGGGGCCCAGGTGAAGCGGTCCTGGCGGCGGGCCATGAACTCCCTGGCCGCCGCCAGATTTTCCAGGGTGATGTTTTTGGTGCGGGAAAGCACGGTCTCCCGGCGCTCCAGGGCCAGGGCGGCCAAAAACTCCGTGGCCGGAGAGCCGCAGATGCTGGTGTAGTCCTTGATCCGGGCCATGCCCGAAAGGATCTGGGCGTTTTTGGTGGCCACCCAGCCCACCCGCAGTCCGGCCAGCCCGAAGGACTTGGACATGACCCCAAGGGACACGGCCGTGTCCGAGATGTCGCATGCCGCCGGAAGGCGGTCCGCCGCGTCATATTCCAGGAGGCGGTACACCTCGTCGGAAAAAAGCACGGCCCCGGCCGCTTGGCACATCCGGACGATCTCCAGGAAGGTGTCCAGGTCTGGCAGCGCCCCGGTGGGGTTGTGGGGAAAGTTGACGACCACGGCCCGGGTTTTTTCCGCAAGGGCCTTTTTCAGAAAGTCCAGGTCCGGTATCCAGCCGTGGTCCTGGCGTCCCGGCCATTCCACCACCGTGGCCCCCAGGGTGGCGGGCACGTCGCGCAGGGAACGGTAGCAGGGGGTCTGCACGATGACCCGGTCCCCCGGGGAGACGACAGCGTTGAAAAAGGTGAAGATGGCCTCCTCGGCCCCCACGTGCACCAGGAGATCGTCCGGGGATATGGTGTCGTAGAGCGGGCATATGGCCTGACGCAGCGCAGGGCCGCCCCGGGAGTCGGCATACCCCAGGGGCAGGGCGGCGAAGGCCTCGGCCGCGCCGTCGGACAGGGACAACAGTTCGGTCACGGTCAGGGGTTGGCAGTCCGAGACGCACAGGAGGCGCTTGGCGGTGAATTCATGTACGGCGAAATAGCGTTCCAGCTCAAAGGGCGGCAGATTCATGGCGGGCTCCCGACCGGATAAAGTGATGTCCCTCGGGGGCGGCCCCCCGGCGACAGAGGCCGATACCCGGCTTTTTCCCCAGGGGCAAGGGCTTTTTGCCCCCTGGCGGTCACTTGGCGGCGGGTGGCGGTTGGCTCTTCCCCTGGCCGCTGCCTTGGCCGTTCCCCTGGCCGTTGCCTTGGCCGTTGCCCTGGCCGTTGCCCTGGCCGCTGTGCAGAAAAAAGCTCATGACCGAGCGCAGGACCACATCGGAATGGGCGTTGAAGGCGGCGTGGGCCTTGGCCTCCGTGGACCCCATGGCATAGGAGGTCACGGCGTACAGGAGATCCCCCCTGATGAAATAGGTCTGATTGACGAACTGCTTGCGTACGTTGCCCGAGGCGTCGGCCACGTCGCGCAGGTAGAGCGCCTCGTAGGCGTGGCGGGCCTGGATGTTCATGCCCTGGCATTCCACCCGGCGTCCCAGAAGGACGTCCTCCACATAGGTCTTGATCTGCTCGCAGTTGACGAATTCGCTCTGGCTGGCGGCGAAGTCCGGCGGCCGCCGCGAGACGCAGACGTAGACCAGGCCGCCGCCCGGGTTCCGGGACCCGAGAACGGCCAGGCAGTCTTTGGTCTTCTCCTCGAAGGTTTCCCACCCCGGCGGCAGGACGATGCTGAAGCCGTATTCGGCGTTCGTGCTGCGCACGGCCGGTGGCGGCTCCGGCTGGCGGCAGGCGGCCAGGGCGGCCAGGACGGCCAGGACGGCAAAGGCCGCAACCATGCGCCGGGCCGGGGGCCGCGATCGTGGGGGATGTCTTTCGGGCGATACGGGACGTCTGAAAGGGCGCATTCTGCACATCTATCCCAACCCCGGGGAAAAGCAAACGCAGGTCCCGGCATCGCCGCCCGGGCTGCGCCGCCTTGGACCCGGTCCGGGTCGCGGCGGGCGGCGGGACCGGGTGGGCGAGGCCCGGCTTGCGTATCGGGAAAAACGGTCTTATGAAAAGACAAGATGGAAGCGGCGCGCCTCTGTGGCGCACGGCCCCTTCACCACGAGGACCAAGCCATGATCACCGGCATCTCGTCCAATCTTCAGGCGCTTTCGGCCTTTGCCACGTCCCAGGCGGTCACGGCCGACAACGTGGCCAATGTCAATACCGACGGATATCAGTCCGCCCGGGTGACCCTGGAGACCGGGCAGGGCGGCACGGGAGTGGCCGTGCAGGAGATCAGCCGGGACCAGACCCCCGGCCCCCTGCGCTACGAGGAACGTCCCGTGGAGACCGGCGATGGCCGAACCGAAGGGGAATGGACATCTGTCGAGGGCGGCAATGTGGATCTCGCCGCGCAGATGGTGCACATGACAACCGACGCCAACGCCTATTTTGCCAATCTGGCCGCCATCCGCACCCAGGATGAACTGGTCGGCTCCATCCTGAACGTCACGGCCTGAACATCCCTGCCTCGCGATTCCCCTCCCGGAAGGATATGGCATGCGGCCTTCAGGAACGGCGGCATGCACTGTCCCGTGCAGCATGTCGGAAACGCACGCCGTCTTCAAGAGAAACGGCCGTGTTTTCAGGGGATGCTGCACACGGCGTTCCTGGCGCTGCCGGATGTCTAAAAAATATTCGGGAGATGCCGTTCCCTTTGCGTCAGGAAATTGACAGAGGGGCGATGGCCGCTTACAGTCATCCGGGGAAGTGGGCGTTTCGTGGCGGAAAGGGATGGGGCGGGCGTCACGGGACAGCAGGGCGCGATGATCCGGGAGGGCGGATGGAACTGAATCTGGGCGGCATCGTGGGCAAAAGCCCGGTTTTGGGCGAGGTCTACCGCATCCTGGGCAAGGTCGCGCCTACGGACAGCACGGTCCTGGTCACGGGCGAGTCCGGCACGGGCAAGGAGCTTTTGGTGCGGGCCCTGCACGCCAACAGTCGCCGCCAAGGCAGGCCCTTCGTCCCGGTCAATTGCGGGGCCATCCCCAGGGATCTTCTGGAATCCGAGCTTTTCGGCCACGAGAAGGGGGCCTTCACCTCGGCCATCCGCTGCCGACCCGGGCGGTTCGAACTGGCCGACGGCGGCACCATCTTCCTCGACGAGATCGGGGAGATGGACTTAAGCCTTCAGGTCAAGATCCTGCGCGTGCTCCAGGAGAAAGAGTTCGAGCGGGTGGGCGGAACCAAGACCATGAAGGTCGACGTGCGCATCGTGGCCGCCACCAACCGCGATCTGGAGGAGGAGGTCCGGACGGGGCGCTTCCGGGAGGATCTGTTTTACCGCTTAAACGTCATCCCCCTGCATCTGCCGCCGTTGCGGAAACGCGGCGAGGACATCCTGCTTCTGGCCGATCACTTCCTGAACCGGTTCTGCAAGCAGAAGCAGCGCAAAAAAATGTCCATTCCTCCGGCCTCCCGGGATCTGTTCCTCAGGTATCCCTGGCCCGGCAACGTCCGGGAGTTGGAAAACTTCATGGAGCGGCTGTCCATCCTGTGCGAGCATGACGAGATACACCCCGAGGATCTGCCCCGGAAGATTCTGGACGTCGCCGGGGTCGCCGTGCCCGAGGTCCAGGTGGCGGCCGATCCGTCCTCAAACGGCTTCGTGTGGCCCACCATCAGCCATTTGCGGGAAAAATCCTTGGGCCTGAAGGATTTTCTGGATCAGGTGGAGGAGCGCCTTTTGCTCGAAGCCCTGGAAGAGGCCGGGGGGGTCAAGAACCAGGCCGCCGAGATCCTCTGCATCAAACGGACCACGCTCATCGAGAAGCTCAAAAAGCGGAATCTGGCGGCCGACTGACAGCAGGGCGGTTTTCCCGCCTGCCGTGCAGGCGGCAACGGCGCATGGCCCCCGCAGGCGTCCCGGCGAAGGGCGGCGGCTGGCGCGCCCCGGCCGGACAATCCGCCAGTCGGCGGCGGGACGGCCGGTTCACGGGGCCAGGCCGGTTCGGAATACGGCGGCCGGGGCCGCCCGGCCCATGGCCCCAAAGCGTGGCTATTAGCATGATCCTTGCAAGATGCGCCCCGTGATCACACGCCTTTTCGCCGGTTCCCTCCGGCTCCTGCTCCTTGCGGCCCTTTTGGCCGCCCCGGCCCGGTCTGTCTGGGCCGTCACCTATTCCTTCACCACCAAGTCGGACATGGACACCCTGTCCCTGGGATTTTCCCCTCACGCGGGATATCCCACGGTGACCCGCACCGGCGTCCGGGAGATCAGCCTGATCTTCCCGCCCGAGGCCGGGGAACTGTCCGCGCCGCCGGACACCCTGGACTTTTCCCAGTCCCGGTTCATCGAGGGCGTGCGGCGCATTCCCAATGGGCTGGCCGTGATCCTGCGCTCGGACGCGGTGGGGTTCGTGGGCTGGCCCGCCGGTGAAGGGGGGCTCAAGCTCCAGATCTACCGCGACCCGCAAGGGGCCAAATGGACCCCGGCCTCACCGGTCCCACCCGCGCCGCCCCCAGCCGCCCCTGCCGGGGGCCAGCCTCCCGTGCCCCGGGAGACGTCGCCGGGCGGGAAACAAAACGTGGATCTGCCGCCATTGACCCAACCCCCGCCGGACACCCGCGGGCCGCCAGCCCCGCCCGGGCCGCAAGGGCCGGGGCTGCCGCCGCTTCCCGCCGAAATGGAGGCCGCAGCCCCTGTCGATACGCCCACGCCGCCCCCGGGGACGCCCCGGGAACCGTTTTTCTCCGTTCCCCATTCCCTGCGGGCCGGAGTCGAACGCGCCGGACCGGCCGAGGCCACGGTGCTTCGCCCCGACGGCGCGGTCGAGACCTCTGCGCCAACGCCGTTCCGCGCTACGCCACAAGACGCCCGGCAGCCCGTGACGGACCAGCAGGCCGCGCCGACCCCGGCAGCGCCCGCAGGGTCTGCCGCGCCAGCGCAGCCTCCGTCTTCCGGCGTCGCATCCGGCCGCGTCGCCGAACTGCCGCCCCTGCCCCCGGGCCTGGAAAGCCGGGAAGGGGAGATCAAGGCCCGGGTGACCCCTCCTTCGCCGCCCATCGCCGCCGCGCCGGTATCGCCGGTCTTTTCAGGCCCCCAGGCCGTACGGTCGCAGATTTCCCGCGAGACGCCCCAGGATGCGGCCCCGCCGGAGTCCCCGGCGGAGCCGTCGACATCTCCCGGAACGCCTCCGGCCGCCGACGCGACCCGGCCTGCGGAGGACGCAACAGGGCAGGCCGCGTCTGCCGCCCCGCCGGAGACAGCGCCCCCGGGTGAAAAGACCCCGGATGCCCCGGCGGAATCCACGGAGATGTCCCAGGTCGAGTTCGAAAACGACGGCATGCTCATGGCCGCCCAGTCCAGGCGGATTCTCGGTGAGAACCAGGAGGCCCTGGGGATGCTGCAGACGCTCAAGGAACGCACCACCCTGACACCTGCGCAGCGCGAGGAGACCCTCTACGCCCTGGCCGAGACCCTCTACGACGTCTACAAAACGGATCCCCTGCCGCACTTCGACGCCATCCAGGGCGCCTTTCAGGAGGCCCTCAACTACAACGCCAAGTCCAGCCATATCCCTGGCGCCCTTCTGGTGCTCGGCATGCTCAACCTCAAGGCCGGGAACATCCCCGAGGCCACGGCCTATTTCAACATCCTGCGCAAGCGGTATCCCAACGACGAGAACATCCCCCTGATTCATTTCTACTGGGGGGAACACTATTTCGAGAAAGGAGACTTCCAGAAGGCCGCCAAGGACTATCAGGAGCTCATCCAGAGGTATCCGGAGAGCCGTTTCGTGCGTGAGGCCTCCATGGGCATGGCCAAATCCCTGGTGCGGATGGGGCAGTACAAGGAGGCCTGGCAGATCGCGGACTACATCGAAAAGCGCTGGCCCCGCTATTATACGGAGTTTCCGCCGCTTTTACGCATCAACGGCGAGATCGCCTACCGGCTTGGGGAATATGCCAAGTCCAAGGACTATTATCTGACCTCCTACAACATCGACCCCAACGCCGAGGGATCGGACCTGATCCTGGCCAGACTCGGCGATATCGCCACCCACATGGGGCGGACCAGGGAATCCACGGAATTTTACGAACTGGCCGCGGCCCGGTTTCCGGACGCCGAGGGCGGGCTGATCTCCAAGATGCGGCTGGCCGAACGCGGCGTCTACGACGATCCGAGCATCAGCGACATGTTCTCGGCCTTCGACAAACCCGCGCAGGGCGGTCCCGAGGCCATTTATACCCAGATCGTGCGGGATCATCCCCAAAGCCCCCTGGCCCCCCTGGCCCAGCTCAAACTGGCCATGTGGCAGTTGTACAAGGACCGCTACCTCCAGGCCCTGGAATCGGCCACCACGTTTGCCAAGCTCTTTCCGGACAATCCCCTGGCCCCCCGGGCAGGCGAGGTGGCGGCTGCAGCCTTTGACCGCATGGTCGAGCCCATGCTGCGCAACCAGCAATATGCCCAGATCGCGGAACTGTGGCGGGAGCATCCCCTGCTGGAGGGGCACCGCTCCATCATCTCCGACAAGGGGCAGTTGGCGGCGGCCCTGAGTTTCCTGCGTACGGGCAATCCCGGCGAGAGCCTGCGGCTGGCCCTGCCCTTCGTGCAGCCGGAACAGACCGAACCCGGTGTCAATGCCCTGCTTCTGGCCCTGCACATCTATCAGGAAGGCCAGGCCTGGCGGGAAATCCTCAGCCTTGTGGACAGGGTGCGCGACTGGAAGTTCACCCTGGATCAGCGGCAGCGTCTGGAATATGCAGCGGCCCAGGCCCTGGAGCATCTGGGGGACACGGTCCGCAGCCGCCCCCTGTGGGCCAGGCTGGCCGCGGATTTCAGCCTGTCCGCCCCGCGTCGGGCCATCGCCATGTTTTACCAGGCCAAGGAGGCCAAGGCTAAAAACGATCCGGAAAAGACCCTGGTGTTCGCCCAGGAGGCCATGTCCCTTTTACGGGAAAACAACCTCGATCCGGACAAGGTGACGGATTGCCTGAACATGCTGGTGGACGCGGCCAAAAGCCTCGGCCAGTATCCCCAGGCCCTGGACTATGCCGAACAGTACGGCAAGACCCTGCCCGAAAACGGCCCGGATTTCGCGGCCAACCGGTTCCGCATGGCCTCCATCTACCGCGAGATGGGCGAGACGGACAAATGGCGGTCCACCCTGGAGAACATGCGCGACGCCATGCCGGACAGCCGCTACGGCCGTATGGCCGCCTCGGAGCTCTCCGCCCGGGCCCTGGAGGATCGGGCCAGGGCCCTGACCCGCAGCAACTAGCGTGTCGGTTAACAAAGAAGTGGAAGTTGGATTCAAGGGATCAGCGATATTGATTCCAGCGTGCGGCTGCGCCGACTTCAAGGTCCTGTCCGGTTTTTTGCAACACATGCCACGAGCTTCTCGTCCCTGGAAAAATCCGTATTTTTCGTGGTTGTTGTACTCCATCGCAGAGACGAAATGCCAGGACACGACGCAAGGCTCATGCCGCATCCGGGCGGTCCCGAGGCCGTGCGTCACCGGTCAGGGGGCAGGGGCCAGGTCAGCGCCGCCACCTGCCGGATGCGGTCGAATCGCCGCGAGACCTCGGGGCGCGGGGCCAGCGCCCATGTCCACGCTTCACCGCCCTGGGCCAACTCCATGCCGTACAGCAGATCCGTTTCGTCAAGGACCGCGTCCCCGTCCATGTCCCGGCTCACGGTGTCCGTGATCAGGCACTTCACGCCCGGCAGCCCCTCAAGCCAGTCCACATGCGCCTGCACGATGCGGCGGCAGACCTGCGCCGTCTCTGCCTCGCCATGTCCCAGTTGCATCAGTCGCGTCATCACCGGCAACGGCAATTGCGACAGCACGTTGGCCGAGATGGTCAGGTCCGGTCCAAGCGCCGTAAGACCGGACGGCGCTACCGGCCGTATGGTCTCCACGTCGAGTCCCGCGCGCCACGTGCCGACGTTGTGCAACATCCCCGTCAGGTCGACCTCCGCCAGCCGCACGTTGCCGTATCTGCGAACCATCCATCGCGTCCGCAGCGGGTGCACCACGTCCGCCAGCACCACCCGCCCAAACATCCCCGCCAACTGCGCCACGGGAACATCGTGGCAATACCCCGAGCCGCATACCACAACCGTCCGTCTCCCCGCGCACCCCTGCGCCGCCTGAAGCATCGCCTCCCGGCATCTTCGCACATGCGGCCCCCAGGCCGCGCTGCAGCGCCGAGAGCGCGCGCCCATGGCCACGGACTCGCGCAAAAGCCCCATTCTCCGGGCCGCCCACCCGGTCGGCGTGAGCAGCCACTCCACACATTCGCGCAGCATGAGACCCCCATGATCGGGGCTGCCGCCCCGAACCCTGCCCGGGGGGAATCATTCCCCCCGGACCCCCCGGTTTCCGGCGGTCGGCGCGCCCGGGGGCTT
>JAVHLG010000092.1 GCA_031082225.1 Desulfovibrionaceae bacterium | reverse complement strand
GTAAGACGCAAAGAACCCTGGACTTGTCAGCGTCGAAAATGGGGGGAGGGCAGCCTTCCTCACGCATAACCCGTAAAATCGTCGCGATTCCCTGACCTTCAGCCTGTGCAAGTTGGAGACGAGAAAAAAACCACGCGAGTGCCTGGTTGCGCCATTTCGGTTCAGCGAGCCCATTCCGAAAGGAATCAACATCAACGCCCGTAGGCAATGAACCTGGAGATCGTATTTCAATTCTATCTGAAAAAACCGTAAACCGAGTCGGATCATCAAGCTCATAATCTCGATGAGCGAGGGCATTACCTAGCGACTCATAAAGAGCTCTTTTCGGATATTTCAATGCATTAGGATACTTTTCTTCGTTTTTGTCAAAAACTGTATAGGACTGTATGTCTAGAAGCTCTGCAAGACGCCTGGCTTGACCAAGCAAGTTTCCTGCAATTTCATGTCGTTCCGCATAATCATCAGAACGATCGACACCAGGATATACAGAAAACAAGCTGAACGCTCCATGGATGAAGCGCTGTGTCTCTCGACCAAATAGGAGCATAGTAAAATTACGAGGCCGAACATTCCCAGTTAGTGGCTCACGGCCACAAAGAGAAGGGACAAATGGACTTAACGACATGTCGGCAGAAAGATATGGTTCTATACCTCTGCTTTCGGAATAGAGACCTATTCGTTGCAAAGTATCACGCAATGCTATAAGATCAATATCATCTGTCGTTGCATTTTTACAAATCCTGCGATCCCATGGCTCCATGACTCCTTTGCGCACAAGAAGGTCACGTAATATTCCATTACGAGCCTCAACTGTTGACCTGCTGACACGGACAAAGTGCCTGGATCCTTCATCTCTTCGTCTAAACGTATGCGCTCTAGTCGTAGATGGCTGAATAAACACTAAGATACGGCGGTCAGGATAATCTGATGGCAATTCCTCGACATACGGTAAAATCGGATCAGAAACACGATCACGGCAACCCTGAAGAACTTTACCCTCAACCTCTTTCAAACGAGAGGCGGTTAATCCTGTTTTAACAAGGATTGGAAAACCATGTTCATCCTTCTCCTCACGTGCGCCACAAATGACATACCCTCCACCGAGATTTTGCAAATCATTTGCAAATGCTGACAATGTTTTAATTACATCGTCAATGTCAGCAACATTTTCCTTCCATTCGACTTGTTCGCGTTCACGAATGGAAAGTTGCTGCAGATCAATACCTTGACTCATGTTGTTACTGCCTTTTACACTGGTTAAACTCGCCTCGTCCATGCTTGACATCTACCTTCGCAAATGGCTAACATTTTTATCCGTGACAACAACCTGAATTTATTATATATTACAAGAATTAGCTACATTAGCAGCATACCCAAAGGGACCATGCCGGTCAAGGCGCGGCTGAGGACAGGGGGGGGAGAGACTCTGAAGCGGTTTGGAAATGGTTCTGGTTGCGCTGGTTGCTTTCAATACAACTTTCTATTTATATTTTCAGCATGTTAACCTAATACTTTGGAAGCTTTTGCGCCGATATCCTCCACCTGATCCGCTGTCCGAAAAATCGGACTGACCCAGTCCCGTCTGAAATATCGGACAGACTTTCCCTTTACCTCCGTCCCCTTTGATTCTATCCTCAATAGATCGGAAAATTCACGGCCAGGGCGGCTTCCGCCCGATTCCAAAGCCTGTCCGCCCTCACCGCGGGCATCTGTCCGAAAAATCGGACGCCCCCTGACCAGTTGCCGCCGCCTTTCTTGCAACAGGCTGTCATTTCACGATTTCTTAAAAATGTGCGTCCCGGCACGCAAGTTGCCTAAGGCTGTCTGACGTGCACACCATTGGCGCGTCCGGCCGACCACGGCGCACAACAACCCCCTAACGGAGTCCCCATGACCACACACGCCCTTATCAAGGATTTCCAGGAGGCCCTGGGCAAGGACAACGTGCTTGGCGCCGAGGCCGACCGCTACGCCTATTCCTACGATTCCGCCGTGCTCGAACCGGCCGTGCCCGGGGTCGTGGTCCGGCCCACGGACGTGGCGGGCCTGGGCAAGGTCGTCAAGATGTGCAACGACGCCGGGATGCCGCTGACCGTGCGCGGTTCGGGCACCAATCTCTCCGGGGGGACCATCCCCAAGACCGGCGGGGTGGTCGTGCTCACCGGTGCGCTGAATACCATCCTCGAGATCAACACCGAAGACCTCTACGCCCGGGTCGAACCGGGCGTCATCACCGCCAAATTCGCGGCCGCCGTCCAGGCCAAGGGGCTTTTTTACCCCCCCGATCCAGGCAGCCAGGCCGTGTCCACCCTGGGCGGCAACGTGGCTGAGAACGCCGGGGGCCTGCGCGGCCTGAAATACGGCGTGACCAAGGACTACGTCATGGGGGTCCATTTTTTCGATACGGACGGAGAACTCATCAAGGCCGGGGGACGCACGGTCAAGTGCGTCACGGGACTAAACCTCACCGGGCTCATGGTCGGCTCGGAAGGGACGCTTGGGGTCTTAAGCGAAATCTTTTTGAAGCTTGTGCCGCCGCCCGCCGCCGCAAAGTCCATGATGGCCATTTTCGACGACGTGGAGGCCGCCTCCCAGACCGTGTCGGCCATCATCGCCGCCAAGATCGTGCCCGCGACCCTTGAATTCATGGACAACTTCACCATCCGGGCCGTGGAGGAATTCAGCCACGCCGGGCTGCCCGTGGACGCCAAGGCCCTTTTACTCATCGAGGTGGACGGCCATCCGGGCATGGTGGCCGAGGACGCGGCCAAGGTGGAGGAGCTGTGTCGCACCCACGGGGCGAAGCGCATCCAGGTGGCCAAGGACGCGGCCGAGCGCAACAAGGTCTGGGAGGCCCGCCGGGCGGCGCTTTCGGCCCTGGCCAGGGTGTCGCCCACAACCGTGCTCGAAGACGCCACCGTGCCGCGCAGCCAGATTCCGGCTATGATCAAGGCCCTGGACGGCATCGCCGCCAAATACAAACTGACCATTGGCACCTTCGGCCACGCCGGGGACGGCAACCTGCACCCCACCATCCTGACTGACAAACGCAACGCCGAGGAGTGGCACAGGGTGGAAGCCGCCGTGGACGACATCTTCGATGTGGCCCTGTCCCTTGGCGGCACGCTTTCGGGCGAGCACGGCATCGGCCTGGCCAAGGCCAAGTATCTGGAGAAGGAGACCACCCGGGGCACCATCCTGTATTCGCGCCGCCTGAAAAAGGCCCTCGATCCCAAGGGCATTCTCAATCCCGGCAAGATCATGGGGGAATGACATGGGCGACGTCAAAGAACTCCTGCGCCTCCTTGGCGAGATCGACGACTCCCTGGTGTCCTGCATGCGCTGCGGCATGTGCCAGGCCGTGTGCCCGGTCTATGCCGAAACGGGGCTTGAGGCCCATGTGGCCCGGGGCAAGATCGCCCTCCTGGAGGGCCTGTCCCACGAGGCCCTCAAAGACCCCCAGGCGGTCATGGACCGGCTGGACATGTGTCTTTTGTGCGGCTCCTGCGCCGCTGGCTGTCCAAGCGGGGTCAAGGTCCTGGACATCTTCCTCAAGGCCAAGGCCTTTCTGGCCGGATACCTGGGCCTGCCCCCGGCCCAGAAGGCGATTTTGCGCGGGCTTCTGGCCCACCGCAAGGTCTTCGATTCCGTCCTGGCCGTGGCCTCCAAGTTTCAGGGGCTGGTCACCAAACCGGCCAACGAGGTCATCGGCTCCTCCTGCGCGGTCTTTAGCGGCGTGCTCGGCGGACGGCACTTCATGCCCCTGGCCAAAACCGCCTTTCACAAGACAGCGGCCGCCAAAGGCCTGGCCGCCGCACCCGGCCAGCCCACCGTGGCCTTTTTCTACGGCTGCATGGTGGACCGCATGTACCCGCGCATCGGCCAGGCGGTTATGAAGGTGCTCACCCACCACGGGGCCGGGGCCTTCGTTCCCGACGCCCAGGTCTGCTGCGGCATCCCTGCCCTGTCCGCAGGGGATCTCCAGACCTTCGAAAAGCTGGTGAAGGAAAACATCGCGGTGTTCGCCGACCAGCCCTTCGACGTGCTCATCACCCCCTGCGCCACCTGCACCTCGACCATCAAAAAGATCTGGCCCGAGATGTGCGACGGCCTGCCCGGCGCGACCCGGGCTGCGGTCAAGGAACTGGCGGCCAAGACCATGGATATAAGCGAATTCCTGGTGAAAAAGCTGGGGGTTACGGCCTCCGCGACACCTTCCCAGGAGGCCAGGACCAGGGTCACGGTGCACGACCCCTGCCACCTCAAAAAATCCCTGGGGGTCTTTGCCGAGCCCCGGGCCGTGATCGCCGCCAATCCGGGCATGGAGATCGTGGAGATGGCCGCCCCGGATGCCTGCTGCGGTTGCGGCGGTAGCTTTACGCTCAAACACTATGATATCGCCGGGCGTATCGGGAAACGCAAACGCGACGACGTGGTCGCCGCCAAGGCATCGGTGGTGGCCGCCGGGTGTCCGGCCTGTCTGCTGCAGATAAGCGACATGCTGTCCAAATCCGGCGACGCCGTGGCCGTCATGCATCCCGTGGAAATCTACGCGCAGGCCCTGGACGATGGTCGTCCGGGGGCGGGAGGGAAGACGCCGTGAGCCAAGAGGTACGTTTGGACGCCCTGTTTCATCCGCAGACCGTGGCCGTGATCGGGGCCTCGGAAAAACCCGGCAAGATCGGCCACACCGTGGTGGCCAACATGATCGAGGCCGGATTCCCCGGGCGCATCATCCCGGTCAACCCCAAGGCCGACGAGATCCTGGGGCTGCCCGTGGTCAAGGACGTGGCCGACCTGCCCGACGGGCTGGATCTGGCCGTGGTCACCATCCCCGTGGCGGCGGTCTTGCCCGCCATGGAGACGCTGGCCAAAAAACAACTCAAATCGGCCATCGTCATCACCGCCGGATTCAAGGAGGTGGGCGGCGAGGGCTACTACCTGGAAAAAAAGCTGGCCGAGCTGTGCCGGGAAAGCGGCATCGCGCTGATCGGCCCCAACTGCCTGGGCGTGATCAGCACCCCCAGCCAGGTCAACGCCTCCTTCGCCGCCGGGCAGCCCGGGCCGGGCAAGATCGCCTTTTTCTCCCAGTCCGGGGCGCTGTGCGTGGCCATTCTGGACTGGGCCCTGGGGGAGAACATCGGGTTTTCGCGGTTCGTCAGCCTGGGCAACAAGGCCCTGGTCAGCGAGGCCCACATGCTCGACTACCTGCGCGACGACCCGCACACCAACGTCATTCTGGGCTATATCGAAAACGTGGAGCACGGGACGGATTTTATGCGCGCGGCGGCCGCCGTAACGCGCGAAAAGCCGGTGATCATGATCAAGTCCGGCACCACGGCCGCAGGCGCCAAGGCCGCCTCCTCCCACACCGGGGCCATCGCCGGTTCGGACCAGGCCTATAGCGCGGCCTTCAAAAAGACCGGCATCATCCGCGCCGGCGGCGTGGAGACGCTTTTCAACCTGGCCCAGGCCTTCTCCACCCAGCCCCTGCCCGAGGGGCCGGGGCTGGTTCTGGTCACCAATTCAGGCGGTCCCGGGATACTTGCCGCCGACGCCTGCGAAAAATCCACCCTGTCCATGGCCCGCTTGAGCCTGCACACGGTGGATCGCCTCAAGGCCTTTCTTCCGGCCTACGCCTCGCTCTACAACCCCGTGGACATCATCGGCGACGCCGATGCCGAACGCTACCGCAAGACCCTGGAGGCCGTGCTCGACGACCCCAACGTCCACGCCGTGCTGGTGCTCTTAAGCCCCACCTCCTCGGCCCAGATCGAAGAGACGGCCCAGGCCATCATCGACAACGCCGCCACCTCCTCCAAACCCGTCTTCGCCTGCTTCATGGGCGGGGTGCGGGTGGAGCCGGGCCGCAGGATGCTGCTTGCCGCCGGGATCCCCTGCTACGCCTTTCCGGAACCGGCCATAGGAAGCATCGAGGCCATGCACGGCTACAACCAGTGGAGAAAGACCCCCGATCCCCACTTCCCGTCCATCTTCGGCGACACCGAGAAGGCTGCGGCCGTGTTCGCCGCCGTGCGCGACCGGGGCGATATGGAGGTGGTGGAGTTCCAGGCCCAGGAAGTCCTTCGGGCCTACAACCTGCCCACCCCGAAGACCATCCTGGCCCGTTCCAGCACCGAGGCCGTGGCCGCCGCCGAGAAGATCGGCTACCCCGTGGTCTTAAAAATCGCCTCGCCCCAGATCTCCCACAAGTCCGACGTGGGCGGGGTCAGGGTCGGTCTCGGCGACGAGACCGCCGTCAAAAACGCCTTCCTGGACATCACCGCCCGCACCCAGCGCCTGCGCCCCGACGCCTACATCGCCGGCTGCCTGGTGCAGGAAATGGCCCCCAAGGGGGCCCGCGAGGTCATCATCGGGTTTAAGCGCGACGACCAGTTCGGGCCGCTTCTCATGTTCGGCCTGGGCGGCATCTACGTGGAGATCTTAAAAGACATCTCCTTCCGTCTGGCCCCCTTAAGCGTGGAGGGCGCCCGCAACATCATCCGGGAGATCAAGTCCTACATGCTGCTCAAGGGCGTGCGCGGCGAGCCTCCGGTCAACTTCGCGGCCATCGAGGGCATCCTCTTAAGCATGTCCCGCATCGCCATGGATTTCCCGGAGGTCTACGAAGCGGAATTCAATCCCGTTTTAGTCAACCACGAAAAGGCCCTGGTGGCGGACGTACGCCTCACCCTGAAGGCCTAGACGACGGAGGATACGCCATGACTGGTCTCTATATCGGTTCCACTTCCGGCTATTGCGGCAAAAACCTGCTGGCCCTGGCCCTGTGCCTGCGGTTTCGCGAAGACGGCTACCGCGTGGGCTACATGAAGCCCGTGGGGGCCATGCCCCGGCTGGTGGACGGGGAACTGGGCGACGACGACGCGCTTTTCATCAACGGCGTGCTCGGGCTTGGGGCCTCGCCTGCGGACATGACCCCGGTGCCCGTGACCAAGGACTTCCTCATGAAGGCCTTCGCCGGGGAGTGCGGGGTGCTTATGCCCGCCATCACCTCCGCCTACCACAAGCTTGCCGCCGACAAGGACGTGATGATCGTGGGCGGATCCGGCAGCTACCTCTATTCCGGCACCTACTGCGGCGTGGACGGGGTGTCCGTGGCCCGGTCGCTTGGGGCCAAGACCATCCTTGTGGACCGCTTTCGCACCGAACTCAACTACGACTACCTGGCGGCGGCCAAACATGCCGCAGGCGACGACCTGGCGGGCGTCATCCTAAACGACGTGCCCGAGCACTTCCGCACCGAGGTGGACGAACTGATCAAGCCCTTTCTGGCCCGCCGGGGCATCGACGTGTTGGGGGTCATCCCCCACGACCCGGTCATGAGCGGCATGCGGGCCGGGGATCTGGCCGAACGCCTGGGCGGACGGCTGGTGACCATGTCCGCCGGGGTGCACAATCTGGTGGTCAATTTCCTGATCGGGGCCATGAACGTGGAAAACTTCCTGGCCTTTTTCCGCAAGCGCAAGGACGTGGCCGTGATCTGCGGCGGCGACCGCTCCGACCTGCAGCTCGTGGCCCTGGAAGGCGGCGCCGCGGCCCTGGTTTTGACCGGCAACCTCTACCCCAACGACATCATCCTGACCAAGGCCGAGGCCGTGGGCGTGCCGGTGATCCTGGCCAGGGACGACACCTTCAGCGTGGCCAAAAAGATGGAGACGCTTTTATTCAGCGAAAAACTGCGCGACCCCACCCGGGTGGGCCACGGGGCCAGGCTCATCGGCCAGGCCCTGGACTACGCGGCGCTCAAAGCCAAACTTGGCTTGGCCTAGACGGCATGTCCCTGGAAAATACCCGGTATTTTTCAGGATGATCGCACCGCCCGGATGGACCTCCGGCATCTCGCTCCGGAGACGTTTGCGGGCACGCCGCACGGGCGCAGGGCATGGGCTTGCGGTTGGGTTGCGGAACACGACGTTCCTCAAGAGGCAAAGGCGGGACATGACATAAGGATGTGACGGCGGCGGGACCACCATCCCGCCGCCCTGCGACACGGCTTCCCCCGTCGTCGCCGGGACCGGCCGGCCCGGACGAGACGGTTCGCCTTGGCTTCGCGGCAGGAGTGCCCCTTTCCGTGGGAGAGGGGCGTGAGACGCACAACCTTCAAGGAGGATCACGCACATGACCTGGGTGCAGCAATACCAACCCCTGGGGAGCTACCTGCTCTCGGCCCTTGCGGCGGGCATTCCCCTGTACATCCTGTTCTACATGCTGGCCGTGAAACGCGCCGCCGGGCACAAGGCCGCCTTCCTGGGCACCATGGCCGCCGTCATCCTGGCCATCGCCGCCTGGGGCATGCCCGTGGGTCTGGCCGTCAACGCCACCCTTTACGGCGCGGCCTTCGGCCTGTTTCCCATCGTATGGATCGTGGTCACGGCCATCTGGATCTACAACATGACCGTGGAATCCGGCGAGTTCGACATCATCAAGAACTCACTGGCCCGCATCACCGACGACCGCAGGCTCCAGGCCATCTTCATCGCCTTTGCCTTCGGCTCGTTCATCGAAGGCACGGCCGGGTTCGGCACCCCCGTGGCCATCACCGCCGCCATGCTCGTCGGCCTGGGGTTCAACCCCCTGTACGCCGCAGGCATCTGCCTCATCGCCAACACCGCGCCCGTGGCCTTCGGGGCCATCGGCATCCCCATCGTGGTCGCGGCCCAGGTCACGGACATCGACCTCATGCGCATCAGCCAGATCGTGGGCCGCCAGTTGCCCCTTTTGTCGGTCATCGTGCCGCTTTGGCTGTCCGTGACCATGTGCGGCTTCAAGCGCTCCATGGAGGTCATGCCGGCCATCATCGTCTCGGGCGTGTGCTTCGCGGGCTCCCAGTTCGTCGTCTCCAACTACGTCGGCCCCTACCTGCCGGACATCATCTCGGCCATCGTGACCATCATCGGCCTGGGACTTTTCCTGCGCGTGTGGAAGCCCAAAAACGTGTGGCACTTCCCGGACGAGCCGCCGCCCGACGCCAAGCTCATGGCCACCAAGTTCACGGCCGGGGAGGTGCTTCGCGCCTGGACGCCGTACATCATCCTGGCGGTCATGGTCTTTTTGTGGGGGCTTGATTCGGTCAAGGCCATCCTCAATCCCGTGAGCATCAAGTTCTCCTGGCCGGGGCTGCACAACCTGGTAATCAAGACCGCCCCCATCGTGGCCAAGGACACCCCCTACGCCGCGGTCTACAACTTCAATTTCCTGTCCGCCGCCGGGACCGCCATCCTCATCTCCGGCCTGATTTCGGTGCTGTTCATCCCGAACTACGGATACGGCAAGGCCATGGCCTGCTTCAAGCGCACCGTCATCCAGTTGCGCTACCCCATCCTGACCATCTCCATGATCCTGGGCCTAGCCTACATCATGAACTTCTCGGGCATGAGCTCCTCCATGGGCCTGGCCTTTACCGCCACGGGCGCGCTCTTCCCGTTCTTCGCCCCCATCCTCGGGTGGCTCGGCGTGTTTTTGACCGGTTCGGACACCTCGTCCAACGCGCTCTTCGGGGCCCTGCAAAAGACCACCGCCCAGCAGATCGGCGTGGACCCGGCCCTGACCGTGGCCGCCAACTCCTCGGGCGGCGTCACCGGCAAGATGATCTCGCCCCAGTCCATCTCCGTGGCCACAGCGGCCGCAAACATGGTGGGCCGCGAGGGCGACATCTTCCGCTTCACGCTGAAGCATTCCATCGCCATGCTCATGGTGATCTCGGTTTTGACCCTGCTTCAGGCCTATACGCTCAAGTGGATGCTGCCCTAGCCCCTGTCTCATAAAACCCGGCCCGGACGCGGACAGCCGCATCCGGGCCGGTTCTCCCTTGCAAGGACCGCCCATGGACGCCCCCGCCGATCTGACCCAGCTTTTCAAAACCAAGGCCGAACTCGTCTCCGCCGTCACCGTCACGGCCGACAGCATGGCAAAGGCCCTGGCCTACGTGGTTGATGCCTGCGAGAAAAAAGACGCCTGCAAGCTCCTGCTCTCAGGCTGTGAGGCGGGCCTGTCCGCCCCGGCCGCCGACCTGTGCCAGACCGTGACCCTAAAAACCATCGCCGCCCCGGACCTCCCGGACGCGGACTTCGCCGCCCTGGGGAACCTGTGCCAGGAAAAGGGCTTCCAACTCATCCGCGAAGGCCTGCGCAACCACCTGGGCGGCATCGACGTGGCCGTGACCATGGCCGACGCCGGGATCGCCGAGACCGGCACCCTGGTCCTGCGCTCCCGGGACGAGGAACTGCGCATCGCCACCATGGTGGCCGAGGTGCACGTGGCGCTTTTGCCCGTGTCCGCCATCCGGGCCACCTCAAATGACGTTGCGCCCCTTTTGCAGGAATGGATGCGCGACCCACCGGACTACACCTCGTTTATCACCGGG
Source organism: Desulfovibrionaceae bacterium (assembly GCA_031082225.1). Classification (GTDB taxonomy): domain Bacteria; phylum Desulfobacterota; class Desulfovibrionia; order Desulfovibrionales; family Desulfovibrionaceae; genus Desulfolutivibrio. The sequence goes on along the minus strand of JAVHLG010000092.1, from coordinate 2,367 downwards.
GCCTCGCGCACCGCCGACATCGAACGCGTGCTGGCCCTGGGCGTGCACGGCCCCCTGGAACTGCACATCGTCTTTCTCACGGAGGCCTAAGCCATGCAGACCGCCAAAGACATCAAAGGCTACCGCCAGGAACTGCGCGAGGCCCTTGCCAATGAATTTCAGCGCACGGCCATGGACAATTTCGCCGTGTTCTACCGGGGGGCCCGGGCCCGGGCCTTCGCCGGGATGGACCTGCCCGCCATGATCGCCGACGTGGCCGCCGCCAAGGACGCGGCCATGGCCCGTCTGGACGACCTTCTGGCCGAGTTCACGGCCAATGCCCAAAAGGCCGGGATCAGCGTGCACGTGGCCGCCACGGGCGACGAGGCCAACGCGATGATCGCCGACATCGCCCGGGCCGAAGGCGTCAAAAAAATCGTCAAATCCAAGTCCATGACCGCCGAGGAGACGCTTTTAAACCACCGCCTGGAGGCTGACGGCTACGAGGTCACCGAGACGGACCTGGGCGAATGGATCATCCAGCTTCGCCACGAAGGCCCCACCCACATGGTCATGCCCGCCATCCACCTGTCCCGGGCCCAGGTGGCCGATCTGTTCAGCACGGTCACCGGCCAGACCCAGGAGGTGGACATCCCCAAGCTGGTCAAGGTGGCCCGGCGCGAACTGCGCCGCAGGTTCGTGGAGGCCGACATGGGCATCTCCGGGGCCAACTTCGCCCTGGCCGACACCGGAACCATCGGCATGATCACCAACGAGGGCAACGGCCGCCTGGTCACCACCCTGCCCCGGGTCCACGTGGCGCTTGTCGGCCTGGACAAGCTCGTGCCCTCCCTGTCCGACGCCTTGAAAATCATCAAAGTCCTGCCCCGAAACGCCACGGCCCAGGCCATCTCCTCCTACGTCACCTGGATCACGGGACCAAACGCCTGCGCCGCCGCGCCAAACGGCAAAAAGTCCATGCACATCGTCTTTCTGGACAACGGCCGCCGCCGCCTCGCCGCCGATCCGGTCTTCTCCCAGGCCCTTCGCTGCGTGCGCTGCGGGGCCTGCGCCAACGTCTGTCCCATCTACCGCCAGGTGGGAGGCCACACCTACGGCCACATCTACATCGGGGCCGTGGGCCTCGTCCTGACCTATTTCTACCACGGCCGGGACAAGGCCAAAAACCTGGTCCAGAACTGTCTCAACTGCGGGGCCTGCAAGGCCGCCTGCGTGGCCGGGATCGACCTGCCCTACCTCATAAAAGAGGTCCACGCCCGCATCCTGGCCGAGGAGGGCCGCCCCTTCCAGAACACCGCCCTGTCCCTGGCCATGCGCAACCGCACCCTGTTCCACGGCGCGCTCCGGGCCGCCAGCCTTTTGCAAAAGCCCGTCACCGGCGGCACGCCGTATCTCAGGCACCTGCCCATGTTTTTCGCCAAGGACCAGGAGTTTCGCGCCCTTCCGGCCATCGCCGCCAAGCCGCTGCGCGACCGCTGGGCCGACATCAAGCCCCGCCCCGCCACCTCCACCATCAAGGCCGCGCTTTTTTCCGGCTGCGTCCAGGACTTCGTCTATCCCGAACAGGCCGAGGCCGCCGTGTCGCTGTTCCACGGCCGCGACGCCGACCTCGCCTATCCCATGGACCAGACCTGCTGCGGCCTGCCCGCGCTCATGATGGGCGAGAAAAAGACCGCCCGCGACGTGGCCCTGCAAAACATCACGGCCTTCGACGACTGCAACTGCGATTACATCCTGACGCTTTGCGCCTCCTGCGCCTCGCACCTCAAAAAAGGCTATCCCCGGCTCCTGGCCGACAACCCCGGCCACGCCAAGGCCGTCGAACGCTTCGCGGCCAAGGTCATGGATTTTGCCACCTTCGCCCGCGACGTCTTACAACTCACCCCGGAGGCCTTCACCGGCCCGGCCACAAAGACCGCCCTGCACGCCCCCTGCCACCTGTGCCGGGGCCTGGGCGTCACCGAGGCGCCGCGCGACATGCTCAAAATCGCCGGACTCGACTACGCCCCCTACGACGAAGAGGACGTGTGCTGCGGCTTCGGCGGAACGTTCTCACTGAAGTTCCCGGAACTGTCGGCCGAGATCCTCAAGAAAAAACTCCAGAACGTGGCCGCCACCGGCGCGACGCTTCTGGTCACCGACTGCCCCGGCTGCGTCATGCAACTGCGCGGCGGCGCGGACAACCTGAAGATGAACCTGACGGTCAAGCATAGCGCCGAGGTGCTGGCCGAGAGGCTGAAGAAGTAAAGCGGGGCTGCCGCCCCGCGCCCCCGGGGCTGCCGCCCCGGACCCCGCCCGGGGGGAATCATTCCCCCCGGCCCCCCCGTCACCCCGTGGCGGATCGGGACTGCGCAGCAGCCCGATCCG
>JAVHLG010000091.1 GCA_031082225.1 Desulfovibrionaceae bacterium | reverse complement strand
CAGGGAACGCCACACCAGCAGTTGTTTGCGCAGATTGTCCAAAAATCCCTTGTTCAGGCGTTTCCACATGCCCGCCTCGCCTGCCACGCGCTCCAGGGTCACCTGGATCTCCATGAACCCCGGGTTCTTCATATCCGGCAAAAACAGGATGTCCACCCGCTGCTTGATGCCGAAGTCGAAGGGGGCCAGCCAGACCGTGGCCGTGAGCCGGAAGCAGGAGCGCAGTTCGACGAAGGCCGTGTCGATCTTTCCGGGGTGCGGCCCCTTGTCCGGGACGTCCCAGGGACATTCGAAGGCGAAGCGCACGTCGTCGGTGGAGAAGAGGCCGTGGGAGATGTCCTGATGGGACTTGTAGTAGTCGTAGAGAAAGCCCCCGGCGTATTCCTGCTCCCGGATGCGCATGAGAAACGGCAGGTGCACGGAGATGACGCCGCCCTTCGCCTCGGGCAGGGTCCAGGAGCGGTTGACGTCGGGAATGGCGATCTCCCCGGCGACCTTGGAAGGATAAATGACCGACAAAAGGACCACGGCGATGACCAAAAGCATGGCCGCCACGCCGGCCAGGGACGAATAATTGGCGGTCATCCCGGCCCAGAGGGAGGTGCCGGACAAAAGCCCCGCCGCCGTCTGGGCCAGCAGATAGCCCAAGACGGCGCTGATGACCGCAAAGGCCAGGGCCTCGGCAATAAACAGGAACGAGACATGGGTGGGGGCCAGGCCCACGGCGGTATACACCCCGATCTCCCGTTTGCGTTCGTAGACGCTGCCGATCATGGTGTTGAGCACGATGCACACGGAGATGATCAGGGGGATGATGATGTTGGGAACCCCGGCGTAGCTCAAGGTGTCCGAGGAATGGTAGACGAAGGCCCCGCCCCGCTCCCCGGCGTAAATGGCCAGCCCGAACCGTTCGGCCAGCCTGGAGGCCAGCATCCGGGTGTCGGAGGCTGCGTCCCCTCCCGCCGCCGCCCCGGAACCTTCGGGGGGCAGGGCCACGGAAATGGATTTGAGCGCCCCACCAAGTCCCATCAGGACGTCATGGGGGATGATCACCGTCACGTCGCCGTCCACGTGCTGGTAGCGGCTTTGCATGGCCCGCACGTCCTCGCCCGAATCCATGGCCTCCTTCTCGGCCTCGGTGGCCTCCATGGCCGCCTCGCTGGGAAAGACCACGGGGGTGAGCGGCTCACCGTCCAGATCGACCATCTCGTCCAGGGCGTTCTCTCCGAACACGCCCACGACCCGGAAATCCATGCCGAAAAGACGAACCGTGTCCCGTCCGGGGGCAAGGGGCGTCACGTCGAGACGCCTGGCCATGCCTGCGGGCACGATCACGGCCATGCGTTCGCCCGGGGCGAACCAGCGTCCGGCCGACAGCAACCGTCCCAGACGGCCGCCCTCGCCCGGATCGGCGGCCAGCCCCATGACCCCCTGCACCGTGGCCTGCCCGGCGGGAGAGGACAGTTCGGTCATGCCGGGCTGGGTCTTGTCGGTCAACTCATACCAGGACAGGGGCGAAACGGTCTCCCCGGCCGCGAACATGTCGCGGACAACGCCCAGGGCCTCGGGGGGCAGGCTGCGCCAGCCGATGTTTTTCAAGAGAACGCCCTGATAGGGGGCGTCGTCGCCGTATCTCACCGCCCCTTCCTGGCGCGTGCTTTTGACGGCGGTGAAGCTCATGATGGTGAAGGTCAGGATGACCAGCGTCAGGCAGGTGAGCGTGGTGCGAATCTTCCTGCGCCGCAGGTTGCTCACGCCGATCACGAAGGCCGCCGTAAAGGCCCGAAGACCGCCGATCTCGGAGGTTTTCACATGCATGGCCCGTTTTTGCATGTCCCCCATCTCCCGTTCGAAACGGAAGAAGATGATCATGGCCACTCCCAACGACAGACCCAGGATGAAAAAGGCCAGGATGACCACCAGGGGGCTGTAGGTCAGGCGAAAGGCCGGATGCACGTGGTAGACCACGGCGATGACTGCGGCCAGGACGCCGCAAAAGGCCAGGATGCGTTTATGGATGTCGGCGTAGCAGAAGAGCACCCGCTCCAGGCAGTAGGCGAAGGGCACGAAAAGCGCGATGTAGAAAAGAACCCCCAGGAGCACGTCCTTTTGGGTTTTCTCCACGTCGTTGTAGACCCTGGTGGCCAGGGCCCAGCTCGACCGGGCCGCGGACACGAAGGCGCCGTAGGCATGCGCGGCCAGTGCGGCTTCGGCCTGTTCGAGCAGGGCGACGCCCGTCTGCTCGAGTTCACGGATGCGCTCGTTGAAGATGCCATGCTCTTCGAGATTTTTGATGCGGGGGGCCAGAAGATCCCACATGTCCCGGGCCGCGGCCATCTCCGTCACCGGCAGGATGGGCCATTGGTCCACGGAGTAGCCCTTGCCCAGGGGATCGTCCGGGGAGGCGTTGAGGAGGATCATCTTGCGGGCCAAAACCGTATCCGACAGGATGAGTTTGTAGGGCGTTCCGGGCTCCAGGAAAAGGGTCAAAAGCGTGGAGTCCAGGGTGTCCAGGCGGCTGAACCAGGAGCGCATGGGCGGGGCCTCGCGGCGTCCGTCAAGCAGTTCGATCTTGGTGAAATAGCGGAAGGTGCGCGGATCCAGGGCGGAAAAAAGCGTGCTCTGGTCGCAGCCGAACATGATCAGGTCCGTTTCCATGGCGTCCCGGGACATCTTGACCCGGTAGGCGTCCTTGCCGGTCTGTTTCTTGTCCACGGCCCACACGGCCTCGCCCGTATCCTGATTGAACAGGAACCCCTCGATGACGGCCTTATCCAGGACGTATTTGCTGCTGGAGAGGCCATTGACCCGGAAGACGCCCTTGGCGTCGGCCATGGCATAAAAACGGGACTTGCCCTGGTAGACCAGAAAAACCGTGCCCGGGGCCGGGCGTTCGGGAAAAAGCTCCCCCTGGCGGATGAAGTTGGCCCGCCCTGTCAGTGAGGCCAGGACGTTGCGGGGACGCCGGTCACCGACGTCGAGGGGCTTGGAGCACACGTCGGCCACAAGCCGGGTGGTGAACCGGCTCTGGGTGGCCAGAAAGTCGAAATCCACATGGTTCGGGGTGTCGTCGGGAGTGCCCCACAATCCCCGGGCGTCGTTGACCGTGGCCAGGGTCAGGCCCAGGATGCCGGCGATGGCGCTGACCTCGCCGCCGAGCTTGGGCTTGTCCACAAGATAGCTTTGCCAGGGGCGCAGACGGCTTTGCCGCAACGCATCGCGATAAAACGGCTCCTGCTGCCTGGCCAGCCCCATGGAGGTCTCGATGGTCGAGGCGCTGTCCGCCAGAAAGCGGCCGATCTGGCCATAGGACTGGGAGATGTTCACCTCGGGTTTGAGCTCGTAGGTGAATCCATCGCAAAAGCCCCCCACGCCGTTGCCCCGGCTGGACAGATAGAGGGAGACGGCGGCCAGGATGTCCTTGTCCCCCACCTGGCGACGCAGTTCCCGGGCGCTCTGCACGCAGCGCAACTGGTCCTCGGCGCTTTTCACGCCCGCGTCCAGACGGGCCATGGCGGCGGGGATGGCCCGCAACAAGACCTGGCGTTCCTCGGGGGTGACCGTGGAGAAGTCCTCCAGCCACACCAGACGGCGTAACACCCGGCGCTCTTCGGCCAGTTGCGCGGTTTCCGCACTTTCCTCGTCTTTGTCGGACTTCAGGCGCAGGCGCATGAGCTGCGTGGTCAGGGAGTCCACCTCGTCCTTCAGGGCCGTGATCACCCAGTGCCGGACGGCCGGGGCCAAAAGCCCCTCCCCCTCGCCCCGGGACTCCTGGGCCCTCTGGAGGGCCTCCCGGGCGGCCATGTCGCGTTCCACTCCTTCCTTGAGATCGCGCACCACGCCGCGCAGATCGCGACCCTTGACCCGAAGCGCGGTGATCAGCTCGCGCATTCCAGCCAGATCCCTGTCCTGCCCGGAGGTGGCGGCGAGGAGCACGGACCGGGCTGGCGGAGAGGCCTTGAATTCCAGGGCCAGACGGAGAAGCGCGGCCAGGGAGGCCGCCTGATCCGCTCCCGGGGCCATGCCGGGCACGAAGGCCCCGGTGTCGTAGGGGGCCTCCACCAGGATCACCTCGTGGGACAGCTTCGGGTCGCTGCCCGGGATGAACAGGTGGATGTTTTCGGCCACGGCCTGTTCCCAGTGCGCGGTCGCCGTCAGGCGCACGTTAGGCGCCACGAACAAGGGATCCTCAAAATGGCCGAAAAGCCCCCGGGCCTGGCCAAGACGCATATAGAAGCGGGGAAACGCGATGGGCGTCAGTTCGAATTTGTCGCGATAGAATCCGGCCGTGGACGGTCCGCCGTCCACGCCCCGGTCGATATAGATCAGGGCCTTGGCCCCGAGTTGGGCGGCATTGATCCAGTTTTTCCCGGAATCCAGTTCCATGAGCACGATCTGCCCGGCGATCTCCCGGCCGGACAGGGAGGCGAAATCCCCCTTGCCGACGTAGACCGCCCGGCCGTCGATTCCCTCCGGCGGCACGGCCCCAGGGGTCAGGGCGTTGACGTTCGTGGGCATGGCCAAACCCGAACCATCCGTTCCGGCCAATGTGATGCGTACCGGTCCATGCCGCTGCACCGGCAGGAGATAGGCGTGCCTCCCGGTTTCCCCGAGATCAAGCGAGGAAAAAAATTCAAAGATGAAATCCGCAGCGGCCTCGCCGCCTGGGGTTCCCGCCCGGCGATCCCCCAAGGCGGCCATGGCGGTGACGATTTCTCGTTCAAGGCCGTCTGCCGCAGACTCCGGCAGGTGATCCATGACCCGTTGCTGCGGGTGTCCGCCGCCATGCCCCTGAGGCTTGCGCCGGGAAGCGGCGTCGGCCGTGGAGCACACTCCGACGAACAAAGACAGGACCACGAGGACGGACACGGCCCATGTCGCAACCCGGCCCGCAGCCCCGGTCATATCAGCCCATGCGTCGTATCCGGCCATGCCACCGCCTATGCGTCCTTGGAGCTGATGGTCCCAACGGAGATGTTGAGCTGATCGCGGCTTTCGATCTTGTCGATGCGGCCGTCGCGGATCCAGACCACCCTGTCGGACACGGCCAGCATTTTGTGATCGTGGGTGGCGGAGATGACCGTCACCCCGCGTTCGCTGCTCAGATGCTTGAGAAGGGCGATGATTTCCTCGCCGGTGGTCAAGTCCAGGTTGCCCGTGGGTTCGTCGGCCAAAATGATGGCCGGGGTGTTGGCCAGGGACCGGGCGATGGCCACCCGCTGCTGCTGGCCGCCGGAGAGCTCGTTGGGTTTGTGGGCGTGGCGTTCGCGCAGTCCCACCAGCCCCAGAAGCTCAAGTCCCTTCTCCACGGACTCGTCATTGGACATTCCGGCGAAAATCATGGGCAGGGTGACGTTCTCCAGGGCGGTCATGACCTGGATGAGATTGAAGGTCTGAAAAATATACCCGATCTTTCGGTTGCGCAGCCAGGCCAGTTCGTAGGCGTCGAGTTGGGCGATGTCCACCTCGTCGATGTACACCTTTCCCGAGGAAGGCTTGTCCAGGCCGCCGATCATGTTGAACAGCGTGCTTTTGCCGGACCCCGACGGCCCCATGATGGACAGGTATTCCCCGGACTGGATGCTTAAATCCACGCCCTTGAGGGCCTGCACCATCTGGGCGCCCAGGCGGAAGGTTCTGGTAACCTCCGAAACCCTGACGATATTGTGTCCCGTATCCATCCGTACCCCGCGACAATACGCCTTTCTGACCGATTCCGGGCAATCCGCCTCATTCCTGAACGCGCATGGCCTCGACAGGCCGCATCCGGGCGGCCACCACGGCCGGGTAGACCACGCCGACCAGGCTCAAAACGAACCCCACCACCACGGCCACCCCCACGGCCAGGGCGACCCCCCCTGTCGGCAGCCAGACCAGGGCCGCCGCGCCAAAACGGAAAAGCCCGGCCAAAAGCGCGGCCACGGCGCCAAACACCGCGCCGATGATCGCCCCGGCCAGTCCCTGCATGCCCGCCTCAAGCAAAAAAAGCCGCAGCACGAAGCTGTCCAGGGCGCCCAGGCATTTCATGGTTCCGATCTCCCGGAACCGCTCGGTCACGGCCATGAGTTGGGCGTTGACAATGCCCACGGTGCATACCAGCAACGACAGGATGACGATCCAGCGTTCCTTGGCCCCGGTCCCCACGCTTTCCGGCAGGACACGGCCGTCGCCGTCCTGCGGGGGCTCGGCAGGCAGGTCGTATCCGGATTTGATGAGCACGGACCGCAGTTCAGGGTCGCCGGAGTGTAAAAGCCCCGAGGCCACCTCGGCCCCGGCCAGGACGAAGCCCAGAAAGGCCACGGCCAAAATGAGCCCGATGACCGTAATCATGGATCGAAAAAAACGGACCCGGATGCTTTTGATGCTGATTTCCAGGGACTTGCGAAACGGCAAGACGACCTGACGGGAGATCTTCTTCCCGCCGGTGTCGAAGAAGGCGGAGTCGGCTTTGCCCCTTGCCATGGATGCATCCCGGAAAGTTGTTCGGCTGGCGAAAATGCCGCTCGGTTTCAGGCCAGGCAGCAGTCTAGCAAAAAAAAATCCTGTTTGTAATAGGGAAGATGCCGTTTTCGCTGTTTCGATTCCAGGATTTCATGCAATCGTGACCGAACGGCCGCCGCATCCGCTGCGCCCCCCCCGGCAAGGCGCCCTATTTTCTCCCGCCGCGCCGTTTGGGGATTTCGATGGCATATTTCTGGATCTTGTAGTTGAGGGCGCGGCGGCTGACCCCCAAAAGGGGGGCGGCATCCTTTTGCACCCAGCCCGATTCCTCCAGGGCGCGGATGATGGCCTTTTTCTCACTCTCTTCCAGGGACAGGGGCTGCCCGTCCTCTGCGGCCGGATACGAGGGCAAAACGGAGTGTCCGGGCACGGGTGCGGCGGGAGGATCGGCCGCCGTTCGGCCGCCGAATTGCGGAAGCTGCAGGTCCGCCGGAAGCAGCATGTTTCCGGAACACAGGACCACGCCCCCTTCCAGGGTGTTTTTGAGTTCGCGCACGTTGCCCGGCCAGGAATAGGCCAGGATCGCCGAGACCGTGTCCGGGTGCAGCGTCACCTGGGGAATGCCCTGCCTGCGGCAGAAATCGCTGACAAAATGCGCGGCCAGTCCGGGAATGTCCTCGCGCCGCTCCCGCAAGGGCGGCACATGGATGGTGACCACCTTCAACCGATACAGCAAATCCTCCCGGAAGCGGCCGTTCGCCACCTCCCGGAAGATGTCGGCGTTGGTGGCCGCGATGACCCGGCAGTCCACATGAATCTCGCGCACATCGCCGATGCGCCGGATCTTGTGGTTTTCCAGGAATCGCAACAACCGGACCTGCATTTCGGAACTGATGTTGCCGATCTCGTCCAGGAAAAGCGTCCCCTGGTTAGCCTGCTCGATGAGCCCCTTCTTGTCCTTGACGGCATGGGTGAACGAGCCTTTGACATGCCCGAAAAGCTCGCTTTCCAGAAGCCCGGCCGGGGTGGAGCCGCAATCCACGATAAGCAGCGGCCCGGCGTGGCGGGCGCTTTTTTCGTGGATCAGGTGGGCCACCAGTTCCTTGCCCGTGCCTGATTCGCCGAGCACCAGGACGTTGACGTCGCGGGGGGCCACCCGGTCCACCAGGGCGGCCAGATTCTTCATGGCCTGGCTTTCGCCCACAAACGACACGACGCGCCCGCCCCGGGCCTCCTCACGGCGGCCGGACTTGGCCAGGACCGAGGCCACCTTGGCCAGAAGCTCCCGGCCGTCGAAGGGCTTGGTCAGGTAGTCCACGGCCCCGTGCTTCATGGCGTCCACCGCGCCGGAAATGCTGCCATGGGCGGTCAAAAGGATCATGGGCAGTCCGGGATGGAGTTTTTCGATGAATTCCAGAAGCTTCATGCCGTCCATGCCGGGCATGCGGATGTCGGAGATGACAAGATCCACGACTCCGGTCTTCAGTCGCTCCAGGGCCGCTTCGCCGTTTTCGGCCTGCACCACGAGATATCCCGCCGAGGCAAGCCTGGCGTCGAGCACCTCCAGGATATGCGGGTCGTCGTCCACCACCAGGACGTGTTTTGCTTCACGCGGCACGCTATTCATGGTCAGGTCAGTAATTGGACAGCCCTTTCTTTTTTTCCTGAATCTCCCGGTGAATGTCCTCCAGGGCCTGAACCTGGCGCTGGATGATCCGCCGGACCTCCTCTTCCTTTTCCATAAGCCGCTTGTCGCATTCTTTATCGCAGGCGGCCTTCATGTCCTTGAGCAGAAAACCCGGACGATACTGGGACAGCACCCCGGCCATGAATTTGGGATCCTCGCCGTCGCCGCCGGGGGGGGACTCGGCCCGCCATGTTTCCCACAGGTTCCGGGCCCTGGCCAGTTCCTTCTCGTCCTGGGCCAGAAGCAGCCTGGCGCAGGCCAGACCATACAGGGCCCGGCGTCTGGAGGGTTCGTCCAGGGCCGCCAGGCGGGCCTGCTCGAAAAAGGACGCCGCCAGTTCCATGTCGCCGCCTTGAAACGCCGTGACGGCATCGAGATATTTGGGGTCTTCCACCCGCTGCGGCGTCTCTTCCCGGGATGGCGGAACAGGCGGTGAAGAGGGGCCGGGGGACGGCGGCAACGCATTGCGGGCGCACCCCGAAACCACTCCGACGACCACCACAACCGCCGTCAGCACGATCCATATTTTCCTGCGACACAGCATATCCACGCCCCTATCCTCTCTCTCCACCCACTGGGATTGTAAAGAAAAATGTGCATCCTGCTCCGGGCCGACTGGTCACCCAGATATCCCCGCCGTGCGCCTCGACGATGGTCTTGGCGATGCTTAAGCCAAGTCCGATGCCATCCGTGGTCTTTTTGGTGCGCACGCCCCGGTAATACTTGTTAAAGACGTACTGCTGCTCGTCCTCGGGGATGCCCGGGCCCTCGTCGGCGACGCGTATGAGCACCCGGTTGCCGCCGTCGGCCATTTCCAGGCCCACGGTCACCGTGGAATTCCGGGGGGAATACTTGATGGCGTTGCCCACCAGGTTGAGCAGGGCCTGCCCCAGAAGTTCCTCGTCGCCCAGGATCAGGGGGATGTGTCCCCCGAGCCGGACCGCGAGCCGTATGCCCTTGGCCTCGGCGGACGGCGAGGCCTTTTTGAGCACATCCTCCGCCATGTCTCCCGGCGACACCGGGGCCGGGCTGATGTCCACGATCTGCGAGACCATGCTGGAGACGCGCATGAGCCGGGCCAGCAGATTGGAGATGCGCTCCAGCTCCTCCCCGGCGATATCCAGGAACCGTTTCTGGCGTTCGTTGACCTCGCCGAACACGTTTTCCTTGATAAGGCTGACCGACTCCCGGATGGAGGTCAGGGGCGTGCGGATCTCGTGGCTGAGCATGTCGATGAAATCCGTGCGCATCTTTTCCTCCTCCCGAAGCCGCAGGGTCATTTCGTTGAAGGCCCCCGCCAGTTCCCCCAGTTCGTCCTTGGAGAATACCCGCACCGGCTCAAGCTTGCCGGAGACGGTGAAGGCCCGGATGCCGCGCCTGAGCTCCCGCAGGGGGCGGCTGACGGAAAAGGCCAGATACACGATGCCCAAAAGCCCCACGGCCACGGACACCACGAGTCCGGTCACGCCCCGTTTGACGGATTCTTCGCTCAGGACGTACAGGTCGCGCATTCCCGTCTCGATGACCTGCTCATTTTCCCGGCGGGCCTTCAGGATGATCTCCATCCACCGGTTGAGTTTCTCCTGGGGAACCCACCCCTCGCCAGACAGTTCCGCACCAACGGCCAGATCGGGAAACTCGGCCTTGAACTCCTCGTGTATGCCCTCCCATACCCCGAATCCCTCATAGCGGAACCACAGGATGCTCCAGATGGCGTTGCGATATTCCTGAAGGGCGGCAAGGAAATACTTCTTGTATTCGTCCTCGCGCAACAGAAGATATTTCTTCTGGTTTTCCTCCATGGACAACAGGCTGTCGATCATGCGCTGCGAGATGGACAACACCTCGAAGCGCACCTTGACGATATCCCGCGTGATGTCCACGGTGTCCCGGATGGAGATGAAAAGGGTGGAGGTCGTAAAATAGCTGATGGCCAAAATGACCGAGAACACGAAAAACAGCTTGAATAAAATGCCCAGGCGGCCGATCTGACGTCGTTTGGGATGCATGACCAGTTGTCCGTTGCGGCCGGTTTTCCCGGACCGCGCGCCCCCGCCGTCGGCCAGGGCCACGACCAGATTGCGAAGAAACCGCATCATGCCGGTATGAAAAAACCATCCGTCGCCAAGGGCTGCATTCTGATGGGCCGCGCCGTCGCGGCCGCACAGCCTCCTACTTCGCGGCGAACAGTTCCTTTTCGAAGACGTGGGGACGGCTTAAGTTGGTCACGATAAGGCGCTGGCTGCTCGTGGCGGTGAGCACCACCTTGCCGTAGCCGAAAAGGCCGCCAAAAAGACCCGGTTCGGACTTGATCGATTCGATCTTGGACAAATCCATGGAAAATGATCCGAAAACCGCATCGTCGCAGATAAGCCGCTTGGGGGTCACGGCCACGCGCAGGGTGAAAAAGGAAAACAGGCGCAAAAAGGCCATGAGCCCGAAGATGAAAAACAGGCTGTAGCGGATGACCCACACCGTGACGCTGATGATGCGGGGCAGAAATTTTTCGATCTCTTCAGGGGCCTTGAAGGTCAAAAGCCCGCGCAACAGATCCTCGCTGGACCAGGCGGCGACGGCCAACATTAAAAAAATGGCGGCCTTGGCGAAAACGACCCAGTGTTTCCCCGTGCGGAAGCGAATCTCCTCGCCCTCGTACACCAGACGGTTCAGGCTCATCCCGTATCTCCCTTGTCCCGGCCGCGCCGCCTCAGGCCCCGGTCCGAAAAAAAGACGCTTCCGGCTTGGGCCGACGCGTCGAAAAAAGAAATCTATCGCATATGCCCGCAAATGGCAAAATGTTCCTCACCGCCACGCCCACCCATACCAAGCCGACATCCAGGACAGAAGCACCGCAAGCGCCGCCGCCAAACCCAGCCCCGTATCCGTCGCCGGTCCACCGGGACGCCACCCCCGGGCCATGAGCGCGCCGTCCGCGACCCCCAGCAGCATCCCCGCCGCAAAGCCCAAAAAATGGCCCGCCAGGTCAATCTTGCTTCCATCCTCCTCGTCGCCGGCCCCCAAAAGGGCCAGAAGCATCAGTCCGGCCGCAAACGGCGCGACCTGGCGCAGGGACAGCCCCCGCATGCCGCACATGGTACGCAGCCCCCCGAGAACCCCAAGCGCCCCAAAGACCGCCGTGGACGCGCCCAGAAAATGGTGGCCCGGCCCCTGGATCACCGCCTTCAGATAATTTCCGGCCGCACCCGCCGCCAGGGCCAGAAAAAATCCCGTGCCCACCCCGGCCTCGCGGCACAAAAAGGCCATGAAAAGCCCGCCCACGGCCACGTTGCCCACCAGATGCGCCATGTCGGCATGCAGGGTCAAGGCGGTCACCGCCCGCCACCACTGCCCCGAAAACAGCATCGCCCCGGTGTCCCCCGCGCCCATGCGCACGAAATTCAGGCGCTTTCCAAAGAGCACGGGGTCGGAAATCAAAAAAACAAAGAGCGCCATAAGCCCGGCCATGACCCAGGCCACGGACCTGGCCGGAATCGGTCGCGGCAAACGCCGACCGGTTTCCTGGGCGAGATTTTCCCGGATGTAGGCCCGGATCTCCTCCACGGCCTGGGCCGCATGCCGCGCTGGCACACGGATCCGCCACAGATCCCCGTCCCGGGAAAGTCCGTGGGGCACCCCCCGGGCGCTTAAGACCAAGGCCCACTCCCGGGCGCGCGCCTCGGACACCCCCGGCGCGGCGTCATCAAACACCTCGCCGGTGATGTCCAGGTAGGCCTCGCGCCGGGGAAAAAGCCTGCGCCCAAACCGTCCCAGCGCTTCGCCCAGGGCGTGACGCCCCTTTTCGTCGCCTTCGCCTTCCACGTGTCCGCTTCACCCGCGTGCGCATCTCTGTTAGAAACCCGGCCATGGATACAAGCCCACGCCGATTCTCCACGCTCTTTTTCATGGCCGCCCTGGCCTGTTCGCTTTTTCTGGCCTACATCGTTCTGCGACCCTTCGTCCACCTCATCGTCCTGGGCGCGGTGCTGGCCACCCTGTGCCATCCCGTCTTCCGGTTTTTGCGCGAAAAGATGGGCGGCCGGGGCGGGCCTGCCGCCCTGACCACCGTGGCCATGGTGGTCTTTTTGATCATCGTGCCCCTTTTGGTGCTCACCGGGGCGCTGCTCAACCAGGGCATGCAAACCCTGGCCTCGGTCCAGGCCTGGCTTGCCGAAAACGACCTGGAATCCCTGCTCTCCCAGGAACACCTGGCCCCCTACCTGGACTGGCTCAAATCCCACATCCCCATGCTCGATCCTTCAAAAATCGATCTCCAGTCCGATCTGATCGATTTCTCCAAACAGTCCGGGCAGGTCATCATCGACGCCGGAACCACCCTGCTCGGCAACGCCCTGGGGCTGACCATCAATTTCTGCATCCTGGTCTTCATCCTGTTCTTCCTCATGCGCGACGGCGAATCCATGCTGGCCCGTATCAAATACCTGCTCCCCTTGCGCGAGGAGCAGGAAAACCGGATCATCCGGCAGTTCGGCGACATCTCCCGCTCCGTGGTCATGGGCAGCTTCCTCATCGCCGTATGCCAGGGGCTGGCCGGCAGCCTCGGACTGTACATCGTGGGCATCCCGCCCCTGTTCTGGGGATTCATGATGGGCTTCACCTCGCTCGTTCCGGTCATCGGCACGGCCATCATCTGGATACCCGCCGCCATCTACCTGTCCCTGGTCGGCGACTGGCAGTGGGGCCTGTTCCTGGCCGCCTGGGGCGTGATCATCGTCTCGGGCATCGACTCCATCCTGCGACCGCTTTTGCTCAAGGGCCGCTCCAACATGTCCATGTTCTACGTCTTCCTCTCCATCCTGGGCGGCATCAAATACTTCGGAGCCCTGGGACTGCTCTACGGCCCGCTCATCGTCAGCCTGGCCATGGTCATGCTCTCCATCTACTCCGAAGCCTACCGCGAACACCTCGACAGCCAGGAATAAACACCCTGCGAGACCACCGGGGCTGCCGCCCCGGGCCCCGCCCGGGGGGAATCATTCCCCCCGGCCCCCCCGTCACCGGG
>JAVHLG010000090.1 GCA_031082225.1 Desulfovibrionaceae bacterium | reverse complement strand
GCCAAAAGCCACGCCACGCCCCCGGCCCGGACCGCCGCCCTGGAGGCCCTGGCCAAGGCCCTGCCCTCCGCCGGAAAACGCCTCGCCCGGGCCATGGATCTGCAGGCCGCCCTGGACACGGTGCTCACCAGCCGGGACATGGACCCCAGGGACACGGCCCTGGCCGTGGAACTGGCCTACGGGCACGCCCGGCTGCGCGGGCGCACGGAGTTTCTGCTGGCGCGCCACCTGAAAAACCCGGCCGGGCTGCCGCCGCCGGTTTTTGCCGCCATGTCCCTGGCAGCCCACGAGATCCTGCACCTGGACCGCATCCCCCCCTACGCCTCGGTGGACTGGGCCGTGGACCGCATCAAGGCCCTGGCCGGGTCGCGCCTGGCCGGGGTGGCCAACGCCGTCCTGCGCCGCATGGCCGACGAGGCCGGACAGGTCGCGGACATGGCCTGCTGCCGCACCCCCGGGGCGGACGCGACCATGGTGCTTTCCCGGTATTATTCCTGTCCGGCCTGGATCGTGGCCCTGTGGCGGCAGGCCTATGGCGACGAGACGACGCAGCGTTTTCTGGCCGCCCAGATCGCGGCCCCGCCCACGGGACTGCGGGTCAATGCCCGCAAACCCGGGGCACGCGCCCTTTTCAAGACGCTTGCGGCCCTGCCCGGCTGTCTTGTGGCCCAGTTCCCCACCCTGGCCTTTGCCCCGGGCACGGATTTTTCCCGCGCAGGCCCGGGCCTGGACGCCCTTTTGGCCGCCGGACGCCTGTCCCGGCAGTCGGCGGCGGCCCAACTGGCCCTGACCGATCTGCACCCGGCCGACTGGCCCGGCCCGGTGTTTGACGCCTGCGCCGGGCGCGGCGGCAAGACCACGCATCTTCTTGAGGCCACGGACCATGCCGTATGGGCCGCCGACGTGCACCGGGGGCGGCTGCGGGCGCTGCGGCGCGAGGTCGGCCGTCTGGGATTGCCGGACATCCCGGTCTTTGCCGCCTCGGCCCTGAGCCCGCCCCTTAACCGAAGCCCGGGCACGATCCTTCTGGACGCGCCGTGTTCCGGCCTGGGGGTGCTGTCCCGGCGGCCCGACGCCAAGTGGAAACGCACCGCCACGGACGTGGCCGATCTGGCCCGCATCCAGCAGGGCCTGCTGCATGCGGCGCTGGACAGCCTTTCTCCCGGCGGCCTGGCGGCCTATGTGACCTGCACCCTGACCCCGGCGGAAAATCGCGAGATGGTGGAGCAGGTGGTCGCCAAACACCCCGGGGTGCGCCTGGAATCCCTGCTGGAGCCCGACCCGGACTCGCCGCTGGGAGAATTTTTCTTCACCGCCAGGCTGCGCCGCGCCGGTTGATCCCAGGCCGAAAAGTGCCCCGCGCCGATTGACGGCGGTCGATGCATATGAAAAAAACAGTCGGCTATGGCGACACGACCGTTCCCCTTCCCGCGCCACGACCACAAGGAGCCCGCATGAGCTGGCCCCACAAGGATCTGCTCGACGTTTCCCAGCTTTCCCGGGACGATGTGGCCGTGGTCATGAAGACCGCCGCCTCGTTTCGGGAGATCAATTCCCGGCCCGTCAAGAAGGTGCCCACCCTCAAAGGGCGAAGCGTGGTGCTTTTTTTCGCCGAACCCAGCACCCGCACCAAGACCTCCTTCGACATGGCCGGAAAGCGCCTGTCCGCCGACACCTTCGCCCTGACCAAGTCCGGCAGTTCCCTGGTCAAGGGCGAGAGCCTCAAAGACACGGTGCTCACGCTTTTGGCCATGAACCCCGACGCCATCGTCATCCGCCACGGGGAATCCGGCGCGGCCGACTTCGTGGCCAGGCGGGTGTCCTGCGCGGTCATCAACGCCGGGGACGGCCGCCACGCCCACCCCACCCAGGCCCTGCTCGACGCCTTCACCCTGCTGGAGAAGTGGGGGACGCTGGCGGGCAAAACCGTGTGCATCCTGGGCGACATCGCCCACAGCCGGGTGGCCCGCTCCAATGTGATCCTTTTGTCCATGCTCGGGGCCGAGGTGCGGCTGTGCGGGCCACGCACCCTTTTGCCGCCCTCGGTGGACGGCTGGGGGGTGGAGGCCCATTCCGACCTGAAAAAGGCCGTGGCCGGGGCCCACGCGGTCATGTGCCTGCGTTTGCAGCTTGAGCGCCAGCAGGCCGGGCTTCTGCCGGACCTGCGCGAATACGCCGGGCGCTATTGCCTGTCCTCGGCCGCCCTGGCCGGGGCCGCCCCGGACGTCAGGGTGCTGCACCCCGGTCCCATCAACCGGGGCATCGAGATTTCCTCGGAACTGGCCGACGCGGGACAAAGCCTCATCCTCGACCAGGTGGCCTCGGGCGTGGCCGTGCGCATGGCCCTTTTGCACCTTTTCATCACCCGCAAGGACCGGGGTGACAAGGAGTAGCCCGTGGCGCTGCCCGATTTTGCCGTCACCAACCTGACGCTTCCCGAAACGCCCCATGCCGTGGACCTGTTGTGCCGCAAGGGACACGTCCTTGGTGTGGCCCCCCACGCCCCCGGAACCGCCTACGAAAACGCCCGGGTCATCGACGGCCGGGGCCTGACCCTTCTGCCAAGCCTGACCGACGCCCACGCCCATCTGCGCGAGCCCGGCCAGGAATGGAAGGAGGACATCGCCTCGGGCCTGGCGGCGGCCGCCGCCGGGGGTTTCGCCAACGTCATGTGCATGGCCAACACCTCCCCGGTCAACGACACGGCCTCCATCACCGAGCATATGACCAAACGCGCCGCCGAGTCCTGGCCGGGCGGCCCGCGCCTTTTTCCCATCGGGGCCCTGACCAAGGGGCTTTTGGGCAGGGAACTGGCCCCCATGGCCGAACTGGCCCAGGCCGGATGCGTGGCCTTTTCCAATGACGGCCGCCCCGTGGCCGACGCCGAACTGTTCCGCCACGCCATGGAATACGCCTCGGACCTTGGGCTTCACGTCATCGACCACTGCGAGGAGCCGACCATGGCCCCGGGCGCGGGCATGAACGAGGGCCGGGTGTCCTCGCGCCTGGGCCTTCCCGGCCAGCCCGACGTGGCCGAGGCCATCCAGGTGGCCCGGGACGTGCTTTTGGCCGACTACCTGCGCATCCCCATCCATCTGGCGCACGTGAGCTGCCGCCGCTCGGTGGAGATCATCGAGCGGGCCAAGGCCAAAGGCGTGCCGGTCACGGCCGAGACCTGCCCCCACTACCTGCATTTCACCGAGGCCGAGGTGGAGGGCTACAACACCCTGGCCAAGGTCAACCCGCCGCTGCGCACCCGTGACGACGTGCTGGCCCTTATCCAGGCCCTGCGCCAGGGGGTCATCGACATCCTGGCCACGGACCACGCCCCCCACGCCGACCACGAGAAGGAAACCCCCTTCGGCGAGGCCCCCTGCGGCATTTCGGGCCTGGAGACGGCGCTCTCCCTGTCGCTTGTGCTCACGGACAAGGGCATGCTGGACGCAGGCGACATCATCCGGCTTTTTTCCACGAATCCGGCCCGCATCTTCAAGCTGCCGCACAATACGTTTGCGCCCGGCGACCCGGCCGACTTCGTGCTGTTCGATCCCCGCCAGGCCTGGACGGTCACCCCCGAATCGCTGTTCTCCAAAGGAAAAAACACCCCCTGCCTGGGCCGCACCCTGACCGGCCGGGTCATGGCCCATTTCATCGGGGGACAACCGGTCTTCACGCGCGGGGAGTTCGCCCCGGCCGCCACGACGGCCGCATCGCGCCGCATTCACGGGAGGAATTCATGAATCCGTCGTTCAAGGAAGCCGCAACGCTTTGCAAAACCATCATGCGCAACGGCTACGACGCCTACGTGGTCAACGCCCGGCTGCAGGACAAGGCCCACGGCCAGGATGGCGTGGAAATCGACATCTGCACGGATATGTCCCTGCCCGACCTGCAAAAGATCTTCCCCGCCGCCGAGGCCACCGAGACCGACACGGCCTTCGCCGTCTTCCGTTCCGAGGCGGGGGTCTTTTTCTTTTATCCGGCGGACACCGAGGACGGCTCCCATCCCGAGGACTGCGTGGCCATGGTCACCCCGAGACTCCTGAAAAAACTTCAGGATACCGGCGAGATCCCCCTGCATCTGGCCTGCCCCTATCTGCCGCGCCCCAAGGAGCTCCACGACGGCTTCGCCGACCTGGAGTCCGGCGAGATCCGCCTGATCGGCATCCCGGACCAGACCCTGCGCCAGAACTACCTGCGCGCCGTGCGCGCCCTGCGTTTTTCCGCCAACTACAACCTGCCCATCGAGCACAACACCTGGATGGCCATTTTGCGGGCTGCACGCCGGGTGCTCGATTACGCCTCCACCAGCGACATCCTTGACGAATGGCGCAAGGTCGAGGCCGAAAACATGGCCGCCTTCGTCAGGCTGCTCTACGAATCCATGATCCTGCACGGGCTCATCCCGGAACTGGCGGCCATGGCCCGCATCCGGCAGCAGAAAAACGAGACCGAGGAGGAAACCGTTTTCGACCACACCCTGGAGGTCATGGCCCGCTATCCCCAGGAACTGCCCTATGACTGGTACGGCGTCCTGGCCTGCCTGTTCCATGACGTGGGCAAGCTGCATACGGCGGAGTTCTTCGACGGCCGCTGGACCTTCTACCAGCACCACCGGGTGGGGGCGAAGGTCACGCGCAAGATCCTCTCCCGGCTGCACTTCCCGCCCGAAGAGGTCGATCTGGTGTGCTTTCTGGTGCGCCACCACATGCGCTTCCACTTCATGCTCACCGACCGGGGCATCCGCCGCTTCAAGGCCCTGGACGAATATCCGCGCCTGATCGAGATGGTTCGGGCCGACATCAAGGCCCGGGGCGGCAGCTACAAGGAATTCAACCACAACATGAAGATGCTCGACCGCTCCGACACCCCGGAGGACATGCTCGAGCCGCTTTTAAACGGCGGCCGGATCATGCAGCTCACGGGTTTAAAGCCCGGTCCCGCCGTGGGGCTTTTGCGCGACGCCCTGCTCAAGGCCCAGATCTCCGGCGACGTGACCAGCGTGGACGAGGCCGTGGCCTTCGTCACCCGGCACCGGGCCGCCGACAGCCTGTAAAACGCTTTCGGGCCGGGCAGGGGCGCATACCCCTGCCCGACCCGCCTTGCCGCAAGCACACCGCCTCCCCGCCCCCACGGGCAACCTCCCCCCGTCGTCACGGCGACGGCTTCCGACGCCCGCGGGGTTTTGACCCCGCCTGCTTCATTTTCTCAAACAATGAGACGCCGTGGCCCGCGCCTGCAGGTGGCGCGGCCACGACTCCTCTGTCGAGGGCGCGAGGCTAGCGGATGTAGTTGGGCAGGTTGAGGAACAGGTCGCGGGTGTAGGAGACCATCTTGTCCATGAGCCAGGGAAAGGCCAGCAAAAGGGCCAGGAACATGGACAGGATCTTGGGCACGAAGGTCAGCGTCATCTCCTGGATCTGGGTGGCGGCCTGCATGATGCTGACGAAGACGCCCACCACCAGGCTCACGGCCAGCATGGGCAGGGCCATGAACAGGGCCAGTTCGATGGCCTCTCGGGCGATGCTGATGACGGTTTCCGGGGTCATGCGGGTATTCCTTTGGTCGGTCAGAGGACGAAGCTGTTGACCAGGGAGCCGGTCAGAAGCGTCCAGCCGTCCACCAGGATGAAAAGGAGCAGCTTAAACGGCATGGACACCATGGCCGGGGGCAGCATCATCATGCCCATGGCCAAAAGGATGCTGGACACCACCATGTCCAGGACCAGAAACGGGATGTAGATGAGAAAACCGATGGTGAAGCCGGTCTTGAGTTCGCTGATCATGAAGGCGGCGGCCAGCATGATGGTGGGCACCTGTTCGCGGTTCTCAGGGCGCTCCATCTTGGTGATGGTGTAGAAGATGGACAGATCCTTCTCCCGGGTATGCTTGAAGAGAAAGGCCCGCAGGGGAACCTCGGCCTTTTGCGCCGCGTCCTTGAGGGTGATCTCCTCGCGCATGTAGGGCTGCAGGGCCTCGTCGTTGATCTGCTTGCCCACGGGGTACATGATGACCACGGTCATGAAGATGGCCAGGCTGGCCAGAATCTGGTTGGGCGGCATCTGGGCCGTGCCCATGGCCTGGCGCAGAAAGGAAAAGGCGATGATGATGCGGGTGAACGAGGTCACGGTGAGCACGATGGACGGGGCCAGGGACAACACCGTCAAAAGCATGAGGATTTCGAGCAGGGTGGAGACCCGGCCCGGCTCCGACTGCCCGGCGGACAGGTTGAGCGTCAGCGACGGCATGTCCTGGGCCAGGGCCGTGGCCGGGAGAAGCAGAAAAAGGCTAAGGAGGACCGCCCGGAGGATCGGCCTTTTCAAGGGCGGTTGCGAAGTCGGTTTCCCGGTCATGGTCGTCGTCGATCTCTGTCAGCAGGTTGATGGACTGCTCGGTCACACCGAGCACCATGACCTTATTCAAGAAACGGACCAAGACCACGCTCTTGCGGGGCCCCAGGGACAACTGCCCCTCGAAGGCCAGGGCGCCCTGCTTCCTGGCCATGGGCAGCCCCAGGCGCGGGCCGAAACGCCGCAGGAGGTAGAAGGCCACAAAAATGACGCCAAGGAGCACCAACAGCGCCAGGGCCATCTGGACGGCCACGGAGGTGAGTCCGTAGGCGGATTGGGAGGCGGCGTCAGGCAAGCTGCTTGACCCTCTCTATGGGGCTTATGATGTCTGTCAGGCGCACGCCGAATTTCTCGTTGATGACCACGGCCTCGCCCCGGGCCACGAGCTTGCCGTTGACGTAGATCTCCAGCGGCTCGCCCGCCAGCTTGTTGAGCTCGATGACCGAGCCCTGCCCGAGCTGCAGCAACTCGTTGATGAGAAGCTTGGTGCGCCCCAGTTCGGCGGACACGTCCAGGGGGATGTCCAGGATGAAGTCCAGGTCGCGGCGGGCGCCGCCCTCGGCCCGGGGGGCCTTGGCGTCCTGCGTCAAATCCTTGAACTGGGCCGTGCGACTTTGGCGCGTGAACTGTTCCTGCTCCCGCTCCTTTTTGAGGTGCTGTTCTTCCTCGTCGGCCAGGGCGGCGGCCCACTCGTCGGCCAGGGCGGAGTCGGAGGCCGCATTCGCCCCCTTCCCCCCCGACGCTCCCGGGGCCTCATCTTCCTCGTTTTCCTGTTCAGCCAGCGCGGCGGCCCATTCGGCGGCCAACTGGTCTTGATCCTGATCGTCTGAGCCCATGCGTCGTCGCCTCTCGTCTCGGGTTGCGAATTACCGGCGCGTGCGCCGCCAAAGCCCCTTTCGCCTACTGGATCACAAAGTCCGTGAAATAGACGCGCATGACCACCGGTTTGCCCAAAACCTGGTTGATCCGGTCGGCCACTTCCTTGCGCAGGGTGATCTTGCCCTCCACCCCGGCCAGATCCTCCACGGATTTCGAAGACAAAAGCATGAGCAGGGCGTCGCGTATCTTGGACATGGCGCCCTGGACAGGCTCGGGCGGGCCCTTGACCTCCAGATCCATGGTGAGCTTGAGATAGCGGCGTCCGGAGGGGTCGGACAGATTGACCACGAAGGTGGGGATGGTGACCATGGACTGGGCCGGAGCGGCCTTGCCCCCGCCATGCCCGTCGGAACCGCCATGGCCGGAGGCGGCCTCGCCGTGGGCCTCCTCCTTGGCAGGGGCCTCAGCGGCCGGTTCGGCGTGCTCGGGCCCGGCCGTCCCCTCGGCCGAGGCCGGGGTCGGGGCCTCGGCCGGGGCGGCCACAAAAAATTTCAGATAGGCGAAATAGCCCCCCCCGGCCAAAAGCAACAGCAGTACGGCCAGGATGATCCATTTGATCAAGCCGGATTTTTTCTTCCCGCCTTCGATTTCTTCGGCCATCGTCCTTCTCTCCCGGGCTGTCCCGCGTCAGGCGGGCGTACGGAGGTTCGCCGCGCGATCAGGCGTGGCGCAGGCCAAATAGATCCGTCCCGACCCTGACGTGGGTGGCCCCTTCCTCTATGGCAGGCTCCAGGTCGCCGCTCATGCCCATGGACAACACCGGCAACTCCCGTCCCAGCCGCGCCGCCAGATCGTCGCGCACGGCGCGCAGGGCGGCGAAGGCCGGACGCGCCGCCTGGGGGTCGTCCAGGGCCCGGGGCAGGACCATGAGCCCCTGCAGGTCCAGGTTGGCCATGCCGACCACGGCCTCGGCCAGCCCCGGGGCCCTGGCCCGGGCCACGCCCGCCTTTTGCGGCTCGTCGTCCACATTGACCTGGATGAGCACCGCTTGGACTACATCGGCGGCCAGGGCTCTTTTTTGCAAAGTCCGGGCCAATTCCTCCGAATCCACGGTGTGGATCAGGGCGAACCGGCCCACGGCGAATTTGGCCTTGTTTTTCTGCAACCGTCCGATGAAATGCCACTGGATGTCCGCATCGGCAAGGGCCTCCATCTTGGGCAGGGCCTCCTGCACGTAGCTCTCGCCGAAAATCCTTTGTCCGCAGGCGCGCAAGGCCGCCACGGCCTGCGGCGGATGAAACTTGGACACGGCCACCAGGGTCACCCCGGCGGGGTCGCGCCCCGCCCGCCCGCAGGCCCTGACAATGCGCTCGCGGACCCGCGCCAGACGCCGTTGCATGTCCGCTTCGTCGTTCATGTCCAAGGGCTAGCACATCCCGGGGCAAAACAAAACGTCATGCCCAAAAGCGTCCCCCTATTCCCCAAGTCCCAGTTCGCGCACGAACCCCTTGTCCCCGGGCCAGTCCGGTTTGACCTTGACCCACAGTTCCAGGTGCACCCGGCCGCCCACAAGCTCCTCGATCTCGGCCCGGGCCTCGGAGCCCACCTTTTTGAGCATCTCCCCGCCCTTGCCGATGACGATGCCCTTGTGCGTGGACCGGGGCACGTAGATCACCGCAGAGATGCGGGGCATCCCCGGGCTTGTCTGCTCGTCCCAGTCCTCGATCTCCACGGCCACGCCGTAGGGCAGTTCCTGGCCCAGGGCCAGAAAGAGCTTCTCGCGCACGGCCTCGGCGGCCATGAAACGCACGGGCGCGGTGGTGATCTCGTCCTCGCCGTACTGGGGCGGCCCCTCGGGCAGGCGCGCAGTCACGGCGGCCACCACCTCGTCCACGCCCTGTCCGGACAGGGCGCTTATGGGAAACACCTCGGCCTGGGGAAATATCAGGGCCATCTCCTTGAGCAGCGGCAACAGGCGCTCCTTGGGGCGCACCGCATCCACCTTGTTTAAGGCCACGATCACGGGCATGGGGTTGCCGCCCAGGGCCTTGGCCAGGGGCCTGGCCTCGGCCTCCAGCAGGTTGGGCTTTGGGGCCAGGGCCCGGGCGTCAAAAAAAAGCAGGGCCACGTCGGCCATGGGCAGGGCGTTCCAGGCCGAGCGCAGAAGCAGCGGGCTTATGCCCCGGCTCTGGCGGTGCAGGCCCGGGGTATCCAGAAAGACGACCTGGGCCGCCTCGGTGGTCAGGATGCCGGTGATGCGGTTGCGGGTGGTCTGGGGCTTGGGCGAGACGATGGATATTTTCTGGCCGATCACCTGGTTGACGAAGGTGGATTTTCCGGCGTTGGTGGGGCCGAGGACGGCCACGTGGCCGAAGCGGTGGGACATGGTGTTCTCCGGGCAAAAGGGCTCGTGGCGGAATGTCCGCCCCTGTCTCGTCGTTGTTCGCGAAAATCGGCCCGGGATCAAGCGGGAATGCGGACCGTGGGGCAAAGTCGGACGACGTGCAGGAATCCGTGGGCGGAATTCGAGGACCACAGACGCGGGGGACGGCGCCACAAGGCCCTGCCGTTGCGCGGCGCGCCGACCGCGCCGCTCACGCTGCGTCTTCTGGGAAAGGCGTCTGGTATGGGCAAAATACGGAGAGTGGCGCGTTCACCCCAAAACGCCTCCCCCGGAATCGTGGTTACGCGCCGCTAGCGGACGCATTTGAGGTATCCGTTCGTGTTGTAGGTGTAGTTGTGGCCGAAGAAGTCGCAATAGTCCGTGTCGATCTCGAAGCGGTCCCCGGTTTCGGCCAGAAAGTCGAAAATGGCCCGATTGGGTCCGTTGTCGTACTTGGCGTAGACCTTGTCCAGGGGAACCAGGTCGTTGACGATGCCGTCCTCGACCAGCAGGTAGTCCCCGGGCCGCAGGATCGGGGCGAAGAACCGCATGGCGGCGATGGTCGTGTCATAGAAGTGCGCCCCGTCCTCGATGACCAGGATCGGCCCGGGAAGGCTGTGCAGGAACTCGGGGGACAGGGTCTCGCCCAGCTTGCGCACGTCGGCGGTCACGAAGTCGATGCGCTCGTCCGTCACGCCTGAGACGGGGCGGATGTCGATGGAATAGATGTGGCCGTCGATGCCGAAGGCCCGCAGCATGTCCGCCATCCACAGGGCGGAACCGCCGCTGTGGCTCCCGATCTCGATGATCGTCCGGGGGGCGAGTTCATGGATGAGCTTCGTGTACAGGGCGAAATCAAAAGGATTTTTCAGGCACAGGATGCCCCGGTAGGTATAGCGCAACGTGGCGCGCTGCATGGATTCCAGGACGGCCAGGGGCAAAGCTGACGTGATGTCGCGCATGGCGGGCTCCGTATGGCCGACGGTTGTGTCCAAAGGACGGTTGCGAGCCAGATGAGCCTGGAGGAGTCGGCCGGGCGACGCGAACCGCCCTTGTCGGCCCGCACGTCCGGCGGCCCGGGCTTCGCCCGGGCCGCCGGACCATGGAAGACCTTCCGGACGGCGGGATCAGATCACCTTGTTCAGGGAATATTCGATGATGCCTTCGGCCCCGAGCTCCCGCAGCCTGGGGATCAGGTCGCGCACCAGGCTCTCGGAGACCACGATCTCCACGGACAGCCAATCCTTGCTGTACAGGTTGGCCACGGTGGGCGCGGTGAGGCTGGGCAAAAGGTTCATGATGGCGGGCATCTTCTCCTCGGGCACGTTCATCTTGAGCCCAACCAGGCTTTCGGCCCGCAGCGCCCCCTGCAGGAGCATGTCCAGATTCTCGATCTTTTTGCGCTTGAAGGGGTCTTCCCAGGCGGCCTTGTTGGCGATGAGCCGGGTGTTGGTCTGGAGCAGTTCGGCGATGATGCGCAGGCCGTGGGCCTTGATGGTGGTGCCGGTCTCGGTGACCTCCACAATGGCGTCGGCCAGGCCCTCGACCACCTTGGCCTCGGTGGCCCCCCAGGAGAATTCCACGGACACGGGCACCTCGGCGGCCTCGAAATAGGACTTGGTGAAGTTCACCAGCTCCGTGGCGATTTTTTTTCCGGCCAGATCCTGGGGACGGCGGTAGGGCGAATCGGCGGCCACGGCCAGCACCCAGCGGGCCGGGCGGTTGCTGACCTTGGAATAGACCAGGTCGGAGACCACCACCACGTCGGAATTGTTCTCCAGGATCCAGTCCTTACCGGTCAGGCCCGCGTCCAGGGTGCCGGTCTCCACGTAGCGCGACATCTCCTGGGCCCGGCACATGCTGCACTGGATGTCCGGGTCGTTGATCTCGGGGAAATAGTTGCGGTGGTGCATCCGGATCTTCCATCCGGACTTTTCGAACAGGGAGATGGTGGCGTCCTGGAGGGAGCCCTTGGGGATGCCGAGTTTGAGCTTTTTGGGCTGGGTCATGTTATTTGTAGACCTCCTTGGGATCGAAGATAAGCGGCGAGCAGACCCGGTCGCCGTCCGGGGAGATTTCCGTGAAAAAGCAGCTTTTGTAGCCCGTGTGGCAGGCCGCGCCGCCAAGCTGCTCCACCAGGACCAGGACCGTGTCGTGATCGCAGTCCAGGCGTATGCTTATGACCTTCTGGACGTGGCCCGAGGTGCCGCCCTTGCGCCACAGGGCGTTGCGGCTTCTGCTGTAGTAGTGGACCTCGCCCGTGGCCAGGGTTTTTTCCCAGGCCTCCTCGTTCATGTAGGCCAGCATGAGCACCTCGCCCGTGGCGGCCTCCTGGGCGATGCAGGGGACAAGGCCGCCGCACTTGGCGAAATCGGGTCGGGACATGACGTATTTCCTTTTTTCCGCGAAAATGGGGAAGGCCTTTGTAGTGAAAAGCGCGGCCGGACACAAGGGGCGCAGGTGACGGATGCGCGGCCGCTTTGTCACGATGTCGGGGCAGACTTATTATGCCTCTCCCTCGTTACGCAACTGCCCGCAGGCCGCCGCGATGTCCGCGCCCTTGGACTTGCGCAGCGTGGCCGTGAGGCCCTTTGCCCGCAAGACGTCCTGGAAGGCCTCCACCCGGGCCGGACTCGGCGCGCCGTACGGGATGCCCGGCACGGGGTTATAGGCGATGAGATTCACCTTGGCCTTGACGTGGGACAACAGCCGCACCAGCTCCCTGGCCTGGGCCGGGGAATCGTTGACCCCGTCCAAAAGCAGGTATTCGAAGGTCAGCCGCTCCCGGGGCTTGAGCGGATAGTCTTTGAGGACCGCCATGAGCTCGTCAAGGGGCGTGGTCCGGGCCACGGGCATGATCTCGGCCCGAAGCCCCTGGTTGGGGGCATGCAGGGACACGGCCAGCGACCCCAGGCCCGTGGCCCCGAAGGCCAGCAGGTTTTTCACGATCCCGGCCGTGGACAGGGTGATGCGGCGGCTGGAGAAATCCAGCCCCTGGGGGTGGTGCAGGGCCTCGAGGGCCTGCAGGAGGTTCTCATAGTTCAAAAGCGGCTCGCCCATGCCCATGAACACCAGGTTGCGCAGGGCCAGGGCGGACTGCCGCTCCCAAAGCCACTGCCTGGCCACCAGGATCTGGCCCAGGATCTCCCCCGGGGTCAGGTTGCGGCGAAAACCCATCTTGCCCGTGGCGCAAAACGTGCAACCCAGGGCGCACCCGGCCTGGGTGGACAGGCACTGGGTATAGTGGTCCTTTTCCGGGATGAGCACGGTCTCCACGGCCTCGCCGTCGGCCAGGCGCAACAGGAACTTGGCCGTGCCGTCGCGTGAGGCCTGCTCACGGATCACCTCGGGCCAGCACACCTCGGCCCGCTCGGCCAGCGCAGCCCGCAGGGACTTGGCCACGTCGGAAAAGGCCGCAATGTCCCGGCAGCCCTTCTGCCACAGCCATTGCCATATCTGGCGCGCCCGGTACGGGGCCTCGCCCAGGGAGGTCAGGAAGGCCTCCAGCTGATGGAAGGACAGGTCGATCAAGTTCACAGGCGTTGTCATCTCTTGCCCCTCGGGGCTGCCGCCCCGAACCCCGCCCGGGGGAAATCATTTCCCCCG
>JAVHLG010000008.1:9701-88552 GCA_031082225.1 Desulfovibrionaceae bacterium | reverse complement strand
TGAAAAGGGATTCCAAAGGGCGGAGCCCTTTGGCCGCCGGAGGCTTCTCCCCAACCTCGCGAAGGCCTGCGCCAAGGCGGCCCTGGCCGCCTTTTTTTGCGTCCTGGCCTGGGCCATGCCCGGCATGGCCGGACGCGGCGGCGATGTGGACGCCTTGTGCGCGGCCATGAGCCTGGAAGAAAAAGTCGGCCAGGTATTCACCGTCTACTTTTCAGGGCCGGTGGTGTCGGACGACCTGCGGTCCTTGATCGCCGACTACCACATCGGCGGCGTGATCTATTACAGCGTGTCCGGCAACGTGGAGAGTCCGGCCCAGGTGGCGGCGCTGTCGGTTGGAATTCAGAAAGAGGCGGCCGGGACGCCCAAGGGCGTGGGCCTTTTCGTGTCCGTGGACCAGGAGGGCGGCCCCGTGGCCCGGTTGCGGCGGGGAGTCACCCTTTTCCCGTCGAACATGGCCGTGGCCGCCACGAAAGAACCGCGAAACGCGGAAAAAATGGCCCGCATCATGGCCCGGGAGCTGTCGACCCTGGGCATCAACGTCAATTTCGCCCCCGTGGCCGACGTCAACGTCAATCCGAAAAATCCCATCATCGGCATCCGCTCCTTCGGCCAGGATCCGGCCAGCGTGGCGGCCTTCACCGCCGCCGCCGTGCGCGGCTACATCGGGGAAAAAATGCTGTGCACCCCCAAGCATTTTCCCGGCCACGGCGACACGGCCGTGGATTCCCACCTGGGCCTGCCTGTGGTCACCCATGACGCGGCAACCTTTGCCCGCGTGGACCTGCCGCCCTTTCAGGCGGCCATCACGGCCGGAACCCGGGCCGTCATGACCGCCCACGTGGAACTTCCGGCCGTGGATCCGTCCATGCTCCCCTCCACCCTGTCCCGCACGGTGCTCGTCGGGCTTTTGCGGGAAAAACTCGGTTTCCAGGGGCTGATTTTTACCGACTCCCTGGGCATGGGGGCCATGGCCAATACCGTGGGCACGGTGGAGGCGGCGGCCAAAGCCCTGGCCGCCGGGGCCGACGTGCTGCTTTTCGGCGCGGACAAGGGGCACACCACGGACCAGCAGCGTCAGGCCCATGCCCGGATCGTAGCCGCCGTACGCGCAGGCGAGATTCCCATGGCCCGCCTGGACGAGGCCGTGCGCCGCATTCTCACGGAGAAAAAGCGCCTGGGGATTCTCGCGGCCAAGGACATCAAGGCCCCTGAGACCAATCCGGACAAACTCGCCGCAAAACTGGCCACCGCCGCCCATCTTCGGGAGGCGGACCGGATCGCCCGGCGTAGCATGACCCTGTTGCGTGACGAAAAGCACCTGCTGCCCCTGAAAAAAACCGGCCTCACCCTGGTCATCCGCCCCAGGCGCAGCACGCCGGAGGTGGACGATCCCGCCGAGGCCGCGCTTTCCGCCTGGCCCGGGGTCCGGGTCGCGCCCGTTTCCATCGACCCCTCGGAGGCCGAGGCGGCGGATGTCCTGGCCCAGGCGCGTCAGGCCCGGGCCGTGGTCATGCTCGTCTCCGGCGCGACCACACGGCCCGGACAGGTCCGGCTTGCCCGGGAGCTTTCGGCCGCGCATCCGGGCAAGGTGGCGCTCGTGGCCTCGGGAGCGCCCTACGATGCGGACCTGTTCCCCGACGCCCCGTGCCTGGTCGCCACCTACGGCGACGTCCCGGCCTCCCTGGCCGCCCTGGGCCAGGCCCTTTTCGGCCACATCCCCTTTCGCGGCGTCTGCCCGGTCGATATCGGCCTGGCGAAGGCCTCACCACCGGACGCACCGGAACCGTCCGTCCCGTAGCGGCTCCATGCCGATTTTCACATTCCCGCCATGAAAACGCGAGCAAAACGATAGGATTTTTCGGACGCAGAAACGATACACCTCCGTCGAAGGCAAGTCCTGTAGTGACGTCATACTGTAAAAATGCCGTTAGCGCCCGGTTGTGCCCGACCCGGGAATGGGCTATCGTTTTCATGCCTCAAAAATCATAGAGACCCTCGAGGAGATGTTCATGGACCAATCCACTCCCGCCATTTCTTCGTCCGTGAAAGCGAGCATTGTGGGGGCCGTGCTGTGCGCCCTCATTGTCGTATCCTTCTTTTTCGCCAATCTGTGGGTGATGCTCGTCTGCCTGGTGATCGCAGCGGCCTGCGCCATCTGGCTGGCCATGACCGTTTCCGGTTCCGAGGGCCTGCTTCTGGCCGGGCTTTCCAAGGTCAATGAAAAGAAACGGGATTTTTTGTTTGACGAGGTGCACGCCTGGAAGGGGCACGGCCCCCTGGCCACGCTTGTTTCCGAGGTGGTGGCCTTCAACATGCATCGCCGGGAATTCTACCGGGGGGCGGTCCAGGCCGTGGGCACCCCGTTTCTCATGTGCGATGAAAAGGGAATCGTGACCCACGTCAGCGAATCCATGGCCGCCCTGCTCAAAAAAACGGCCAGGGACATCGTGGGCCAGACCGTCGGCCGGGCCATGTACGGCAAGGATGGTGCTTCGGTCACCGAGGAGGTCATGCGGAGCAAGGGAAAAATTGCCGAGGAAAGACGTCTGACCCTGTGGGACGGCCGCAGCCTGGACATTTTTTTCTATGTCGATTGCATCGTAAATTCCAAAGGCGATGTTCTCGGCGCGGTCTTGTCCCTGACGGACATGACCCTGGCCAATGAGCAGCGCCGACAGCTCGACGAGTCCCGCGAGGAGATGCTGACCCTTGGCCGCCAGATCAATGAACTGGCCCAGCGGGTGGCCTCGGCCTCGGAAGAGTTGTCCGCCTCGGCCGACGAACAGGCCCGGGGGGCGCAGCAGCAGAAAGGACAGGCCGACACCGTGGCCACGGCCATGGAGGAGATGACGGCCACGGTCATGGAAGTGGCCCAGAACGCCTCCAGGACCGCCGAGGCCGCAGACCATGCCAACACCGCCGCAGGCGAAGGCTCCGGCCGGGTGCGCCAGGCCGTGGACGGCATCAACGAGGTGGCCCAGTCCGCGGGCAGGCTCGGCCAGGTCCTGGCCGACCTCGACTCCCAGGCCGCCGAGATCGGGCGCATCATCGGGGTCATCAACGACATCGCTGACCAGACCAACCTTTTGGCCTTAAATGCCGCCATCGAGGCCGCCCGGGCCGGAGAGGCCGGACGCGGATTCGCCGTGGTGGCCGACGAGGTCAGAAAGCTGGCGGAAAAGACCATGACCGCCACCAAGGAGGTGGAGCAATCCATCGGCCGCATCCAGGAGGGATCACGCCAGGCCATATCCTCCATGCGCGACACCGAGCGCCAGGTAGCCGCCGGGACCGAGGCCACGGGCAAGGCCGGAACCTCCCTGGAGCAGATCATCCAAAGCATCCTGGACATGTCCGGCCAGGTGGCCCAGATCGCCACGGCCGCCGAGGAGCAGTCCGCCGCCGCCGAGGAGATCAACCGCAGCATCGAGGAGATCGCCGTGGTGGCCACCGAGGCCGAGGAGGGCGCCACCCAGACGGCCCAGGCCACCCGGGAACTGGCGGCCCTGTCCCAGGAGCTTTTGACCCTGTCCCTGGCCTTTTCCGGAGAGACCGCCGACAGGACCAAGCTTCGCCAGTCGCGGGGCGACATGAAGGGCATCCTGCCCAAACTCATGCAGGAATTCATCCGCCAGAACTTTGACCGCAAGGTCTACGAACGCATGCAGGAAGAAATGGGCAAGCCCACCTTTCTGCCCACGGACAGCTATCCCGACCAGGTGCTGTCCCAGATGGCCGACCTGATCTCCGGCATGACCGGCCAGAGCCAGCGGGACATCTTCCTGAAACTTGGCCGGTTCACCGTGCCCCAGTTCCACCGCATGTACCGCCGCTACTTCAAGGCCAAGTCCCTCAGGGAATTCTACCTGACCATGAACGACACCCACGCCCGGCTGACCAAGGAATTTCCGGGCATCCGCCCGCCCCGCTTCACCTATGAGGACAAGGGCGACACCCTGGTCATGACCTACCATTCCACGCGCGGCTATCCGCACTATTTCGAGGGCATCTTAAATGGTGCGGCCGAATTCTTCAAAGAACGGGTGAAGATCACCGTCACCCCGGCGGGTGCCGAATCCTCCCGGGCCGTGATCGTCTTCCCGGCAGGTACCGCCAAGCCCCGGGCCTTGAGTTGACCGGCTCCGCTTCCTGAAACGACCCATCCGGGCCGCCGTCTCTTTCCGGGGATGGCGGCCCTTGCGCTTTGACGCCGGACCCGCCCGGGATTATCATACTTCTTTTATATGATTTATTCCGCATTGGCCCAAGGCCCCGGACGCGGTATGCTCCGTGCGGGCGCGACAGCGCCATGACGAGAAGGAAAAACACCGCATGTCTCACGCCGTCATCGAGGCCGTTTCGGCCATGGCCGCCGCGTCCCTGGACGTTTTCGTGGAATCGGCCCCGTATATGCTCTTTGGCATGTTCGTGGCCGGTTTGTTGCGGGCCTTCGTGCCCGAGGGGTTCATCTTTTCCAAACTTGGCGGACGCGGCCCGGGCAGCGTCCTGTGGGCCTCGCTTCTGGGCGCGCCGCTGCCGCTGTGCAGTTGCGGGGTGATCCCGGCCGCGGCTGAGATACGGCGGCGCGGCGCAGGCAAGGGGGCCACGACCGCGTTTCTCATCTCCACCCCGGAGACGGGCGTGGATTCCGTGGCCGTGACCTATGCCCTGCTGGGTCCGGCCATGGCCGTCATCCGGCCCCTGGCCGCCGTGGTCACGGCCACCCTGGCCGGACTTTTCGTCAACGCCCTGGACCGCGACCGGCCGACCGCGGCCACTTTGCAGGCCCCCCGCTCCGGGAGCGCCCTGCACGCCCCGGTGGACTTCGCCGCCGGATTGTCCACGCCCGATACCGACCCCGATGCATGCACCGGAAACTGCGGCTGCGGCAACGGGCCATCCCAAAAGGCTCCCCTCCTGGTTCGACTCATGGCCGGGATCCGTTACGCCTTCGGGAATCTTTTGCCGGACATCGGCGGCTGGTTCGTGTTGGGGGTCGTGCTTTCCGGAATCATCAGCGCCCTTGTGCCGCCGGATTTCATCCAGGCCCGGCTGGGTTCCGGCCTTCTGCCCATGCTGGCGGTCCTGGCCGTGGCCGTGCCCCTGTACGTCTGCGCCACGGCCTCCACACCCATTGCGGCGGCGCTTCTGGTCAAGGGCCTGTCGCCGGGCGCGGCCCTGGTTTTCCTGCTGGCCGGACCCGCCACCAACGCCGCCACCCTGGCCGTGGCCGTCAAGATCCTGGGGAAACGCGGCACGGCCTGTTACCTGGCGGCCATCGTCGCCTGCTCCCTGGCCGCCGGTCTGGCCCTGGACGCCTTTTTCCCCGGCGTGGCCGCCAAAACCGCAGCATTTCTGGCCACGTCCGGCGAGGACGCCCCGGGCCTGCCTTCATACCTGGCGGCGGTGGCTCTGGCCGCCTGCCTGCTGTGGCCGCTTTTCGCCAAACGGCGCACCGCGTGCGAATGCGGATGCACCAGCCCGGACACGCCCCGGCCATGACCTCCCGCCAGCCCGATACGTCTCCCGCGGCCGCATGTCCCGGCCCTGTCCGTTTTTCCCCGGGCCGCGCCCTGGCGGATATGGACCCCCGGGTGAAGCTGGCGGCGGCCCTGTTGCTGGGACCGATCATCTGGCGGCTCGGCCCCGGGGCGACCGCCGTCTCCACCCTGACCCTGGCCCTTTTGGCCTATTTCTCGATCCCCGGGTCGGGCTTCGGCCCGGCCGCCCTGCGCGGCAACGCCGTGTTCGTCCTCATCTGGGCCGCAGCCAAGGCCCTGTTCGATATCTGGGGCGGCGTCGCCCCGGCCACGGCCCTGACCGAAAGCGCGGTCTTCGGGGCCAGGCTGCTGGCCCTGATCTTTCTGGGGCTGATCCTGGCCGCTTCCACCTCGCCCCGCCAGATGGGCGCGGCCCTGTCCTACGCCCTGACTCCGGTGCTTGGCCGCCGGGCCTGGAAGGCCGCCCTGGCCCTGGCCCTTTTGGTCCACAATCTCCCCCTGGCCTGGACCGCTGGCGCGGCCATCCGCCGCACCATGCGCCTGCGCTGCCCGGACCTGCCCTTTTCCCGCAAACCCGGGCTGTTCGCCACGGCCCTGCTGCGGGCCGTGAGCCTGACGGCCTATGACCGGACCATGGCCGTGGCCGCCCGCAACCTGGACCGGCCCGAGGCCTGGCGGCCGGTGTTCGTCCATCCCTGGCGCGGCGCGCTGCCCTGCGCCCTGGCCGTGGCGGTGGCGGCGGCCCTGGCGTGGTTTGAGCCGACGTGGGGCTACGCGCCCGCAGTGGGAATGTAGGGGGAGCTTCTACAATAACGAGGAGCCGCTAGTTTGAAGCGCAGGGAACGTCGGCTCTTTGTCGAAAATTGAGTGTCCAGAGATGGTTATCACCTGACAGGTAAGCCACTTCCTTTTTTGTGGCCTACCTGTCAGGTGATAACCATCTCAGCACAAATCGCACTTTGTTATCAAATGTCAACCGAACAAGACGGAGTATTTTATGCCCGCATTGACCAACTGGGACGCCCAACCGAAGCCTGTGGAATCGGAGGCTCAATGGACATTATTACCCGTCCGATTTCAGTCTTAAGAGCTGCCTTACTTTGCATCACAGTCAAGAGTCGACGTCCTCTCTCGTGTGACTGTCTTGAGAAAAGTGAAGGAATTCTAATCTCAAAAAGACGTTTGCCTAGTGTGTCAATAACGTCTCGGGTAAATTGCCTTGCTCTCATTTGTCGACGAACAAGCGGTAGATTGAGTAAGGCAAGAAGAGTGTACGGATTAAGCCTCTGATGGTCTCGCGATCTTAGTCGATATAATCCTCCACAAATCAGGGAAGGAACTTCTTCGCCTCCAATAATGGCGGAGGAACCTACGAGATAAGTCCCATCCCGAACAAGTAACACATCACCAGGCTTGACCTCAGCTTTAGAAGCGTACTTCAGAAAGATTTGTTCACTCACGCAGTGTTTAGGATCTCTTTTAACTTCGAGGTCGGCTATGTCAGATGTCCTAAGAAAGGGGATACTACCTGTGCCATAAGCGAGCTTGCCAACCTCAACACCAGTCGTTGTTATAAGTAAACCCTGGTCTACAAGTTCACTGAGCATAATCCATGGTTCATCGTCAGCGGCTTCTGCCTCTTTAAGTTCCAGCTCTAATAATGGATCATAATATTTTGGCAATAGTATTCGACTAAGAATACGTTTGCGAGGAACAGAAAAATGAAGTCGTGTATCTGCTCTCTCTCGCAACATCCTCATATCAGATGAGCATATGTCGGCAACAGATCGTCTATTTAAATCTTGTTTTTCAATGATACGCTCAACGGAATTCGTTACAACATCCGAAATACATTGATCTTTGGGAATGGGCACCATGATATCTAAATGCCTTTCGCCGATTTTGTCGATAATGTCAGCTGAAAACTGACATG
Source organism: Desulfovibrionaceae bacterium (assembly GCA_031082225.1). Lineage (GTDB taxonomy): Bacteria > Desulfobacterota > Desulfovibrionia > Desulfovibrionales > Desulfovibrionaceae > Desulfolutivibrio. The sequence goes on along the minus strand of JAVHLG010000008.1, from coordinate 81,118 downwards.
CTCTAATTTGACGACGACAAAAAGAAGTAGAAAGAGCTGCCAACAAAAAAAATGATGATATTGGGGCATCAGGTCGGAGTCGTAAACGAAATATGTGATCCTGTAGTAGAATCTTCGTCTCTGCGGCTGTGACTATAGCAACAGCACCAACGAGATAAGTCCCGTGGGCTACAAAAAGGACATCGTTTTCTCTGATATCTTGTTTTGCGGCATAGCGTTTATAAACAGCCTCGGATATGCCTTTTTTGAAATCAGGACGGATGCGCCAATGAGACAGATCGCTAGTTCGGACATATGGTATCTCACCGCTCCCGTAGTGCTCCCGACGGATCCAATTGCCGAGTTGACTGCCAGCAATTGGATCTAGAAGATCACACAGGGGAACCAAATTAAACTTTTCTGAGGCAGCTAGTATACTATCTGAAAGCTCAGGATTATAATATTTGGGGATCAGGATGCGAGATATGATGTCCTTCCTATTAATCGAAAATGCGAGGTGATTTGGCACAATCACCTCCAGCTGAGACGTCTTGAGATGTTATCAGCGATAGTTGGAAGATCATCCAGAAGAACACGGGTTCCATCTTCTGCACAACGAATTGTTGGATTTCCACGACTATCGTGTCCACACCAATCTGCAATAGCCATCACAATATCTTCATCATTATCTGGAGGAGAATTTTCAAGTATCACGACACAAGTTTTGGCATGTGTATAGGGCTGAAATATTTCTTCTGGAAGAGAAATGAAAGCGCGCAACTTGAAATTATCCAGCAAATATTTTTGAACATATCCATAATTAGACATGCCAAAAATACTTTCTGGCAGAACAATACCTAGCCTTCCACCTGGTTTTAGCAGCTGGACGCAGCGTTCAATGAAAAGAATCTGAGGGCTTTGGTCAGCTTTAACTGATTGTTCTTCCACCCAATCACCCCCGCGCGGCAGACGCCACTTCCTTGCAAGTCGGTACTGTGAAAGCTTTTGCGCACCAGTAACTTTAATCTTAGAGCCGAAAGGGGGATTCGTAATGACTACGTCGAATGAACCGAGTTGGATTTGTGTTTGCGCAATTGGTGCCCATAAATAAGGAGTATTTAGGCTATCTTCACAGTAAATACCTCCCCGACCATCCCCAATGATCGCCATATAGGCCTTCGTTACCTTAGCTAAAAAACTATCCTTATCTATTCCACGCATACAACGAGTCGCAATATCTCTCTTACGTCTCTCAAGAATTGAAGACGTCCATTTGTTTACTTTCGACTGTTCTTCAATTTTTTTCCAAATATACTCCAAAGCAACAACGAGAAACCCCCCTGATCCACATGCAGGATCAATAACCATTTCTCCAGGCTGTGGATCAATAATTTTTACCATCATTTGAACAACATTACGCGGGGTAAAAAACTGCCCTTCTTCACCTCTTACCGCAGGCCCAACGAATACTTCAAATGCATCTCCTATTGCATCTCTATTACTTTCCGTAATTGCAAAGTTTTGAAGTTCTCCTACAACATATCTTAAACTGTCTTGATCTAGGGAAATAACTTCATGCTGCTGAAAAACATCCGGGTACTCTTCTTTTACATGTGTGAAAAGATCAGCAACCCTCGCAAGAACACGGTCAGCAGGTTCATCAACTGCAGTTCTGAATCTCGGCAAATCATTAGGTGGTGTGTTTAGTTCGTCGAAAATCTTGCAAAAAAGTATTGACATGACTGCCTCTGCAAGAGCCTGGTCGCGCGTAATCCCGGTTGCATTTCCAGCAAGGTAGTTACGTATACCACGAAAATGTCCCTTGAGGTCAACAGGTGCGGCGAGCTCGTTTCGCCGTAAGAGCCCAATATCTTCGACCGTCTGCCCATACTTTGGAATTGTCGGGAGATAAGACCACTCTATTGTGCCATCAGGTAGGTAACGCTTATAAATGTAAAGATGATCATCTCCATTGAACCAAACTCCAATACGCGCTGAAGACAGGGAAAGGTAGATCTTAAGTTGTCGCTCTCCATCATTTCTTGTTTTTCTCTTACACTCGACAATAATAAACGCATCATCTTCAAGTTTACGCTTAGCAGTAAACACCGTTATATCAACAGGGTAGCTGCGGGCTCTTTCTTCTGAAGAACGTGCTCTCACTTTAAATTGTGGACGTGTAGTGATTAGATCTTTTGGATAGTTGAAATCTTCAACTAAGCGCCTAGCAAAAACTTGAACTGCTTCAACTTCCTCTGCCGTCGCACGCACCTGTCTTCCAGAGATGTAGTCGATAATATAACCAATGCGGATGGTTTCTTCTGATTCATTTTCGCATTCTTGGCTGGCCTGTGTCACTTCGATTGAATTAGACTTATGAATAATTACATTACTATTTACCTGGCTACTAGACGAACTGCTTTCAACGTAACGAGTCATTGCACCCTCGAATAGCTCATATTGGCGAATAACAGTGAGCTCATCGTCAGAGATGAAGAAACCACGATGAATTTGTTACAATCTTCTTAATCCTTTTCGATTCAACCAGTGATAATCATATATCATGTTCGTCAGTATGTCATCCTTTTCTGCTCCCACAATGACCTACCCGGCTCTTCCTCATGACCCCGACCTCCTTGGCCGAAGTCACGAACTTATAACTGGGATACCTTTTGGGGGAAAGGTCAAAGTCGGTCAACTGCATTGGGGAACTCCCGTTCTGCGAGGCATGGAACAAAGGAAAGGGGGAGCCCTAGCCAAGGCATGCTGGCACGGACCGAACGCCCCTCATCATCAACCTGTTACACTAGCGGGGAATCTATTCGATGCAGATAACTGGTGCAAGCGATGTGCGCCAAATGGCAAGGCGCAAAGGCGGGTGGTTTTCACTTGGGCGGCAGTACATGGATAGCCCCCGCGACTCCCTCATCCATACCTGGCGTCTCAGCAAAGAGGTTCCATTGAGGGACATTTCCTCGCCCCCCAAAAAAATCTCCTGCCCACCCTTGACAATGATTCTTATTATCAATAATAGACACCCATGCGATCAGCCTCAACATTCCCCAACATCCCCCCTGTACACACTGACCGGGCCCCGCCCGGTCCCAAAAGGGCCGCCCCACGGGCGGTCCCGCCACAGGAGGGCGACATGCTCAAAAACGAGAATCTGTGCGTCTGCGCCGAGGCAAGCGCCCCGGCCCGCCAGGCCGGTCCCGAGGTGTATCTCAACGGCCGCAAGGCCACGCGGGTGGGACTTTTCGAGGTGGCGTTCAACGCCGAGGCCGTGCGCCTGATCGGAGGCGGAATCCTGACCCTGTCGCGGGAGTTCGGGTTGCCGATCCCGATCATCAAGAAGGCCATGGCCGGGAACCTGTTCATCGTCCCGCCCAGCGAATCGCTGTATTTTCTCTTCCAGATCAAAGAGCTTGAGGCGGACCTGCATGTGGAGATTCCGTCCATGTATTGGCGCTTCGCTGCGCCCGTGGGCATGGTGGCGGAACTGGCCAGATGCGCCTAGGACGAGCGGAGGTTAGGTCGTAGGGAGGCCTCCGGCGGCCCAAGGGGGCGCGGCCCCCTTGGCAATCCCCGGACGGGAAGGATGAACCGCGCGGTGTTGGGCCGGGCGACGGGTTTGCGCGCGGCGTCGGCGGCAGCGCGAAGCATTGCTGACGCCAAGCCGCGTCGCCAACCCCGAGCCCGTCCCGCTCACCGCATCTTCTGATACGCCGCCAAAAGTCCCGTGGTCGACGCGTCGTGCGCCGCCGAGGGCGCGGCCCCGCGCAGTTCCCTTTCGATGACCCCGGCCAGCTTCTTGCCCAGTTCCACGCCCATCTGGTCGAAGGAATTGATGTCCCACACGGCCCCCTGGACGAAAATCTTGTGCTCGTACAGGGCAATGAGGCTGCCCAGGATCCTGGGCGTGAGCTTGCGATATAAAATGGTCGTCGTGGGCCGGTTTCCGGGGAAAGTCTTGGACCGGGCCAGAAGCGTCAGCCGGTCGCCGGAAACCCCGGCGGCCGCCAGTTCCGCCCGGGCCTCGTCCTCGGTCTTGCCGCGCATGAGGGCCTCGGTCTGGGCGAAGCAGTTGGCGGCCAAAAGCAGATGATGATCGCCAAGGGGATTCAAGGGCTTGGCGGCCACCAGGAAGTCGCAGGCCACCAGCCGGGTTCCCTGGTGGATGAGCTGGTAAAAGGCGTGCTGGCCGTTGGTGCCGGGCTCGCCCCAGATGATGGGGCCGGTCTCGTAGTCCACCCATTGGCCGGACACGGTCACCCGCTTGCCGTTGGACTCCATGTCGCCCTGCTGCAAAAAGGCCGGGAACCGGGCCAGATATTGGTCGTAGGGCAGGACGGCGTGGGACGCGGCCCCCAGGAACTCGCCGTTCCAGACACCCACCAGGCCCATGATGGCCGGAATATTGTCCGCGAAGGGGGTGGTACGGAAATGTTCGTCCACCTCAAAGGCCCCGGTGAGAAGCTCCTCGAAGCGGTCCATGCCCACGGCAAGCGCAATGGACAGCCCGATGGCCGACCACAGGGAATAGCGGCCGCCCACCCAGTCCCAGAATGCGAACATGTTGTCCGGGTCGATGCCGAAATCGACCACACCCTGGCGGTTGGTGGAGATGGCCACGAAATGCCGGGCCACGGCGGCCTCGCTTCCCAGACGGCGCACCAGCCAGTCCCGGGCGGAATGGGCGTTGGCCATGGTCTCCTGGGTGGTGAAGGTCTTGGAGGCCACCAGGAACAGCGTGGTCTCGGGGTCCAGACGCCGCACGGTCTCGGCCAGGTGGGTTCCGTCCACGTTGGACACGAAATGCAGGCGCGGCGCGTCAGACGCATAATGGGCCAGGGCCTCCACCACCATGCGCGGCCCCAGGTCCGAGCCGCCGATGCCGATGTTCACCGCGTCGGTGATGCGCCTGCCCGTGAATCCCTTCCAGTCGCCGCCGCGCACCCGTTCGCTAAAGCCGCGCATCTTCGCAAGCACCCGGTTGACCTCGGGCATGACGTCCGCGCCGTCCACATGGATGGGCCGGTTGGCGCGGTTGCGCAGGGCCACGTGCAACACGGCCCTCTCCTCGGTGACGTTGATCTTTTCACCCGCGAACATGGCCGCGATCTTGCGGTCCAGGCCGCACTGGTTGGCCAGGGAGGCCAGATGGCCGAAGGTGGTGGCCGTGATGCGGTTTTTCGAGAAATCCACCAGGATGTCCTGGCCCAGACGGCGGGAAAACGTGGCGAACCGCCCGGCATCGGCGGCAAACAGGTCGCTTAGGCGCACGTCGCGCATGTCTCCGGCATGGGCCCGCAGGGCCATCCAGGAAGGCAGTTCCGTGGGTCTCATGGGCGTGGTATCCTCTTGGGGCCGATTCGGCCGGTTGCTTAGTCAGCGCCGGGGTTTGCCGCCACCTATTTCTCCAACGCCACGCAGCAGACGTTTACAAATTGCACGCCCACTGGAGTGTTCGCCGCCATCTTACTCTCCAACCCGCCAGAAGGAAACGTTTTTCAGGGACGAACACGCAACCTTCGCATCCCCTTCGCCGTGTCGCCTTATGCCTGGGGATATATAACACGGCCGTCACAGAACGCGACAGATTGACCGAACTCCCGTGTTTTGAAATGATGGGGTATATGTTAGGGCGACTGTCGCCTGCACAGCCCCACAGACTCCTTGAAGGAGAGACGCCACCATTATGAAAGTCCATCGCGCCGCCAGGATGGAACGCTGCATCGGATGCCACGCCTGCTCCCTTGCCTGCGCCAGACTGGTCCATAAAACGCTTTCCTGGAACGCCTCGGGCATCCGCATCAAGTCCTCGGGCGGGGTGACCAGCGGCTATCAGGCCGTGCTGTGTCTGGCCTGCGATCCGCCGCCGTGTGCCGCGGCCTGCCCCACCGGGGCCATGACCCCCCGCAAATCCGGCGGCGGCGTCCTGCATAAGCGCGCCGTCTGCATCCGGTGCGGCAAGTGCGCGGCGGCCTGTCCCGTGGAGGCCATCGCCCTGGACGACCAGCAGGCCCCCCATGTGTGCATCCACTGCGGCCGGTGCATCGAATTCTGCCCCCACGGCTGCCTCGAACTCTTCGATGCCGACGAAAAACACGCCCTTTGCCAGGAGGCCTGCCATGTCCCCCCTGTCGCCGAATAGTTTCGACCGCACGGCCGCCTTCCGCGTGCTGGTGGTGGACCTCGCGGCCCGGCGCGGGGACGTGGTGATCCTTGAAGGCCGCAACCAGGTCATGGGCGGCAGCGGTCTGGCCGCCCTGTTGTATCAAAAATACGGCCTTCCCGGCGAACCGGCCTTTCACCCCGGGCAGCCGCTCATTTTCGCCATCGGGCCGCTCACGGGCGCATTTCCCCTGATGAGCAAGACCGTGTGCGGGTTCAAGTCCCCGTACGTGGAAAACTACGCCGAGTCCCATGCCGGGGGACGCTCGGCCCTGTCCCTGCGCTTCGCCGGATACGACGCCCTGGTGATCACGGGGAAGGCCGCCGCCCCGGCGGCCGTGGTGGTGGGGTCGCGCACCCTGCAGGTGGTGGACGTGCATTATCTGTGGGGCGCGGACATCTTCACCGCAGGCAAGCTTCTGCGCAAGATCGTTCCCGGCAATTCCGGCCACCGCAGCATTTTCCGCATCGGCCCGGCAGGCGAGAACCTCCAGTCCTTCGCCTGCATCAACGTGGACACCTACCGCCACTTCGGCCGCCTGGGCGCGGGTGCGGTCATGGGGGCCAAGAACCTCAAGGGCGTGGTCATCCACGGCGACGCCGACCTGCCCTTTCCCGAAAATAAAAACTACACCAAGCTTTTTGCCGACATCCACGCCAAGGCCACGGCCACGGACATGATGGAGAAGTACCACAACCTGGGCACGCCGGTGAACGTGCTGCCCCTAAACGAGCTCAAGTCCCTGCCCTGGCGCAACCTCCAGGCTACGGCCGACCCGGACGCGGGCAAAATCTCGGGCGAGGAGTTCGCGGACAAGCTGCTCATGAGCAACGCCGCCTGTTCCGGCTGCCCCGTGGGCTGCATCCACGTGGGCATGCTGCGGGAGATGTTTTCGGACAAGCATCGTTTTTATATCCGGCAGGTGCCCTACGACCACGAGCCCAACTTCGCCTGCGGCTCCATGCTCGGGGTCACGGACCCCAAGGAGATCCTGGCCCTGATCGACGCCGCCGACCGACAGGGCCTGGACGCCATCTCGGCCGGGGTGGCCCTGGCCTGGGCTACGGAGGCCATGCACAAGGGCCTGGTGACCCCGGAGACGGTCCTGACCACCCTGGCCTTCGGCGAACCCGAGGGCTACAAGGCCGCCCTGTACCACCTGGGGCACAAGACCAACGACTTCTACGCCGCCCTGGGGCGCGGCGCGGGATATGCCGCCGAGCAGTACGGCGGCGGCGATTTCGCCTGCGTGCTGGGGCAGGAGATGGCCGGTTACGCCACGGGCGAGACCTACTTCGTGTCCCAGACCATCGGTTTTCGGCATTCCCACCTGGATACCGGGGCCTATTCCTTTGACCAGAAAAACAAGGCCCAGGACATCGAGGCCACCTTGAAGTTTCTGCTCGACGACGAAAGGGAGCGGGTCATGCTCACCAATCTGGTGGCCTGCCTGTTCGCGCGCGGGGTCTACAAGCCCGCCCTCGTCGCCGAGGCCCTGGATTGTCTGGGGTTTACGACCCTGGCCCAAACCCTGGACGAGACCGCGGAGACGGTACGCAATCTGCGCTGGAGGCTCAAAATCCAGACCGGATTCGACCCGGCGAAAACGCGCATCCCCAAGCGGTTCTCCGAAATCGTCACCTGGAAGGGGGCCGTGGACGCGGACTACATGGAGCGGCTGCGCATGGCCTATGCCCAAAAAATCGCCACCCTGGCCGGGGACGCCCCCCCGGCGGACGGTACCTGACCACGGCCTTCCGGCCCCCGGGCGGACGGAGACGATCCGTCCGCCCGGGGATGGACCGAGACCGGCCCGGGAGGCACGCCCGAAGAGGCGAGACGGCGGGCAGGGGGAGCAGGTCGGCCCCAGCCGCCGGAACCGGGGCTGGACCGGGACTAAACCGGGGCTGGACCGGGGCTGGACCGGGGCTGTCGGATTGCCGGAAATACGGCCCGCCCCGACATCCGCACACACAAGACGTCCATCCGATAGCCGCGTTCGTCCCCGGGAGGCGCGCTTTTGTGCGTCCCCCGGAGCTGTCTCCATGGGCATGGCCCCTTGACACTGAGGATAAAGTGGGTATCCTGAAAGCTCCTTGAAGGGGAGTAGCTCTTTCGGGCAAGGTCAACAGCACTGCGTCTCACCGACGCTTGGCCTTGCCGTCGACGCCAGTCGGCGAGCGAGACCTTCTGCATGAGCAATCATGCCGGAAGTCTCGTTTTCTTTTTTGGGACCTCCGGCACAACCACACTGGAGGCTTCCATGCATCACCATCCGCCATGCCCCGCAACCCCCGTTGCCGCCGCCCGTCTTGTGCGCGGCTCTGCCCTCGCGACAGTCCTGCGCCGCATCGCCGCCCCGCTTCTGACCCTGGCCATGCTCATCATGGCCGTGGACCTGGCCGAGGCCAAGCGCGTGGGCGGCGGCAAGTCCTTCGGCAGCCGCGACACCTATTCCAAGCCCTACGACAAGCCCACCGCGCCGGATCGCAACACCTCGACCGTCAACCAGCAGGCCGCCCCCAACCAGCCAGGCGGTCAGGCCGCCCCCGGCGCACCCGGCGCACCCGCTGCCCGGCCCGGCATGTTCGGCGGCATGGGCGGCATGTTCGGCGGCCTGCTCATGGGCGGGCTCATCGGCTCCATGCTGTCCGGCGGCGGCCTGGGCGGCGGCATCGGCATCCTGGAGATCCTGCTCCTTGGCGGCGGCGCGTATCTGCTCTTCCGGCTCTTTGCGGGGCGCAAAACGGCCCGCACGGGGCAGGCCGCGTCCGGCGGCGAGCGCTTTGCCTACGCCACCCCACAATACGGCGCCCCTGGCCCCGACAGAACGCCGGACGGCTGGGGCGCGCTGCACGCCACGCCCCCGGGCCAGGATCTGGGTGACACGGCTTCACGTCCGATCATGCCCGCAGGCATGGATGAGGCCGAATTCCTGGCCGGGGTCAAGGCCCTGTACGCCCGGTTGCAGGCCTCCTGGGATACGCGCGACCTGGACGACATCCGGCAGTTCACCAGCCCCGAGGTGTTTTCCGAGATCGCCCGGCAGGCCGAGGAAGACCCGGCCCCGGGCAAGACCGAAATCCTCATGGTTGAGGCCCGGGTGCTCGAGGCCGCTTCGCAGGGCGGGCAGACCGTGATCACGGTCTTTTTCGATGTGCTTTTGCGCGAGGACCAATCCGCCGGAAACCCCAGCCAGGTCCGCGAGGTCTGGCGCATCAGCCGCGACGAAAAGGCCCCCAGGCCGTCCTGGACCCTGGAGGGCATCCAGCAACTGGCCATGTGAGGCGCGACGCCATCAGAGAGAGCCGGGCCGAACGGGTCGCATCGTCGCGGGCGTCCGGCGGATGACCATGTCCGGCGCGACGCCATCAGGAAGAGCCAGCAGTCCCTGACGACGCCTTGTCCCGGGCGCGGCTGCGCCCTTTCGGGCCATGCCCCTGGCTGCGACGAAACAGGGGCTCCCGCACAAAAGACCATGCGGGAGTCCCTGCCCGGCCGCCCGGTTGCGGGAGTCTTGGCGGCGCATGACGCCAGACGGCGACCGGGACGGCGGCATGCCCCCTTGCCCCGGCCCGGCCTGCGACGACGGCCAGGACGGCGACGTCATCAGAGAGGGCCGCCCGCCCCAGCCCTACGGAACGTCTGGCGAGACGGCGGCATGGGCCGTCTCGCCAGTCACGGTGCGGCGACGGCGCGACGTCATCTGAGCGGGCCGCCCGCTCCCCGGTCCGGGCGATGCCCCGGCCCGGCAACGGCGGCGACCGCAGCGACGGCGGCCACGGCGGTATGCCTTGCCCCGGACACGGCCTGCGACGCCCGACGACAGGGTTTCACCCTTCAATCCCAATGATCGGTTCCCGGAACCGATCCGGAGACGCGACGTGGGAACGGCCTGGATGTGGATAGGCTTCAATCTGTTGGTCCTGGCGCTTCTGGCCCTGGACCTGGGCGTGCTGCACCGCAAGGGGCGCGAGATCGGCGTGCGCGAGGCGCTGCTTCTGAGCCTGGGCTATGTGGTCCTGGCCCTGTCCTTCGGCGCGGGCGTCTACCATTTTCTCGGGCCGCAGGCCGGGAAGGAATATCTCACCGGCTACCTCATCGAAAAAAGCCTGTCCATCGACAACATTTTCGTGTTCGTGCTGATTTTCCTGCACTTTTCCGTGCCGCGCCGCAGCCAGCACACGGTTCTGTTCTGGGGCATCCTGGGCGCGCTGGTGTTGCGCGGGTCGCTCATTCTGGCCGGGGCGGCCATCCTGGCGGCCTTCCACTGGGTCATCTACGTGTTCGGGGCCTTTTTGGTGTTCACGGGGATCAAGATGCTGGTGGCCGTGGGCCAGGAGCCGGACATCGCCAAAAACCGCATCAACCGGTTCATGCGCCGCCACTTCCGGGTGACCGAGGGCTTCGAGGAGCGGAAGTTCTTTGTGCGGCGAAACGGGGTGACGTACATCACGCCGCTTCTCATCGTGCTGGCGCTCGTCGAGATCACGGACGTGGTCTTCGCCCTGGACTCCATCCCGGCCATCTTCGCCATCAGCACCGACCCGTTTATCATCTATACCTCCAACGTCTTCGCCATCCTGGGGCTTCGGGCGCTGTATTTCGCCCTGGCCGGGATCATTCACCGCTTCCACTACCTCAAATACGGCCTGTCGCTGGTGCTGGTGCTGGTGGGGGTGAAGATGATCGTGAACGCCTGGTACGACGGCAAGGTGATCTCCACGGAACTGGCCCTTGCGGCCACGGCTTGCATCATCGCCTGTTCCGTGCTGGTTTCGATGATGAAGACCCGGGCCACGCCCGGCGCGGAGGAAAAGCGCGCGGCGGCGCGGTGGTGGGTGCCGGGAAGTCCGGCCAAGGCCGGGCCTGAGACGGCGGTGGCTGGTGATGCTGCTGCTGCGGGTGGAGCTGCTGCTGCGGGTGGAGCTGATGCTGCGGGTGGGACTGATGCTGCGGGTGCGGCTGCGGGTAAGGCTGAGACTGCGGGTGGAACTGCGACTGAGGCCAGGACTGCGGCCGGGACGACGGCTGCGAGTGCGGCCGAGACGGCGGCCGAGGACGCGACCAAGCCCCGGCCCGGGGATGCGGACGTGCCGCCGAAGGGATGATGCGGGTCGGATGGTCTGGGAGAACCGCGCGGCAGGGTCGCAAAGCATGGTCGCGCCGGGCGGTCACTCCGGGCAGTTACCCCGGGCGGCCGCTGCACACGTCACACGCCGCGCCTGACGCGGAACATGCCCATAGGCTGAATCACACAGGGCCACCCCACTCCGGGGCGGCCCTTTTTCATGCCCGGAGCTGTTCCCAGGTCACGCCCATGGCGGCGGCGATCTTTTTGAGCGTGGCCACGCGGGGCTTGGCGGCCAGGGATTCCATCTGCAGATAGGCCTGGCGGGTGACGCCCATGCGGCGGGCCACCTCGTCCTGGGTCAGGCCGAGATGCTCGCGCCAGGCGCGGATGAGGCTGACGCCGCGTTCGTCCTCGATGACGATCACGGCGTGGGGGATGGTGACTTCGTCGTCCGACCTGCCGCCGAAGTGTTCCTCGTAGTCGTCCCACGGGACCACTACATAGAGGGGCGTGCCGTCCGGGGCCTTCAGGATATGGTGGTCAGTATGTGCGGTCATCACGTTTTTTGACCTCCTCAATGCGGATAACCACTGGAATATTTCTGGTGTTCACGGTAAAGAGGACTCGATACCGGCCCACCCGCAGGCGGTAGCCGTCCCGTCCGACCAGGGCTTTGATGTTTCCGCACTGGGGCCACTGCGCCAGCGCGCCGACGGCTTCGCGAATGGTTACGCGCTGTTCGGCGTCGATGCGGCGGAATTGCTTGCGGGCCTTGGCGGTCCACTCGATTTCGTTCACGGTGAGAAGGTAAGAAAAAGCAAGAAAACAGTCAAACTTTTCTTGCCAACAAACAATGTCGCTTATATTGTTGAAGTTACACTCAAATAATAGTCATGACGAGAACGATTATTGATAGTGAATACATAGAGATACACGGCAAGAGCTTCAACGTGGAACTCGTCTTCTTGGCAAATACTATCTTTACAAAAACTTAGATAATTTTGCTTTCCAAAAGCAACTATTGCGCACACAAAAAAGGAGATATGTCAATGTTATGCAAAAGACACTATACAAAAACTCTCACATACGCCATTCTTGGTATATTTTTGCTTTGTTTTGCTTTCAGTGCACACGAAGTTTTTGCGATGGACATCAAAAACGTCAGTGAATTCTTAAAAAAACCAACAAAAAACATTTCTCTTTCAAAAAATGACGTGATCATGTTTCATGGCGTAAAGATTCACTACACAGACGAATATGACATAGCCACTATTGGGAAAAATCAACTATTCAAAACCGAACGAGGTGATCCGAAGTACAATCTTCCTTTCTATGGCGGAATTACCGCCGTCGCCATTGATTTTCCAATCAAAGGAGACGACTCGATAGCGATTGTTTCAGCCATTGACAGATACTTTGGATTCAACAATCATATGCTTACAAAGCACAAAGATTCGTTTATTCTTTGCTCTCTCATTGACACGAATGGGTATGAAATTTTTTCATTCGACGCTAGTATTGGGAATAATGCGTTCATACTCGGAGACACTCAACTCATAGAATATACATTTACAGGTCCTGATGGGCAAGTTATTTACAAAACAACACATCCTGGCATGTTTGCAGGCCTTAACTTGAATCGAATTGCTGTTTTTGAAAACGAAACTTGGCGAATCGACAACATCGGGGAGTATCCTGACCACTACAAAAGACAACTCACGGCTATCGACGAACGACTTGAACAGTCAAAGGAATACAATGACGATGATTTGCGTGCAAGCAATGCAATTTTATATGCATATTGTTGTATAATGACTGGAGAAAACGACGCAAATTGTATTGAAAAATTACATCTTTTTCTCACTCCACAGCTATCTGAATACTCAAAACACATATTTCAAGTCATAAAAAAGCATGCAAATACCTTCAATCCTTTGACAATAGAGCGGTTCTCGCTCTCCGGGAACAAGCTTCCTTAGCGCCCCATGAAGGTGTCTACAGCACTGGGCCTCACCACCCGGGGCAGCCTTTTTTATGCTAGGAGTTACTCCCAGGCCACGCCCATGGCGGCGGCCCTTTTTCATGCCCGAAGCTGTTCCCAGGCCACGCCCATGGTGGCGGCGATCTTTTTGAGCGTGGCCACGCGGGGCTTGGCGGCCAGGGATTCCATCTGGAGATAGGCCTGGCGGGTGACGCCCATGCGGCGGGCCACCTCGTCCTGGGTCAGGCCGAGATGCGCGCGCCAGGCGCGGATGAGGCTGACGCCACGTTCGAAAACACAAACTCTTGATAGTTTTTACTTACAACTCCATACAACTCAAAACGCTTAAAACGACTAACCACACAGCATAAACAATAACTATGAACTACAATGCCGAATCATGCTTGGTTCATGTTTCTTTTGCAGTTTTATATTTTTTTATTGTCAATTTGATTGGAAAACATTCATCAAAACTTGGAGAATACGAAGAAATAACACTATTTTCTCAAACTAATTCTTACATTGCTTATAATTTTGTTTTCAGGGTTGCAGCTCCTGCCTTGTGCCTAATCCTCACTGCTTTACTTTTGTATCATATAAACTTTGACCAGTACATCTTCATGATGTGGACAATCGTAGTCTACTATTATTTAATAAGGATTATGCTTTACTATTTTACTGGTAAGTTTCGACTGCTAAACTGGACATTCCAACTAGCAGTAATGATTTCATCTGTTTTACTTTCATTATTTATTTACGAAAAAATATTACTCGACAGAGAGTATTTTTACCCTACAAAATCAGACATAATATCTGAAGTATGGCTCATAGTTGTTTTATTTATTTACTCTTTACTCAATAAACTACAAATTAGTGACAAAAATAACTCTGCGAAAGCCGCATCTTACATTAATTTTATGCATCGAAAATTTCGCACTAAATACAAAAATATTATTGACAAATCTACTGACCATGAACATTTGAAATCACTAATATACGCCATTATGATTTACGAAAATTTCAATAGACCGTTTTTATTCAGGCTTATTGAAAAATTTAAGGTTCTATTTACAGAATCAACGGTAGGCGTTATGCAGATAAAAACAAATAAATGTATCTCTGACGAAACCAGCGTTCGTATTGCGGCAAAAATGATCGTAAAAATTTACAATCAGATCAAAAATACACAGAATTGCGATGAATCTGACATCAATAATTTACTATACGATGTTTCTATGAAATACAACCCTTGCAGTAGATATGCCTCAGAAGTAAGGCGTATATACGAAATCATTTCCACAGACTCAATTTTCATATCCTAAAAAGGGCCACCCCTCTCGGGGCGGCCCTTCCATTTTTCTTCTCTTCTTCCGGCCTTTCGCCGGAACCCGCTCGGCGCTAGCTCATCAACCGCTTCTTGCCGTCGATAAGCTCCCCAACCACGCTCGGATCGGCCAGGGTCGAGGTATCGCCCAGGCTCTCGGTCTCATCCGAGGCGATCTTGCGCAGGATGCGCCGCATGATCTTGCCGCTGCGGGTCTTGGGCAGCCCCGGCGCGAACTGGATCACCTCCGGCTGGGCGATGGGGCCGATCTCCTTGCGCACATGGACTTTCAAGGCCTTCAAGAGATCCTCGTCCTCTTCGAAGCCGGCCTTGAGCGTCACATAGGCATAGATGCTCTGGCCCTTGACGTCGTGCGGCATGCCCACCACCGCCGCCTCGGCCACGGTCGGATGCGACACCAGCGCCGACTCGATCTCGGCCGTGCCCATGCGGTGCCCGGACACGTTGATCACGTCGTCCACGCGGCCCATGATCCAGAAATAGCCGTCCGTGTCCCGGCGCGCGCCGTCGCCGCTCTCGTAGACGCCCTTGAATCCCGCGAAATACTGCTGCTTGAAGCGGGCCGGGTCGCCCCACACCCCGCGCAGCATGCCCGGCCAGGGCTTGCGGATGACCAGAAACCCGCCGTCGCCAAGCGGCGCTTCCTGGCCCTCGGAGTTGACGATGGCCGCATCCACGCCCGGCAGCGGCAGCGTGGCCGACCCGGGCTTGAGCGGCGTGGCGTACGGCAACGCCGAGATCATGAGCCCGCCGGTCTCGGTCTGCCACCAGGTATCCACGATGGGCAATTTCCCCTTGCCGATGTGCTCGTGGTACCACATCCAGGCCTCAGGGTTGATGGGCTCGCCCACGGACCCCAATACCCGTAGCGACGACAGGTCGTGGTTCTCGGTCCACTGCGGCCCGGAGCGCATGAGCGACCGGATGACGGTGGGCGCGGTGTAGAAGATGTTGACCCCGAATTTTTCGCAGATCTGCCAGAAGCGGTCCGGCCCGGGATAGGTGGGCACGCCCTCGAACATAAGCGACGTGGCCCCGAGCGCCAGCGGCCCGTAGACGATGTAGGAATGGCCCGTGACCCAGCCGATGTCCGCCGTGCACCAGTGGATGTCGCTTTCATGCACGTCGAAGACCCACTGGGTGGTGTGGGCCACATAGGTCAGGTAGCCGCCGGTGGTGTGGTACACGCCCTTGGGCTTGCCCGTGGAGCCGCTGGTATACAGGATGAACAGCACGTCCTCGGCGTCCATGTGCTCGGGCTCGCAGTGGGCGGTGATGTCCGGTGCGGCCATCTCCTCGTGCCACCACGTGTCGCGGCCCTCGGCCATCTCCACGGCGTTGCCGCCGTGTTTGAGGACGATGCATTTTTCAACGGTGGGGCATTCCGAAAGCGCCGCGTCGGCGTTTTGCTTCAGCGGTATGGTCTTCCCGGCCCGGATGACGGCGTCGCTGCACACCAGGATCCTGGACTGGCAGTCGTTGATGCGGTCGCGCAGGCTGTGGGCGGAAAATCCGGCGAACACGATGCTGTGCGGCGCGCCGATGCGGGCGCAGGCCAGCATGGCGATGGCCAGCTCGGGGACCATGGGCAGGTACAGGCTGACCCGGTCGCCGCGTTTGACGCCCATCTTCTTCAAGACGTTGGCGAAGCGGCAGACCTCGTCATGCAGCATCTGGTAGGTGTAGACGCGTACGTCCTTGTCGGCCTCGCCCTGCCAGATGATGGCCGCCTTGTTGCGCCGCCCGTTTTCCAGGTGCCGGTCCAGGCAGTTGTAGGCCACGTTGAGCTCGCCGCCCGCGAACCACTTGATGTCGGGGGTGTCGAAGCTCCACTCCAGGGTCTTGTCCCACTTCTTGTACCAGGTCAGAAGCTCGCTGGTCCGGTCGGACCAGAAGCCCTCCGGATCCTCCATGGACCGCTTGTATGCCGCGCGGTATTCGTCCAGGCTTTTGATATAGGCGTTATCCCGTCCGGCCATGGGCGGTTCGAACACGCGATCCTCATGCATCATGCTCTCGATTTTCTCCGAAGTCATCGTCTCCCCCCGGTTCCTTGGTTGAAACGCATTGCAAACGTGGGCGAAACCTACACGCCCGGCAAACGAATATCCACGCCTTTTCGGTAAACGGCCCGGATGCCCCGGTGATACGTTGCGCCCGGACCCGGTATTGCCGTTTACCGGACCCTGCCCGCCGTTTACCGTAGCGGTTCACGATCCGCCGCGGTCTTGTTCATGAAATCACAAGAGGGCCGGGCGTGTTTCCGGAGCGGGACATGCCGCAATGCGGCGTCCGGCCACGCCCCGGGCGAAACGGATCAGTCCCCATGTCCGGCGCGGCGGTGCGGTGGCCCGTCCCCGGCATGGCCGTGACCGTGGGCATGGTCGGGGTGGGCGTGATGGTGGTCTGGACGGCAAGTCAGCGGCGCGCCGTCCGCCTTGGCGGCGGGGCATTCGGCTGCCAGACCGGCGGGCAGGGGCTGGCCCAGGGCGAAGATCGCGCCGTTTGGCACGCCGGGGATGATCCGGCCGCCGTAGGCCCGGACCTGGCGCGTGAGCCGCATGGGCGGCCAGGGGCCAAACTGCGGGGCAAAGGCCCGCAGAAGCGCCGCCGCCGTGGGGGTGACCGTCTCCCCGGCCCCGGGAATTCCATAGATGGGCATGCCCTCAAGCAGGGCCAGGGTGGCCGGGGCGGGCGTGGACAAAAGGCCGTGGGCGCAGGCCACCACCCCGTCGCTGACGGGCAGGGGGCTGCACACGAAGCGCGACGGATCGATCATGGCGAAAAGCTCGGCGGACAGGCACACGTCCAGGATGCTGTCCAGGGCCCCCACCTCATGGAAGGCCACGTCGTCCACGGCCACGCCATGCACGGCGGCCTCGGCCCGGGCCAGCTCCCCGAAGGCCGTAAGCGCCAGCTCCCGGCCGCGCGGCGACAGACGCCCGGCGGCGATGAGCCCCCGGATGTCGGCCATGGTGGTGTGGGAATGGACATGCGGCAGCCGGATGTCGCAGCCCGCCCCGGCGATGCCGGACACGGTTGTGTCCACCACGGCCAACGCGCCGTCCAGTTCGGGCAGCCCAAGCCGCGCCACGATCCCGGCCAGGGCCTGGGCGTCCAAGTCGGCCAGGCGGACAAGCCCGGCCACGAACATGTCCCCCGAGAGCCCGGACGGGGCGCGCACCACGAGGATGGGACCGGCAGGGAGGTCCGGGACGGCATCATTTTTCATTGAGAAGCCTGATGATCCGGGCCGCAGCGCAGGCCGCGCCGTAGCCGTTGTCGATGTTTTGCACGCACACCCCCGGGGCGCAACTGGCCAGCATGGCGAAAAGCGCGGTCCGCCCGCCCTCGGCCACCCCGTAGCCCACGGAGGTGGGCACGGCGATGATCGGTTTCGGCGTCAGTCCCCCGGCCACCGAGGCCAGGGCGGCGTCCATCCCGGCGGCCACGATGACTGCGTCGTGGCTGTTGATCTCGTCCAGGTTCCGGGCGATGCGCCACAGTCCGGCCACGCCGTTGTCCTCGAAAAGGGTGTTCGGGATGCCCAGGTAGTCCAGGGTGCGGGCCGCCTCGTGGGCCACGGGGCCGTCGGATGTCCCGGCCGAGACCACGGCCACCCGGCCCCGGGCCACGGTCGGCAAAACAGCGGTATAGGCCGTGCGCGACAGGGCGTGGTAGTCGGCCAGGGCCCGGACCTGCGGGACCAGGGTGGCGAAGACCTCCGGGGCCAGACGGGTGAACAGAAGCGGCGAGGCCCCGGGGCGGCCGTGCTCCCGCAAAAGCCCCTCGATGACCGCCAGGGGCTTGCCCTGGCAAAACACGGTCTCGGGCAGGCCGATGCGCTCCTGGCGGCTGTGGTCGAAAAAAAGGCTCATGGAGTGGTATGGAAGGCCCGGCCCCGGGCATAGCCCCGGGGGTCCAGGCCGATGGTTGCGATGTTTGGAAAACGTTCCGTGAACTGGCGGCCGAGCTCGGCCACGGCGGCCGTAATCTCCGCCTGCCGCCCGTCAGCCGACGCCAGAAGGGCCGGATCCACCTCGATCAGGGCCGCGTCGCCGTGGATGCGGCAGCGCACCAGATCGAGCCCCAGGCGCTGGCGCAGGGCGTCCTCGGCAAAGGCCACGGCGGCCAGGCGCTCCCGGGTGATGGGGGTGCCGGTGTGGATGCGGCTGCCCAGGCAGGGCGAGGCCGGGGCATCGGCGAAAAAAAGCCCCAGGCCGCGGGCCATGGCCCGGATGTCGGCCTTGGTCAGGCCCGCCTCCACAAAGGGATGGCGCACGCCGAAATCCTTGGCGGCCACAAGCCCCGGGCGGTAGTCGGACAGATCGTCCAGGTTCGTGCCGCTGGCCACCACGGCCGCGCCCGTCTCCCGGGCCAGGGCGGAAAGCGTCCGGTACAGGCCGGTCTTGCAGTAGTAGCAGCGGTCCACGGGATTTTCCAGGTAGCGCGGGTCGCGCATCTCCCCGGCGTCCACCTGGCGCACGGCAAAGCCCTCCAGGCGGGCCACGTGGTGCAGCCGGGCCGTGTCCCCGGCGGGCACGGCCGGGCTCGCGGCATGGGCGATCACAGCCCCCGCCCCCAGGGCGCGGTGGGCCAAAACGGACAGAAGCAGGCTGTCCACGCCGCCGCTGGCGGCCACCACGCAGACGCCGTATCCGGCCAGGACGGAAGAGATGTCTGATGTCTTCATGGATTCGCTTGAAATCATGCCGCCAGATCTCAGGGCGTAAATCCCGGCGGCAGACCGTCTCCGCCCTCCCGGACAGGGGCGGCCGGATCGATGTGCCGCTTTTTGGGACGGCGCTCGATGCGCAGGCCCATGGCCCGCCCGGCCTCGCGATACGACCCGGCGGCCAACCGCAGCGCCCCCATGGGCTCCACCCGGATGGCCGGGACGGCGGTCACCGGACAGTGGCGTTCGCACCAGCCGCAGCCCGTACATTTGTCCTCGATCACATGGGGCACGGCCACGTCAAGGCCCTCGGCCCGGCGAAACTCCAGGGCGTTGTACGGGCAGACCTCATCGCACACAAGGCATTTGCGGTTGAATTCCCAGGCCAGGCACTTGTGGCGCAATACCTGGGCCGTGCCCGTCTTGGCCCACATCCGCTCGGCCGGGACCAGTTTCCGGATGGCCCCGGTGGGGCACGCCTCGCCGCAGGCCGTGCAGTCCGGCTGGCAGCCGCCGCGCCGGGCCACGGCCAGGGGGGAAAATAGCCCGGCCAACCCCGTGGAGAAAAGGGCCGGTTGCAGCATGTTGGTGGGACAAGCCCGCATGCAGGCCCCGCAACGCACGCACCGGGCCAGAAAATCCGGCTCGGGAACCGCCCCGGGCGGCCGCACGGCCGCAGGCGACAGGGGACGCCCGCCGGAATCGTCGGCCGTGACGCCCTCGGACAGGCCCGTCAGCATCGTCAGCGCCGCCCCGGCACCCACGACCCCCGCAGCCAGAAACTCCCGCCGCGACGGCAGAACCGGCTCCCGGGACGCCGCAGCCCCGGCATGGGGTCCAGTCCAGGGGGTAAAAGCGATCACGCCCTCAGGGCAGACGCCCAGGCAGGCGCGGCAGACGATGCATTCGGAAAAGGTGGTGGCTTTGGGATCAGCCGGGATGGCCCCCATGGGGCAGGACCGGCGACAGGCCCCACACCCGGTGCAGCCCTCCCCCACCCGGCGGGCGACAAGGGCCGGGCGGCGGGAGAACAGGGCGATGACCGCCCCGGCCGGACAGATGAAGCGGCACCAGAGGCGGGGATCGCGCCGGGCCAGAAAAAAAAGCGTCCCGAAAAAGGTCGCGATGAAAAGCTGCCCGGCGAAGCGGTGGCTGGGGAGGCTGGAATAGAGCAAGGCCTTGGCGTCCAGGGCGCGAAGCAGCGGGTCGGCCGCCTCCAGGGCGGCACGGGCCCCAAGCTCCGCCGCTGGCAGGAAAAAAAGCCCGTACAGCCGGGTGACCAGGGACAGGGGGGAGACGAAAAAGACCAGGGATGTCCCGCACAGGGCGCACGCCATCACGCCAGCCAGAACCAGGTACTTGATGCGCCGGGGACCGGGCCCGGAGGCGGCGGCGACACCCCGGGGGTCTCGGGATCGCCGGGTTCGGCCCGCAAACCGACCGGCCACGTCCAGGGTGGCCCCCATGGGACAGATGTTGCCGCAAAAGGCCCGCCCGAAAACCAGTCCGGACAGGGCCACGACACCGGCCAGCCACAGGGATGCGGCCAGGGCCCGGGCCGCGATGTCCACGCCAAGGACCAACACCGGATCGAGCCGCAAAAAAAACCGGGCCAGGGTCACGCCGGGCCCGGACATCCCGGAGTCCCGGGCCAGGGCCCACACGGCGAAGGCAAAAAGCCCAAGGCTTGCCGTCTGCACGACCCGCTTGAGAACCATCACACCGCCACGCGGCTCTCGCGCAGGTTCTCCACATCCATGCGCCCCAGTCCCCGTTCATGGGCCAGGGCGATGTGCCTGACCTGTCGCGGGGCGAACCGCCTGCCGTACCATTCGGACAACAGCACGGCCCGGGCGTCGGCAGCCACGGGGTCGCGGGAGGCGATGACCGTGTCCAAAACGTCCACCTTGCCCGGCCCGCCGGGACCGTTGGTGGTCAGAACGCGGGTGGCGTCCACCACCGCCAGGGCCGGACGCAAAAGCGAAACCAGATCCACGATGGCCACGTCCAGGTCGTGGCGGGAGTGCATGACGCTGCGGTCGAAGATGAGGCCCATGAGGTTTTTCATGGACAGGGACACCCCGGCCGAGGAATGGGACTTGGCCACGGGCGCGGAGATGAGCACGTCGGCCTCGAGCACGTCGGCCATGACCCGGGTGGACTTCATGGACACCCCCTGGGGGATGTCCGACTCGCGATAGAACCGGGCGTCGCCCAGGGCCTGGACCATGCCGGGTTCCACGGATTCGCAGGCGTCGGCCACCCCGGACTGTTCCAGACAGGTCGCGCGGTCATAGAGGGTGTGATCCAGGATCATGATCCGGGAGGCCCCGGCCTCGCGG
Organism: Desulfovibrionaceae bacterium; assembly: GCA_031082225.1. Classification (GTDB taxonomy): domain Bacteria; phylum Desulfobacterota; class Desulfovibrionia; order Desulfovibrionales; family Desulfovibrionaceae; genus Desulfolutivibrio. The sequence continues at coordinate 59,547 of JAVHLG010000008.1, read as the reverse complement.
CACATGACGGCCAGCTCCCGCACCACCTCGGGATGGGTGGTGGTGGCGGCTTCGGGCGGATTGGGAAAGGAGATGTTGGGTTTGATGACCACCCGGCTGCCTGGCTTGACGAAGGCCGCCATGCCGCCCAGAAGCTCCACGGCCGCCCGGGTGGCGGCGGCGGGACGTCCAGTGGCCAGGGCGATGTCCGGTCCGGCCCCGGCCAGGGCGTCATCCGGCAGGACGAGATTCCCCACATTGACAATTCCGGCGGCCCCGGCCGCCCCGGCCGCAAGACACAGCGCCCCGCGCATCTGCCACTTGAGAAACTCCCGGCGGGATAAGGCCCCGTCAGGGCGCGGCAGGGAGGAAAACCCATGCCCCTGACCATGGCGTGGAAAACGCCCCTTCATGTCGCACCTCCCCTGGCCGCCCCGGCCGCAGGCCGGGACGCCTCCCGACGCGTCGCACCGGGCATGAAACGAAATCGCCTACTTGGCCGCAGCCGAGGCCTGCTGCATGACGCCTGCGGCATGCTCCCGGACCACCCCGCTGAGTTCGTTCACATAGTCCGCGTTGCCGGTCCGTTCGAAAACGAACTCCCGAAACGGCTCAAGGAGCGTGTCGCAGGCGGCGCAGGCGGCCGTGGCCGCCTCGGGCCGGTATTGCCTCTGCCCGGCCTGGGCCGAGACATAGGCAGCGTAGGCGCAATCCAGAAACGGCTTGACCCGGGCCAAAAGTTCCTGCCCGGACACCGCCGGGGCTGCGGCCCGCCCCCCCCGGACGGCCGACGTCAGGGAGGCCGTTGCGGCGGTCGGCGGGGCAGCTTGCCGCCCCCCAGACGTCCCGGCCTTTTCCGCCTGACACCCCCACGGTCCGGCCAGGCAGCACGCCGCCAGGACGGCCAGGGCCATCAGGCGCATGATTCCATGGTGTCGCGGCATGTCCGTCCTCCTCATTTGCCGCCGGACAGGCATCCGGCCAGCTTGGCCGCCTGCCCGGGGGCGGCGGCGGACAGAACGTCTTCCAGGGTCTTGCGGCCCAGTTTCAGGCCGATCCTGGTGATTTCACGACTGTTCGGGGCCTTGGCGAACTTCATGACCACGATCTCGCCGGTCAGCGGGTTGGGGATGTCCCGGTCCGCCCGGGCCTCCAAGGCTCCGCCCGCCGAGGCCAGGGCCGTTATGGCGATGGTCAAAAGAAACGGGGTGATGCGCATGGCTCGGTCTCCTTACGCCTGCAGGGCCGTTATTTCAGCATCCGCCGCCCGCGTCGGGATCGGCCGGGGCGGGCGAGAGCGTGTTGAACACCTCGGTGACCGCCGGGGGCGTGGCCTGCGGAGCGCCCATGGTCTGGCCGCGCTCCTTGGACACGCTTTGTCCCGCAGCCACCTCGGCCGTGGTCCCGAATTCCCTGTCCGTGACCAGGGCCGGGCCGCCGGACAGCACGGACAGCCGTCCGGAACCGGCCGTGACGGATACGCCGATATCCGTGCCGCGCACCCCGATGTCCAGAAGCGGGGTCTGGACCGTAAAGCTCTCGGGACGCTTCTGGGCCATTTTCCCGGTGATGAACCGGAACACCCCCACCGACCCGGTCACGACCATGGCGTTCGCATCCGGAGGGTTGTCGTAGGCATAGACATACTCCGACAGGGCGATCTCGGTCTCGGCGTCCATGACCAGAACGGACTGGTCGAGGAACTGGAACTGGGCCCGGGCGGCGGCGGCCGTACGGACCACATCGGCCCGGTAGACGCAGGCGGCGGCGGCCAGAAGCCGCGCATCCCGCCCCGGCTGCCGGGCGTCGACCGATCCGTGCACGGACTGGGCATGCCCCACGGGCCCGCCCTCCTGGGCATTCGCCGTCAGGCAGAAAAAAACGAGCATCGGGATGATAAACGCCGGGACACGTGTTTTCATGGCGCGTTCCCCCTGGGACGGATGTGCGACGTGGTTTCTCGCGCCGTCCGCCTTCAGGGATGTAGGAGCGGACGGGGCGCGAAGCGACCGGGGCGGGTCATCGACCCATCTGTATCATTTTCTTTACAGGTAGCCGCCGTAATGCGTCAATGGCGGCGAGGGGCGCGGCGGCGACTCCGGCCCAACGCATCCCGCGCCGCACGGGACATTTCCAGCGTTCCCCCGGCGGCGTCGCGATCACCCGGCCCGGGTCTGCGGCCAGCCCGCTGCACATGTCTGCACAGACAATGTGCACGATCTTGCACTCACCCGACCAGAAAATGGTAAAAAAGAAGACAAATCCCGCTAAAACGTGGAGAATGCACAAAGGCACGGTTCTTGATGAGGGGGGAGTGTCCCGGTCGGCGCATGAAAAAAGGACGCGGCCAAGACCGCGTCCCTGACGTGCATGGTGCTCCCGGTAGGATTCGAACCTGCGGCCTATCGCTTAGGAGGCGATCGCTCTATCCACCTGAGCTACGGGAGCACGGACCGGAAGGGCTTTGGGCAAGGGGTCATGCGCCCACACACCTTGACGAAGCCCGAATTTGTCATAATATTTTTCGCCGCCCTCCTTGTCAAGATGGCGGCGACGGCAAAGGCCCCGGCGACGCGTTAGCGCGCCGTGATCCGGAATCCCGCAACGACGCCGCGACAGGCGGACACTCGGAGCGGGGCCGGTTTACAAAGACCGGCAGCAGCGTATACCATCTGTAATCGGCGGTGCGTCAAACGTCTTGTCCAGGGATCCCCCGGACAGGACCGACGCCCCGGACGCACCCACAGGCGCCGACGCATCCCCTTGCGGGGCATGGCGACGCACCGCGTGACCCAGGAGAACCACATGATCCGCAGCGTGAAATCGTCCCTTCTGGCGATACTCGCCATCTTCGTCCTGGCCGCCCCCGGCCTGGCCTCCTCCCTGCCGGAGATCACCACCCTGGCGGAAAAGGCAGGCCCGGCCGTGGTCAACATCTCCACCACCAAAACCGTAGGCAACCAGGGCAAACTGCGCGACTTCTTCCAACAGATGCCGCGCAAGGGCACCCCCTTCGATGACTTTTTCGACCAGTTCGACCGCTTCTTTGGTCCCCAGGGCCCCCAGGGCGGCCCCCACGGCGGACCCCAGGGCGGTCCCCAGGGCCGTGAGCGCGGCCCCAAGCAGCGCTCCCTGGGCTCGGGCTTCATCATCTCCCGCGACGGCTACATCGTGACCAACAACCACGTCATCGACCAGGCCGACGAGGTCAAGGTGCTGTTGCGCGACGCGGACAAGCCCCTGACCGCCAAGGTCATCGGCCGCGATCCGGAGATGGATCTGGCCCTGATCAAGATCGACGGAAAAAACGACCTGCCCTATCTTGAATTCGGCGACTCCGGCGCGCTCAAGGTCGGGGAATGGGTGGTGGCCATCGGCAACCCCTTCGGCCTGCAAAACACCGTCACCGTGGGCATCGTGTCCGCCAAGGGCCGCATCATCGGGGCCGGTCCCTTCGACAACTTCATCCAGACCGACGCCTCCATCAACCCCGGCAACTCCGGCGGCCCGCTTCTGGACCTGGACGGCCGGGTCATCGGCATCAACACCGCCATCGTGGCCTCGGGCCAGGGCATCGGCTTCGCCATCCCCAGCAACATGGCCAAGGACATCATCAGCCAACTGCGCGAAAACAAGTCCGTCAAGCGCGGCTGGCTCGGCGTGACCATCCAGAACATCGACGAGAACACCGCCAAGGCCCTGGACATGAAGGACACCAAGGGCGCGCTTCTGACTTCGGTCATCCCCGGCGATCCGGCGGACAAGGCGGGGCTGAAGGCTGGCGACGTCATCACCGCGGTCAACGGCGAGGCCGTGGAGGACACCAACGCGCTGTTGCGCAAGGTGGCGGCCATCCGGCCCGGCGAGAAAGCGGAGTTGACCATCCTGCGCAAGGGTTCCACGAGCAAGATCCGCGTCAGCCTGGGTGAGCGCGACTCCAAGAACCTGGCCCAGGGCGAGATGCAAAACGGCGAGGACGAGACCGCAAGCGCGTCCCTGCTTGGCCTCTCCCTGCGTCCGGTGAGCGGCCAGGAGGCCAAGGCCCTGGGCCTGGACAAGGCCGAAGGGCTGCTTGTAGCCGGGGTGGCCGAAGGCTCCGCCGCCGAAGAGGCCGAGGTCCGGCCCGGAGACGTGATCCTGGAGATCAACCAGTCCCCCGTCACCTCCGTGGACGCCTTCACCAAGGCGGTCAAGGAGGATGGCAAGAAAAAAGGCGTGGTCATGCTCCTGATCAAGCGCCAGGGACAAAGCCTGTTCCGCACCATCCCGGTGACGGACGGCAAATAGGACAACCGCAACGCGGGACGGGGCCTTCCCCGTCCCGCGTTTTTTCATGCCGTCATGAACAAGCCCCCCCCCACCGCCCCCGCCGGGGAGATCCGCCTTGTCGCGCCGTGCAAGATCAATCTGCATCTGCGCATCCTTTCCCGCCGCCCCGACGGCTATCACGATCTGGAGACCCTGTTTCTGGCCCTGCCCCACCCGGCGGACGAACTGGTCATCCGCCCCCTGCCCGGAGACGGCGGCCTGCGCCTTGCCTGCTCGGACCCGGCCCTGGACGGGCCGGACAATCTCGTGGCCCGGGCCTACCGGGCCTACGGCGAAAAAACAGGTTTTTTCCCAGCCCTCGACGTTTTTCTGGACAAACGCATCCCGGCCGGCTCGGGACTTGGCGGGGCCAGTTCCGACGCCGCACGCATGCTGGCCCATCTCAACGACCGCGCCCCGCATCCCGTGTCCGCCCGGGAACTGTCCGACATGGGCGCGGGCCTGGGAGCGGACGTGCCCTTTTTTCTCCAGGACGGCCCGGCCCTGGCGCTGGGCATCGGCGAGAAACTGTCCCCCTTTCCTCTCGATCTTTCCGGATTCGCCCTGGTCCTGGTCTGTCCCGGGGAGCGGGTGAATACGGCCTGGGCCTACCGGGCCTACGACGAACAGTCCGAAAACGAGGCCCCTGCCCTGGAAAGTCTCTTGACAAGCGCATTTCAGCGAAATATACGACCCTTTTGCGTGACCGGGCTGCCACTGTACAACAGCTTCGAACGGGTCGTTTTCGCGGCCCGGCCGGGTCTGCGGCGTCTCAAGGAAACCCTGTTTTCCCTGGGCGCGGCGGGCGCGGCCTTAAGCGGCAGCGGGTCCGCCATGTTCGGACTGTTCCGGGATCGGGAAAAGGCCCGCCAGGCCGCAGCCGGGCTTGTCCGCCAGGGCGTTGACGGACGGCTGGTTCTTCCCTGACGCCGCTTTGCGGCGCTTTTTTTCCGGGATTGTCCGGGACTGCTGGGGCGTCGCCAAGCTGGCAAGGCACGGGGTTTTGGTCCCCGCATTCGAGGGTTCGAATCCTTCCGCCCCAGCCATTTTTATGCCCGCCCCCCTGTGACCGCAGCGGGTCGGACAGCACACGGGAACGCCGCATCCGGACATGGCGGGACGGAGCGGACGTCACAGGCGCGCCGCAGGGCAGCCCCCCGGAACACCACTATCGAGGCGAAACTCCATGGCCCAAGGCGATCTGAAAATCCTCTCCGGCACGTCCAATCCGGCGCTGGCCGAAGCCATCTGCGATCACCTGGGCTGCACCCTTCTGCCCTCCAAGGTGAGCACCTTCAGCGACGGCGAGATCCGGGTGGAGATCGGGGCCAACGTCCGGGGCTCGGACATCTTCGTCATCCAGTCCACCTGCAAGCCCGTGAATTTCCTTCTGATGGAACTGTGCCTGATGCTGGACGCCCTGAAACGGGCCAGCGCCCACCGGGTGACCGCCGTGGTGCCGTATTACGGTTACGCCCGCCAGGATCGCAAGGTGTTTCCCCGGGCGCCCATCAGCGCCAAGCTGGTGGCCGACTTCTTGACCGTGGCCGGAATGAACCGGCTTTTGACCATCGACCTGCACGCCGGACAGATCCAGGGCTTTTTCAACCTGCCCGTGGACAACCTCTATGCCGCGCCGATCATGGCCGAATATTTCAAGGGCATCCACAGCGACAACCTGATGATCGTCTCCCCCGACGCCGGGGGCGTGGAGCGGGCCCGGTCCTTCGCCAAGCGCCTGGAGGGCGGGCTGGCCATCATCGACAAGCGCCGCGACAGCCCCAACCAGGCCAAGGCCATGCACGTCATCGGCGACGTCCGGGACAAGGTCTGCGTGGTCTTGGACGACATGATCGACACCGCCGGGACCATCGTCCAGGCCGGTCAGGTGCTGCTCGAAAACGGCGCCTGCGAGGTCATGGCCTGCGCCACCCATCCCGTGCTGTCCGGCCCGGCCATCGAGCGCCTTACGGCCTCGCCGTTCTCCCAGATCGTGACCACCAACACCATCCCCCTGAGCGATGCGGCCAAGTGTTGTTCCAAGATCAAGGTGCTGTCCATCGCCGGGCTTCTGGCCAAGGCCATTCACAACATCCACACCGAGTCGTCGGTGAGCGTGCTTTTCACCTAAAAAAACACATGCCGGGCGCGAACGCCGCGCCGGAATCGAAAAGGAGAACCCCATGAAAGAACAACTGTCGCTCGCGGTCAAACCCCGCTCGGCAAAGGGAAAAGGCGCCTGTCGGCGGATGCGCGTCGAAAGCCTTGTGCCCGGCATCTTCTATGATTCCAAAGGGACCAACATCCCGGTCATGGTGTCCGAGCTGCCCCTGACGAAACTGCGGGAAAAGACCGGCTCCTCCCACGTCTTCGATCTGGTGATCGAGACCGAGGACGGCCCCCAGACCAGGCCGTCGCTGATCTGGAACGTGCAGCGCCACCCCACCAAGCCCCGCATCACCCATGTGGACTTCTACGGCGTGGACCTGGACAAGGTCATCCGGGTGTCCGTGCCCGTGGTGGTCACCGGCAAGGCCAAGGGCGTGGTGCTCGGCGGCAAGCTCGAAATCTTCCGGGACATGATCGAGGTGGAATGCCTGCCCCTGTCCGTCCCGGACCAGGTGACCATCGACGTCACCCAGCTTGATCCCAACGAGAACATCTCCGTGGCCGACCTGGTGCTGCCCGAAGGGGTCAAGGCCGTTTTCGACGACGACTACGCCGTGGTGGGCGTGGTCTACGAGACCGAGGAAGAGGACAAGGGCGCGGCCACGTCCTGATTCCCGCTGGATGCCGGGGGGCGGCCCGCCTGGAGCCGCCCCCTGTCAGGCGCGTCGCGCAAGGCGGCTGGCGCCGTTTTTTTCTTTTTGCCGTCCGGACTTTTTTTCGCGCCGTTTAACTCCCGGGCGCACCTGTACCCGCTTTGGGCATCGTTTTCGATTCCATATAACCCCCGCAGGACATGGCGTTCACATCACTGATCATGGGACTGGGCAATCCCGGCCCCCAATACGCCGCAACCAGGCACAACCTGGGCTTTTGGGCCATTGACGCCCTGCTTGCCCTGGGCGACGCCTCCCGGGTGTCCACGCGAAAAGACGTGGAGCTCTCCCACCTGGTTCTCAGCGGTCCGGCCCGGGGACCACACCTGGCGGCCAAACCCCTGACGTTCATGAATTTAAGCGGTCTGGCCGCCTCCTTTCTGTGCGGCTACTACAAGATCGCCCCCACGGATCTGGTGGTGGTGCACGACGAACTGGACCTGCCCCTGGGCCGCATCCGGATCAAACGCGGCGGCGGCAATGCCGGGCACCAGGGCCTTTGCTCCATCACCCGGGAACTGGGAACGCCGGACTTCGTGCGCGTGCGGCTGGGCATAGGCCGCCCCGGGCCGGGACGCGACGTCAGGGGATACGTCCTGGAACGCTTTCCGGATGTCGAGCGGGCCATCGCCTTGCGCGTGGCTAAAGACGCGGCCCGGCTGGTGCAGCTTTATTTGGCCGAAGGCCTGGATGCCGCCAAACGCGAGGCGGGCCAGGTCAACCACTGCCCGCCGCCGGAGCCCGCGTGACCGGGGCCGGATCGGTTCAATCAGACATGGACTCTTTTCGCCCATTGCGTTATACAGGAAAAACACTGGACGCATCCTCTCCTCTTTCCGACTCGCAAAGGAGCCCCACGGTGTTTTCCGTTGACCAGCTCGTTGTCTATCCAGCCCAGGGTGTGGGCAAAGTGGAACGTATCGAATCCCGGGACATCGGGGGGGCGACGACGAATTTTTTTATCGTCCGGATCTTGAGCAACAACGTCACCCTCATGGTTCCGGTGCAGAATGCCGGAAACGTCGGCCTGCGGTCCTTGTGCACCGAGGCCCAGGGCCGGGCCATCATCGAATCCCTGAAGGACCGTTCGGACTTCACCGGGTACACCGGGCAAAACTGGAACCGCCGCTACCGGGAATATTCCGAGAAGCTCAAAAGCGGGGATCTTTCCGACGTGGCGTACGTGCTCAAGGAGCTTCTGCTCATCGGGCAGAACAAGGAGCTGTCGTTCGGGGAACGCCGCCTGCTGGAACAGGCCACGGGGCTGTTGACCCTGGAGTTGAGCCTGGCCCTCGACCAGACCCAGGACGACATCAAGGCGGTCATAGGCGAACTGTTCGCCGACGTGATGCAACCCAAGGTCGCGGAATGACCATGACCTCAAAAGGGCCACATCCCGCTTGACAGTGCCCGCAAATTGTATAAGTAACACCACGGGCCGCCAAGCAGTGCCCCCTCCAAATCCGGTTCTTTTTTACAGAATTGACACTTCCGCGAAGGCAGCAGCGACTGGAGCTTGATTTTTCCGCGAGCGTCATTCCGCTTATACATCCGCTGGCAAATAGCGGAGAGAATGCCGACTGTGCATTTTCGTTGCGCCAAAAAAGCCCTCGCAAATTTCGCTGGAATCGATTCGGACTATTTTACAGGCTAAACCCCTCTTTTCCTCGGCTGTGCACCATACAACGCCTCTGGGTACGGAGTAAGGAATGAATCTTTCGGAACTGAAACTCAAAAGCATGCCCGAGCTCATGGAGCTTGCGACAACCTACAACGTCGAGAATCCGAGCGGCATGCGCAAGCAGGAGCTGATCTTCGGCATCCTGCAAAACTGCGCCTCCCAGAACGGCTCGATTTTCGGCGAAGGGGTTCTGGAGATTCTGCCCGACGGATTCGGCTTCCTGCGCTCCCCCATGTACAGCTACATGCCAGGGCCCGACGACATCTACGTCTCGCCCTCCCAGATCCGCCGTTTCGGCCTGCGCAAGGGCGACGTCATCTCCGGCCAGATCCGCCCCCCCAAGGAGGGCGAACGCTATTTCGCGCTGTTGCGCGTGGGCGAGATCGGGTTTGCGCCCCCCGAGGCCTCCAAAAACCTGGTGCTCTTCGACAACCTGACGCCCCTGTATCCCAACCAGCGCTTCGTCATGGAAAACGGCGGGGAGAACTACTCCTCCCGGGTCATCGACCTCCTGTCCCCCATCGGCCACGGCCAGCGCGGCCTCATCGTGGCCCCGCCGCGCACCGGCAAGACCATGCTGCTCCAGACCATCGCCAATTCCATCAACGCCAACCACCCCGAGGCCTACCTCATCGTGCTGCTCATCGACGAACGGCCCGAGGAGGTCACGGACATGGAGCGCACGGTGCGGGCCGAGGTGGTCAGCTCCACCTTCGACGAACCGCCCCAGCGCCACGTCCAGGTGGCCGAGATGGTCAGCGAAAAGGCCAAGCGGCTGGTCGAGCGCAAGCGCGACGTGGTCATCCTGCTTGACAGCATCACCCGCCTGGGCCGGGCCTACAACGCCGTAACCCCCTCCTCCGGCCGGGTGCTCTCCGGCGGCCTGGACGCCAACGCCCTGCAACGGCCCAAGCGCTTTTTCGGCGCGGCCCGCAACATCGAAGGCGGCGGCTCCCTGACCATCATCGCCACGGCGCTCATCGACACCGGTTCGCGCATGGACGAGGTCATCTTCGAGGAGTTCAAGGGCACGGGCAACATGGAGATCTATCTGGATCGCCATTTGTCTGAAAAGCGCGTCTTCCCGGCCATCGACATGAACCGTTCCGGAACCCGCAAGGAAGAGCTGCTCCTGCCCGAGGACGTGCTCAACCGGGTGTGGATCCTGCGCAAGCTTCTGGCCCCCATGAGCCCCATCGACAGCATGGAATTTCTGCTGGACAAGATGCGCGGCAGCAAGAACAATCGCGAATTCCTGGATCTCATGAACCGCTAAGGGGCGTCCGGGTCGTCCGGGCCTTTCCGTCGCGCCGCCCTTTTCTTCTTGCGCCAACGGCGGTAAGGAAAGGACATGAGCACCCCGCTTCGCCGCACGGCCGCCATCGCGGCGGTCATCCTGTGCCTTGCGGCGGGACGATTCGTCCCGGGCGCATGGCCGACGTCTCCCCGCGAGGCCCATGCCGGACTGTTCGAGTTCACCCTCAAGGACGAGCGGGAACTGGGCGAAAAATTCAACGCCCTGATCCGCTCCCAGCTCCCCCTGGTGGACGATGCCGAGATCCAGGCCTACGTCACGGACATGGTCAACCGGGTGGCCAAGTCCATGCCGCCCCAGCCCTTCCCCCTGACCATCGGGGTCATCCGGAACAACGCCTTGAACGCCTTCGCCGCCCCGGCGGGCTACGTCTTCGTCTTCACCGGCCTCATCCTCAACCTCAATCACGAGTCCGAGGTGGCGGCGGTCATCGCCCACGAACTGGCCCACGTCAGCCAGCGCCATCTGGCCAGCCGCTACGAGAAGATGGCCACCCTGACCATCGGCCAACTGGTGGGCATGGCGGCGGGCCTCGCCCTGGGCGCCGCCGCAGGCGCTCCCGAGGCCGGCAGTGCGCTTATCCTGGGCTCCCAGGCGGCCGCCGCCCAGACCTATTTGAGCTACAGCCGGGAGGACGAGCGCGAGGCCGACCAGGTGGGCATGAACTATCTGGTGGCCGCCGGATATCCGCCCCAGGGGATGGTCGGGGCCTTCGAAACCATCCGCCGCATGCGCTGGCTCAAGGGCCAGGCCACCATCCCGGCCTATTTAAGCACCCACCCCGACGTCACCGAGCGCCTGGGCTACCTCAAAGACCGCATCAACCAGATGCCCAAGGCCATTCGCGACCGCAAAGACGACGACGCCGCGTTTCTGCGCGCCCAGACCATCATCCGGGCCCGCTACGACGACCCCCAGAAGGCCATCGGCCATTACCGGGGCCTGGGGGCCAAGATGACCTGTCTGGACAAGCTCGGCATGGCCGTGGCCCTGGGCCGGACCCACGACATCGCGGCCACCCGGACGGGCTTTGACCAGGCCATGGCCTGCGGCGGGGAAGACCCCCTGTGGCTGCGCGAGATCGGACGCTTCGAGATCAAGTCCCGGCGCTACGCCCTGGCCGAGGACTATCTCAAGCGCTCCGTGGAGAAAAATCCCAACGACCTGACAGCCCTTTTCGAATACGCCCGGCTTCTGGCCCAGACCGGCCATTTCGCCCAGGCCCTGCCCTACATGAACCGGGTGCGCATGAATTTCCCTGACAACGCGGAGATCCAGACCGCCTACGGCCAGATGCTCGGACAGTCCGGGGATATCTTCCGGGCCCACCTGCATCTGGCCTATGCCGCCGTCTATTCGAACAACGAACGCCAGGCCGAGTTCCAGATCAAAAAGGCCAAGGGACTGGCCAAATCCGAAGAACAGAAGCAGGATCTGGCCAAACTCGAGGAACTCTTCAAAAAACGCACCGAACTCTTGAAACGGAGGATCCTCTGACCATGAGCGCGCCGCATCTGTTCCGCCTGCCCAAGGACGCCGATCTCCTGGAGGCCCTTTTGGCCATCTGTCGCGAAAAGGGCGTCACCCACGCCTCCGTTTCGGTCATCGGGGCGCTCACCCGGGCCAGCCTGGGCTTTTATCTCCAGGACGAGCGCCGCTATGTCTCCCACGAGATGGACAAGCCCCTGGAGGTGCTGGCCGGGCTTGGCAGCGTGTCCCTCAAGGAAGGCCAACCCTTTGTGCACCTGCATCTGACCCTAAGCGACGCCACCGGCGCGGCCTTCGGCGGCCACGCCATGCCCGGCTGCCGCATCTTCGCTGCCGAGGCGGCCATTCAGACGGCCGAGGGACCGGAAAAACACCGGGTGTTCGACGAGGCCACGGGCCTTTTTCTCTGGGGATGATCCCCTCCCCCCGGGAGGCCGCACGGGCAAAAGCCCCCCGGCCTCCCGGCCCCCACGTGCGTCTGGTCTTCCCCCACGCCTTGCCTCGCCCTGCCCCTTGTTGCTAGAGAAGGCGTTACGTGGCGTCCGGCCGGGCATGACGTTCCGGCAGGCTCAGCGCATCCGCCGCGCACGGCTGGACGTCCGCAATCCGCAGGTGTACCTGCAACACACGAAAGAAACGAGGATGGCCGCATGACCGCGCCCGAACGCACTCCGTGGTACAAGGACTGGAAAATCCAGCTCATCGTGGTCCTGGCCGTCATCGTCGTGGCCCAGTTCGTGACCCTGACGGGCATGCGTCCGTCCACCCCGCCCCCGGCGGCGACATCCGCCCCGGCGGCCGCCGCCCCGGACGACGTGACCGTGGCCGGGGTGTCCATGGAGGCCGAGCAGGGCCGGGCCCTGCTCATCGCCTTCGACCATCCCGTGACCGGGGTCACGGCCGGAAGCCGCCCGGCCAGGGAACCGGCCTCCATCTCCCCGCCCGTGTCCGGGACATGGACCTGGATCAACCCGTTCATGCTGCGTTTCGAGCCGTCCGAACCCTTCGCCACGGCCAAAAGCTATGCCATAACCATCAAGCCGGACCATATCGTGGCCGCCCCCCAACGCCTGACGGGAGAAACGAAGTTCGCCGCCGCCCACGGCGTCTTCGAACTGACCCGCCTGACGGCCCACCTGGAGCCCGCCGCCGAGGAGGCGCCCGGCATGGTGCGCATCGAAGGCGAGGCGGTCTTTAACCGCAACGTGGATCCCGAGGCCCTCCTTGAGCACCTGAAAATCCTCGACCCCCTGCGCGGCGACAGCGATCCTATTGCCTTCTACATCCCCGACAGCTCCCCGGGCCGCAAGCTGGCCTTCATCAGCGACCCCGTGGCCGCAAAGACCCAGGCCCGGGACATCACCCTGACGCTTTCCCCGGAAACCGTCCCCGAGAAAGGCGGCGTGCCCCTGGGGCGTGAGGTCAGGACCGTCGTGCCCGTGGTCCTGGACACGGTGCTCAAGGTCAATGCCATAAGCGCCCGCAGCCAGGGCGAATCGAGCGTCCTTGGCATCGCCTTTTCCACGCCGGTTACGGCCAAGGCCCTGGAAGACCACCTGACCATCACCCCGGAGGTGGCCCGGCGCATCCATTCCGAAGAGGGCGAACTCATCGTCACCGGCGATTTCGTCCCCGGACGGGACTACCAGGTGACCCTGGGCAAAGGCCTGACCGCCGCAGACGGGGCCAGGCTCGAACAGGACGTGACGGAGGCGGTCTTCGTCCCGGACCTGGATCCCATGGCCGTCTTCAAGGACCAGGGCATGTTCTTGTCCCGCTCGGGCTATAAAAACCTGGCCGTGAAAAGCGTCAACACCGACACGGCGGACCTGATCATCGACCGGGTCTATTTGAACAACCTGTTCGCCTTCCTCAATTTCGACTACTCGGCCATGGATGCGTCCTTTTCCGGCCAATACCTGAGCCACAGCCTGGGCGACCGGCTGCGCAAGGTGAAGGTGTCCCTGACCGGGCCGCAAAACAAGGCCGTCACCACCCCCGTCAACCTGGAAAAATACATCGCCCAGCAGACCCCCGGCCTGTACCGGGTGGCCCTGACCCTGCCCGGGCAGTATGAGGGCGACCAACGCTTCGTGCTCATCACCGACCTGGGCATCGTGGCCAAACGCGGCAACGCGGACATCCTGGTCTTTGCAGCCTCCTTCTCCACCCTGGCCTCGGTCCAAGACGCCACGGTGCGCATCATAAGCGACCAGAACCAGGAGATCGCCCGGGGAACCACCGACGCCTCGGGGCTTTACCGGGCCGCCCTGTCCGCAGAGACGCTTGAAAAAAACCGGCCCTACCTGATCACCGTGGAAAAGGGCAACGACTTCAGCTTCCTGCTTTTCGACTCCTTCCAGACGGACACCACGGGCATGGACGTGGACGGCCGGATACTGTCCAAGACCGGCTACACCGCCTTCCTTTACGGCGAACGCGACATCTACCGCCCCGGGGAAACCTTAAACGGCGTGGCCATGGTCCGCGACGCGAGCCTCAAAACCCCGGCCTCCATGCCGCTGACGCTTCGCCAGACCGATCCCCAGGGCCGCAGGCTCGGGGAGACCGTGGTCAAGACCGACGACAAAGGCATGGCCTCCTTCTCCCTGCCCCTGCCCGGCTATCTCATCACCGGTCCCTATGTCCTCGAACTCATGGCGGGCAAGGAGCAGATCGGCGAATACCGCTTCCAGGTCGAGGACTTCGTGCCCGACCGCATCAGCGTCAGCGTGGAGCCCGGCCAGGCCATGGCCCTGCCCGGCGAGAAACTCGGATTTGCGGTCAAAAGCCGCTACCTGTTCGGCGCTCCGGCCTCGGAACTGCCCGTGGAGGCCCGGGTCCGGCTGACCAAGGCCCCGTTTACCCCCAAGGGCTTTGAAAATTACTCCTTTGGCGACCCCGAGCGCTCCTTCGAGGATACGGAATTTTTCCAGAGCGACGAATCCCTGGATCCGGACGGCGCGCAGACCTTCGAGGCCGAACTGCCCAAAGACGTCCGGCCCCCGGCGGCGCTGTCGGCGGTCATCACCGCCCGGGTGCGCGAGGGCGGCGGCCGGGGGGTGACGGCCCTGGCCCGGGTGCCCGTGCATGCCTATCCGTCCTATCCCGGGCTCAAGCGTCTGGAGCGCGAAGGCCGGGAGCCGGGCAAACCCCTGGTCCTGGACTATGTGAACGTGTCCGCCTCGGGCGAGGAGGCCCGGGCCGGGGAACTCAAGGCCCGCCTTTTCAAGGACGACTGGCAGACGGTGCTGCGCCGTGATCCGGGAGGCAGCTTCAAATACGATTCCGTGCGCGATTCCAGGCTGCTTGACGCCAAGACCGTGGCCGCCGGGGCCAGCCGGGGGACCGTGACCTTCACCCCGCCAAGCGTTGGCAGCTACCGCGTGGTGCTGACGGATACGGCCACCGGGGCCGCCAGCCAGGTGGAATTTTTCTGCGGCGGCTTCGGCTATTCGCCCTGGGCCCTGGAAAACCCGGCCCGCATCGAGCTTGTGCCGGACAAAAAGGAATACGCCTCGGGCGAGACCGCCACCTTCCAGGTGCGCGCCCCCTTTGCCGGGCGCATGCTGGTCACCGTGGAGAACGAGGAGGTGCGCCAGGCCTTCGTCATGGACATGCCGGGCAACACCGGCCAGATCCGCATCCCGGTCGCGCCCGAATACATGCCCAACGCCTATGTGACGGCCACGTTGGTACGCAAGGCCGCCGACCTTTCGTCCGGGTCCGTGGCCCGGGCCTTCGGGGCCGCGCCCCTGTACGTGGACCGGGCCGAAGGCCGCCTGGAGGTCATCGCCTCGGCCCCGGAGGAGATGCGGCCCGGGTCGCCCCTGGTCATCGACGTGACCACCCGTTCCGGGGCGGCCCTGACCGTGGCCGCCGTGGACGAGGGCATCCTGCAGCTCATTGCCCAGAAAACACCAGACCCCTACGGCGAATTCTACGCCAAGCGGCAACTCGGGGTCGAATCCTACGACATCTTCTCCATGCTTTTGCCCGAGGTGCCGCCGCTTCACGGCAAGTCCCTGGCCGGCGGCGGCGATTCCCTGGAGGATTTGGGCAAATTCCTGCGCTCGGAAAGCCCGGCCTCGCGGCTGGTGGCCTTCTGGTCCGGGGTGGTCGTGGCCGACGGCCAGGGCAAGGCCCAGGTCAGCTTCGACGTTCCGGAGTTTCGCGGCGCGGTGCGCATCATGGTGGTGGCCGCCGACGGCAAACGTTTCGGCGCGACCGAGACGTCCACCCGGGTGAAAAACCCCTTGTCCGTGTCCCCGAGCTTCCCGCGTTTCCTGTCCCTGGAGGAGACCGTGGACATCCCGGTGGCCGTGCGCAACGACACCCCCGGCCCGGGAGAGTTCGCCGTAACGCTCACCGTGACCGGCGCGGCCTCCTGCGCCGCCCCCGAAAAGGCCGTGTCCCTGGCCCCCGGCGAGGAAAAGACCCTGTTTTTCCCGACGACCACCGGACCCGGGGAAGGCATGGCCGCCTTTGCCGTGACGGTTTCCGGAAACGGCGAAAAAGCCTCCGCCAGCCAGGAACTCTTTGCCCGCTCCCCGCTCCCGGCCCGCTCGGACATCCAGTCCGGCGGCGTGGAGGCCGCCTCGGCCACACTCGAGGAGGTCGCGGCCGGATATGTCCCGGGAACCATACGCCGCGACATCTTCATCGGCCGCCAGCCGCTTCTGCGCTTCGCCTCGAACCTGCGCGGGCTGCTGGCCTATCCCCACGGCTGCGTGGAGCAGACCGTGTCCAAGGCCTTTCCGCTTCTGTATTTCACCGAACTGGCCAAGGTTCTGGCCCCGGACATCCTGCCCGGCGGCCAACCCGCGGCCATGGTCCAGGCCGCCGTGAAGCGCCTGATGAGCATGCAGATCTACGACGGCGGCTTCTCCATGTGGCCGGGCGGACAGGAGGCCGTGGACTGGCCAAGCGTCTATGCCGCCCATTTCCTGGTGGAGGCCAGGGCGGCGGGCTACCATGCGGATGAGGACTCCCTGCGCCGGGCCCTGCGCTTTGTGGCCGGACTGGCCAAAAACGCCGCCAGCGATGACCAGGAGGGCCAGGACGGGGGAAGCGGGGCCAAGGTGTCGGCCTATGCCCTGTACGTCCTGGCCCGGGCGGGCAAGGCGGACATCGGGGCCATGGACGCCCTGCGCGACGCCGGAACCGAGGCCCTGCCCGCCGACGCCCGGGGCCTTCTGGGCGCGGCCTATGCCGCCGTGGGCAACCAGAAGGCCGCAAGCGCCCTGCTGGCCGGTCCGCCGCCAACCGACGCCGTGAAACGCCAAAGCGGCGGCGCCCTGGATTCGCCGCTTCGGGACAAGGCCCTGTATCTGGCGGCCTTGACCGACGCCGCGCCCAAGGATTCCCGGCTGCCCAAACTCGCGGCGGACACGGCGCGGCTTTTCGCCGCCGTACGCCATCCGTCCACCCAGGAGGCGGCCTTCGCCTTTGTGGCCCTGGGCAAGTATTATGCGAAACAGGCGGCCAAAAAACCGTTTTCCGGCAGGCTGTACGCCGGTTCGACGCTTCTGACGGATTTTTCCTCCGACAAACCCTTGTCCCTGCGCGGCATCCCCGACGCCGGGGCATTGCGCATCGAGATGGATGGCGGCTACGAGCCCGGGGCGGCGTTTTTTTGCGTGGAGACGCGCGGCGTGCCCCTGATGTCGGCTTACAGGCCCGAGCGGGCGGGGCTTGAGATCGTGCGCGAATACCTGGACCGCCAGGGCAACCCCCTGGCCGGGGACACCGTGCCCCAGGGAACCCTCCTGGTGCAAAAAACCGCCGTGCGCAGCCTGTCCGGCCCGGTGGAGAATCTGGTGCTCCAGAACCTGCTGCCCACGGGCGTCGAGGTGGAGAATCCGCGTCTGGCCAGCACGGAAAAGCTGCCCTGGATGACCGGGGACGATCTGGAGGCGGACTATGTGGATTACCGGGGGGACCGGGTCAATGTGTTCGCCGACCTCCCGGACGAAAAGTGGCGCAGTCACTTCAGCCTGCTGCGTGCGGTGACGCCTGGGACGTTCCATGTGCCGCCGCCCCAGGTGGAGGCCATGTACGACCCGTCGCTTCTGGCCTCGGGGCCGCTCGGGAAGATCACGGTGCAGGTGAAATAACGGACGTCTCGGCCCGGACGTTCTTCCCGGGCCGGAAAAGGCCGGCGCCCCCTCCGGTTGCTCCGCAGGGGGCGTTCGTTTTTGACGCAGGGCTATGCCGAGATGGACAATCAACCTCGAAGGCGGCTTACGCAGCAACCGGACGATGGCTTCCCTTGGCCGCAAGACTGCCCAACCATCCGCGCCCATTTCAGGTCGTGTCAGGCCACCCGCTTGGGGTCAATCGCTTTCGTCAAAAAGAGCATCTACATCGCGGGAAGCGTGAAGAACGCGGACGACCTCAATGCCATCCGCGAGAGGCCGGTAGAAAATGATGTACCTTTCAACCGGAAAACTTCGGATGCCTTTTTCCAGTTCATCACGAGCCCGGCCAACACCGGGCCGCTCCGCCAGGGTCAAAAACTTTGCGTGAATCTTGGCAACGAAACAATCGGCACGATCTTCGCTGTCCTCCGCTATATAGTCCCAAATTTCAATCAAATCTGATTTGGCCCGGGGACTTATACATATCTGGGGCATGTTAGGCCTCTGGCTCAGAGGCGCATCGGGCGGCACGGCGCATGCGCCCTTCTTTCTTAATCTCTTCTGGATCCCATGATGTGGACGTGCCGCTGGCAAGGCCCTCTCGAAGATCCTGGCGGAGTTGTTCGAGCTTGACTGCACGAATACGATCTTGCGCCTCCATAAGCCGGAGCGCCTCCCGAACGACCTCGCTTGCCGAATTATAAAGTCCGGACGCGACCTTTTGCTTGACCATAGATTCAAGCTGAGGCGTTAAACTAACATTCATGGGCATGGCGACCTCCATTTGAAAATTACGTATAGGTTGGCAGCCAATCATTGTCAATGTTTGACATCATCCTCAACGCGAGGCTCAACTCTCCTTGGACTTTATCTGTAAGAACAGGCTACTCCCTGTAATTTTCCAAGGGGCTGGTCAATAGTGCTGATGGGCCTGCGGCCTAAGTTCCCATACCTTTGTGGTGGAGACAATTGTTGTGAGAGTCCTCAAGCCATTCGTCCAAGTCTGATCGCAACGATTCCGCAGGCTCATACATGGTTGAGCGAATCGCCTCACGTGAGAATGTGTCCACAACTCCCCGGTAAAGCCGTTCAACTCAGCTTCGACATCATCTGGGAAACCCTGCAGAGGGACATCTCCCGGCTGAAGCTGCAATGGCTTGAATTGCTGGCCAGTCAAGATCAGGCAGCCCCGCGCTGAGCCTTTCTTTTCCCTGAAGCGCCGCCCCGCCTCAGGCCGGATCGTCGCCCCGCCCTGGGCCGTGAAGCCCCAACGCCTCGCGCACAAGCCGCAGAAATTCCCGGCGTGGTATCTCCCGGCAGCCGAAGCGGGCCATATGCTCCGTGGTCTGCTGGCAGTCGATGAAGGCAAAGCCCCGCTCCCGCAGATGCCGGGCCAGGGTCACGAAGGCCGCCTTGGAGGCCTCGGGCACGAGGTGAAACATGGATTCGCCGAAAAAAGCCCGCCCCAGGGCCACCCCGTAGGCCCCGCCCACGAGGGCCCCATCCAGCCGGGCCTCCACGCTGTGGGCGAACCCGGCGTTGTGCAGGGCCACATAGGCCGCGACCATCTCCGCCGTGATCCAGGTGCCGGGCTGCCCCGGACGCCGCGCCCGGGCGCAGGCCCGAATCACCGCCGGGAAATCCGTGTTCAGGCTGATTTCGAACCGGTCCTGGCGCAACACCCTTTCCAGGCGGCGCGGCACATGCAGTTCGGCCGGAAAAAGCACCGGCCTTGGGTCCGGCGACCACCACAGGATGGGGCTGTCGTCGTCGTACCAGGGGAAGATGCCCTGGGAATAGGCGGCAAGAAGGCGCGGCACGGACAGATCCCCGCCCACGGCCAAAAGCCCGCCGGGCTCGGCCAGATGCGGCGGGGGGAAGCGCAGATCCTCGGGGTCGTCGGACAGGGCGAAGATGGGCATGAAAGGCCGCCATCAGGTTGTCTCCCACGGGGCCATGGCGGCCCCGCAGGAGGAGGATGACGATGGCGCGGGGCTACTGCACGACCTTGCGGCGGCCGGATTCACGCGGCACATAGGTGAAAAGGAAGGACGACCCTTCCGGGGCCACGGCGCTGGCGTCGTTGACGGCCTCGAGACCGGCTCCGGCATCCGCCCCGCCCGGGACGTCCGCAGCCGCCGGGGCGTCCACCACGGCGTCGCCGCCCTGGCGCAGGCAGCCGAAAAGCAGTTCGTGGGCCAGGACGTCCTTGATCTCGGTCTGGATGACCCGGGCCAGGGGCCTGGCCCCGTAGACCGGATCGAAGCCCTTTTTGGCCAAAAGGGCCACGGCGGCCGGGGTCAGGGTCACGGCGACCTTGCGGTCGCGCAACTGGTCGTTGAGTTCGACCAGATACTTGGCCACGATGCGGTCCATGACCTCGGGGTTTAAGGACTTGAAGGTGACGATGCCGTCCAGGCGGTTGCGGAACTCCGGGCTGAACAGGCGCTCCAGGGCCTTTTTGCCCTGGTCCGAGCGGTCGTCCGGGGTGTCGGCGTCGCCGAATCCGATGCTTTTGGCGGACATCTCCCGGGCCCCGGCGTTGGTGGTCATCAGCAGGATGACGTGGGAGAAGTCGGCCTTGCGGCCGTTGTTGTCGGTCAGGGTGGCGTAGTCCATGACCTGCAACAGGATGCTGAACATGTCCGGATGGGCCTTTTCGATCTCGTCGAGAAGGAGCACGCTGTGGGGGTGCTTGCGGATGGCGTCGGTCAGAAGGCCTCCCTGGTCGAAGCCCACGTATCCCGGGGGCGCGCCGATAAGCCGCGACACGGCGTGCTTCTCCATGTACTCGCTCATGTCGAAGCGCACGAAGTTGACGCCCAGCACGTTGGCCAACTGCTTGGCCAGCTCGGTCTTGCCCACCCCGGTGGGACCGGCCAGGAGAAAGGCCCCGGTGGTCTTTCCTTCCGCCGACAGCCCGGCCCGGGAACGCTTGATGGCCTTGGACACGGTGTCGATGGCCTTGTCCTGGCCATAAATCACGGCCCGCAGCTCGCGGTCCAGGTTCTCCAGCCGGGTCTTGTCCGAGCCGGTGACCCGCTGGGCCGGAATCCTGGCCATCTTGGCCACCACCTTCTCCACGTCGGCCACGCCGATGAAGCCGCGACCGGTCTTGCCCGAGAGGCGATGTACGGCCCCGGCCTCGTCGATGACGTCGATGGCCTTGTCGGGCAGATAGCGGTCATTGATATGCCTGGCCGACAGATCCACGGCGGCCTTGACCGCCGTATCCGTGTAGCGCACGCCATGGTGCGCCTCATAGGCCGACCGCAGCCCCTTCAGGATGTCCACGGCCTCCTCGCGGCTGGGTTCGGCAATGTCGATCTTCTGGAAACGCCGGGACAGGGCCCGGTCCTTCTCGAAATGGTTCTTGTATTCCTCATAGGTGGTGGAGCCGATGCAGCGCAGGGTTCCCGAGGCCAGGACGGGCTTTAAGATGTTCGAGGCGTCCAGGGTGCCGCCGCTGGTGGCCCCGGCCCCCACGATGGTGTGGATCTCGTCCACGAACAGGATGGCCTCGGGCTTGCCGGTCAGTTCGGCCAGAACCCCCTTGAGCCGGGCCTCGAAATCGCCCCGGTACTTGGTTCCGGCCAGAAGCGCCCCCATGTCCAGGGCGTAGATCTCGGTATTGGCAAAGGCCTGGGGCACCTCGCCGTTGACGATTTTGAGCGCCAACCCCTCGGCGATGGCGGTCTTGCCCACCCCCGGGTCGCCCACGAAGATGGGGTTGTTCTTGCGGCGGCGCATGAGCACCTGGATGGTCCGCTCAAGCTCGGGCGTCCGCCCGATCAGGGGGTCGATGCGTCCCTCCCTGGCCTTTTGCACCAGATTGACCGTGAACTGCTCCAGGGCCGTGGCCCCGGATTTTTGTTCTGCGGGCTCGCCGGGGCCCGCTCCGGGAACGTCCTGCCTCCATGGTTCGGCCCCCTGGGCATGGGAGATGGATTCCAGCACGTCCAGGCGGCTGACGCCGTGGGACTTGAGGAAATACACGGCGTAGGAGTCCTCCTCGTCGAACAGGGCGGCCAGGACGTCCCCCACCTCCACCTGGTTTTTCCCGGCGTTTTGCATCTGCATGATGGCCCGCTGCAGCACCCGCTGCACCCCAAGGGTCTGCACCACCTCGGTTTGCGACTCCTTGGGCAGGACCTCCATGTGGTCCAGGAAAAACCGCTCCAACTGGTTTTTCAGCCGCACCACATTGGCTCCGCAGCCGGTCAGGATGTCCTTGCCCGAATCGTCCAGGAGCACGGCATACAGGAGATGTTCCAGGGTCAGGTATTCGTGATTGCGGCGCTTGACTTCCTTGACGGCGTTGGTCAGCACCCTTTCCAGTGTCTTGCTTAACATCTAGACCTCTTCCATGCTGCATTTGAGCGGATATCCGTTCTGGCGGGCCAGACGGCGCACCAGGGACACCTTGAGTTCGGCCACTTCCGCCGTGTAGATTCCGCACACGCCGACACCCTTGTTATGGACGCTCAGCATGATCTGGACGGCCTCGGCCTCTGTTTTGCGAAAAATCTGCATGAGCACTTTGACCACGAATTCCATGGTCGTATAATCGTCATTGTGGAGAAGAACCTTGAAGCGTCTGGGCTCGCGGACCTCGTCGGCCAGCCCCACCCCGGATTCCTGCTCCTCGTTTTGGATCGGTTCGGTCATATCTCGCTTCTTCCGCAATACAGGCGTATTTACATGATGGACGACGCCGCTATGCCGCGCCCAGGGTTTCATAATAAGACGCAGGACGGGTCTGTCGAGGGATGGCCGGGGAAACGGAGGGCTCCCCTGGGAAACGCCGCCCCGCCTGTCGGCGCATCCCGGCCGACGTCGTACCGTAAGGAAAAACGCCCCGGCTTACAACTCCGCCCGCCCAGGCTGCCCAGGCCTGCCGGACAGGCCAGAACGCCGGTGCTCAGTCTTCGAGCGACGGCGCGGCCAAAAGCCGGGCGGCGTCCTCCGGGGAAAAGACGAAGCTGTCCGTCGGCGCATGGCCCGTTTCCGAAAGATGCTCCAGATGCAGATCATGATAGGTGGCGGTGCGGGCCAAGGCCGGGTCCAGTCCAAGCCGGGCCGCCCAGGCCGTGATGTCCTCCGGGTCGCCTTCGAGCTCCACGAAGCGGCCAAACGGCAGCCTGTCCAGGCACACGTGCAGGCTGCCCAGCATCCAGGTCTGGCGCACCTTCTCGTAGCGCAGGGCCGCGGCGTAGCCAAGGCCCTGCAGGATGGCCTGCATGGCCGAAAAATCCTCCACCCGGGTCTCGAGCTCCTGGCGGACCTTGTATCCGGCAGGGGCCTGCCCGGGCGCGGGGAGCTTGACGGTCACCACCCCGGAGGCGGCGGCCTGTCCGCCGGGCGAGTTGCGGCGCAGGCGCAACAGGATGCCTGCGGCCCGCAAGGGACCGGGCGCGACCGTCCCGGCGTCCGGCGCGGCGTCCGGAGCGGCGGCAGGTGCGGCGGCAGGGGAAGGGGCGTCGAACACGATGTTCTGCTCGAAGACCACGACCTCCGGGACGGCCCCGGCCTCGATCAAGGCCTGCTGCAAGGCCGAAAACCCGGCCACGGGGAATTTCAATTCGATTTCCAGGGGCATGGGATCTCCAGAAAAAAACGGCCGGAGCCCCTGTCAGGGCGGGGCTTGCCCGGTCATGCGGCGCAAAAACGCACCACTTCCGGGGCGATGTGCGTCAGGGACATGATCTTGTCCGCGCCGCCGCGCTTGATGGCCTCCTGGGGCATGCCGAAGACCACGCAGCTGGCCTCGTCCTGGGCGATGGTGTAGGCCCCGGCGTCCTTCATTTCCTTGAGGCCCTCGGCCCCGTCGTCGCCCATGCCGGTCATGATCACGCCCACGGCGTTTTTCCCGGCATAGCGCGCGGCGGACCGAAACAGCACGTCCACGCTCGGGCGGTGCCGCTTGACCAGGGGGCCGTCCTTGACCTCCACGTGGTAGCGGGCGCCGCTACGTTTGAGCAGCATGTGCTTGTTGCCCGGGGCGATAAGCGCCTGGCCGCGCAGGATGGTGTCGTTGTCCTCGGCCTCTTTCACCGTGATCCGGCACAGGCCGTTTAGGCGTTTGGCAAAGGCCGCCGTGAACTGTTCCGGCATATGCTGCACGATGGCGATGCCCGGGCAGTCCTGGGGCATGGCTTCGAGAAAAACCCGCAGGGCCTCGGTGCCGCCCGTGGATGCGCCCACGGCCACCACCTTTTCCGTGGTCCCGAACATGGCCTTGCCCGTGGGGCCGGGCAGCACGGCGTCGGCCCCGAGCTTGGGCTCCACCTTCATGGCCGGTGCGGGGATGATCCGCTTCATCCTGGCCCGGCCGGCGGCCTTGACCGCATCGCAGATGCGGATGCGCGACTCCTCCAGAAACTGCCGGGTGCCGAGCTTGGGCTTGAGGATGATGTCCATGGCCCCGTATTCCATGGCCCTAAGCGTGGTCTCCGACCCGGACTCGGTCAGGGTGGAGCAGATGACCACGGGCATGGGATGCTGGGACATGATCTTGCGCAGAAACGTCAGGCCGTCCATGCGCGGCATTTCGATGTCCAGGGTGAT
Source organism: Desulfovibrionaceae bacterium (assembly GCA_031082225.1). Classification (GTDB taxonomy): domain Bacteria; phylum Desulfobacterota; class Desulfovibrionia; order Desulfovibrionales; family Desulfovibrionaceae; genus Desulfolutivibrio. The sequence goes on along the minus strand of JAVHLG010000008.1, from coordinate 35,247 downwards.
GACGTCCGGGGCCTCCTCCTCCATTTTTCTGGCGGCGGCGAAGGGATCGGCGGCCGTGCCCATGACCTCGATCTCCGGATCGGAGGCCAGGATGTCCGTCAACGTCTGACGCACCAAGGCCGAATCGTCGACAATCAAAACCCTGATCTTGTTCACCCCTCACCACCCTTTGGCGTTATCCGTCGATGTCCGTTAGATGCGCCGGTACACGGTGGGCGAAACCTGACGCAGGGGCAGATCCATGCCCGTGAGGCTCTCCGAATGGCCGATGAAAAGATGCCCGTCCTTGCGCAACTGGCGGCAGAATTTATTGAGCAGCGTCTCCTGCGTGGGGCGGTCGAAATAGATCATGACGTTGCGGCAGAAGATGATGTCCATGGGGTCTTTGAAGCTGAATTCCTCCATGAAATTGAGACGGGAAAACGTCACCCGCTCCCGCAGGTCCGGGGCGATGCGCACCAGGCGCTTGGTGCGGTCCTTGCTGCGCAGGAGGTATTTCCGCTTGAGGTCGTGGCTCATGCCCGCCACGCGCTCCTCGGGATAGACGGCCCGGCGGGCCTTGTCCAACACCTGGGAGGAGATGTCCGTGGCCGTGATGGTGAAACGGAAGCCGGGGGTTTTCTCGGCGAATTCGCTTAAGACCATGGCCAGGGTATAGGGCTCCTCGCCCGAGGAGCATCCGGCGCTCCACAGACGCAGGGGATGGATAACCCCGCGCATGGCCGTCCAGTGGGGCAGCACCACCTGGCGCATGATGTCGAAGTGTTTGGATTCCCTGAAAAATTCAGTGGTGTTGGTGGTGATGGCGTCGATCAAATGCCCCATTTCCTCGGCAATCCCGGCGGGGCTGAACAGATAGTCGTTGTACTCCCGAAAGGTGGCCATGCCCAGCAGGCGCAGACGCTTTTGCAGCCTGGCCTCGACCATGGTCTTTTTCGATGTCGGCAGTTTGATGCCGCATTCGGTATGAATGAACTCGCTGAACCTCCGGTAATCCTTGTCGGCCATGCTGACCATGGACGACGACCGGGTGTTGTCGCGAGAAGTCCTAGGCTCCGGCATCGACGGCGACCCCGCGTCCTTCAGGCATGGTCTGTCCCCGCCCGGCGTCTGCGGCCAGACTCAGTTCCTCGGCGGAAAAGACCTTGTTGATGTCCAAAATGACGATGAACCGGTCCCCGCTTTTGCCCATGCCGGTGATGAACTCGGCCTTGATGCGGGTGCCCATGCGCGGCGGCGGCTCGATCTGGGAGCTTTCCATCTCGTAGACCTCCTGGACCGAATCGGCCAGGGCCCCGAGCACCGTGGCCTCGCCGTCAAGCTCCACCTCGACGATGATGATGCAGGTGTTGACCGTACGCCGGGTCTCGCCCATGCCGAACTTCATGCGCAGATCCACCACGGGCACCGCCCGGCCGCGCAGATTGATGACCCCCCGGATGAATTCCGGGGTGCGCGGCACCTTGGTGATGGAGGTCAGCTCCAACACCTCGCGCACGGAGCCGATGTTTAAGGCGAACAACTCGTTTTCCAGAACAAAGGTCAGGTATTGATTGTCGTTCAACGTCGCGTCGTCTGCAGCCATTGGTGCTCCTCCCCCTTTCAGTTTCCGGATTCGACGGCCGCGCGCACAAGCCCCGGCACGTCGAGAATGAGGGCCATGGTTCCGTCCCCCTTGATGGTCGCCCCGGCCAGCCCCTCCACATCGCGGTAGAGGCGTCCCAGACTCTTGATGACCGTCTGGTGTTCGCCGATGACCCGGTCCACCACAAGGCCCACGCGATTTCCCTCGACGCTGGAAACCACCACCTGTTCCACGTCGGGGGGACGTCCGTCAATGCCGAAAAAATCCCGCAGCCGGATATAGGGCACGATCTCGCCGCGCAGATTGATGATCTTGTCGCCCTCGCCGGCCTCGTCGCGCGGCAGATCGACGCACTCCTCCACCAGGGACAGGGGGGCGACGTAACATTCCCGGCCCGTTTGGATCTGGAGCCCGTCGATGATGGCCAGGGTCAGTGGCAGGCGCACGGTGATGGTCGCGCCCCGGCCCGGATCGCTGTCGATGTCCACGGCCCCGCGCAGGGATTCGATGGACCGCTTGACCACGTCCATGCCCACGCCCCGGCCGGAGACGCTGGTCACGGCCTTGGCCGTGGAAAAACCCGGCAAAAAGATGAGGTTATAGAGTTCCTTGTCGGAAAGTTCGGCGTCATGGGGCACAAGGCCGCGTTCCACGCCCTTGGCCCGGATGGCCGTGGGATCGAGACCCCGGCCGTCGTCGACGATGCGGATGACCACCGAGCCGCCGGAATGCTCGGCCGAGAGAACGACCGTTCCCCGGGGGGGCTTGCCCTTGGCCCGGCGCTCGTCGGGCCGCTCCACACCGTGATCGATGCTGTTGCGCAACAGATGCACCAGCGGGTCGCCCAGGCGTTCGATGACCGTCTTGTCCAGTTCGGTTTCCTCGCCCGAGGTGACCAGGTCGATCTCCTTGCCGAGCTCGGCCGAAAGATCGCGCACCAGACGGCGGTACCGGCCAAAGGTGGAGCCGATGGGCAGCATGCGGATGCCAAGGGTGGAGTCGCGCAGATCGTCGCTCAACCGCTCGAGATGTTCGGCCAGGGACTTGAGGGTGGGATCGTTGGTTCCAAGAACCGCCTGTTTGATCTGGGACTGGACGATGACCAGCTCCCCCACCAGATCCACCAGATCGTCGAGCTTGTCGGCGGCCACCCGGATGCTCGACGCGGTTTCCACCGCCGGTTCCCGGGTTTTGCGGATGTCGCGCACGGCCTCCTGTTCGACCAGGGCCGCCTCCACCTTGGCCTTGGGCACCAGCCCGGAATCGGCCAGCACGGTTCCCAGGCGCTTCTGGGCGGCCAGGGCCTGGGCCAGATCGTCCGGGGTCAGATCCCCGCGCTCGACCAGGATCTCCCCGAGCCGCTTGGATATCCCGGTGTCCGGCCCTGCCTCGCCGTCATCGATCAGATCGACGGTCAGTTCGCAATCGTCCTCCACAAAGGAGAACACGTCCTGCACCTGGGACAGGCTGCTTTTGGCCCCCAGGACGATGTCCCACCAGGCGTGACACGTCTCGGGGTCGATATCCTCCAGGCAGGGGATCGCCTCGGTGTGCAGATAGCCGCGCATGGTCCCCAGGGCCGCCGCATCCTCCAGAAAATGCAGAGGATTGTTGCCAGTCGCGTAGAAATGCGGCCCCGGCCTGAAGCGGATGCGGTAGGTGGCCACGCCGCGCGCGGGTTCCGGCGGCGGCGGCGAGGTCCTGGACTCGGCGCAGGCCTCGGGGGAAAACTGCCTGAGCCCCTCGAGGATGCGCCGTCCCTCCTGTTCGACAGCGGCCTCGGTTCCGTCGGCGGGGTCAAGGAGCGTCTTGATGTGGTCGCGGGCCGAAAGGGTGAGATCCAGCAGCGTCTTGGATACCTGGAGCAGGCCGTTGCGCACCTTGTCGAAAACGGTCTCCACCTCGTGGGTGAAGGCGGCGATGTCGTCGAAACCAAACATCGCCCCGGACCCCTTGATGGTGTGCATGGCCCGAAAAACGCGATTGATGAGATCCTGGTCCCCGGGTTGCCCTTCAAGGGCCAGGAGGGAGGCCTCGAGCTCGCCAAGAAGCTCGGCTGCCTCCTCCCGAAAGGCCATGCGATGCATGTCGTCCTGGGACATGGGGCGTCCTTGTCGCCGGGGGAAACGCGCCCAGCCTGGCTGCGCTTACCGGAGCACCTTTTTGACCACGGCCAGAAGCTGCTCGGGAGTAAACGGTTTGACGATCCATCCCGTGGCGCCTGCGGATTTGCCTTCCTGCTTTTTGGTCGCCTGGGATTCGGTGGTGAGCATGACGATGGGGATGAACTTGTAGGCCGCCTGGGAGCGGATGTTTTTGATGAGTTCGATGCCGTCCATGTTGGGCATGTTCAGGTCGGTGATGACCATGTTCACGGTGCCCCTGAGCTTGCCCAGGGCGTCCTTGCCGTCCGATGCCTCAATGACCGAATACCCCTCTTTTTTCAGGGTGAATCCGACCATCTGCCGCACACTCGCCGAATCGTCAACGGTCATGATCGTCTTGGTCATGCCTCTCCTCGTCTTGCCAAAAGTCCGCAAACGGTCCGTATTCCGCGAAACCCGACACCCAGGCGGCCTGCCGCACGGCGTCGGACACCGAACCGATCCTGTCCAGCCGTTTTGCGTCGCGCGCCGCGCTCAAACACGCCGCATGCACCACTTCGAAAAGGCACGCATCTGCTGCCTCGACCCCGGCCACGTCCAGATGCGCCGCATCCGTCACCGCCAGGAGATGCAGCAGCTCCCGGCGCAAGGTCGCGGCATGCTCCACGGTCCAGGCCCCTGTCAGACGCAACGTGACTCCGGCGTCGTCCCGATGCAACTCATGCGACCCCATGCGGCCCTCCCCTCGACGGCCCGCCGCATGCGGCGCAACCATCGTGACAACGAACGTACCCTTGTATTCCAGCTCCCGGAAAACGGCAACACGGGTCGTGTCGGCGCAGGCTAGAAAAGTTCCACATTGTCGCCCAGGCCGTCGCCGTCGGCTGCGGCCGGGGAAGGCTTCCCGGCCTTTTCCACCCCGGCGGCGAGGCCAAAGACCGCTTCGTGCACGTCCCGCTCGGCCTCCATGGTATATCGGCCAAAAAGCTCGCGCAGCCGCTCGGGGCGACGCGTATCGCCCTCCACGGGCACGATCCGCTTGCACAGGCCGCCAAAGGCGTCCAGATCCCGTTTGACCGCATCCAGGCGTTCCCCCACCTCCTCGTGGAAATGCACCCCGGCGGCCACCCCTTGCAAGGCTTGGCCCAACTCGGCGCTGGTTGCGCCGATTCCGGCGAACATGGCCGACCGGCGCCGGTTCATGTCCCCGATCTGTCCCAAAAGCCCGTCCAGGTGCGCCGACACGTCGTCCACCTGGGAGACGTCGTAGGAGATGCTGGCGTTGTCCTGCAGGATGTTCGAGGATTTGGCCACCTCCCGCAGGATGCGCGACACCTCGTCGGTCTGCTGCCTGGCCTCCACGGACAACCCCTGGATGGCCGAGGCCAGCACCCCGAGGGCGGCCCCCTCCTCGCCGGTGTGGGCGGCCTTGATGCTGGCGTTGATGGCGATGAGCTCGATCTCCGAGCCCACGTCCTCGATCTTGCCCACATAGCCGCTCATTTCGGAAATCGTTCCGGCCACGGAGGACATGATCTCCGACAACTCCTCGCCCTTGGCCGCGAAACCGCGCAACGCCTCCTTGACCAACGCCACGTCCCGTTCCACCCGGTCCAGGTCCGCCCCGCTGCGGTTCTGGTCCCCGGCGGACAGGATCTCGCCGCCGATGGCCTGAATGCTCCCGGCGATGTCGCGCAGATTGGAGACCAGGGTCTCCACGGCATCCACGAACCGGCCACGCGCATGGGCCAGTTGGGAACACTGCAACGCCAGCACGTCTCCGACGAAGGCCACGATCTCCCGGTCCCCCTCCCCGTATCCGTCCCCCGTGGCCCCCGTGGCCCCCGTGGCCCCCGGGGCCCCCGGCAGGGCGGCCTGTCCGACGTCCCTGGCCCCGACCACCTGCTCCACGTCGTCCATGGCCTGCTCCACATGCTCCACCTGCTGTCGGACAATGTCGTGGAACTGCATGGACAATACCGCGCTGGACACGCTTTCAGAGATGGCCTTTGTTTTCCCGGAGAGGGTTTCGGACAGTGCGGCGGAGGAGGCGGCCAGCTTTGACAGGGTCTCGATGTTCTCCTGCAGGCCGCCAAAAATCGTCGAAGAGCATTTCTCCTGGCTGTCCACCACGCTGCGGGTTTTGACCTCGGCCTCATCCACAAGGCCGCGCAGGGAACGGTTGCGGTCGCTGATCTGGAAGGCATAGCCGACAATGGTGGCGGCCAGTTTCTCCACGTCGTCGGCCAAGGTGCTAAATCCCAGACCCTTGGCCCCCAGGCGGGCGCTCTCGATGCGCGTGGAGATGCCGAGCATGGACAGCCGTTTCACGATCCGCCCGAATTCGCTGGAAATCTTCTCCAGGTCGGCCACGATCCCGCGCACGGCGAGCAATTCTTCCAGACTCTCCCGGCTGTTGCCCATCTCGCACACGCCGGTCATCTGCCCGAGTTCCGACGAAAGCTTGCCCAGCACCTCGTCCATGGACTCGCCCGACGTCGTGGCGACCAATTCGGAGGCCTTTTCGGCCAGCCCCTCGGAACGGACGCGCAGATCGTGCAGACGGTCGCCCAGGGAGAGAAAATCGCGTTCCCTGGCCGCGATCACGCCGCCCAGGGAACGCTTGGCGGACCGCATGAGGCTGCGGCAGTCGCGAAAAAAAACACCCGGAGGGAGCATGTCGGCGCCTGGTTCTTTTGTATCCATCTCAAACCGCTTCCGGATTTTCCCGGGTCGTTGCGAAACCCGGTTCCACCGTCTGGACGAGGCAAGGTTTCCCGAACCTGAAAAACGGCCATAACCGACCAGTCCCGTGTTTGGATCGCAAAATGACGGGACGGGTTAGGCCTCATATCAACCCGGCAGGCGGAAAGAGTCAAGATTGGATCATTTTTTACGAAACATTTTCCTGATCCAGAACAGCAGGGCCACCACGGCGACGACGCCGAGAACGATAAGTTCTACGTTATGCATGTCCTGCAACACGCTTTCGAGCATGTTCTCCAGCAGATCTCCAAAAAGGTAACCGATGCAACCAAAGGCCACCGCCCACACAAAAGCGCCGATGGCATTGAGTACAAAGAACTTTTTCGCGGAGATGTCCGTGGTTCCCAGGGTGAAGGGGGTCAGATTGCGCAGGCCGTAAAAAAACCGGAACGTCAGGATGAGCACCTCGTGATACCGTTCGAGCAACTTGTGCACCCGGGCCACCCTGGCCTGCCATTTCTCGCTGCGCTTGATGAACCGGTTGCCGAAATACCGGCCGATGAAAAAGGCCACCTGGTCGCCGGCCAGGGAACCCACAAAGGCGGTCAGGATGATGCCGTGCAGGGACAGACCGAACTTGCCGGTCTGCACGGCGAACCCGGCCAGGAGCAAAATGGTCTCCCCCTCAAGGAAGGTGCCGATAAAAAGGGCCAGATATCCATAGTCGCGGATGACTTCCTGCAAAAAATCGAGTGACATGGCGTGTTTGGGCTCCAATCGTGGTCCGGTTGGCGGAAATGGCGAATCCCACCGGATCGCTTAAGCCCTTCGCGGCCCCATGTCCACCGCGCCGTGATGACAAAACCATCACGAAACCATGGCGCTCCCCGCAGCGATGTCCGTCGCCGCCAGGCGGGAAACCGGGGGCGGCCGGGCAGTTGCGCCGTCAGGCCGCCAGTGACGGGGATGGCCGTCGCCACCAGGTGAGGAACCGGTTGCGCCGCCTGCCATCCTTTGGCACACTCGATCGCGTCTTCCCTCACATACGGCCCCGCCGTAAAGCCCGGTCCGGGCAGGCTGCCCCATGGCCGCCCGGGGAAACGGGCCTGCGTTCCTGTCCGGGCGCTTGTGTCCGAGATGGAGCAACGACATGGACAACTGGTTTGCCCCCCTCGTCTTCGGGATCGTGTTTACAGTCTTTGCGCTGTTGCTATTTTGGATTCGCTTCCGTATAGAACGAAAAGATGCTGATCGATCCAAACCGAACAGGCGCAACGACCATGGCGCACCGTGAGATGACCACGCTGCATCCCGGCCGGACATGGCGCGACAGATGCCCGGTCCGCTCATGATCCTTTACGACGATCTGCACTATCTGCTCGGTCTTTTTCTTATCATTTATCTTTTTTATTATGCGTTCTTTATAAACCGCCATCGGTTTCTGATCAAATACGAAGACGAGGACTATGTCGCATACGAGCGCATGACGCTCCGGGAAAAGTCCCACATGACCGACGAGGAGATCGACGATTTTCTGCAGGAGCGCAGGCGCTGCAAGAACAGATATCATGTCTACAACATGATTTTCTTTTTGATGTTCGTGGCCGGTTTCTTTTTTTTCGTCAGATTGCTCGTGCAAAAAACCTGACCCAGGCAAAGGACATTCCGCATGGTTCCCTGTTGTTTGACTGCGCTGCCGTACGTCGCCTACTGGCGCGCCACAGCGGGAGACCATGCCCCACAGGGCGTGTTGCGCCACGGGTCGGACACCGCTTGTCTCCGGCCGGGATTGCGGCTATAGGGCCTGCCCCGGCTCGTTACGAGGCGAAAGGACCGCTTATCGGACCAGTCATGGAAATCGTCGTCGGCATATCGGACATGCGGGTCACCACCCGGGCAAACCACATCCTGGTCACCCATTCCCTGGGTTCCTGTCTGGGGCTCGTGGTCTTTGACCCGGGCGCCGGCGTGGGAGGCCTCATCCACTGCCTGCTCCCCATGGCCCGGGAGGCCCGCGAAGGGAAGAGCCTCAATCCCTGCATGTACGTCAACACCGGCGTGCCGCACATGATCAAGGCCATGTACGCCAAGGGGGCCAAACGCGAACGGATGGTCATCAAGGCCGCAGGCTGCGGCCGGATGATGAACGTCTCCAACTCCTTCGACACCGGTGCGGCGAATCTCGCCGCATTGCACAAACTCCTGGACCACAACCATCTTCGCCTGTCCGGCTCCGACGTGGGCGGCTCCATCCCCAGGACGGTTCGTCTGTACATGGATTCCGGGCGCGTGTTGATCAGCTCCTGCGGGAAAAGCTGGGAAATATGAAACGCCAAGAGATCATCGCCAAGGCTCTGGCCGTGCCCCAGATGCCCATGCCGGTGCAGAAGATCATGTCGATCATCAACGATCCGGACGCCACCATGCTGCAACTGGCCAGGTTCATCGAATACGAGCCAGGCCTGACCGTCAATCTGCTGCGCATGGCCAATTCCGCCTTTTTCGGAGGCCACGGCGACGTGACCACGGTCAAGGACGCCATCATGCGTCTGGGAATGCAGCGGGTCTACCAGATGGTCCTGGCCTCGGGCGTGGCCCCCTTCGCCAGATACGAGATCAAAGGCTACGGCCTGCCCCCGGGGCAGCTCCTGGAGCATTCGGCGGCCCTGGCCGTGGCCTCGGAGCAGTTGGCCGGGGAACTCGGCCTGACGCCTCCCCCGCACACCTTCACCGCAGGCCTTTTGGTAAACATCGGCAAGGTCGTCCTCGGGGCGTTTCTGGCCGTCAATGCGGAACCGATCATGGAACTGGCCTATTCCCAGGGAATCCCCTTCGAGAAGGCCGAGCGGGCGGTGCTGGGCATCGACCATGGCGAACTCGGGGCCCTGCTCCTCGAGCATTGGAAGCTCCCCGAACCCATCGTCTATGTGGTGCGGCATCGTCTGGATCCCGACGCCGCCCCCGTGCGCGACCTGGCCCTGGATCTGGTCCACGCCGGAGACGTCATCGCCAAGATGACCGGCATCGGGCTTGGCTACGACGGCATGCACTACGCCCCGAGCGAGACGGTGTTCGCCAGGCTGGGCCTGACGGCGGAGGTCATGGAACGGGTCATGGAGAGCGCCATCGAGCACTTTTCCGAAATCCGCGACATCCTGCTGGGCAAGGAATAGCCGTGCGGCTCCTGCTCCCCTGGCGGCGCCCCGCCTGTCGGGATCTCGCCCCGTCGCATTCCCCCTCCTCCCCGGGACCATGGGCATGAAGGACCAGTTCTCCGCGGAACGCGCCGCCATGCACGAGGTGCGGCTTCAGGATAAAAATCCGACCTACGCCCAGAAATTCTGCGTGGCCAAGGCCGGGAAGCTGCTCATGCATACCGGAGGGCTCTCCCCCGGGGCCCGGGTCGGTGTGGCGGTGTCCGGCGGCGTGGACAGCATGGTGCTGGTGCGGGTCATGCGGGCCAGGCAACGCATCGTGCCCTTTTCCACCGAACTTATGGCCCTGCACCTCAACCCGGGATTCGATCCGGCCAACCACGCCCCCCTGGCCGGGCTGTGCACGGCGCTTGGCATCGCCGCCCACATCGAGGTCACCGACCACGGTCCGCGCGCCCACTCCCCGGAAAACCGCAAAAACTCCCCATGCTTTTATTGCGCCTGGTTGCGCCGCAAACGCCTCTTCGAACTGTGCCGACAGTACCGGCTGACCCACCTGGCCTTCGGGCACAACGCCGACGACCTGGCCGCCACCTTTTTCATGAACCTGTTCCAGGGCGGCCGGGTGGACGGCATGTCCGCCCGGGAATCCTTTTTTTCCGGACGGCTGACGGTCATCCGGCCCCTGCTTTTGGTGGACAAGAAACAGATCATCCGGGCCAGCCGGGATTGGGCCCTGCCCGTCTGGGAAAACCCATGCCCGCATTCCAAGCGGTCCAAACGCCTGGAGGTCGCCACCTGGCTGGCGGGATGCCCGAGCATGGACAAAACGGCCCGGACCAACGTCGTAAACGCCCTTCGCCGTTGGCAACTTGACAAGGATGCGGCTCGTGGGTAGCGTTTTGCGGTCTGAGGACTGCCCGACCTCGTCGCTCGAAGCGTTCCGGACAATCCGTCCCCCCGACTCCCCGGGTGGCGTCTTTTCAAATCCAGCAGCGCTGACCGTTCCCTGCTAAACGGGCAGCCAGGCCGCAAAACGACACGACATGCTTCGCGATTATCAAATCGTCATCTTCAAAGACCAGCACGGCGTTTACCGAAAACTGCGACTTCGGGGCTGGCTTTTTTTTCTGACCCTTCTGGGCATCGCCGTCATGGTCGCGGCAAACATCGTCCTTATGTCCTATTATGCCGACTACACTCGGAAAGAGCGCGAGTTGGCCGCATCGGAAAAGACCATACAGGAACAGAAATCCCAGCTTTTAAGCCTTTCGGAAAAAATCAAAGGCATTGAAACCGACCTGCAGCGCATACGGGAATTCGACGCCAAACTGAGGGTCATGATCAACCTGGACCAGGAACCGCGCAACGTCAGCCCGCAGCCCGAGGAAGGGGATCAGGACTTCACCAAGAAGTACATCCCCCTCTACCGCCAGGAAATGCTCGCCAGGAACCTCCACAAGTTCCTGCACGACCTGGGTACCCAGGCCACTTTAGAACGGCTCGAACAAGACAGGATCCTGGCCCTGCTCAACGAGAAAAAGGACTATTTCAGTTCCACGCCGACCATCTGGCCCACCCAGGGATGGATCTCCTCGGAATTCGGCGAACGCGTCTCGCCCTTCACCGGCCGCAAGGAACTCCACAAGGGCCTGGACATCAGCACCACCCTGGGGGCCACGGTGTACGCCACAGCGGCGGGAAACGTGTCGTTTGTCGGAGAAGGCCAGGGAACCGGCCCCTCCGTGACCATCGAGCATCCGGGCGGGATCTCCACCAGCTACAGCCACCTGCGCGAGTTCACCGTGGCCCGGGGACAGGCCGTCTCCCGCGGGGACGTCATCGGCTTTGTCGGCGACTCAGGGCGCAGCACCGGGCCCCATCTGCATTACGAGGTCCGGGTCAACGGCGTTGCGGTCAACCCCATGCGGTACATCCTCAACTGACGCTTCAGCACGTGTCCGCCCCTGTCCGCACGTGTCCGTCCCTGTCTGCCCCTGCATATCGCACCCGTCGGCCCACCTGCGGCGAAGGCCGCCCGTCTTGCAAGGCTCGGGCAGTCCGGGGAAGACGCACCCGCCGGATCCCGGCGGCGTCCTTGCCTCAGGCGCAGGCAAACCGTCGCTCACCGGCCGTTCCCGGGATCAGCCGGTTACGGGGCGGCCCCCTCGTCGGTCTGGTTTTCAGGCAGGATCATGACCACCACGTCGTCGATCTCGGAAAGCTTGCGCAGCATCAGTTGGTCCGTGGCGTCGCCGGACAGGAACATGGTGCCGCTGAAACGCTGCGTAAAATTCTCCTGCAACTCCTCGGGGCGGATGTAGCGCAGCTTTCCGGCGGAGATCATAAGCATGTTGCCCTGGCCCTTGGGATTGGGAACGAGGATGCACTTGCGCCCCTTGATGCGGCCTCCTCTGATGAGCCCCCGGACGGTCTGCAGCAATTGCTCTTCGTCCACGGGCTTGGGCAGGGCCACGTCGCCTCCGGCCTGACTGCGGTGGGGATAGGCCGAGAGCACCACCACGGGGATGTTTTCGGTGGCCGGATTCTCGCGCAGGCGACGGATGGCCTCGCTGCCTTCGATCCCGGGCATCATGAGATCCATGACGATGCACCGGGGCAGCATCTCCCCGGCCGCCTTGAGCGCCGTCTGGCCGTCGCCCACGGTGACGATGCGGAACCCGTCATCCCGGAAGAGCTGCTCCAGGTAGTCGCGGATGCCCGGGCTGTCGTCCACGGCCAGCACAAGGGGGTCGGCCTCGTCACCGCCGTCCGAGGGCACCCCGGTGAGCAGTCCCGCATATTCGGTGCGCGACGACCTTGAGGCAGGCAGCCGGAACTTGAAGGCGCTGCCCTTGCCGGGCTCGGATTCGACCCAGATGCGGCCGCCATAGTGCTGGATGATTTCCTTGCAGATGGCCAGGCCAAGCCCGGTTCCCTCGGCCTGGCCTTCAATGCCGCGCTGTTCAAGCTGGTGGAACTTGTCAAAAACCTTTTGCAGGGATTGGGGCGGGATGCCGTTTCCGGTGTCCTCGACCCGTATCTCCACAAAGGCGTCATCGACATTGACCGCCGAAACCGTGACCGCGCCGTTGTCGGTGAATTTGGCCGCGTTGGAGAGCAGGTTGACCATGACCTGGAGCATGCGGTCCACATCCACGTAGACCTGGGGCAGACCCTCGGCCACATGGGTACGCAACTCCACCTCGGGCTTGGCCTCGAACTGCCCGCGCACGGCATGGCAGGCATGCAGCACGAAATCCGTCACCGGAATCAGCTTGTCGCGCCATTCGACCCGTCCGGCCTCGATCTTGGTCAAATCCAGGAAATCGTTGATGAGCCGCGTCATGCGCTCCCCTTCCTGGGTCATGACCTCCAGGTTGCGGGAGATGCGCTGGCTGAATTTCACAAGCGTCGGACTGTCGCCGACCAGGGGGGCGAAGCGTTCGGAAAAGATGCGGCCCGTGATCTTGGCAAACCCCAAAAGCGAGGTCAGGGGGGTGCGCAGTTCGTGGGAGACGGAGCTCAAAAAAGCCGACTTCATCTCATCCAGGTGCCGCAACTGCTGGTTGGAATATTCCAGCTCCTCGTTTTTGCGCACCAACTGCCGGGTACGCTTGCGGACCATGAACTCCAGTTGCGCGTACCGGTTGACCAGCGTGGCCACGAGATCGGTCTGGGTGATAAGTCCCAAAAGCCGACCGGCCTCGTCGGTGACGGCCTGATGCCTGACGCCCTGGCTCTCCATCCTGGCCACGGCCTCAAAGGCGTAGGTCTCCGGGCCGATGGAAGACACCGGCGCGCTCATGACCTCCTGGACCTCCCGGGCCCCGGCCGAACGGTCGAAGGAGACCAGCCGGGCCAGGTCGCGCTCGGTAAGGATGCCGACCGGGATATCCCCTTCAACAACCAGCACGCAACTCACGCCGCGCTGGCCCATGACCTGGAGGGCCTGCCGGACCGTCTGGTCCGGCCCCAAGGTCAGGACGTTGCGGGTCATGACCTCGCCCACGGTCTTGATTTCGGACAGATATTCCTCGCCCAGGCGGCGCATGAGGTCGGAAAAGGTCTTGATCCCCACGGCCCGGCCCTGCTCGTCCACGACGACCAGATGGCGGATGTTTTTTCCGCACATCAGGGAATAGGCCGCAAACAAGTCTTCGCTTTCGAGGATGGTCACCACGGCCGCGCTCATGACGTCGCGGACCTGATAGCCCTCGACCTCGCCCCCGACCCGCTCCAGAAACCTGGCCAGGTCGCGCTCTGTCAGGATGCCCACCGGCATGTCGCCGCGGGTGACCAGGAGGCATGAAATGTTGTTGCGCCGCATGATCTCGGCGGCATCGACGAGAGGGATGTCCTGTGAGGACGTGATCACGTGAGTCGGCACGATGATTCTCTTTTCTTTCCTTCCCATGGTGCTCCCAGCGTAGACGATTCCACACCCGGTCGGCATCCGAAATAAGCCTGGGAAGCAGGCTGTCATGGTCTACGCGTTTTCGCCAACCAGTTCAAGCCTCCATGGAGGCAGTCGCTGCGGACGTCGCGGACAGGGGGGCACAGGCGTCCCGGTCCTGGTTCTCGCGCCGCATGTTGCAGATGACCATCCCCCGGAAGACGGTTTCGCTGTCGACGGTAAAGCCCTCCCGCGCGTAGAATCCATAGGCTGCGGTCTCCCTGGCCGCCCCCAGGATCAGCCCCCGGTAGCCCTGCACGGCGGCATGCCGGTAGAGATGCCCAAGCATCTCCCGCCCCAGCCCCTGCTTCTGGAACGCCGGGTCCGTGCCCAGCAAAAACAGCTCCAGATACGGCGCAGCGTATTTGGGACGCGAGGAAAACGCCCGGATGAAGCCGATCATGTCCCGGGCGCCCATGATGCGCATGATCCGGAAAAAAAACCGAGCCAGCCCAAAGCCCTTTGGTTCATGCCGGGGATCGACGGCCAGCGCCACACAGGCCAGCCGTCCATCCCGCCGGATGCCCAACAGGGACGATGCGCCGGGAATGAGAAAGACGTCGAGAAAGACCGTGAGCATCGAGGCGACCGTGGACAACGGGGTCGCGGCCGGAAACATCGGGTGCCCGGCAAAGGCCGGAGTCAATATGCCCATGACCTCATCGAAATGCGATCTGTCAAGTCCCTCCACCATATGAACCTCCGTCAGCGCGCTGTTTCAGACCGCCTGCCGCCTCCAGTCCGCCCATACCGCCTGATGGCGTCACCTGGCCGCCGCGTCCCCGGGCTCAGGCCCATCCCGGCCGGGACAGGCCGCCGGGGCCCGTCCGTCTTCAGACCCGACGAGGCCATGGCCGGGCTCTCCGCTTTTGGCGATGGACAGCAGGATCTCGTCCTGCACGAGGCGATATCCGCCAGGAATCCCATGCCGTTGCCGGAAATATCCGGCAATCTCCTCGCGGCGCAGCCGGAACCTGTGGTCGCACAGCAGAAAGAGGCCGATATCGACCATGTCGTCCAGGGTGGTGGTGCGGATGTCGCTCAAAAAATACCGCACAGCAAGATTGTCTTCCCCATACATCTCCCCGAGATGTTTCCACAGATCCAGAACCGGAACATCGTAGCTGGCGAAGGCGTTGAAAAATTCGGCCACCTGCCCGATGGGCGACTGGATGACCAGGACCAGACGGCCCCCCGGCGCCAGGTGGTCATGCATCTTGGCCACGGTGGGCAGCCACATGCCGGGATGTATGTAGTACAGGACATGGGAGCACAGGATGAAATCGAAACGCCGGTCCCCCAGGTCCGCCTGGGCAAAGGAGGACCGGATGCACTCGAATTCCGGACGTTGCCCGCGCAGATGGGCGATCTGGCGGGAATTGGGCTCCACCACCGTGGTCTTCCGAAACGACCCGGCCAGGGGGATGGTCAGGTCGCCGCCGCCTGCCCCGATGTCCAAAAACGTCTCCCGACGGCGCAGCCCGCTCAGGATCTCGCCGATCTTGACCAGCTCCATGCCCTTTTCCACAGATGCGTTCGTGAAAAGGCGCAACTGCCGTTGGTATGTCTTCTCCCCCTCCATCTCCACATCGCCATCGGGCAGGATATCCGCTTCGGATTCGCCAGTCATCATGGTTTCCCCGGGTGGCCGCCGCATCGTGCATGATCGGAGGACATCCTCCCCGCCGCCATCTCCTCGCATCCTGCCGACAGGCCATGGTCTCGCCGAAGCAGGCCACCGCATCCCCAGGCATCTCCCGGCACCTCCGGGAACATGCCCGATTCCCCTGGCCGCGCGCCGTGCGGCTGGGGCCATGTTTCCGGCAGTTCCTCCATGCTCACGGCGCAGGGGCGCAGTCCCGCCCGGCAAGAAACCCGTTGACCATGGCGGCCAGTGCGTCAGGAAACTGATGCATCATCCAGTGGGATCCCTGGGGCACGACCGTAAACGCCACCGTGGCGCCCTCCCTCCCGGACAGGCCCTCGTACATGTCCCGGGCCGCCCCGGGCGGACAGATCCAGTCCTCGGCCCCGGCCACAAGCAGCACCGGCGCAGACATCTCCCTGAGACGGCCCGACGTTCCGGCCCATTGCAGCATGGCCGCATGCTGCGCCGCGACCACATGCATGTCCGGCGGCCGTGGACGCGGCCTGAGGCGCGCAGAGGCTTCCGGATGACCGGCGATCCAGTCCGCAGGGAACATGGACTGCCGGATTTCCTCGCTGCCCATGGCGTTGAGCCGCTCCAGCACAGGCGCAAGCGAACCGATATCCGCCGTCGTGGCCAGAAGGATCACGGCGCAGACCCTGTCCGGCCGCTGCAACGCCAGTTCCTGGGCGACCATGCCGCCCATGGACCATCCGAGCACATCGGCCCGGTCAATGCCCAGGGCGTCCAGGACGGCGACGGCGTCCCTGGCCATGCGGGGGATGGAGACCTCGGCGGCGGCGGCAAGCGGGGATGGTCCCATCCCCCGGTTGTCCATGAGAATCACCCGGCGCGAGGCGGCCAGCTCCCGAAGGAAGTCGGCATCCCACATCTCCTTGGTCATGGCGTAGCCGGTCACCAATAGAAGCGGCCTGCCGCTTCCGGAAACGGCATAGTCCAGGGTCACGCCGTCGGCGAGGACGACGGCCCCCTCCCCGGCCTGCAGCAGCGGTTTGCCGCCTGCGCAACCGCACAGGCCGATAACGACGAAAAGCGCGACGAGGCAAAACGCCCGAATCGCTCCTGATCCTTTTTTCATGCAGTCCATCGTCACGCCCCGGCGGGTCGGCCACGCTGACGGCCTTCTCTTTTCCCCGTACTCCCTGGCATAGGGGATTGTCGGCAATGGGTCAAAAACAATCGGGCATAAAGACCCCATGGCACAAAAAAAACATGGAAATCCAAAAGGATCCATGGCGTGCATCGCCCCTGGCGTCGTGGCCGCAAACGTCGTATACGCGACGGGTGCGGACACGGCGTACGGCGTTCCTTCCTCTGGCGGGACTCGAGTCGGCGCTGTTCCAGGGGTCACCGCCCCTCCGATTCGTCCCCCTGCCGGGGCCTGGAGAACGGCCCGGGCCGCACGGCCGGGAAAACGCCTCCGGGAGACGACCCCATGGACCAGCCTCTGTCTGTCGATGACGCCGTGCTAGCGGCCCGGGATTTGTTTCCCCGGGGGTTGACCCAGCCTGCACACGGCTGGCGCTTCTCCCTGGACGCCCTGCTGCTGGGGGCCTTCGCCGCCCCCAGACCAGGGGCCGGGGTGCTGGATCTGGGCTGCGGCTGCGGTCCGGCCGGGCTGTGGCTGCTTCTGCGGCAGGTCTGCCCGGGCGCGACCGTGACCGGGCTGGATGTGGACCCGGCCATGGTCCGGGCGGCCGGGGAAAACGCCGCCCGCCTGGGCTTGGCCGACGTCTTTTCGGCCCATGTCCTGGACATCCGGGACGTTCGGGCCCGGGCAGGGGACGCGCCGCGCCCGGGAACATTACATCCCGAGCCTGAATCCTTCGACCATGTGCTGTGCAATCCGCCCTACCGGCCCATGGGCGCTGGCCGCACCAGCCCCCATGGCGGACGCCAACTGGCCCGTAGCGAATCCTGCGGAACCCTGGAGGACTTTCTGGCGGCGGCGGCCTTTTTTTTGGCCAACCGGGGGACGATCGCCCTCGTGTATCCCGCCCCCCGCCTGACCGCTCTTGTCGCCGCGTTGATCGAAAAAAAACTGGAACCCAAAATCCTTCTGCCCGTCCTGTCCCGGCCGGACCGTCCGGCCCGGCTCGTCCTTGTCTCGGCCGTCAAAAACGGCGGCCGGGAAATGGCCCTGCCGCCGCCCCTGGTCCTGTACCGGAACTCCGACGGGTCAGACGACCTGGACGCAGGCGCGCCCCGCCGCCTGTCCGAACAGGCCCTGGCCTTCTGCCCCTGCCTGGCGGCCAATCCCTGAGACGCCACGTGCCAAGCCGCACGGCCGACGCGCCTCCACGGCGCGGCCTCTCCGGGATCGATGGTTGCCGGGGGACGAAGTGGACGCAGGCCGCAGCACCCGCCTCTCAGACTGGCGGCACGTCGGGTGGCGAAGCGGATGAATCGTCCTGCCGCAACACGCCGAGCCGGTCCTGAATATCCGTCACGGCGCGCTCGATGTCGTCATACAGGTGCTCTTCCCCCACCATGTCGGCCATCCCGTTATTGCGGAACATGGCTGCGACGTCCGGGGCGAGATCGGCAAAGGCCAGCAGCACGGAGGCCTTTTTGAGATCCCGGGCCAGGGCCAGAAGCATGTCGGCGGAGGTGATGCACAGCCGCCGGTTGGCCTTAAGTTGCAGGACCAAGGCCCTGGGCGCGGCCGATCCCGTGCAGAAATCCATGACAGCAGTCTGAAATTTCCCGGCGTTGGCGAAAAAAAGCGCCCCCTCCATCCGCAACACCCGGATCCCGGGGACTTCCCTGGCCCGGGGATGCTGGCTCGCATTCACCCAGATGACCCCGCAATCCCTGATCTCCCCCATGACGGAGATGTCGATGGTGCTGGCGAAATACAAGAGACAGGCCAGCGAGGCAAAAACCGCCAGTACGAGTCCAGGCAGGATGTCCAGCAGCACCACGCCGCCCAGGGCGACCAGGCACAGCACGAATTCGTAGCCGCTTTGGCGAAAATAGCGCCGCACCTCGGACACCTTCATGAGCCTGGCCACGGCGTGCATCACCACCGCGCCCAGGATGGCCTCGGGAAGCCCCTGAAAAAGCGGGGTGAAAAAACACAGGGTGAGGCCGGTCATCAGCGCGGCCACCCCGGATGCGACCTTGCTCCTGGCCCCGGCGGCGACATTGACGGCGGTTGAGGACATGCTGCCCCCGGCCAGGATGCCCCCCGCCAGGGCGCTTCCCAGATTGGCCGCCCCCAGGGCCGTAAGCTCCCTGTCGGCCTCGACGCGCAGGCCGAGCCGCCCGGCAGAGTGCTCCGCCGCGCCCAGGGCCTGGGAAAAGGCCACCAGGGCCAATCCGGCCGCTGCCGGGGCCAGGGCCTTCAGGTCGGCCGCATGGACCGCCGGTACGGCAAGGGACGGCAGCCCGGCGGGAAAGGCCTGGACCGTGTCCACGCCGAATTCCGGCCCCATGTCAAACAGTCGGGACGTCACGATTCCAAGGATCATGATGCACAGCCCGGTCGGCAGACGCGGAGCGAGCCTTTCGAAGAAAAACAGCATGGCCAGGGCGGAAAGGCCCACGGCCAGGGCGACCGGGTTGCAGTTTCCCAGATGCTCGGCCAGATGTACGACCTGCATGAACATGTCGCCGTGGCCGCACGGCAGGCCCAGGATCTTATGCAACTGGCTGGCGGCGATGTAGACGGCCAGACCGAAGATGAATCCGGTCATCACCGGCTTGGACAGAAAGGCGGTGACCCGCCCGAGCCGCAAAAGGCCCGCCGCAAGGAAAATGGCTCCGACGCAGAGCACCAGCAGGGTTGTGAGCGCCGCATGCCGGACCGGATCGCCTCCGGCCAGGGGGGCGACGATGGCCGCCATCATGATGGATTCGGACGAGGTGGCGGCGCAGACCAAAACGGGACTGCCGCCCAGGAGAAAATACAGCGGCAGTGCGGCCAGAAGCGTATACAGGCCCGCCTGGACCGGCATTCCGGCCATGCCCGCATAGGCCAGGGCCTCCGGAACCAGCACGCCCCACAGCGTCAGGCCGGCCAGGATGTCCGGCCCCGGGGCGATGTCGCCCATGCCCGGGAGGCGGTGCAGCGTCTGCCGCAGGCGCGGCTTCACATCCAATGCCCGGCCTCCATGCCTTGTCCGCGCCTTCTGCGCCGCGTTCGCGCCGACGGGACTGCTGTCAGGTTGTCCCTCGGCAGGACGGCGCATCCCCACCGTGACAGCCCGTCGCCCTCATGTCGTGTCCTTGAACTCGCACTGCCCGGATTTCGAGAACAACAACTTGAAATACTTCTTTTTTCTAGAGACGCAACACTAGACGCGCGTCCCGCGCGGCGCTTTGCCCACGCCGATCTGCAACAGATCCTCGCCGATGACCAATCGGCCGTCAAACCCCTTCCGGGCCTGCCGCAGGCGCGAGACCGGGGTGTTTCCGGGACCGATGTGGCTTAAGACCAGTGTTTTGGCCCGGCACGACGCCGCGATCTTTCCCACGTCGTCGAGGGCGGTGTGGGCCGAAAGCACATGTTGATACAGGGGCCAGGCCGGGTCGCCCGGCTTGGCCCCCTTGAAGGAGCCTTCCACCCAGATGTTGTCGAGGACCTCATGCACCAGCACGTCGCAGCCCTGGGCGAGCTTTTGCAAGTTGCCCTTGGTGTCGGGGCCGGTGTCGCCGGAGATGACCACCGATCCGTCCTCGGTGTCGAAGCGGAAGGCGAAGGACGGATAGACCTGGGCATGGTCCACCAACACGGCGGATACCTTGACCAAATCGTCGCTGTAAATGGGAAAGGGATCCATGGCCGGGCAGGTCTCGGCCCGGGTCCAGATCTTGGCCGGGTCCGGGACGTGAAAGCCTGTCGGCCAGGGGACGCCTTCCGGGTCGCCGATATCCTTGACGTCGATGATGTTCGGGATTTCGGGATAGTTCTCGTCGTGGGTGCAGTTGTTGAAGGTGGCGGCATAGGCTTGCAGGATCAGGTCCGTGGTCTGCCGGATGCCCGGGGTCGGGGTGGCCAGCGGCGTGCCGACGCCTGCCATCTGCACCATCCCGGTATAACCGGAGACGTTCTCATCCAGTCGCCCCCGGTTGCAGGGACCGAAAATCTTGAGCTTGTCGGGAACCCCGAATCCGGCCCTGGCCCCGATCTCCAAGAACGTGGGATAGTCTCCGAGGTGGTCCATGTGCATATGCGTAATAAAAACCGCCCGCACATTGGCGAGAAAACTGGACAACTCCCCCTGAATGGTTTGACCGAGATAGGTGAAGAATTTTCCATGGTTGAAGGCCTGGGCCAGACGATGGGTCGCGCCGAACCCCAGGTCGATGACGTACATGGCGTCTCCGACCACAAGCACCTGGGAGGCGCTGGCCCGATCCGAGCCCGGCCACCACGTCATGCCGCCGGTCGTCCCCAAGAGCACCAGTCGGGTGCGATGGTTCACGGCGTCGAATTTCTTTTTTTGTCCGCCCGGATACGCATTCGCCGTGCGGCCGCCGAACCCCATCACGAACGGGGCGAGGGCCAAGGCCCCCACACCCTTCAGAAGCGACCGGCGATGAATTCGCGGCCCTTTCATGTCCATAAACGACATGGGAACCTCCCCGTTTCGAATGCCCGGATAGACTATGCGATCATATCATATCCTACTCCCGGGAGGCGGTCCATGGTTCCCTACCGCCCCATGGGAAACAGCACCTCGGGACGCGGTTCCGGAAAATCCATGTCCGCATTCAAGGCGGCCTGTCGCATGGCCGCC
Organism: Desulfovibrionaceae bacterium; assembly: GCA_031082225.1. Taxonomy (GTDB): domain Bacteria; phylum Desulfobacterota; class Desulfovibrionia; order Desulfovibrionales; family Desulfovibrionaceae; genus Desulfolutivibrio. The sequence goes on along the minus strand of JAVHLG010000008.1, from coordinate 13,827 downwards.
GTGGCCTGGGCCAGACGGCACAGTTCGCTGCGATAGGTCGCCTCCGCCAGGGCCGTGCCCGGGGCCTCGTCGTCTCCGGCCGCAAAGCGCGGCGGGCACGCCGCAAACATCATCGCCGCCACCGCCAGGATCAGAAGATACCGTGTCATGACCATTCCTCCGGATCGTTTCGGCCTCGCGCCCTGCGGCCCATCCGCCTGTGCGAGTCGCCGTCGATCACCAGGAAAGCCAGAACCGTGCCGCAGACGAAAGACGCCAGCAACACATTGATATTCAAACTTTTTTAGGAATTGACTCCGAAGGATCACTTAAATGATGCGGCAGCGGGTTCCCGGCTGGAAATCGAATTGCCGAAATATCACCGTCTCGATCAAGGACGAACGATATCTCGTAAACCGTGGCCCCGGGCACGTCCCCGGACGCCGGATCGCGAGGCGGCGCAACGCCCACAAACAGCCACGCGGCGAATACGCCCACGTCGGGCCACAGCACGCGCATGTGACGGAAAAATGGGATTTCACCATGTTGCGGCCGCAGAAACAGCCACCGAACAGGCCATGCGCCCCACCCGGGAACACGTCTTGCGCCGCGTTTCGTACATAGTAGGGTATTATATTGTAATCGTGACTGCTAGACAATGGCTTGAAAACACTGCTTTCGGCCAAAAGAAGCATCTTCTTGTTTGTACAACATCACACTAGAAGACCACGCCTTCGAACCAATAGATATCGGTCTTGGCATCGCGCCAGGCATCCTCGGGCAAGCCTGCCTTGCGGCAGGTCTGGCGCAGAAACGTCCGCCGGTCCCAACCCCATTCCACGGCCACCTGGGGCAAAAGCAGCCCGGAATGCATGCCGCGTCGGAGAAAGAGGCCATGCCGCCCCACCTCGATGCGTTCCGGGTCCGGGCAGGGGGCCAGGGGACTTAAGACCGTGATCTCCACCTCCAGCCCATCCAGTTCGGCCCGGGTCAGGGGCGCAAAGCGGGGATCGTCGAAGGCGGCGGCCAGGGCCATGTCGGCCACGTTGTCCCACAGGGGCCGGTCGGCCACGATATGTCCGATGCAGCCCCGAAGCTGATCCCGGCGCTTGAGGGTGACGAAGGCCCCGTAGGGTTCGCGCAGGACATCCGTCAAAGGCTCCGGAACCCCGGTGTCGCGGCCGTTCAGGCGGTCCATGATGCGCCGCCACACCAGTTCCTTGAGGGCGCTTTTTTCCGCATCCGTGAGGGAAAACCGAAAACGTTCCATGCCGATTCACCCCTTTCCCCGGCGCTTCCCCGCCACCGGCCCGAAGATGATTCCCCTCGCCCCCCGGACAGTACGCCGCGGGTCGCCAGGCGTCATGCCGTCACGGCGACATCCTGTTTCACCAAAATCGCCAGGGACACCATGGCTTGAAAAGGCGCACCCAGGCAAGCCCGGTTCACCTGATTGCACAAGAGAACAGATATGTTCCATTGTCAATTCACTGGATTATCAGGAATTGTGCAAAATTGTAATAATATCTTGACATACATCAAACACAGTCGCTAACAGATATCGCGGCATGCAAACCCTTTTTTGCATCCAGGCCCATGGGCCTTTTTCCCTGCGGCGGCCCGCAGCGGTCTGGCTTACGCGCAACGCGCCCGGATCCTGTGGCGTCAACACCCTTCCCATGGAGCATCGTGCATGCAGATATCCAAAAACATCAAGCTTTCCTGGAAGCTGGCCACCATCGGCGTGGCCTTCGTGCTCCCCCTGGGCGTCCTTTTGTTCATCGCCATCCAGAACATCAACGGCCAGATAGCCTTCAGCCGCCTGGAGACCCAGGGCAACACCTTCCAGCGTCCCCTGGAAAAACTCCTGGAAGACCTCCCCCGGGCCGCTTCCGACCCCGCAGCCGCCTCCCGGGTCGATCAGGCCTTTGCCGAACTGGCGGACGCCGCCAAGCGGCACGGCGACGACCTGCAATTCACCGCCGAGGGCCTGGGCATCCGCAACCGCTCCCACCTCACGCCCCAGGCCGTGGCCGCCAGATGGACCCAGGCCAGGGCCAGCCAGGGCGATCCGGCCGCCTTCAAGGAAAAGACGGCGGCCCTGGTGGACGACGTCATGGGCATGATCACCCACGCCGGCGACACCTCCAACCTGATCCTAGATCCCGACCTCGACAGCTACTACATGATGGACCTGACGCTTCTGGCCCTGCCCCAGACCCAGCGCCGCCTGGCCTCCATCCTGGATTTCGGGGACACGGCCCTGGGCGGTTCCCTGTCCGAGGAGGACCGCCGCCAGTTCCACACCCTGGCCGAGATGCTTTCCGAATCGGATTTTTCCCGCATCCTGGCCGACACCGAGACCACCCTCAACGAGGATCCGAACTTCTACGGCGTAAGCCCCAATCTGGCCCGGAACATGGCGGCCGGCCTGTCCAGGTACAAGGCCGCCACAGAGCCGTTTATCGCCCTTCTCAAGTCCCTGGCCGCCGGAGAGCCGGTCACCCGGGAGGCCTTCCTGGCCTCGGGCCAGGCCGCCCGGGACGCCGCCTTCCGGTATTGGGAGGTCTGCGCCGACGAACTGGACGCCTTCCTGGCCGTGCGCATCGGCGACTACACCGCCCGGCGCACGACCATGCTCGCGGCTACGGGACTGGCCCTGGTCCTGGCCTCCGCCCTGGCCTACTTGATCGGCCGGGGCGTCAGCCGGACCATCACCAAAATGGTGGCCTTCGCCCGCGATGTGGCGGGCGGCGACCTGGGCGCGACGTTGCAGGCCGGGGGCAGCACGGCCGAACTCAACCAGCTCCGGACCGACATGGAAACCATGGTGGCCACGCTCAAGGAGAAGCTGGGCTTCGTCCAGGGCATCCTGGGCGGCATCACCATGCCCTGCCTGGTGGTCAGCCCGGAAGGCCGCATCACCTACTTAAATACCCTTTTGTGCCACTTCATGTCCAAGGACAAACCCGCCAGGGACTACATGGGCATGCACATCAGCGAGTTTTTTGCGAGCAACCGGGCCATGGCCGACCTGATCCTCAAGACCCTGCAGGGACGGACCCTGGTCACCAACCAGGGTTTTGAAGGAACCGACGCCCGCAACGAGCGTTTTTTCATCAAGATCGACGCCGCACCGATCTTCGACCTGGAAAACCGCGCCCTGGGATGCTTCGCCCAGTTCGCGGTGCTGACCGAGGTCAAGCGCCAGGAGGAGACGCTGATCGAGACCAACAAGGTCATCTGCGAGACCGCCGAACAGGCCGGGGCCATCGCCGCCCAGGTGGCGGCGGCGGCGGCGGAACTGTCCTCGGTGGTGGAACAGACCGGGAAGGGCATGGACGTGCAGCGCTCCCGCACCGGCGAGACGGCCACGGCCATGCAGCAGATGAACGCCACGGTGCTCGAGGTGGCCAAAAACGCCTCCGGGGCCGCCGAGCAGGCCGAACTGACCATGCGCAAGGCCCGCGAGGGGGCGGATACGGTGCACCAGTCGGTCACGGCCATCGGCCGGGTGAAAAGCCAGACCGACATCCTCAAGAATCGCATCGCCACCCTGGGGGAACAGGCCGCCGGGATCGGCCGGATCATGAACGTCATCTCCGACATCGCCGACCAGACCAACCTTTTGGCGCTCAATGCCGCCATCGAGGCCGCCCGGGCCGGAGATGCCGGACGCGGCTTCGCTGTGGTGGCCGACGAGGTGCGCAAGCTGGCGGAAAAGACCATGCACGCCACCACGGAGGTGGGCGACTCCATCACCGCCATCCAGGCCGGGGCCCGGGAGGCGGTCAGCGGCATGGACGAGGCCAGCCGGGCCGTGGCCGAGGCCACCAGGCTGGCCGACCATTCCGGCGTGGCCCTGCGGGAGATTCTGGAATTGGCCGGGCACACCAACGACCAGGTGCGCTCCATCGCGGCGGCCGCCGAGGAGCAATCCGCCGCCAGCGAGGAAATCCACCGCGCCGTGGACGAGGTCAGCCACGTGGCCGAGGAAACGTCCCAGGGCGTGGACCGCTCCATGCAGGCCGTGGAGCGTCTGGCCTCCCAGGCCGAGGCCCTGGACCACTTGATCCGCAACATCGGCGTCGGAAACTGCCTTCCGGCCTGAGACGCACGTCCCAAAAATGTCGCGCGGCCCGGGGGG
>JAVHLG010000008.1:0-9691 GCA_031082225.1 Desulfovibrionaceae bacterium | reverse complement strand
CCCCCGGGCCGCGCATGATCGGCATCAGGCCTTTTCACTTTGCGCCGGTCACGGACCGGGCGCGCCATCCGACTCCCGGATCAGCGGATGCCGCGTTCGTTGAAAAACGGTCCGTATTTCTTGTCCACGCCCTTGATGTGCCCCACCAGCCAGTCCTTGAGAAAATGCATGACGTCCATGGTCAGGGAGGCCTTGCCCTGCTTGAAGGCCGTTTCAAACTCCAGAACCTTCCCGACAAATCGCTCATGCTCTTTTTTGTGATTGAGGTAGCCGGGGTACTTGTATTTCTCCATGTAGCGTTCTTCCACGCCGAAATGCTCCACGGCGTAGTTTTTGAGCCCGTCCACAAGCCGTTCCAGCACCTTGACGCCCTTGCCCGTGCGCATGGCCTCGTGCAGGCCGTTGATCATGTCCACCAGCACCTTATGCTGGGAGTCGATCTCGTCGATGTTCACGGACAGGGAGTCGTCCCAGGCCAGCATGGGACCGTCGCTGCTGCCGTTGGTCCTGGCTGACGTCAGGGCGCGGGTTGCGGGAACGGGCGTCCGGCGGAGGGCCTGCTTCGGCGCCGGGGCTGAAGCCGGGTGACGACCGGCGCCCAGGGCTCGCGGCCGGAGAGCGCGCGTCGTCGCGTCCGTCTCCGTGGCCTCGCCGCCCATCTCCCGGATGACCCCATCCAGTTCCCCGGCCAGCCGGGTCAGCTCCTTCAGGGCCACGGCGGCCGCCGCCATGTCCTCGGCCGTGGTCCCGGCGATGCCGTTGACCTCCTCCACGGCCCGGTTGATCTCCTCGCTGGCCGCGGACTGCTCCTCCGAGGCCGTGGCGATGGACAGAACCTGTCCGGCCGTGTCGTCCACGATGGTCACGATCTCTTCCATGAACCGACCGGACTCCTCGGCGGCCTGGGTGCTCTCCACCACGCCCCGGGCCGCAGCCTCCACGGCGGCGATGTTCTCCTTGGCCTGGGCCTGGATGTCGCCCACGGCCCGACCCACCTCGCCTGTGGCCTGCATGGTCTTTTCCGCCAGCTTGCGCACCTCGTCGGCCACCACAGCGAAACCGCGCCCGGCATCTCCGGCCCGGGCGGCCTCGATGGCGGCATTGAGCGCCAAAAGGTTGGTCTGGTCGGCGATGTCGTTTATGACGCCAATGACCTGGCCAATGCCGTCGGCCTGTCGGCCAAGCTGGCCCATGGTCTCCTTGAGGGCCAGGATGCGCTCCTCAATGCTGGCGATGGCGGCCACGGCCGAACGCACGCCCTTTGCCCCGGTCTGGGCCTTCTCCCTGGCGCGGCCTGCGCTTTCGGCGGCGCTCGAGGCGTTCCTGGCCACCTCAAGCACCGTGGCGTTCATCTCCTCCATGGCCGCGGCCGTTTCGGCCATGCGATCCCGCTGGTGCCCGGCCCCCCGGTTGACCTCCTCCACCTGTCCGGACAACTGAACAGAGGCCTCGGTGAAGCTTTCGGAGACCAGGCTGGCCTGGGCGGCCGCCCGGGACATCTTCTCCAGCACGGCCTGGACCTTTGCCTCCTGTTCCCGGGCCAATTCCAGGGCGGCGGCGGTCTCGGTGGCGCTTCGCACCGCCTCCTGCTCCTTGCGCCGGGACGTTTCCATGAGTTCCCCCAGCCGGGCCACCATGTTCACCATGGAATCCTTAAGGGCCAGGAGTTCCTGCCTGAACTCCCCCTTGATTCCGGCGGACAGGTCGCCTCCGGCCACTGCCCCGGCGTAGTCGCGCAGCCGGATCAGCGGACCGGTGACGTTGCGGGTGATGCTCACGATGACGAAAAAGAGGAGGACCAGGCCAAGGGCCACGCCCACGGCCTGGGTGGCAAGCAAAAACCCCACCTTGGCCTCGGATTCGGCCTGCATGAATGTGACCGCACCGTCCATGGCCGCCACCACGCCCTCGCCGCTCTCCAGGAAACGCCGCACGGCCTGGGGATCGGGCGTATCCAGGCAGGCCTTGAGATTCTGACCGAAATCATCCCATTTGGCTTTGACCTGACGCAGTTTTTCTGCAGCATCGGCTGTGGCGGCAGGCAGTCTTCCTGTTTCTCCTGACGGCGACAGCCCAAGGGGGGCGTTGCCCGAGGAGGTCAGGGCGGCAAGCGTGGTCTCGAAGACCTGCACCTGGTCGGTGATGGTGCGTTGCAGGTCTGTTGTGGGGAGATCCTGTTTTTTTACATCCAGAAAATGCAGGACGTTTTTCGAAATTTTTTCCACCAGCATACGCTGCCGACCAGCCAGATTTACCACCAATGCGTCTGTCTTCTGGGCTGAGGTGAGCCACCAGGTCGCCCCGAACATGACGACAACAATGCTAAATACAGCCACAACGGAGACAATCAGTTTTTTCCCAATGCTCATGCAACACCTCGTGTTTCAGTGGAAAACGAAACCGCTCTCTAAGACTTCCGAAATGCATGTTTCATGCAACGGCCCGTCGTGGGAAGCGGCCTGGCGGTATATGGCGCAAAACAACTCGTACCGACTCATGATACGAATCTACCAGGGTCCGAAATTATGGCAAGTCGGATCGTCGGCGGGCACTCGGCCGAACCGAAATGCCGCACGGCCGCCATCCGCTTGAAACATAGTAAATCACTATGCATTGCACTGAAAACCCGCAATCCAAAAAAATCCGACGGACAAACCGCGCCCACGACGGCCTCCCCTCCAGGCGCATCCCGAGACGCGACCTGGCTGTCTCCAAGGCCTGCTCCGAGGCGATCATCCGCCAAGGATGTGCCGCATCCGCAACGGGCCTGCGGGACAGTCCACCGGACGCCGTTGCCCGGCAGGTGCGAACGGCCGTTAAGCGTCTCAGGCCCCCGGTCAGGCGAAGAGGACGCCCGCCGCCGTGAGCGCCGTCTCCATATCCGCGTCGGTCAGGCGCAGCCTCACCTGCAACGCCTTTTTCTCCTCCCCTGGATCGAAAAGCGGATAGTCGCTGCCAAAAAGGATGCGCTCCCTGGGATGGCGGTCGTAGATCTCACGCAGGGTCGCGTCGTCCACAAAGGCCAGGGTGCTCGAGGTGTCGATGTAGACGTCCTGGCCGATGAGGTGTTCAAGCGCCCAGGGCCAATGCCGGTAGCCGCCCATGTGCGCGGCGATGATGGCAAGCCCCGGGAAATCGCGGTGGATGGCCGCCACCTTCAGGGGGCAGGAGTTGTTCTCTTCGGGCGGCAGCACGTCGCCCACGTGGAGCATGACCGTGAACCGGCCGGAGATCATCTCGAAAATCGGCCACAGCCTGGGATCGTCCAGACGAAAGCCCTGGAAGTCGGCGTGCAGCTTGATGCCCCGGATCCCGGCCCGCTCCAGGCGGTCGAGCTCGGCCGCGACGTCCGGGAAGTCGGGATGCAGCGTCCCGAAGGCCCGCACCCGGGGATGGTCGCGTTCGAGGCTTATGGCCCAGTTGTTGGCCGGGACGACCTGGGCCGGGGACGTGGCGGCGCTATGCACCACCACCCGGTCGATGCCGCCCGCCGCGGCCCTGGCCAGAAGATCCTCGATACGGCCGTTTCCCACCGGCGGGATGCCGTAGTGGTCGTTGAGTTGGGCGATGACTTTGTGAGCGATCTTTGGATGATAGGCGTGGGTATGAATATCGAAGGTCAACAACGCGAAAACACCTCGGCTGATTGTTTCGTGCCGCACATCTCATTGCCCCGCTCATGATCAACAGCCCCAACCCCATGACATCAGAAAAAAGCGTCATGGAAACAGGGAACGGCTTACGACGTGGCGGGGTTCTGAAAGAGTTCCTTGAGCCAGTCCGGCACGGCCACCGGCCGCCCCTGGGGATTGACGCAGGCGTGCTGGGTCTGCCCCACGGCCAGAAGGGTCTCGCCCTGGGGAGGGCCGAAGACCTGATACGTGAACAGGATGGAGGCCCGGCCCCATTCGCGCACGGCGACGCGGACCAAAACCTCGTCGTCGTAGCGGGCGGACTTGATATAACGCAGATGCATCTCGCGCACGGGCAGGATGACGCCGCGTTTCTCCACATCGCCGTAGCCCATGCCCCGCTCCCGGATGAACCGGCTGCGGGCCCGCTCGAACCAGTGGGGATATTCGCCGTAATAGGCCACGCCCATCATGTCCGTCTCGCCATAGGACACCCGGAACCGATACCAGGCGTCGGGATGCGGAAACTGGTCGCGTTTGAGGATCATGCCCGTTCCCCGGCCCGGGTCAGGGCGAAGTCCAGGAGGTCAAAGCCATGCTCCACCACAAGGCCGGTTCCCGCAGCCAGGGCCTCGGTGAAGGCCGGGGCGGGCTGGGGCGCAATTTTCTCGCGCCACAGGACAAAGGGCACGGGATCGGTGGTGTGGGTCTTGACCGCAATGGGCGTAAAATGGTCGCAGGCAATGAGAAACGCCGTGTCCGTCCCGGCCAGGGCCGCCCGCAGGGGCCCCACCACCAGCCGGTCGAAGCGATTGACGGCCTCCGCCTTGTCCGACGCATTTCCGCCGTGGCCGCACTCGTCCGGGGCCTCCACGTGCAGGAACACGAAATCCCCCCGGGTCAGGAAGTCCAGGGCCGCCGCAACCTTTCCGGCATAGTTGGTGTCCAAAAGCCCCGTGGCCCCGGGCACGTCCACGACCTCCATCCCGGCCGCCCGGCCCAGGCCCTTGACCAGATCCACGGCCGAGACCACGGCCCCGCGCAGGCCGAATTTCTCCTCGAACGGCGGCAGGCTCAACGTGCCGCCCTGCCCCCAGGGCCACACGGCGTTGGCCCGCGAACCGTGGCCGGTCACGGCCAGAACCGTGGCGGCCTTGGTCATGAACTCCCACAGGATGGGGCTTTGCCGGAAAAGGGCCAGATCCCCGGCAATGGGCTTGTCCGTGATGTCATGGGGAGGCCGGATGTCCATCTCGGCCTCGAAGGTCTTTTTTCCCTTTTTCCCGGCCCCGGCCTTGAGCACCAGGATATGGCGGTACTGCACCCCGGGATACAGGGACATGTCGATGCCCGCGCAGGTCCGGGACAGCCCGTTCACGATCCGGTGGGCGACCTTGGTGTCGATGTGTCCGGCGGAATAGTCGCGCATGACCCCGGCGTCGGAAAATTCGCTCACCGTGACCAGGTTCAGGCGGAAGATCAGGTCGTCTGGCCAGGTGACCAGCCCCATGGCCGCCGCCTCGATGGGCCCCCGGCCGGTGTGAAACCGGGCCGGGTCGAAGCCCATAAGGGCCATGTTGGCCACGTCGGACCCCGGCGCCATGCCCTGGGGGATGCTGCGGCACAGCCCCACCACGCCCGAGGCGGCCATGGCGTCCATGTGCGGCGTATCCGCCGCCTCAAGAGGCGTTTTCCCGCCCAGGGACTCCACAGGCCAGTCGCCCATGCCGTCGGCCAGTAAAAACACGCATTTCATGGTCGCACCTTGTCCCAAGGCTTCGGGGGAGTTCAACGGAATGTGGCCGGACGCCGGGTCCGGCCACGGAGTTCGCGACATTTCGCCGGGGAGAGGCCTCCGGCGGACAAAGGGTTTCACCCTTTAAAATCCCGTAACGATTTCAGGATGTTGTCCCTGGCGCACAGGCCGCTTGGAGAAACATCCTACGCCCAAGTCCGGGCGGCGTCAAAGCACCCGGTAGTGCACTGTCTCCGGACGCAGAAAGGGCATGGCGTCCACGGCCTCGATGACCCGGCGCACGGCCCGCACCGGCGCGGCATGGGTCAGAAAGACGATGGGCACGAACCCCGTCTCGGGATCGCCCTTTTGCACGGCCTGATAGATGCTCACCCCCTCCTCGCCCATGACCTTGGAGATGGCGGCCATGACCCCGGCCCGGTCCTCCACGTTGAAACGGATGAAGTGGCGGCACACGGCCTCGTCCGGGTCCAGGATGTCGGCCTCGGGCAGGGGTTCCTCCAAAAATCCGGTGTTGTTGGGGCAAGGTCCGGGCCGGGCCAGGGACAGGATGTCGGCGGCCACGGCGCTGGCCGTGGGCAGGCCGCCCGCGCCCTTGCCGTGCAGCAGCATGGGCCCCGAGGCGTCGCCCTCCAGGCGGATGGCGTTGAACGCCCCCTGCACGTTGGCCAGCAGGTAATCCGTGTGCACCAGCATGGGGCAGACCCCGGCGTCAAGCCTGTCGCCCACCCGGCGCACCTGCCCAATGAGCTTGATGACGTAGCCGAATTCGGCGGCGAACCGGATGTCCACAGGGGTGACCCGGGTGATGCCCTGCACCGGGAGCCGCGACAGGGGATAGTTCTCGCCGTAGGCCAGCCGGATGAGCAGGACCAGCTTGTGGGCCGCGTCCAGCCCCTCAATGTCCAGGGTGGGATCGGCCTCGGCATAGCCCTTTTCCTGGGCCTTTTTCAGGGCCTCGCCGAAGGTGAGCCCCTTGTCGGACATCCTGGTCAGGATGTAGTTGGCCGTGCCGTTTAAGATGCCGATGAGGCTCTCGATGCGGTTGGCGGCCAGGGACTCCTTGAGCGTCTGGACGATGGGGATGGCCCCGGCCACGCTGGCCTCATATAAAAGCCCCAGACCCTTTTGCCCGGCCAGGGCGAACAGCTCCGGGCCGCGCTCGGCCAAAAGGGCCTTGTTGGCCGTGACCACGTGCTTGCCAGCCGTCAGGGCGTCGCGGATCAGGGCATAGGCCGCGCCCGTGCCGCCCATGAGCTCCACCACGATGTCGATGTCCGGGTCGGCTGTGAGATCCGTGGGCCGGGTGGTGAGCACCGTGTCCGGGCCAAGGGCCGCGTCGCGCGGCTTGCCCAGGTCGCGCACCAAAACGGTTTTGAGCACCATGTCCCGGCCCACGCGCCGCCTGATCCAGTCCCTGTTGCCCGCCAGCAGGCGGGCCAGACCGGAACCCACCGTGCCGAGCCCGGCCAGCCCCAGGCGGACCGGTGCGGCGTTTACGCCCAGGTCCGGGGAAGCGAAGGAGGAAACGTCCGAGGGTTTCATCCGGAGAGCACCTTCTTCAGGCCGCGCACGGCCTGTTTGATGCGGTGTTGGTTCTCGACCAGGGCGAACCGGACATGGGTGTCGCCGAAGTGCCCGAAGCCAAGGCCCGGAGACACGGCCACCTGTCCCTCGCGCAGAAGCAGCTTGGAGAATTCCACCGATCCCATGTGGGCATAGGCCTCGGGAATCTTGGCCCACACGAACATGGTGGCCTTGGGCGGCGGCACCTCCCAGCCGATGCGGTGCAGGCCCTGGATCAGGGTGTCGCGCCGGACCTGATGCACGTCCATGATCTCGCGCACACACTCCTGGGGACCATTGAGGGCCACGGTGGCCGCGATCTGGATGGGCTGGAAGATGCCGTAGTCCAGGTAGCTCTTGATGCGGGTCAGGGCATGGACCATGGCCGGATTGCCGCAGCAAAAGCCCACCCGCCAGCCGGCCATGGAATAGCTCTTGGTCAGGGAGAAAAACTCCACCCCCACGTCCTTGGCGCCCTTGGCCTGCAAAAAGCTCGGCGGCAGGTAGCCGTCGTAGCCGAAGTCGGCGTAGGCGAAGTCGTGGATGACGTACATCTTGTGTTCCTTGGCGAACTCCACGATGCGCTCGAAAAACGCCAGATCGGCCAGGGCCGTGGTGGGATTTTGCGGATAGGACAGGATCAAAAGCTTGGGCTGGGGCCAAGTCTGCCGGGTGGCCACCAGCAAGTCCTCGAAAAAGTCGCGGTCCTGGGCCACGGGGATGCGGCGCACGTCGGCCCCGGCGATGATGCACGAATAGGGATGGATGGGATAGGACGGGTCCGTGGCGAAAACCACGTCGCCCGGCGACAGCATGACCAGGGCCAGATGTGCCAGCCCTTCCTTGGCCCCCATGGTGGCCACGGCCTCGGTCTCGGGATCGATGTCCACGTCGAAACGGCGCTTGTACCAGGCGGAGATGGCGTTTCTCAGGCCCTTGATGCCGCGCGAGGCGGAATAGCGGTGGTTGACGCCCTTTCTGGCGGCCTCCACCAGCTTGTCCACGATATGCTTTGGGGTGGGCAGATCGGGGTTGCCCATGCCCAGGTCGATGACATCCTCGCCCTGGCGGCGCATCTGCATCTTCAGCTCGTTGACCACGGCGAAGACGTAGGGAGGCAGCCGTTCCATGCGCGCAAACTTGTGCATTGCCGCGACTCCTTTGAGGTTGTGGAACCTTCCGCAAAACATGATGATAGCCGGGAGGGGGTTTGTCTGTCAAAGACGGCGTGGGGATTTTGGGGATTTTTCGGCTTGAGGCGGCCCGTCGGGGGACGGCCGCAACCGGCCGGACCTGCCGTCCCGGTTTAAGACGTCGGATACGCGGCGCAGGCCGATTCGAGGCTTGACCGTGCGACTGAGGTCGGATACAGGACGTGTTTCGCGGAGAGGTGGCCGAGTCGGCCGAAGGCGCTCGCCTGCTAAGCGGGTATCGGGCTTAAAACCTGATCGAGGGTTCGAATCCCTCCCTCTCCGCCACAGCCGTCAATTCCCGGGCTTCGCAAGAGGTCCGGGATTTTTATTTTTCGGGGTCTTGTGCATACCGCTCGTACATACTTGCGCCAAAGTCTCCACAAATTCGGCCCGTAGCAAGGCGACGCGCTTCCAAGAGCTGCCGCGCCGCAACGGCCGTCAGCCTGAAGCGGATACCGCGATTTTCGACCCTCGACTACTGCCCATCGAGCAGCAGCATCTCGACAGCGCCCGGGGCATATCCCCCTTGCCCGCCGCGAACGCAGCGAGCATAATACGAAACGCTCTTGCCGTAATCGCGAGATTGTCCATCACTGAAGTTCACACGCCAGGCAGAGTTATGTAGGCCCTGGAAGCCAACCGGATCATATGTCGTGCCAGACCAATACACTTTTCCTGTTTCCGTGAAGGCAGGATCGATGGCCGGATAATTTCGCGACGTATCCACCAGGATCTCCAGCTCCCGCTTGTTGGGGGGTCGCCAGTCCGCATAGCCTCCGGTCGTGGCGTCTTCGCACCACGCCAGGGCCGCCTCCCAGGACATGCCGGAGGCGCTCCCGCCCTTCTCCCAGACCAATCCGGTGGATTTGTCAGTGACCGTGCCATCGCCATTGTCCACATATCTTGATTCTGGCAAGGAACCGCCGCGAACGCAACGGACTTTACTCCCCCCCAGAGTCTTGGCGTTATAGACCGAAGCGCCAGCGTAGAAGTTTACGCCCCAGGCGTAGCCCGAGGAGCTGGCATACTCCGTTGCGGACCAATAGATATCCGAGGAGGAAGAACTGGTGAAGACAGGATTGATGGCCGGGGCGCTCCGGCCCGCGTCCACGATGCTCAGGAGTTCCTTAATAAGCGGCAGTCGCCAGTCCGTATAACCTCCCACGTCCAAATCCTGGCAATACGTCGCGGCCTCGTGCCAGGTCCGCGCAACCCCATCGTCGGCCTGCTGCCATATGAGGCCGGTGACCAAGTCCGTGATCGTGGCCCCGTTATTTCGATAGGCGGGCGGCCTCCCTTCGTAGTTGGCGTCCTGGCCGTAAAAGGCCTGACCTGGACCGGGGCAGGCTATCTCCTCCGTATTATCATAGCATGTGGTCTGTCCCGTGTCGGGCAGCCGGAATTCGGCCCATGCGGGGTCATCAAGAACGATCAGGGAAAGAACGCCCAGGCAGACGACAGCGCCACGGAGCAAACGGCTACGCACCGCAGAAAAACGGAACAGAAAAAACTGCACGGACATGAGTCCCCCCCCTTTTCAAACC
>JAVHLG010000089.1 GCA_031082225.1 Desulfovibrionaceae bacterium | reverse complement strand
AAAATCGTCCGCCCCCCGCCTGGATCCCGTGGTCGCAGGCATCTTCCTCTTGGCCGCCATGGCCGTGGGCTTCTACCTGGGCACCCTGTACCAGGGCTCCCGGCAGGCGTCCGCCCCGGGTTCGTCCCCCCAGGTCGCTGCCAATCAGGAGCCCGACCTGGCCCCGCGCATCGCCGCCGCCGAGGCCAAGACCAAGACCGATCCCAAAAATCCAGATGCCTGGACCGACCTGGGCAACCTGTACTTCGACGCCGATCAGCCCGCCCAGGCCGTGGCCGCCTATGAGAAATCCCTGGAGATCAAGCCCGGCAATCCTGACGTGCTCACGGACATGGGGGTCATGTACCGCCACCTGAACCTGCCGCTTCGCGCCGTGGAGAGTTTCGACGCCGCCCTGGCCGTCAATCCGGCCCATGTCATCGCCGTGTTCAACAAGGCCATTGTCCTTTTGCATGACCTGGCCAAGCCCGAGGAGGCCTTAAAAGCCCTCCAGGCCCTCAAGGCCAGAAAACCCGACGCCATCCTGCCCGGCGGCCGGAAAATCGACGACCTCATCCAGGAGTTCGGGGGCGCGCCAAAGGCCATGCCCGCCTTCAACCGCTAGTGTCGCGTCCCGTGGAATAAGCGCCTGTATTTGGAGAAGAATACGTATTTCAGGTGGGTGTTTTTGAGGTCCGCATTTGCGGATTTCCAGGACACCGCGCCAGGGAGCGCGGGAATCGCGCCACGCGCGGCGGGGATGACGGTTCGAGCCGTCATCCCTGGCTGACCGTGGGCGTTTCCGGAGGACGCCCAGTTCGTGGACACGGTCCCGGGCCGCTTTGCGTCAGCCCCGGCCGGATCAGAACCCGGGGGCTGGCGCGGAGCGAAGGGGAATGAGACGCACGCTTTCGCTGACCTGGATGCCGGGGAAGGCCTCGCGGTCGAGCAGGATAAATCCCCGGCCGCGTGACGTCACGCTGGCCGCCAGGTCCCGGATGGTCTGGTCGAAGGGCGCGAAAAACGGCCGTCCGGCCAGGAATTCCCGGCGGAAATCAGCCTCGTTGACGACAAGATAGTCCACACCGTATTTGCTCGCGAAATCCCGCACCGTCTGCGCGTCCGAGGCGTAATAGGCCGCGAACAGCTCATTCAGGCGCGGTTCGTACTGCCTCCAATACCCGGTCAGCCAGGGGTGGGCCAGCTCGAAGGAGGCCTGGACGTTGCGGCGGCCAAAGGTCAGTACATTGTCCATGATCTCGGGGTGTCCGGCAAAGACGGCGTCCGTGGGGGTCTGCCGCACGGCGGTATAAAGCGCGGCCTGGTTGCCGTAGTCGTACAGACCGGCGTCCGTCAGCCGCCATGCGCCAAGGCCCATGGCCAGAAGCAGCAGCCCGGCCTTCGCCCCCGGCCGCCTGAGGACCGGGGCCAGGGCGGCGCAAAAAAAGAAGGCCAAGCCAAGGGCATAGAGCATGTTCAGGGAATAGCTCACGTAGCGGTCGGGCACGAAGAGCCGCAGGGCCAGCATCCGGGCCGCCAGATACATGCCAAGCGAGGCCAGGACCAGATACGCCGCAGGCCTCAGGCTGGCCAGCACCGGGCCGTAGTCCGCCCGCCTGGCCCCCAGGCCCGCCACGGCGGCGATGGCGGCCAGGCTGAGGATGCCGGGAACCAGCCCCATGTCCAAAAAAAGGCCGATGCCCTCGAAGGGCGTGTAGACCAGATCGAAAAAGGGGTTTGGCAGGGGGTAGAGGTCCAGACGCCCGGCGGCGGAAAAGGCGGGATTGCCCGCCATGTCGGCCGTCGTGGCCAGGGGGCCGAAACCGGCCGCCGACAGGCCGTGGTTTATGGCGTAGACCACCCCGGCGCAGGCGGCCAGGACGGCCAGATCCACGGGTCTGGCCGGGAAGGGGGGCGGCCCCTTGCGCCGCAGGCGGGAGACGGCGGCGCCAAGCGTGCAGGAGGCCGCGCACAGCACGCACATGTAGGGGATGGTCAGGGCCTGCACCGCCAGGACCAGGGCCATGCCCGACCGGCTCCCCCGCAGCCAGGCCAGGAGGAAGAAGGCCAAAAGGGGCGGGGCGAAGGAGCGCGACAGGCCCCCGGAGATGCCCTTGAGGAAAAAAGGCAGAAGCCACACCGAGGCCGCGCAGGCATATCCCAGGATCCGGCCGTCCACCGTGCGCCCGATGAGGAAAAAGGCCACGGCCGTCAGGCAAAAGAGCAGCCCGGTCAGAATCTTGGAGAAAAAAAGCGCCTCGAAAAACGGCGAGGCCGCCAGATACAGGGCCTTGACCCCGGCGGGCACGTAGGCGGCGGCGTAGTCGTTGAGCAGGCTGGCCGGGTACAGGGCCGCGTCCCGAAAGCGCTGCATCCAGTAGATCTGCTGTCTGGCGTCGTCGTTGATGACGAACGGGGAAAAAAGCCCGTGGCGGTGGGCCACGACGACGACCAGGGCGGAGAGCACGAAGACCAGGGCCGCGTCCGCCCTGGCCGGGGTTCGCTCAGATGTCCCGGTCATAGAGCCGGAAGGTCTTGTAGCGTTTGCCGCCATAGGCCAGGAGGGTCTTGTTCCACTGCACCAGGGATTCGGGGATCAGCGAACAGTCGCAGTAGCGCATCTGCGGGTGGTTCTCCAGGAAGTTGATGATGATCTGGAGGATGATGGCATGGTGCAGGCGACGCCATTGGTGGGTCTTTTTGACCCCCATGATGATGGCCCGGCAGTACTCCAGGGGCAGCACCCGGCAGTCGAAGAAAAGTTTGAGCATGTTGAGGGGCCCCAGGCGGCCGTTGAAACGGTGCAGGGAGCGGTTGACGTCCGGGGCCACTACGCTGAAGGCCACGATCTCGTCGTTTTCCAGGATCACGTTCAAAAGGTCGCGGCGCATGACAGGTTCGAGCTGGATGAAGATGTCCGCGAACTGGCGTTCGGTAAAGGGCACATGCCCCCAGTTCTTGCCCCAGATGTCGTTGAAGAGTTCGCGCACCTCGGCCGCCCGGCGCACGAATTCATGCCGGGGGGGATGGGTGATGCGGCATCCGGCCTTGGCCAGGATGCTGTCGCGGCGCTGTTTCATGGCCGAAAGCTCAAACTGGCTCTCGTCGATCTTGTAGGCATACCAGTCGAAGGTTTTCTGAAAGCCGAAATTCAGGATGAGATCCTCGTAATACCGGGGATTGTGGGTATGCATCATGGACGGCATCTCGTCGAAACCGTCCACCAGGAGTCCCACCTCGTCATAGATGGCGAAACTGAGGGGGCCGTGCAGCCGGGTCTTGCCCTGGGCCCGCAGCCAGGCGCTGGCGGCCCGAAACAGCGCGTCGGCCGTTTCCTGACTGTTCTCGCATTCGAAAAACCCGAAAAATCCGGTGCGGGGATCATGCAGGGCCTCGTAGGCGCTGTTGGTGTGGGCGCTTATGCGGCCGACCACGGTGTCGCCGCGTCGGGCCAGATGGTATTCGGCCCGGCCCACCTCGAAAAAAGGCCCCTTTGTGCGGTCCAGAAAGGTTTTCTGGTGTGCGATGATGGGCGGAACCCACAGGGGGTCGTCCGCGTAGATGGTCCAGGGATAGCGGATGAACGCGTCGAGATCGGCCTCCGACGAGACAGGGGTGATGCGCAAGGCGCTGTGGGACATTCGGGCTCCGGCGTGCGGGGGCGGGTCTCTTGCTATTTGCCCGGGATCACGGTGACCTGACCCTTGAGGCCCTCGCGCAGGGTATGGTCGGGGTTGGGGATGGTCAGTTCGATTTCGTAGTATGACGGCTGCTGCAGGTTGGCGGGCAGCGGCGTCCAGGGGATGCGGCTGACCGTGGCGGCGAACTCCCGTCCGGGCAGGGCGTCGAAGACCACCGTGGCCGCATCGCCCTCGGCGATCTTGTTGACCTCGATCTCGTGCACCTGGGCCCGGATGATCATGGGGTCAAGGGAACCGACCTGGAGGATGGGGGTCTCGCGATCCAGGTGGGCCCCGCTGCGGGCGTCGGAGTTGATCCACAGGACATAGCCGTTGAGGGGGGAGCGCAAAAATCCGGTCTTGGGAACGCTTCCGGGCCCGGCCTCGCGCCCGAAACGCTCCTTGGCCAGGATGAGGCGGTCCGAAAAGACCTCGCGGGCCAGGTTCAACTGCTCCTGGATGGAGGTTTTTTCCTTGCGGGCGGCCTCGATCTCCTTCTCGTTTTGGGAGATGCTCTGCTGGGAGGCCATGTTGCGCTTGGTCATGACCTCAAGCTCGCGGTGCTTGGCCGTGAGCTTGTCCAGGTCCACCTCGACCTGGGCCAGCCGGTATTCCAGTTCCTTGATGTTGGCGGTGCTGAGCTTGTTTTTTTCGTCCATGTAGACTTCCTGGCGCAATTCGTACCGCGCCAGTTCGTCGCCGACCTTGACCTCCTGGCCGATCTGGACGCCGATCTGCTGGATGAAGGCCGGGAAAGGCAGGGGCACGTTGAACTTGACCGGGGTGTAGAGTTTCCCGGTGAACTGGACCTCCGCCGGTCGCAGGACGCCGGTGGGCGTGGTGTCCTTGGCCGGAGGCTGGTCCGGAGCGGCAAGGGCGGATGCCGCGCCTGCGAACAGGAGGGCGGTCAGGACGAGGAAGATCGCGGCGCGGCGCATCTACATGTTCTCCTGCACGGCGACGTTGATGTACGCCCGCTGGAGGTTTCCGGACAGAAACCGCAGATCCAGCAGGGCCTGGCTCTTGGAAAGCTCCTTGAAGAGCACCTCCTGCTTGGCGGCGAGGTATTCGTCCATGGCCGCGACAATGGAGTCGAATTCGGTCTGGCCGGTCTCGAAACGGAACTGGGTCTGCTGCAGCTTGAGCTGGGCCAGATCCCGGCGGGCGACGGCATAGCGGACGTCCGCGTCGGCCGTGGCCAGACTGGCCATGGTCCGCTGGAAGTCGCTGACCAGCTTGAATTCCTTGGCCCGGGCCTCGGATTCGATCTGCCCCAGCTTTTTGTACTGCCGGTTGACGTCGCGGCTTTTGGTCCACCAGTCCAGGGGCAGGGAGGCGGTCACGTAGGGATACAGCGGCAGCCCGCTCTGGCTGGCGGTGTCGCTTAAGGCGTCCACGGACTGGAAGCCGAAATTGAAGGTCGGGATGAATTTGATGTAGGAGACGGTGATGTTCTTGCGCTGCAGGGCCTTGTTGTATTCCTGGATCTTCAGCTCATAGGAGTTTTCCCGCAGCACCTCGCCGGTCACGGCATAGGGGTCGAAACCGGCCACCACCTGCGACCGGGCGGCGTCCAGGTCGAGGTCGACCTTCTGGATGAACGGCACGCCCAGGATGAATTTCAGGTCATCCATGAGCATAAGCCTGGTGTTGCGCAGCTTGTCGGCCTCGGCCTTGACCAGGGTGATCTTGGATTCGGCGATGCGCACGTCCAGGTCCGTGCCCTGTCCGAGGGAGGAGCGGGTCTGGGCGTATTCCAGAAGCTGGTCGGCCATGTCCGACTTTTCTTTGATGATGGAGGCCTGCTCCTCCATCATGCCCAGTTGGAGGAAGTTGTAGCCGACGCGTTTTATGCCCTCGGAGATGACCTGCAGGTGGCTTAAGACCGCAATGTTGATCATGTCCTTGCGGGCCTGGACCTCGAAGATGGTCATCACCGGGTTCCACAGTCCCGTGGAGAAGCTCAGGGTGTAGGGCTCCTTGCGGGCGGAGGAGGAGGGCCGGTTGAAATAGTAGGTGGTGTTGATGCTGAGCGTGGGGATGTAACTCGAATAGGCGTCGCCCAGGTCGAGGCGTTTGGTTTCGATGTCGATGGAGCTTTTCACCAAAAGCGGGGACTGGGCCAGGGCCACCCGGACGCATTCGTCGAAATTGGCCGGGGAGCGCAGAGGGGTGGCGGTCTCGGTGACGTTGGTCTTGGGGGCCGCGTCGGCCGGGGCGGACTTTTCAGCCGGGGCGACCTGACGGGATTCGGATTTGGTCTTGTCCTTGGTGTAACGGCCTGCAGGATCCACGGCCATAGCCGTCATCGGCTGGAACGCCAGCAGGGCGGCCACGAGGGCAAGGAAAAAAAGGCCCTGGCCCGGACGGAAAGCGCCCCCGCGCCTTCCCTGTGCGCCGGGCTGGCCGAAACGGCTGGCGGGCTTGCCGGACAGCGGAAGCGGCGTGTCCGTGCCCAGCAATTCGTCAATGCCTCCCATCCCCTTCCCCCTGGAGTTAACCGTTCAAGACACCGTCGGACAGCACGCAGGTTCTGTTGCAATGCTCGGCGGTGGTGGCGTCGTGGGTGACCACAACCATGGCCACGTTCGACCCCGCCGTGATCTTGTTGAAATAATCCAATACACGCAGGCTGTTTTCGCGGTCAAGCTGGCCGGTCGGCTCGTCAGCCAGGATGAATTCCGGCTCGTTGACCAGGGCCCGGGCAATGGACACGCGCTGCCTCTCGCCTCCGGACAACCGGTTGGAGGGCTGATGGAGACGATGCTCCAGGTTGACCCTGGACAGGGCGTCGCGGATCCGGTCCGGGCGCTCCCTGCGCTTGACCCCGGCATAGACCAGCGGCAGTTCCAGGTTCTCGTACACCGTGGAGTTTTCCAGCAAATCGCAGCTTTGGAAGACGAACCCCATCATCTCCCTGCGAAAAATCGCCTGCTCGGTGCGCGTCAGCGACAACACGTCCCGTCCCGACACCAGATAGGTTCCCGACGTCGGCGGCAGAAAGAGTCCCAGGACAAAGAGCAGCGTGGACTTCCCCGATCCCGAGGGGCCCATGATCGCCACCATCTCGCCGCGCCTGACGCGCAGGTTGACGCTTTTGAGAACCCGGATCGTCTCCTCACCGTTTCGATAGTCCTTCGTGAGATCCGAAATATCAATGACCAGATCGCCCTGGCCGCCGTTCCGTGTGGGGCTATTCATACCGCATGGCTTCCACGACCTGCATCCGGCTGGCCCGGATGGAGGGATACATCCCCGCGCCCACGCCGATGACCACGGCAAAGGCCAGTCCGGCCGCCAGGCAGACCATGAAAAGGCCTTCCGGCGGACGCGCCCCGAGCATGTGGCTCATGTATTCCACGCCCACGCGCCCCAGGCCGATGCCCAAAAGCGACGCAGTCATGGTAACGCAAAGGGATTCGAAAAGGAACTGGAAAAAAATGTCGTTGTCCAGGGCCCCCATGGCCTTTTTCAGGCCGATCTCACGGGTCCGGCTGACCACGGCGGCCATCATGATGTTCCATATGCCCAGGCCCCCGAGAATCAGCGTGGCCACGATGGAGGAATAGATAAAAAGCGTTACCCACCAGAAGATGCGCTGCACCTGTTTGAGCGGCTCCCAGGCCACGTTGACCCGCAGTCCCCTGGCCGTCTGGTTGGCCTCCACCACGGTCTTGACCGCAGCGGCCACCGGGGCCACGTCGTCCCATGTGGCGCAGCGCATGTACACGCTGTAGGGCTGGGAGATGTCCACCACCCGGGCCCGGGCCGTGGTGATGGGCAGAAAGATGAACTGCCCCCGGTCTCCGGCCCGCACCCCGCCGAGCACGCCCACCACCTGGTACAGGTTGTCGTCGATGGACAGGATCTGCCCCAGGGCCTGCTGGTCGCCGCCGAAGATGGTCCGGGCCAGGAGCGTGCCCACCACGCACACCCGGGCCCCCTGGTCCACGTCGGCGGCGTCGAACAGGCGTCCGGCGGCCGCGTTGAACGAGAAGACCTGCCAGTAGGCGGCGTCCACGCCCACCAGATTGAACCCGAAGATTCGGTCCTGGAAGGTGGTGATGGCCCGGGGCTTGGTCAGGATGCCGGTGACGTCCACGACCCCGGGGATCCTGGCTAGGGAGGCCAGGGTACGGTCCCGGAACCACTCCAGGCGCTCCATGCCTTCCTGCTCGAAATAGGGGTTGATGATGGTGGCCCCGCCGAGCATGTCCAGGTCGTTGTTGAAATTGGTCTTGAGGTCGCGGCCCATGGTCACGATGGTGATAAACCCCGCCGTGCCCAGGGCGATGGCCGCGATGACCCCGATATAGCGGCGTCGTTTGCGCAACACCTCGCGGATGCTGACCCGCATGATGTCGCGCATGCGCAGCCACGTCGTCCCTCGCCGGGAGCGGTGGGCCAGATAGGCGGCCAGACGCGTGTGTTTGTTCGCCATGGACTGCTCAGAAGCCCGCACAAGCTCCGGACCGGGGCGAACCCGCCAGGTCCGGGACAGGCGTCACAGGTACGAGAGCTTGGCCCTGGAGGCGCCGTCGGCCGCGACGTCGGGCGTCATGTTGGGGGCGGTTGCGTTTGCCTCGTCCTCCTCCACGTCCTGGGCCCGGATGCGGAACTGCCTGGCCAGACGGTCCAGCACCTCGAGCACGAAGTCCAACTGCCGGTCCTCGTGGGTGCTCATGTAGGCCGTGCGAATCAGCGCCTGTCCGCGGGGGACCGCCGGATAGATGGCCGGGAGGGCGAAAATGCCGTTTTCGAACAGGGCCTGGGAGAACTGGAAGGCCTTTTCGTCGGAGCCGATGATGATGGGGATGATCGGCGAGGCCGACTGGCCGGTGCGCAACCCGATGGCCTTATAGCCCTCGCGCATGCGGTTCGTGACCTGATGCAGGCGGGTCACCCGTTCGGGTTCCTTCTCCAGGATGTCCAGGCAGGTCAAAACGGCCGTGGTGTTGGCCGCGGGCAGGGCCGCCGAAAAGATCTGGGTGCGCGACTGGTAGCGCAGGTAGCGCAGCACGCCCTCGTCGTCTGCGGCGATGAACCCGCCGATGGAGGCCATGGCCTTGCTGAAGGTGCCCATGATGAAGTCCGTGCGCGCCGCCGCGTCGAAATGCAACGCCGTGCCCCGGCCGCCGGGACCAAGGACGCCCAGGCCGTGGGCGTCGTCGAGATAGATGATGATGTCTGGAAATTCGTCCTTGAGCGCGGCCAGTTCGCCGAACACGGCCACGTCGCCGGACATGCTGAACACGCCCTCGGTGATCAGGAAGACGTCGCCGTCAGGACGGGCGCGCTTGGCCTCGGCGATCTTTTTGGCCGCGTTTTGCACGTCGTTGTGGGCGAAGGTGGATATCCGGGCCCGGGTGGATTTTATGCCCTCGAAGATGCTGGCGTGGCCTTCCCGGTCGCACAAAACCGTGTCCGCCGGGGTGATGAGGCAGCCAAGGGCCCCCAGGTTGGTGCTGAAACCGGTCACGTGCACCACCGCGCCCTTTTTGCCCACGAAGGCGGCCAGACGCTCTTCAAGAAGTTGGTGCAGGACCATGTTGCCGCTCAGGAAGCGGGAGCCGCCGGGGCCGGTGCCCCAGGCGTAGACGGCCTTGGCCGAGGCGTCCATGACCCGGGGGTCGTGGCTTAAGCCCAGATAGTCATTGGAGCCGATCATCACCAGCCGCTTGCCGGCCACCTCCACCTCGGACCCCCAGGTCTTGGCGGTGGGGCGGAAATAGGGGTTGATGCCCTGGCTGTCGATGGACGCGTGAAGCGCGTTGAAATGCTCGCACCGTTTGCTTAGTCTCATGGCGTTCCGGTACACCCCGGCGAGATGGATTTGGATGATCCGCCGCGTCCCTCCGGGCTTTCGCGGGGAGGAACGGATCTCCGCGCCTGGGGCGGTGTCTGTGCAAAGGCTCGACGCACTGTCCGAAGACCGTGCGATCATGAAGAAGCCCGTTTCCTTACGTCAAAGAAATCGTCAAGGCAAGTCCGGGCAGGCCCCTGGCCGCGCCGGGCCTCATTCGGGCACGGGATGGCGCACCTCGCGCACGTTGCGCGAAAGCTGGTGCAAGAGCCGGTCGATGGCCATCCTGGCCCGCCCCCATTGGGACGGATGGGTGCGGGTGTAGTAATATTCGTCGTCCGGGGCGGCCAGGATCAGGGAATAGTTGCGCAGCCACTGTCCCCGCTTGGCGCTCCATTCCAGATAGATCCAGGCGAACTCCGTGCCGCCGTCTGCGGCCCGGCACCGGGCCGCGCCCCAGACGTAGGCCTCGCCGCCGCGCTCCACCTGGCGATATTTCAGGAAGTCGAAGTCCTCAAAGACCAGCCCCTCGGCATGGGCCAGGCCCTTGGCCGCGAAGACGGCCGCCTCGCGGTGCTGGGCCTTGGAAAAGCCTTCAAGCTTCCAGGCCGGGAAATACCAGGCCCCGAACCAGATCAAAAGCCCGGCCGTAAGCGCCGCCAGACAGGCCAGCCCGGCCGCAGACAGGCCGATCACCCGCCCCGCCCTCACGGCGTCCCGTCCTTGCTTCCCGTTTCCGAGGCCCCCGGGGGGCAGCTCCCCCCAAGGTCCATGCGCCAGGCGTCCCGCTCCATGGCCCGAACCCGGTCGAGTTTCTCCCGGGCCAGGAGCACGTAGTCCGCGTCGCGTTCGCGCACGGCCAGCCGCCGGTTCACGGCCCGGCGCAGGGATTCCTCGTTGATCATGGCCGGGTCCGGGGTGCGGCCCTGGCTTAAGAGTTCCTCCAGCCGGACCCGCACGGCCTTGGCCGAGGCGTCGTTGAAGTCCAGGTGGCGCTCCTTCATGATCAGGGAATTTTCCGCGTCGTTGACCAGGCCGGTGAAAAACCGCTGGGGCGTGACGCGGCTGGCGAATTCCGGGGTGCGCCCCAGGCCCTTCCACACGGTCAGGACCAGGGCCGTAAAGACCAGGACTTTCAGGGCGCGTTCGAAGGTGAAACCTTTCATGGCGGTCATCCCCCGGCCTTTTTGCGGTAGACGGTCAGGGGCGACCAGGGCGGCGAAGCGGGAATGAAGGCGTGGTAATAGGGATCGGCCCGGTTGCCGAAGTCCTCGTCGGGCCAGGGCAGTTCCAGGCGGTCGTAGTCGCGGTCGAGATCAAGCGTGTGCACGAAGGCCCGGGCCGGGAAGAGCAGGCGGTCCCGGTTGACGCGCACGGAACGGCGCACCAGCACCCAGTCAGGCTTTTCGTCCGGCGCGGGCGGCCCCTGCAGCCCCCCCAGCACCCGCAGCCCGGTGTAGAACTGCAGCGGCAGGTCGCCGTATTCGGCCAGGATGGTCTGGCCCGGACGGGCGTGCGCCTGGAAAAAGGCGATGATGTTGGCGTTGACGTCGGGATAGCCGCAAAAAAGCTCGGTGAGGTGGAGCTTGAGCGGGAAATTGAGGGACGTCAGCATCCGGAAATCGTTTTGCCAGGGACGGTTGATGAGCTTGGTGCGTTCCAGGGGATACAGATGCAGCCAGTTGGTCAGGCCGACCAGGAGCAGGAAGACCAGTCCCGACGGCCTGGACCAGCGCCACAGGCGCATCCCGGCCCAGGCCAGGAGGATGGCGCACAGGGGATAGAGGTGCACGATGTAGCGGTGGAACCGCTGGGGCACCAGGGCCAGAAGCACAAGGCTCATGACCGTCAGCAGGGCGCAAAAAAGAACGAAGCGTTCGGCCGGATCCGCCGGACGTTCGAGGAAGACGAAAAACCGCCGCCACCTCCAGGCCAGGACCGCCAGCACCGGCAAGGGGATCATGAACATGACCAGGTCGGCGAAATAGATCATGAGGTTTTCGGGCACGAGGATGATGTCGAACATGCCGCTTTGCGACCCCAGGCGGTACATGAAAAGCCCGGGGATGACCAAGGCCAGGGTCGCGACCATGAGCAGGGCCAGACGTTTGATGTCCAGGCGCTCATGGTACAAAAGGATGGCGCAGGCCAGGGCGCTCGGGACGAAGCTCAAAAAAAGCAGGTAGTTGGCGTGGAATAAAAGCCCCATGGACAGGGCCATGGCCACAAGCGGGCCGTTTTTATGCCGCCAGTCGCAGAAAAAGGCGTAGATGGCGGCCACGGTCAACAGCGTGCCCATGCTGTAATAGCGGCCCTGGCGGCAGAAAAGGAGAAACGGCACGGTCAGGGTCAACAGTCCGGCGGACAGGGCGGCCCAGGCCGGATTGCTGAAAAGGCGCAGGATGAGCAGGTAGGTCGCGGCCACGCACAAAAGCCCGGCCAGGGCGAAAAAAAACCGGTCTCCGGCGGCGTTTTCCCCGAAAAGGGCGATGCCCGCCGCCGACATGTAGATCTGGATCCACGGCGACCAGCGCCAGACGTGGCCGTCGTCCGGGTTGTATTCCCGGGCCTCTTCCTGGGAGATGAGGTTTTTTCCGTCAAAGGCCCGGGGGACGCCGTCCGTGAGCACGGTCTGGGCCAGCCGGGAGGTCTCGGCCTCGTCCTGCCACAGGGGGCGCTGCCCGAGATTGGTGAAGATGAGAAAGGCCGCCACGGCCAGGATGCACAGGGGAAGCGGGCGCAAGAGTCCCCACAGGGCGCTTCGGGTGTCGGAGACGGGGATGGACGGTCGGGGTGTTTTCATGGAAATCCTGGCACGCCATGCGCGCGAAGCGCCGCATAATACGATTTCGCCCTAAAGACAACCAAGGGCCGTGAAACGCGAACCGGCCCGGCCCGGGCGGGGACAGGCCCGCAGCAGGGGGGGGCGGGGGGGTTGACAGGGTCGGGTTTTTTGGGATTAGTTCCCCATTTCATCGCGACGCACGGCGAAGCGCCTCAGCCGGTTCCGACATCGCCCGGCCTGTCCTTCTTGCCGAAGAATACGACCCCCCCGGAGAAAACCCCATGCTCAACGGAAAAAAAGTGGTGGTGGTCATGCCCGCCTACAATGCGGCCGCCACCCTGGAACGCACCTGCGCCGAAGTCCCCAAAGACATCGTGGACGAGATCCTTCTGGTGGACGACTGCAGCCGCGACAACACCGTGGAAGAGGCCCGGACCCTCGGGCTGCGCTGTTTCTGCCACGAAAAAAACTGGGGCTACGGCCGCAACCAGAAGACCTGCTACAGCGAGGCCTTAAAGCTCGGGGCCGACGTGGTCATCATGGTCCACCCCGACTACCAGTACACCCCGAAGATCATCCCGGCCATGGCCAACCTGGTGGCCAGCGGCGAATACGACGCCTGCATCGCCTCGCGCATCCTGGGCGGCACGGCCCTTCAGGGCGGCATGCCCCTCTACAAATACGTGGCCAACCGTTTCCTGACCCTGGCCCAGAACATCATGATCGATGCCAAGCTTTCGGAATACCACACCGGATACCGGGCCTTCTCCCGGGAGGTGCTGGAGACCCTGCCCCTGTGGGAGAACTCCGACGACTTCGTCTTCGACAACCAGATGCTGGCCCAGACCGTGTACTTCGGGTTCCGCATCGGCGAGGTGTCGTGTCCCACCAAGTATTTCGAGGAGGCCTCCTCCATCAACTTCCGGCGCAGCGTGACCTACGGCCTGGGCGTGCTCAAGACCTCCATGGAGTTTCGGCTCCAGAAATGGGGCCTGGCCCGCTATCCCTACTTTGATAAAAAGGGCCGGGGACTGCTGAGCCCCACGCCTCCCTATTATACGGACAAGTCTCCGGAAATCGTGCAATAGCGGCCTGATTCCGCCCTCCCGGGACTGCGCCGGGGGGCAAAGAGCAAACGGACGGCGGGTGCGCACCGGGCGTGCCTGCCGGTTACGGCCTCCCGGCCCGGGCCGG
>JAVHLG010000088.1 GCA_031082225.1 Desulfovibrionaceae bacterium | reverse complement strand
CTGGCCTTTCCCAGGCGTGTCGCGCCTGGGAAAGGCCAGCGAAAATCCAGTGGCTACGATGAGCAGGATTCCGCCCGGGGGTGATGTACGGTTGTCTCCGTCCTTCCCCGGCGCCTGGGCGTCCTCGGGTATTGGCAAATGATCCAAAATGATTAAATGAATCATCTTGATCTAAATGCTCAGAATGGTTATTTCATGGCTGAGATCATGGAAGGATTCGCCACAGGCGCGTGAATGTGTCCGGCATGACTTTGAGACAGCGTGCTATTTCTACAAATGCTGAGAGGTTGTCCATGAATAGTGTCGTAACATCGAGTGACGCAAAACGGAATTTTGGCCGCATTCTTGAAACCACGTTGAAGGGGCCGGTCGAGATTACGAAATCCGGACGCAGGGTCGCTGTGATCCTCTCAGCGGAGGACTATGACAATCTTTCCCTTCTGGAGGATGCGTATTGGGGAGAGCGGGCCCTGGCCGCAGAGAAGGGAGGATTCGTCAGTCCGGAGGAGGCGATGCGGACATTGACGAGGATGCGCCATGAGGAGGCTTGAGAGGGTCATCAGCCTGACGAAGGACGCCAATGACTCCATAAAGACCCTCGATGCAAAACAGTATCGCCAAGTGGTGCAACGGATATTCGATCTTTCCGAAAATCCGGAACCGCATGACTCGAAGAGCCTGAAAGGAAAGACCGAGAAAAAACAGAAGCTCAGGCGGGTTGACGCCGGTGAGTTCCGCATCATCTATCGCCATGATGCGGGCGTCGTCGAAATCCTGGTCGTCGGCCGCCGCAACGACGGCAAGGTCTACAGGAATCTGGGCGACAAGGATTTCTCGTCCTGACCGGTTGCCCCTGGCCGCGCAAAACGCGAAGCGCGACGAAGTTTTCGAAAGGGGGTCAAGGGGGGAAACCTTTTTCAAAAGGTTTCCCCCCTTGTCGCCGAAGGCCTCCCCTCATTCCCCGTGGGCAAGCTCGCGCAGGGTGGTGCGGGCGGCTGCGGCCGGGTCGGCGAGGGGGGCGAGGCGGGTCGCCAGGGCGGGGTTGCGGGCCAGAAAGTCCGGTACGGACGCGCCGCCCGGCCGGGCCGTATCCAGGGCGGCCATGGCCTCGGCGGCGGTGATCTTGTCCGGCGGCGCGGCCAGAAGCCAGGCCGGGTCGGCGCTCTCGCGCAGGGTGCGGGCCGCAAGGCCTGTGGCGCAAAAGATGTCGAGGAGCGCGTCCACGGCGGCGTTCGGCGCGCCGAGCCGGGCGGCCAGTTCCCGGGCCGTGCCGGGCGCGTTGCGGGCGTCGGCGTCGGCGGCCAGGGCGGCCAGGATGCACAGACCCAGGCTGCGGCGGTCGGCTGGGCTCAGGGCGGCGGCCTCCTCCCCGTCCCGGATGTCCCGGCCGCGCTCCAGGGCGTGACCCACCTCGGCCCCGACAAGCAGGATCAGCCAACTGACGTAGAGCCACAGGAAAAG
Organism: Desulfovibrionaceae bacterium; assembly: GCA_031082225.1. Taxonomy (GTDB): domain Bacteria; phylum Desulfobacterota; class Desulfovibrionia; order Desulfovibrionales; family Desulfovibrionaceae; genus Desulfolutivibrio. The sequence goes on along the minus strand of JAVHLG010000088.1, from coordinate 12,582 downwards.
CAGGGGGATTTGGGCGAAGCTGCCGTACACGGCGTTGTAGCCCGTGGCCCCGGCCTGATAGCTGATGTACAGGCGTTGGGTCATCTGCCACAGGGTTCCGGCCAGCAGGGCGGAGACGGCGGCGCTTGAAAAGCGGACCCGGGTGTTGGGCAAAAACCGGTAGAGCAGAAACAGCGCCACCCAGAGCATGAGATAGGGCAGAAAGGCCAGAAAGAGCAGATAGACGCGGCTGAGCAGGGCGAATTCCAAAAGCCAGCGCACCAGGGCCACGTTTTGCAAACCTGCCGTAGCCCCGAAGGCCGCGAAAAAAAACACCGGACAGATGACGATGAGCGCCACGTAGTTGATGAAGCGCCTCCCGAGTTCCCGATCCGCCGGAACCTTCCAGACGGCGTTGAACGCGGATTCGATGGTGCCCACCAGGGATACGGCGGTCACCAGCAAAAAGGCCGTGCCGATGACCCCCAGGGCCTGGACGTTGGTGTTTTGGATGTATTGCAGGATGGAGTCGGCCACCTCCGTCCGTCCGGCGGTCAGGCCCAAAAGCAGTTGCCGCACCTGGGGGGCGTCGTACAGCCCAAGTCCCTTGGTGACGGCGAAGGCCACGGCGAAAAGCGGCACGATGGACAGCACCGTGGCATAGGACAGGGCCGAGGCCTGCATCAGGCAGCGGTCCTTGAGAAAGGCGGCGATCACGAACCGGCAGAAGGCCATGGCGGCCTGTGCGCTGCGGCGCAGGTCGCGGCCGGGCCGGTGGTGGCCGACAGGAGGGGGAGCGGCCGTGGGCATGGTCAATGATCCCGGGGCGTGCGTCTGGACGAGCGGCTCTGACGGAGCGGGCGTCCTGGGCGCGGTTTTGCCAAGGATGGCCACGCGGCCCTGACGGAGCGGGCGTCCTGGGTTCGGCCGAGCCATGGATGGTCACCCGGCGCGGCCCGTGTCCCGTGGTGGTCACGCCGCGTATCGCCGCCCCGGGGGACGCCGTGTCGCATCCCGGGGCGGCGCACGAAAAGATGGTTCACGCGGCAGGGCGGCGGGGCGTCCCTGTGACCCTAGGCGATGCCGACGCCGCTGATTTTTTTCATGTATTCGTCCACCTCGGCGGCCAGGTGGTCCAGCAGCTTGTTCACCTTGGTGTTCTTGTCGCCGTCGATCTTGTCGAAAAGCTTGGCGGCCTTGGTGTAGACTTCCTCGAAATGCGACGCATCCAGCCCGCTCATCTCCTGGGCCTCGGCCTTGGTGATGTGGCCGGTGTGGGCGAAAAAGGCGGTGACGACGCCGTTGACTTTCTTGATTTCCTGCTTGGCCATGACGACTCCTTTCGTGCGATTTTTCTCAATGTTTTTAACCAATGCGCGGGACTGGGGCAAGTAGGTACCGCAGGACGGCGAAAAAAACCAGCCTGCCGAAGTGCCGCGCCGGGGCGAAAGACCTCGCGGACGCCCCCCTCAGTCCGTGGCGGACGGGGACATGTACGGGCGACCGGCGGGCTTGATGTCCACCACCGGGGTGCCGTCCAAAGCCTCCAGGGCGTCTACATGCACCGTGCCGCCGTCCTCGATGTCCGTGATGCGGACCCGGTGCTGGCCGATGGGATTGGGCCGGGCCGGGGAGCGGGTGGAGAACACGCCGCGTTTGGGGATTGTTTTGTTGTTGCGCGGATGGACCTTGAGCACGTCGCGATCCGAGAGGTGCAGCCAGGTCAAAACGAAAATTTCCTGGCCGATGGCCAGCCCGTCCAGGCCTTCCAGATAGGCCGGGTCCAGGACGATGGCCGCCGGGGGCGCGCCCTCGGATTCGTTTTTCGGGGCGTCCTTGCGGTCGCGCAGTTCCGAGCGCACCGTGCCGATAAAGCGAAGCGTGGCGTCGATCATGCCTTCTTCCTCCACGAAGATCCGAGGTAAATCCCCGCCAGGGCCAGGGCCGCGCCGGACAGTTCGGCCGCGCTCATGGGCTTGGCGAAAAAGAGGATGTCCCAGACATATGCCAAAACCGGCTGTAATAAAAGGACCAGTCCGGCCAAAACCGTGGGCGTCAGCATGAGCCCCCGGCTGATCAGAAGCGAGCCCAGGGATTGGCATACCAGGCCGTAGGCCGCAAGCGACAGGACGGATGCCGTGTCCGGGATGGCGAAGGTGTCGCCCAGGGCCAGCATGCCGCAGCCGATGATGGCTGCCGCGCCCAGGGACAGCATGGCCGTGATGGCCAGGGGGTCGCTGGCGGAAAAGCCGGACACGGCCTTTTGCAGGCTTAAGATGTACAGGCCGTAGAAAAACGCGGTGCACAGGCCGTAGAGGACGCCCAGGCCGTATTCCGGCGGCCTGGCCCCGAAACCCACCCCGACCATGGCGTAGAGCCCGACCACGGCCAGTCCCATGGACAGCCAGAAGACCGGCCCGGCCTTTTGCCTGTAAATCAGCACGGCGGCCAGGGCCAGGACGAACACCTGGAAGTTGCCCAGGAGCGTGCCCATGCCCGGCCCCACGATCTTGATGCTCAAATGCCAGGTCCACAGGTCCAGGGCGAAAAAGACGGCGCAGGGCAGGGCCCGGGCCACCAGCGGCCCCCGGATCGCGCCGAGCCGTCCGGCCAGGGCCATGGCCGCCAAAAGCCCCAGGCCGCCCACGCCCATGCGGTAAAACGCCGCCGACAGGGCCGAGACGTGGGCCAGCTTCACGAACACCGCTGAAAAGCTGATGCAGGCCGCGCCGAGGATCAACTGGAGCATGGGGAGGACCCGAAATGGTCAAAGCCGCGCCCGGTCACGGGGCGGCCGTTAAGGAGAATTCCGGGCGCGGGCGTGACCGTGCCGATGGGCCGGGCCGTGGGCACGGCCCGCAACACCTCGGGCAGGGCCTCGGGCGCGACCGCGCCGAAAAGGGCATAGTCCTCGCCGCCCAAAAAGGCGGCCTCGGCCGGGTCCAGGCCGCGGGAGGCGGCGTGGGCCACAACCTCGGGATGCAGCCAGGACGGATCGAGACGGATGTCCGCGCCGGTGCCCGGGGCCAGGAAGCGGGGCAGGTCGGCGGCCAGTCCGTCCGAGACGTCCATGGCCCCGCGCAGGCCAGGGACGGCGGCCAGGGCCAGTCCCGCCTCCACGCGCACAGCCGGGCGCAGATGGGCCGTTGTGGCCACGGGCCAGGATTCCATGGCCGCACGACCGGATGCCTCCAGGACATGCAGCCCCACAGCGGCCAACCCCACCTCGCCCACCACAAATAGCGCGTCGCCGGGGCGGCCGTTCCCGCGCGTGAGAAACCGTCCCGACGGCCCGGCGCCGCCCCAGGCCGTGACCGCCAGGGCCACGCCCGGCCCCCGGTTCAGGTCGCCGCCCACAAGCGGCAGGTCCAGGGCGTCGGCCAGTCCGGCCATGCCTGCGAACACCCCGTCCCAGAAATCCGCATCCGCATCGGCCGGGGTGGTGAGCACCAGGGCAAATCCCAGAGGCCTGGCCCCCATGGCCGCCAGATCGCTGACGTTCACGGCCAGGGCCTTGTAGCCGATGTCGCCAGGGGAGAAATAGGCGCGCCGGAAATGGGCGTCCTCCAAAAAGAGGTCCGCCGTGAGGCATATCCGCCCGGGCAGGTCCAGCACAGCGGCGTCGTCGCCGCGATGCAGGGACACGGCGTCATGGCGGCGCGGGAAATGGCGGTCGATGAGGCCAAGGAACGCGGCCTCGGAGGCGATGCGGCTCATGGGGTGGCGATGTACCGCGTTTGCGGGGGATTGGCGAGGGGGGGAGAGGGCGTCCTCCGGCTCCCGGAAGGCGTTCAGGTTCGGGTGAGGGCTGTCGAACGTGCGCCGATTCACGGCGATGCGGCTCATGGGGGGGCGATGTACCGCGTTTGCGGGGGATTGGCGAGGGGGGAGAGGGCGTCCTCCGGCTCCCGGAAGGCGTCCAGGTTCGGGTAAGGGCTGTCGAACGAGCGCCGATTCACGGCGATGCGGCAGATTGTGGAGGAAGAGATTTCCCTGGTTATAGGAGCCTGTCCTTCGAATGGTTGGTCGAGAGAGAAATACGTACCTTCTGAATATGCTCCGTCGATTTCCGGGCCTCTGAGACACGTTCGTCCTCGACCATGGGAGGGATGGTGGAAAATCTGTTTCGAAAGAGGTTCCTGGGACAGGCTCGTAAATCGAGAAGAAGTTACATCGAGGTGACATGGCACCAATGAGCGCCATGTCAGTCACGAAAGACAGCAGTGTTGATTTTCGGCGGGTTTGCGTGGAATCTGTATTTGTGCGTATGGGCGTGTAAGAGGTGTCATGGTAACGCAAAATAAGTGCATTTCTGTTTTATGTGCATATTGTGAGCAAAATGCGAAAATTGTATTAGTGGCTGCTGAAGTGGCTTGTGATTATTTTGTCTTGACAATTTTTGCGCTTGCATTTGGAGGAAAGTGGTGGCATACACTAAGATAATTGGTTATCGTGTTGTGTTTCGCCTGGGGTAATTGAAAACAAATGCAATACAATATTCGATTATTGTTCATCAAATTAAGTGGTGTGGATTGACGATTTTCATAAGTTGTTGACTCGATGTAATGGTTGGTCGAGAAGAATGCTGGAGATGAAGTAAGATGCTATCGCATGGATCTCGTATGAATCGCTTAGCAGCTAAATTCGTCATCACGTTGTTTGTGTTTTGCGCTGCGTTCTCATGGATAGGTCTTGGATTGCCCAATGCCTTTGCGGGTGCGACAGACATGCAGGCGACTGACATGGAGCGACTTGGGTCTTCATGGGTGCCAGATCCTGTCAGTATCACCGGCAAGCCTGTCGTATTCCTCGGAAATCAATCGCTTCCACCCATGAACTACGTAAAGGATGGCAAGCCGGTCGGCGTTGTCATTGATTTGGTCGAAGCCCTGGCGAAGCGCATGCTCCACCCGGTGGAAATCCGGCTCATGGAATGGGGCGAAGCCCAGAAACGCGTTGTCGATGGCCAGGCGGACGCCCTGCTGCAGATCAACGCCAACCCTGACCGGTTGAAGGTATTTGATTTTTCGGAACCCCTGCTTTCTTCTGAGTTTTCAATTTTTACCACCTCCAGACATCATGGCATCAAATCCATGCAGGATCTTCGCGGACTGAAAGTCGGAGTGGAAGGCAATGGGCTGCCGATTCTTCTGCTGCAAAAAGATCCTCAAATCATTGTCGAGGTCATTCCGGATTTCGTTGTCGGCTTCACAAAATTAAAAAACGGCGAGATTGATGCCGTGGTCGCGGATCGTTGGGTGGGGTGTTATGTCCTTGCTGAAAATAATATACATAATATCAAGATGGTTGAAGAACCAATCAGTCGGAGCTATTCATCCATTGCTGTAAAAAAAGGAAATGATTTTCTTCTTGCTGATATAAACAAGGCATTGTTTGAAATCAGAAATGATGGCACATACGACAATATCATTGATAAATGGAGAGGGAAAGAAATCATATTCAAGACCAGGGAGCAATTGCAGAAACAGACGCTGTATTGGACAATTGCATCTATTTCATTGGCGTTGATCGTTTCAGTCATAGGCATCGCGGCCCAGGCCAGGGAAATCCGCAGGCGCAGGCGCTCGGAGGAGGAACTCCGCAAGAGCCGGGCGACCCTGAACATGATTCTGGACACTGTCCCGCAATCCATTTTCTGGAAGGATGTTGACGGCCGCTATCTGGGATGCAACCGCCTCTTCGCTGTGGCGGCCGGAATGAAGCATCCTACAGATATCGTCGGTAAAACCGACTATGATCTCCCCTGGACAACGGAGGATGCCGACGCCTACCGAGCCGATGACCGGGAGGTGCTGGTAAGCAATACCCCGAAACGCAACATTGTCGAGACATTACTCCAAGCGGACGGCTCCCGGATCTGGATCGAAACCACCAAACTTCCACTGGCGGATAACAATGGCCAGCCTTTCGCCGTGCTTGGCGTCTACACGGATATCACGTCCCGCAAGAAGGCGGATGAGGCCCTCAAGGAAAACCTCGCCTTCATGTGGAACCTCGGGCGGATAGACGACGTCATCCGGAAGGCGCCAAACGTAGAGCAGATGATGCATGACGCCCTTGGGGTGGTTCTCGATGTCATGCAGGCCGACAGGGCCTGGCTTGTCTATCCCTGCGATGTCGACACCGAATTCTGGAGCGTGCCCATGGAGCGCACCAGGCCGGAATGGCCCGGCGGCGGCGTTTCGGCCGATCAGTTTCGTCTCACCCCGCATAACCGGGAGGCCTGGAGTCGCTTTTTGGCCGCAGAGGAACCGACCTCCTGCGGTCCGGGGGGGGATATGCCCCTGGAGCCGTCGCTAACGGATGAATATGGCGTCAAATCCTTCCTCGCCTTCGCGCTTTTTCCCAAGATCGACAAACCGTGGCTGTTCGGGGTGCACCAGTGTTCGTGGGAACGCGTCTGGTCCCCGGAGGACAAGGCGGTTTTCAAGGCCATGGGAGGCCGCATCCAGGAGGCCTTGAATACCCTTTTATTTATTGGAAGACTGCGTGAGAGCGAAGAAAAATTCCGCACCGTGGCTGATTTCACCTACGACTGGGAGTACTGGATTGCTCCAGGCAGCGAATTGGTGTGGATGTCGCCCTCCTGCGAAAGGGTGACGGGATACACTGTCGACGACTTCCTGCGCTCGTCCGAATTTTTCCGGAGCATCGTTCATCCAGATGATGTTGCGTTGTACGACCAACACCTTCGCACCTCGCTTCAAGGCGGCAGCACTCCCTGCAATATGGATTTTCGCATCGTTCACAAATCGGGACGAATCGTGTGGCTCAACCACACCTGTACGGATATCAGGAGACCGGACGGCACCTCCCTGGGCCGCCGCGCCAGCAACCGGGACATCACCGACCGCAAGCGTGCCGAGAACAGCCTGGCCAGGGAACTGGCCGTCAACACGGCCATGTCCGAAATGTCGAGAGCGTTGATCGACAAAGCCACCACGCTGCAAGACATTGCGGACATCACCCAGAACTACGCCTGTTCCCTGACCCGCAGCAACCATGCATTGGTCGCTGTGGTCGACCAGAATACCCGGGATGTTGTCTGCCATACCCTGACGCGGATGCTGGAAACGGAATGCCAAATGGGGGAGACGGGAAAACGGATCATATTCCCACCGAAACCAGATGGCAGTTATTCTGCCCTCTGGGGGCATGCCCTCAATACGCGCCTGTCCTTTTACACCAATGATCCTGGTTCCCACCCTGCCTCACGAGGCGTTCCAAGGGGGCACATCCGGCTACGGAACTTCCTCGCGGTTCCGGCCATGAGCGGAGACACACTGATCGGCCTCATCGCCCTCGCCAATACGCCAGAGAAGTATACGGAGAGCGACCTGGAGGTGGTCAAGCGTCTGGCCGACCTGTACGCGCTGGCCATCGACCGCCACGACACCCTCATGGAACTGTGGACGAGTGAGCAGAAGATACGGGCGCTTATCAACGCCACGACCGACTCGGTGATGCTTCTGGACGCCTCGGGCGCCATCCTGGCCGTCAATGAGCAGGGAAGCCGACGACGCGGCCTGAAGATGCGGGACATGGTCGGCAGAGACATGGGGAATTTTCTGCCCCCGGATGTTGCTGCGGTTCGCAGGGAAGGACTGGCGCAGATCGCCGAGAGCGGACAATGGGTCGACATCGACGAGCGGGTCAACGGCAAATGCTACCAGGTGCGGATGTTTCCCGTCCTTGACGATTCGGGCGAGGCCGCCCAGGTCGCCGTCTTTTCCAGGGACGTCACGGATCGGGTCAGGGCTGAGGAGGCGCTGCGCGCCGCTTTGGCCAACGCGGAAGAACTCGCCTGGAAAGCCGAGGCCGCGAGCAAGGCCAAAAGCGAGTTTTTGGCCAACATGAGCCACGAGATTCGTACCCCGCTCAACGGCATCATCGGGATACTCAATCTGCTGGAGGCCAGCGATCTTGGCGCTGAGCAGCAAGAGTATATCCTTTTGGCCCTCAATTCCTCAAAGCGCTTGACACGCCTGTTAAGCGACATCCTGGATCTTTCCGTCATCGAGTCCGGGAAACTTGCCGTTCAGTCCGCTCCGTTCAGCATCATGGAAGTATGCGTATCGATAAGGGACATTTTCGACCAGGAGGCTGCCCAGAAAGGACTCAGCCTCTCTTGCCATATCGACGAAGACATCCCCTGCAATCTCATCGGCGACGAAATACGGTTGCGGCAACTCCTGTTCAATCTTGTTGGCAACGCCTTGAAATTCACGCCAAAAGGAAACGTCGAAATCCATGTAGACCGCGTATCCCCGGTTGGTGTTACCCCCTCTCGTATCCTTTTCACGGTCGTCGATACGGGGATTGGCATCCCGGAACAGAAATTGACGGACATCTTTGAACCGTTCACCCAGGTGGAGGGGTCATATGTACGACGGTATCAAGGCGCGGGATTGGGATTGGCCATCGTCAGACGTTTGACCCGTCTGATGGGCGGCGAGGCATGCATCGCGAGCGAGGAAGGGGTGGGGACATCCGTGTATCTGGTCTTATCGTTCGATAACGCGGAGCCAGGCCGTGTCGCTTCCCCTGGCGAGCAGTTGCCCGAACCCGGGCGGGACATGGAAAAGGTCCGCATCCTGGTCGTGGAGGACGAGGCTGTCAATCGCATCGTCTTGAAAGGGCAGTTGGAGAAGACCGGATATTCCGTCGCCACCGCCGAGGATGGGCGCCAGGCCCTGGATTACGTCCTTCACAACGATGTCGATGCGATCATCATGGATATCCAGATGCCGGTCATGGATGGCATCGAGGCGGCAGGGATCATTCGCGGTGATGCAAAATTCAAGGAGAAATCGCGTATTCCGATGATCGCCCTGACGGCCTACGCCATGCCTGGAGACCGGGATAAGATCCTTGCCGCCGGTCTGGACGGCTACCTGGCCAAGCCGGTGGGAAAAGAGCAGCTTCTGGCGATGCTGTCGCAGCTTTTGGAGCAATCCGGCTCATAGCGCACAAGCCTTTGGGCCTCGGACTGGAGTGCGGTGCAGTGAAGGCATGAGGGGCGCGGGGGAAACCTTTCTTCAAAGATTCCCCCGCACCCCTGCAAGCGTCCCCCTAGGCCACGCCCAGCCGCTTCTCCAGGGCCGCCACGGCCAGGGTGGTCTTGATCACCGTGTCGGGATTTAAGGACATGGATTCGATGCCGCACTCCACCAAAAACTCCGCAAATTCCACATAGTCGCTGGGGGCCTGGCCGCAGATGCCGATGTACTTGCCCTTGCGCCGCGCCACCTCGATGACCTGCTTCACCATGCGTTTCACGGCCTCGTTTCGCTCGTCATAGACATGCGCCACCAGTTCCGAGTCCCGGTCCACGCCCAGGATGAGTTGGGTCAGGTCGTTTGAGCCGATGGAGAAGCCGTCGAAGACGTCCAAAAACTCGTCGGCCAGGATCACGTTGGACGGTATCTCGCACATGCCGATGACCCGCAGTCCGTTTTCGCCCTGCACCAGGCCAAATTCGGCCATGGTGGCCAGCACCTGGCGCGACTCGGCCACGGTGCGCGGAAACGGGATCATGATCTCCAGGTTGGTCAGCCCCATCTCCTCGCGGATCTTTTTCATGGCCCGGCATTCCAGGGCAAACGCCTCCTTGTAGTTTGTATCGTAGTAGCGCGAGGCCCCGCGCCAGCCGATCATGGGGTTTTCCTCATGCGGCTCGAACTGCGCCCCGCCGATCAGGTTGGCGTATTCATTGGACTTAAAATCCGACAGGCGCACGATGACCGGCTTTGGATAAAACGCCGCCGCGATCATGCCCACGCCCTCGGCCAGCCTGTCCACGAAATAGTCGGCCTTGTTTTCGTAGCCCATGGTCATGTCGTAGATGGTGCGCTTGACCTCAATGTCCTTGAGCTCGCCAAAGCGCAGAAGGGCCAGGGGATGGACGCGGATGTACGAGTTGATGATGAACTCCTCCCGGGCCAGGCCCACGCCGTCATTGGGGATGAAGCTCTTCTCGAAGGCCTGCTCGGGGCTGGCCAGATTCATGGTGATCTTGGTTTTGGGCCGGGGCAGGCTGGCCAGGTCCGTCTCCTTGACCTCGAAGTCCAGAAGCCCCCGGTAGACGTAGCCCGTGGGGCCCTGGGAGCAGTCCACGGTGACGCCCTCGCCGTCGGTCATGGCGTCGGTGCCGTGGCCCGTGCCCACGATGCACGGGATGCCCAGTTCCCGGCTGACGATGGCCGCATGGCAGGTGCGGCCGCCCCGGTTGGTGACGATGGCCGAGGCGATCTTCATGATCGGCTCCCAGTCCGGGTCGGTCATGTCCGTGACCAGCACCTCGCCCTTGCGGAAGTCCTTGATCATGTGGGCTTCTTTTATGACGTGGGCCTCGCCCTTGCCGATGCGCTCGCCCACGGACTTGCCCGTGGCCGCGACCTCGCCCGGGGCGGACAGCACGTATTTCACGAGCTTGGTCAGGTCCTTGATGGCGTGCACGGTCTCGGGCCGGGCCTGGACGATGTAGAGTTCGCCGGTCATGCCGTCCTTGGCCCATTCGATGTCCATGGGCTTGTGGTGTCCGGCCTTGGCCGAATAGTGGTCCTCGATGATGCAGGCCATGCGGGCCAGATCCAGCACCTCGCCCTCGTTTATGGTCAGGCGGCGGCGATCCGAGTCGGGCACGGGCACGTTTTTCGTCGGCTGCTTGGCGTCCTCGGTGTAGACCATCTTGATGGCCTTCTCTCCCACCTTCTTCATGATCACGGGCTTGAAGCCCTTTTTGAGGGTCGGCTTGAACACGTACCATTCGTCCGGGTTGACCGCGCCCTGGACCACGTTTTCGCCCAGGCCGTAGGCCCCGGTGATGTACACCGCGTCGGTGAAGCCGGTCTCGGTGTCGATGCTGAACATGACGCCGCTGGCGGCCAGGTCGCTGCGCACCATCTTTTGCACGGCGATGGACAGGGCGATGGAGAAGTGGTCGAAGCCCTTGTCCACGCGGTAGGAGATGGCCCGGTTGGTGAAAAGCGAGGCGAAGCAGCGGCCGCAGGCCTCAATGACCTCCTCGGCCCCGTGGATGTTTAAATAGGTCTCCTGCTGCCCGGCGAAACTGGCGTCGGGCAGGTCTTCGGCCGTGGCCGAGGAGCGTACGGCCACGTCGGCGTCTTTGCCGTACTGGTTCTCCAGGGCGCGGTAGGCGGAAATGATGGCCTGGCGCAGGTCGTCGGGGAACTCCAGGTTGCGGATGAGCGAGCGCACCTTGCGGCCGCGCTCGGCCAGGTTGTCCATGTCGTGGGTGTCCAGATCGGCCAGGATGGCCTTGATCTTGTCCATGGCCCCGCTTCCGGCCAGCAGGCGGCGGTAGGCCGTGGCGGTGACGGCGAAACCGTTGGGGACGCGCACGCCCTTGCCGGTCAGGGCCTGGTACATCTCGCCCAGGCTGGCGTTTTTGCCGCCGACGTAGGGCACGTCCTCGATGGTGATCTGGTCGAACCACAGAACCAGCGCGGTATCCTTGTCCATGGGGCACTCCTTTTCGCGGCCGCGCCGCGAGGATTTTCCGTCATGGTATGGATATCCACGCTTGGGCGCGGCAAGTCAAGGCAGGGGGGCGGGGACGGTGGTGTGGGGAAGGGCTTGCGCCCTGTGGGATCACATGAAAGAGAGAGGATTGCTGTCGGACCGGGACTTGCCCGGACGAGCATTGAGATCGCGGGATGCGGTGACCGCTTTTCTGACGACGGGAGGAAGCATGGAAGATGTTTTGGCGCTGGCGGGCGACATCGCCGCCCGCATCCGGGCCGCCGGAAGCGAGCACAACCGCCAGGGCATGGCCAGATACGGCATCAACGTGGCCCAGGCCGCCGGGGTGTCCGTGGCCTTTGTGCGCGGCATCCGGAAGGAGACCGGCCAGGACCATGAACTGGCGCTGGCCTTGTGGGACACGGGGCTGCACGAGGTCCGGCTTCTGGCCTGTCTGACCGCCGATCCGGTGCAGGTTGACGACGCGCTTTTGGAGAAGTGGGTCGCGGACCTGGATTCCTGGGACATCTGCGACATGTTCACCAACAATCTGGTCAGGAAGACGCCGCTTGCTCACGACAAGGCCCGGGAGTGGGCGGGACGGCCGGAGGAGTTTGTGCGCCGGGCCGGGTTTTCGCTCATGGCGTCGTTGGCCGTGCACGACAAGAAGGCGTCGGATGAGCGGTTTTTGGGATATCTGGGGCTGGTGGAGGCTGCGGCGTGCGATGGACGGAACTTCGTGAAAAAGGCCGTCAACTGGGCGCTACGCGGCATCGGCAAGCGCAATGAGTCCTTGCGGCTGGCGGCACTGGAGACGGCCCGGCGCATTTTGGATCAGGACACGCCCCAGGCGCGGTGGATCGCCCGGGACGCCATAAGGGAGCTGGAGGCGCGGGGGCCGCGCTGAAGAGGGGATATTGGCCGGGCTCGGGGTCGGCGGCAAACGTCCGGCGGCGACGAATTACGCTACGCTCCACGTCGCCACCGTCCGTTTCCGGCGACCCGTCGCCCGACCTGGATGTCCTGGTTCGGCGCGGGAACTCCGCAAAGAGGTTCGGGCGCACCGTTCGGGGTTTCCAAAGGGGCCGTGCCCCTTTG
>JAVHLG010000087.1 GCA_031082225.1 Desulfovibrionaceae bacterium | reverse complement strand
CCCCGGCGCAGAGCGCCGGGGCATGACGCCCGGAAATCCAGGTGGTTCGGAGAGAATGCTCTCTCCCGAACGCGGACGCGAAGCGCGCCGAAGTTTTTCGAAAGGGGGTCCAGGGGGGAAACCTTTTTTCAAAAAGGTTTCCCCCCTGGCCGCCGGAGGCCTTCCTATCTTCCCAGGCCGCGCAGGCGCAGGCCGGCCAGCCGGATGAATCCCGTGGCGTCGGCCTGGTTGTAGACCTCGTCTTCCTCGAAGGTCGCCAAGTTGGCGTTGTACAGCGACAGGGGCGACTTGCGTCCCAGAGGGACGACATTGCCCTTATACAGCTTGAGGCGCACCGTGCCGGTGACGCGCTCCTGGGCCTGATCCATAAGGGCCTGGAGGGCCTTGCGCTCGGGCGAAAACCAGTAGCCGTAATAGACCATCTCGGCGTAGCGCGGGATGAGCTGGTCGCGCATGTGCAACACCTCGCGGTCCATGCAGATGCCTTCCAGGTCGCGGTGCGCGGCGTGCAGGATGGTGCAGCCCGGGGTCTCGTAGACCCCGCGCGACTTCATGCCCACGTAGCGGTTCTCCACCATGTCCAGGCGGCCGATGCCGTGTACGCCGCCCAGGGTGTTGAGGGTCTTGATCAGGGCCGCCGGGGACAGGCGCTCGCCGTTGACGGCCACGGGATCGCCCTTCTCGAAGTCGATGGTGACGATCTCGGGTTTGTCCGGGGCCTTCTCGATGGGCGCGCAGAGTTGGTGGCTGCCGGGGCCGGGCTCGTTCCAGGGGTCTTCCAGTTCCTGGCCCTCGAAGCTTAAGTGCATGAGGTTGCGGTCCATGCTGTAGGACGGCCCCTTGTCGGACGGCACAGGGATACCGTTTTCCCTGGCGAAGGCGATGAGATCCGTGCGGGAGCGGAAATCCCATTCCCGCCAGGGGGCGATGACTTTCAGGCGCGGGTCCAGGACGTTGGCCGTGAGCTCGAAACGCACCTGGTCGTTGCCCTTGCCCGTGGCCCCGTGGGCGATGGCCGTGGCCCCTTCGGAGCGGGCGATGTCCACCTGGGCCTTGGCGATGAGCGGCCGGGCGATGGAGGTGCCCAGCAGATAGCGGCCCTCGTACACGGCGCAGGCCCGCAGCATGGGGAAGATGAAGTCTGCGGCGAACTCTTCGCGCAGGTCGAGGATGTAGGCCTTGGACGCGCCGGTGCGCAGGGCCTTTTCCTCCAGGCCGTCCAGTTCCTCTTCCTGGCCCAGGTCGGCGGTGAGGGTGACGACCTCGCAGTCGTAGGTCTTTTTGATCCACTTGAGGATGACCGAGGTGTCCAGGCCGCCGGAATAGGCCAGGACCACTTTTTGTACGTCGCTCATGTCGGTGTCGTCCGTGTGCTTGGTGTTGCGTTAATCGGCCCGGGCCCCGGAATCGAAGACCCATTCCAGGATGGCCTTTTGCATATGCAGCCGGTTTTCGGCCTGATCCCAGAGCAGGGAACGCGGGCCTTCCATGACCTCGTCGGTGATCTCCTCGCCCCGGTGGGCGGGCAGGCAGTGCAGGGCCATGCAACCCGGCGCGGCGTGGGAAAGCAGTGCCTCGTTCACCTGGAAGGGGAAAAAGATTTTGGCCCGGGCCTCCTGTTCGGCCTCCTGGCCCATGGAGGCCCACACGTCGGTATAGACGTAGTTGGCCCCGGCCACGCCGGAGACAGGGTCATGGGTCAGGCGGACCTTGGCCCCCAGGGACAGGGCATGTTCCAGGATGCGCGGGTTGGGCGCGTACCGTTCAGGGGTGGCCAGGGTCAGCTCGATGGGGAAATGCACGGCGGCGTTGATCCAGGAATGGGCCATGTTGTTGCCGTCGCCCACGTAGGCCACGCGTACGCCGGTCAGATCCGAAGCGTGCTCGCGAATGGTCAGGATGTCGCTTAAGACCTGGCAGGGGTGGTAGTCGTCGGACAGGGCGTTGACGACCGGCACGGCGCTGTGGGCGGCCAGTTCCATAAGCTTGTCGTGGCCGAAGGTGCGCACCACCATGCCGTCCACATAGCGGGACAGGACGCGGGCGGTGTCGCGCACAGGCTCATGGCGGCCAAGCTGGGAATCCTGGCTGGTCATGAAGATGGCGTTGCCGCCCAGGTGGGCGATGGCCACCTCGAAGGACACCCGGGTGCGGGTGGAGGCCTTTTCGAAAACCAGGGCGATGTTCTTCCCGGCCAGAAGGCTGCTGCGATAGTCCTCGGCCTTCATGTCGGCGGCCTTGCCGAGCACCTTCCAGGCGTCGGCGCAGGTCATGTCCAGGATGGTGAGAAAATGTGGGGCCATGATCGGGTCTCCCGCTGTTGGATTCGCGAGGTGGAAACAAAAAGAAACATCTTATGCGCAGGGGGTGGCCAATGTAAAGGGTTTCGGCGACCGCGCGCCCCGGCCGCCGGTCATGAGCGATTGCGCCATGCGCCTTCGTTGACCGTCCACGGGGGGGATGCTAGTGTTGCATCATCGAAACCGGGGTATCCGGATATTTATGGCAACAATTTGAAATACTTCTTTTTTTCTTAAAAAATAGGCCGATATTCTTTCAGGCAGGCGACACTGGTCCTGGTGTCTCCACCCGGACCCACACCGGGCAGCCCCTGTGCCGCACGCCCACGCCCGCGTAAGGAGCAACGCCATGAAGCGCCCTGGGCTTTTCTCTTTCCCGACCCTTGCCGCGCTGTGCATCCTGTCCATCCTGCACGGCTGCGTGGTCTACGTGCCGCAAAGCCGCTATGCACCCGCGCCGCCGCCAACGGTCGCCGTCGCCCCCCTGCCCTGCCCGGCCGGATACGGCTGGTCTCCGGGCTACGGCTGCGTGCCGGTCCCCGTTTCGCCGCCCCCGGTCTACGCCCCGGTCATCACCCGGGTCAAATCGGCCACCCTCAACCTGCGGGCCTGCCCGGGCACATCCTGCGCGGCGACCGCCACCCTGGTCAAGGGCGAGGAGGTCCAGGTTCTGGGTTACGGCGACGGCTGGACGCGGGTGTACGTCCCGGCCCGCGCCCTGGAGGGCTGGGTCTCCGGACGCCACCTCTCGGATTACTAGTGTTGCGTTTGGCCATTTCCGTCCTGGCCGAAAAAGCGGCAACCCATTGAATTCATGCTTTCTTGTTCACAAAAAACAGCGCTTTTTTGTGAACGCCACACCAGGGGGCGGCCCTGGTTCAATCTGCCAGCGCCACCAGTTCCAGGTCGCCGAAGGCCCCGATGGCCTCGCCGATCTGGGCGAAGACCCCGATGACGCCACGTTTGGCCAGCCTTTTGGCATGGGCCAGCATGGGGGCCATGTCCGCCTCGCGGTGCAGGAGGTTGGCCAGGGCCGTGGCCGCGGCGTCGGCCAGGGCGCCGTCCCGGGCCAGCACGGCCACCATGTCCGCCTGCCCGAAGCTCACGGAATGTCCCACCCGTCCCGACGAGGTGCATACGGACAGGGGAAAGCGTCCGGCGGCGATGTGAATCCCCAGGCGCGCGCCCTCGACGGGCCTGGCCAGGAGGGCCACGGTGCGCTCCACCGTGGAATGCATGTAGATGTCGCCGCCGTTTTCCACCAGGATGTCCGGGCTTTGGAGGCGGAAACGATCCGCCACGGCCTGGGCCACGGCCCCGGCCACGGCGGCCATGGGCCCCACGTCGCACAGACGGGCGGCGCGGGCCATGCGACGCACCAGGTCCGGGGCATGGTCCGGGACGTCCACGGGGGTAAGGCTCGGGGCGAAGGCCGGGTCGAGGAGGATATGGTTCTTGAGCCCGGCGCGCAGTTCGTGGACATAGGCCGCCATCTCGACGGACAGGTCGCGCCGGGCCACGATGTGCAGGTCGGTCTGCTCCACCACGACCTGAAAGGCCGTCTCCCCGGATCGGGGAGGCAGGGGGCGGCGGTAGGTGCGTCGGGGGTCGGTGTTCATGGCGGTTTCCGTGGTTGCGGGGATCATGCCACGGCAGGCGGCCGGACGAAAGAGGGAGGTTTGGCCCTTTACGCCAAGTGGGGTATGGGAAAGCCGGGAGCAACGGCATGGTGACGGTTTCGACGATCATCCCCACCTTCGACCGGGCCGCCATGGTGGCCGAGGCCGTGGCCTCGGCCCTGTCCCAGGACGGCGCGGACCTTGAGGTCATCGTGGTGGACGACGGCTCCACGGACGACACCCGGATGGTCCTGGCCGGTTTTTCCGACCCCAGGCTTCGGGTGGTCGCCACGACAAACCGGGGAGTGTCGGCGGCGCGCAACCTGGGGACATCCCTGGCCCGGGGGCGCTACGTGGCCTTCCTCGACTCGGACGACACCTGGCTTCCCGGCAAGATCGAGCGGCAACTGGCCTATATGGCGGACACCGGCCATGTCGTGAGCCAGACCCAGGAAATATGGATGCGGGGCGGCCGACGGGTCAATCCCAGGCGCATCCACCTCAAAAAGGACGGGGATTTTTTCCGCCAGGCCCTTCGCCTGTGTCTGGTGAGTCCCTCAAGCGTCATGATCGAGCGGGATTTCCTGCAACGCGTGGGGGGATTCGACGAGGGGCTTGCCGCCTGCGAGGACTACGACCTGTGGCTGCGCATGCTGTTGCGCGGGCCGATAGGACTTTTGGACGCGGCCCTGACCGTGCGCCGGGGCGGTCGTCCGGATCAGCTCTCCAACCGGTTCGTGGGCATGGACCTCTTTCGCATCCGGTCCCTGGCCAAGCTCCTGGCCACCGAGGCAATGAGCCCATGGCACCGGGATTGCATGGAGGAAGAACTGGTGTGCAAGACCCGGATTTACGCCGACGGCTGCTGCAAGCGGGGCCGTACGGACGAGGCGGCCCGGGTATGGGGATTGACGCGGCAAAGCCTGCGAGGTCCGGGCGACCCGGAGCGCGGCGCGTAGCGACCCGGATTGGCGTCTCAAGGCGGGTCGCACGTCTCCGGGGCGGCCGGGTCAGGAGGCGGCCAGGGTCTCGCGTTTGGCCACGGCCTCGGACTTGATCCGGTTGAGGGTCGTGGACAGGGCCGCGAGCACGTTTTCCCGGATATCGCCGGCCACCACGATAAACAGCAGGTCGTCGCCGGGGACGAAGGTTCCGCCGTGGGCCTCCACGACGATTTGAAACACCCCGGGCAGGCGTTCGCATTCCGCCCGGATGGCCTCGATCTTGGCCCGGTCCGGAATGACCTCGATGTGCGAGACAGGTCGACCGTCCCGGGAGGTGGCCCTGGCCACGCCGTTGTGGGTCAGGATCATGCCCACCTTCTCGTGGAAGCCGGGTTCCTTTTTCAGCGTCGCGATGGTTTGTGAGATGTCCATAGCCACTTGGTAGGAAAAAAGAGCGAGATTGTCCATGCTTTCGTTTTCCACGCTTCTGGATCGGGCCCCGAGGGTGCCCCAGTCCCGCATGGTCCAGTCCGGCATCGCCGTCTGGGCCGTGTGGTCCGGCCAGCTCGATCCTTCCTTCGGCCAGATATTTCAGGATTACGGCGGATTTCTCGTGGCCGAGGACAACTACCAGTCCGTGTGGTGCTTTTTCGGCGATGAGGCCTTAAACGCCCTGGCCCGGATGCAGATATGGGGCCGGGTGAACAAGCTGGCCATGAGCCTGGTGGCCATGCCCGCCTCCATCCTTATCGGTCCCCGGCTGGAATTGACCGTGGGGGCCACCGTGGACGCCACACGGCAGAAAATCCTGCCCGCCGAGGACATCCAGATCTGGATCCATCCCAATCTCAAGGCCATGATCACCGCCACCCCGGGGCTTGCCACCGCTCCGGCCCCGCCGCCGCCGGGGCTCATGAAGGTGGCCTGGGAACTGCTCGATCCCGCCCCGGGCCTGTCCTACGAATCCGGACTGGGATGGTATTTCATCACCAAGCCCCTGGGCGATCCCCTGGATAAAAACACCTCCGAGGGCTGGCGCACCATCTACGGCAAGCTGCAAAAGCTGCTTGAGCGCATGGGCGTCAAATATGTGGCCCATGAGGGGTTCATCCTCTATCCCCTGGAGGGCCTGCGCCAGTTCCGGACATGGTGCCGCGAGATCCTGGTCATGGTCGCCAGCCTGCGGGACAATGACGCCCAGGAGCACAATTATTGGCCGAGCGTCATGGCCGCCGTGCCCAAAAAAGGGTTCTCCTTCGCCAAGGATCTGCCGCGCAAGATCAATCTCAACTGGGACAAGCTCACCCCGGATTTCCCGCACATGAGCTACCGTTCGGCCTTTCTGCTCGGCCGCGATTTCAAGATCAACGACGCCAGATACGCCTCGCGCGGCAACTCCGTGGAAGACTGGTGCAGCGTCCGGCTGGCGGCCGAAGGCGACGCCGCCGAAACCGGCACGGTGCCGGTCGACTATCCGGCCCAACTGGTTTCCGGCGACAAACCCCTGTGTTTCTACTGCGGCCTGACCAGCCACACCCCGGCCTCCTGCCCGTCCAAGGGCCTTGGGGAATGGAACCCCGGGCTCTGGGATACCCTTTCCCGATGGGACATCGCGGACATAAACGAGCACTTCAAGGCTCTGGACGCCGCCCTGGCAGGCGATACGGGGAGCGTGGCGGCCTCGCTTCTGTCCGCCTCGGACAACAAGGCCCTTTTGCTCAAGGCCGCCTTCGAGGTGAATTACGCCAGCCAACTGCGCATGATCGAGGCCGTATGGCGCAGCAAGGGCAAGGATCTCCCGGCGGGACTATCCCAGCTCGCGCCCCGGGAGGGGGAATTTTTATGGCAGGCCCTGGACAATCTGCGGGTCGGCAACGTCGAGGAGACGGAAAAATTCGTTTCCCAGGCCCTTCTGCGCTACACCAGGGGCTACCACCCCAGGGCCGTGCAGGGCTTTCTGGCCATGGAGGCCGGGGACTGGGTCAAGACCGCCTATTACTGGCAGGAGGCCGTGCGGCTCTCCTACACGCCCCTGCATCGGGCCTGCTTTCTGTATCTCCAGGCCCGGGCCATGGAGGTGCAGGGGGATTTTCAAAAGGCCATCGGCCTGTACAAACTGGCGGGCAAGGAAACGCCGCGCTGGGTGGAGCCTGAATACCGACAGGGCGTCTGCATGGTGAAGATGGGCTTTACCGACCAGGGCATGTCCCTTTTTACCGCACTGATGGCCGCAGATCCCGGCATTTTCAACAAGGTGCTGCTCGACCCGGAACTGGAACGGGGGCGCATCCATGTTCTGGCCGCCCTGTGGAAGCCCTGGAACGAGGCCGCGCTGGCGGCCGAAGAGGCCCTGGAGGGGCTGGCGGCCATGTCCGGCACCCTGTCCATCCACTTCCCGCCGGATGACGACTATCTCAAGGAAACCTCCGCCCGCATCCAGGCCCTGGCGAAGCTTGGAACCATCAAGAACTATGTGGCCTTCAAGGATGTGGTGGCCCAGGTCAGCGGCCTGCGCGAGGCCATCGCGTCCAAATTGGACAGCGAGATCAAAGGCATCCAGGCCAAGCGCCAGGCCCAGTTCGAGGAACTCAAGTCCATCCAGCGGGAGGCGGCCTGGTTTCCGTTTCCCAAGCTTCTCAAGGATTTCAACAGGGATTTCAATTTTTGCGCCGCCAAACTCAACTGGATGCGCACCACCACCCTGAACATCCCCGAGAATTTCCGCAAAAGCCAGGAGGCCCTGCCCCTGGTGGACGAACGCATCAAAACCCTGCGCTCCAGGCTGGTGAGCCTGCGCATCGTGCGCGACTCCACGTTTTTCACCATGCTGCTCGGCCGTAACTTCATGTGGATGGAGATCGCCGGATTGGCCCTGGCGCTGATCCTGGTGCCCCTTTTCGTCTACGGACTCACCCAGTTCGGCCAGGGGGCCATGGCGGACATGGTGGAACGTCAGAAATGGCAGTTGCAGAAGGGGTTGGTCATCGTCTTGAGCATCATGGCCATGGGCCTGGCGGCCATCAAAACCGCCATCACCTTTGACAGCAAGAAGAAGCGGCTCTTCAAGCTGGCCGACGAAGGCAAACTGCCTGCGTCCAAGAAGAAAAAAGACACGGCGAAAAAATCCGCAAAACCCGCCAGGAAAGGCAGGGGGGCCGGGAAAAATGCGGTTCCCGCCGCCACGGGCAAGACCGCCCTGCCGCCGGGCAAGACCGCCACAGCCGCTGCCGCCGCCGCAAAAAACGCGGCCAGAAAGAAATAAGCCCGACCTTCATCCCCGCACGCCGGGGGGTGGCGGAAGGGCCCCCTGCGGGGGGTTCATGCACGTCCCACTGCCCCAAGCGCATGGGACGCGACCGAAAAAGTCGCCACGTCCCACGTCCCCTGGGCCATGCCCGGGGGATGGCTGCGGCCCGCTGTCAGGAGACGGTTTTCCTCGCTCGTTGCCCCTGGGCCATTTCTCCAGCTCCGGAAACCTCCCCATGACGCGTGGCGGCGTATCCGCCTGCGTCCGCTTCTCCCGGCAGGCCGCCGCTCTCTCGGCAATCGTTCCATTCCGGCGCACAAGGCGCAAAAAAAGGCGGGAAGCGAACTCCCCGCCTTTGGTATCGAAATGCGGCGACGGTTAGACGCAGCCGGTGGGCTTGGGCAGGCCGGCCATTTTGCAGGCGCCTTTTCCCGGTCCCGAGGGGAACAGCTCATAGATGTGCTTCAGCTTGAAGCCGGTCACCTTGGACAGGATGCGCACCATGGGGGCGATGCCGTTTTTCTTGTAGTAGTCCTGCAGGAATTCGATGACCTTGCGGTGCTCGGGGCTCAGTTCCTTGATGCCTTCGGAGTCTTTCACATACTCGACCCATTCTTCACACCAGTCTTCAAACTTCTGCAAGAAGCCGTCTTCATCGACATCAAAAGTTTTTCCTTTGAATTCAACAGTGGCCATGCGCATCCTCCTTAAGTGTTGAAAAAAGGTGTCGTTCGTCTTTAACACTGTGGCATATCAGTGTCAAAACTCAACCCGTTACCGGGCATCCCCACCCAAAAACAGCGATCCGCTGTTTCTTGTCACGTCTTGCGGAGGGCCCCCGCGGGGCGTCGCCGCCCGAAAGCCACATGGATGTCATACGTTGGCGGCTTTCGGCACCAATCTTGAGCGGTTCTAAAAGTCGGGACCGGTCTTGTCAATCCCCCTTCGCCGCTTTCGTGGACTGGCCTCGTCAACACCGCGAGTTGCCCCGTCCGTCCAGAGGCAGGTGAACCGCAACACTCCCCTATCACATTCCGATGATTTGTCCAGGGGTTGCCGCCAGGGGTTATTCCTGACCCACAAGCTCGGCCAGGCGGTTGCGGGCAAAATCCAGGCCGGGGTCAAGCTTCACGGCGGCCTGCAGATACTGCACGGCCCGGCCCGCATGCCCCAGACGGTCATGGCACAGGCCCAGGTTGGCCAGGTCCATGGCCGACCCGCTGTCCAGTTCCAGGGCGGCCTCGAAATCCCCGGCCGCTGCCTCGAACGCCCCGGCCTTGAAGCGGGCTACGCCGCGCAGATTGAAATATTCCTTGACCTCGGGGCACAGCCCGATGGCCCGGTCGAGATGGGGCACGGCCGCATCCCATTTCGCCTCCCGGGTCAGGGCGTGGGCCTGGTAGAAGGCGGCCAGGGCCCTGTCCTCGGCATCGGCCATAAGCGGTTCGGCCAGGGCGAAAAGACCGGCCGCCCGGGCGTCGTCTCCTTCGCGAAGGGCGAGCATGGCCCGGAAAAACGGCACGAAGGCGGCCTCCGGATAGTGTCCGGCCAGGACGTCGAGGCCCCTGGCGGCCACGGGCACAGGGCTTTCCTCGGCCAGGATGCGGCCCACGAACAGCCCCAGACCGGCGTTTGGGGTGCGCTCCCGAAATAAAAATCCCGGCACGACATTGTAGTTGGCCACCAGGGAAAGCTGCGGATGCGTGGTTTCCACACTGTAGAGGCACAGGCCCTTGTCCCCAAGCCCCCGGGCCAAAAGGCCCAGTTCCTCAAGGATGTCCCCGCGCTCGATGCCGGGCATGGCCGCGAGGGTGGTTTTCGGACCCTCCAGAAGCCATGCGAAATCAGCCGGATGCGTAAACTTCGGCAGGCCCGAGGCCTCGTAGTTGCTTTTCGTCTCGAAGTCCCCGGCCAGTTGGGCGATCTCGGTGACGGCCCGGATGGCGGCCTTGACCGGGGAGGCGGCGGTTCCGGCGGTGAAGACGATCTCGGAGGCGTCCGGGAAGGTGGCCGGGTCGTAGGCCAGAGCCGCCACCGTGGGCACAGGCATCCCCAGGCTGAAATCCTTGAGCAGAAGGAAAATCCCCTCGCGCCGGAAGGCGTCCGCCAGCCTGCCAAGCACCTCGTCGTCGATCGCATCCAGGTCGATGGTGGGAGTCGTGGGCCGGGTGCGGTCGGCCACGGCGCACACATGGCGCTCCACCAGTTCGCAGGCCCCCTGCAGGATGGACTCCTCAAGCCCGTTTCCCGCTGAAGATCCATTGAATTCATTAAGTTTTTTAAAAAAATCCAGGGGTATCCACTCCTCCCGCCCATGGGTCAGGTTCCTGGCCAGCGTGAAACGCCAGGACACGAGATCCATGATTTCGGCGGCAGCCGCCAGGGGCAGGGAATCCCCCGCCGCGCGCAGGATCTCCTGCAGGGGCATGACCTGTCCCGGCCAGGCGGCCTGGGCCTCGGACCAGGTCAGCCCCCGAAAATTGTCCGGGGTGTTCCAAAAAGAAAAAAAGCTGTAACGCTCCACAAGCTCCATGAGCGCCGAGGCCTCGGCCTGGGCCGGGGAGGCCCCCTTTCCCATCTGCTTGCGGGTGGGCATGATCTCCCGGGCCTTTTCCCCGCACACGCTCAAAAAGATCGGGATGCCCAGACGCCCGGTGTCGATGCGCCGGGTCTCGGCCAGGATGCCCGACCCGAAGCGCGCGAAGGCGGCCTTGGCCCTGGCCACGGTTTCCTCCGGGGAGCAGACCTTGTCCGAATCGGCCACGTAGCCCTTGGGCGTGGGGAGGAGCTTACGCATGTTTTTTGGCCCGCATGCGGGTGATGGTGGTCAAGTGCCGCTCAATGCGCTCCGCCTCACCGGGCTGCTCGGGCGGCGTGGTCTCCTTGTAGCCCAGGGTCCGGTCGACGATGTCGTAGTCGGGTTCGGCGCGACGAAAAAATACGGGGGCCTTGCGGTGATAGTCCCGGCCCAAAAGGATCTCGGCCTCCGGGTCCAGGGACAGGTGGGCGGACAGAAACTTGACCAGGGGACGGTGGAGAGCCTCCAGGTAGAGCACCTCGGAGCCGATGATGTAGTCGAAGCGCCTGCCCAGCCGGTCCACGGAAAAATCCGCCCGGCAGACCCGGGCGTTGGCCGACAGGCCGTTTTTCAGGATATTGATGCGGCAAAAAAGCAGGGCGTCGGGGTGGATGTCGGTGATGGTCGCGTCAAAGCCCCAGGCAGCGGCGAAGAGTCCGCAGATGCCCACCCCCGCACCGATCTCCAGCATGGCCTTGGTTGCGCCCGAGGCGTTTTTAGGCGGCAGACGGCGCAGAAAATAGGACATGAGGATGGCGGTGGGCCAAATTTTTGCCCAGAACGGCAGTTCCAGGGGCCCGTCGCCGGATTGACGGGTCAGGCGGTCGATGACGGCCTCCATGTCCGCGATCTGGAGCAGTTCCAGGGTGGTGTCGCCCACGGTGACGGGCTCGAAGCGCACATCGTATCGCCGACCGGCCAGAGCCAGCAACTCGTCCAGGGAGGCGTCGTCCGTTACGGAAATGGGGGGTGCGTTGTGGGACACGGCATGTTCCGGGGGCTTGAGGTGGTCCGCCGGGAGCCGCAGGGGCGCGGCGGGTACAAAAAAAGGCCGGTGTGGTGACCGGCCCTTGGCGATTTCAATTGGAGCGGGAGACGGGATTTGAACCCGCGACTTCAACCTTGGCAAGGTTGCACTCTACCACTGAGTTACTCCCGCTTCAGGAGTGTGGAGGCGGCATCCGGATTTGAACCGGAGAATGGAGGTTTTGCAGACCTCTGCCTTACCACTTGGCTATGCCGCCTCGTCTTCAAAGAACCGGTCTCTTACGTCCGCCCGGATTCGTTGTCAACCGTTACGGGATTTCCCCTGCGACGTCCTGACCGGGCTTCTCGCGGCGGCCGCCAAGCGAGGAAAGGTGTTTATCGGGAATCGTTTTTCCCGTCAACGGATTTTTTCATAAAATCCTCTCGAACGGCGCACACGGCCGAGAGCCCTTGAAGCGCCCGGTAGGGAAGCCCCCGGGACACGCCGTCCAAAACGGCCGGTGCGTCCGTCACCAGGTTGCCGCACAACACATCAATGCCGAAGTCGAACAGGCAGACGGCAAACGGCGTGCTGGGCCCGACCAGGAGCACGAAGGCCCCGGGCGCGCACAGATCAAGGAGCCCCCCCAGGCTGCCGTTGGCCAGGGCCGAGGCGGTGATGGCCACCACGTCTGCCTCGGGCAAAACCCTGTCCGCCTGCCCGGCCGGGAGATCCCCTGGCCGGGGGACGCGCTCCAGCACGGAAAACGCGGCAAAGGCCGGGCCCATCTTCTCCACAAAGGGAAAATGCCCCACCACGGCCACACGCCGTCCCTCCCCATGGGCCATGATGAGATCCTGGGCCTTGCGCACGGGAACGCCGGGCGGCGGCAGAAGCGCTCCGGCCGCAGCCACGGCCAGGCTGGCCGCCCGGCCGTCAAGCCCGGTCAAGGCCAGCCCCGGAAGCAGTTCATGCAGGGTTTTCCCAGACGCAGGCGCAAAGGCCTCCCCGGCCACGTTGGTGCACAGCCCCATATTCGCAGCGCCCACGGCCACGAGCAGTTTTCCCGCCACGGCGCACGAGACGGCCTCGTCGGGACGGGACTCGGCCTCCTGGCGCATGGCGGCGGCCAGGGCGCACGGATAAGACGTCATAGGCATCCTCCTTGAAGCACATCGTCCATCCAGGCCTTCACCTCCATGAAATCGTATGACTTTCCGGAATGCGCCGCAAGACGAGGTGCAGACATCACCGGCCGCCGGGACACCGTATGCGACAATTCACAAACAAAACGCCGACGACCGCCAGGGACGCTTTACGTCCTTGCGGCTTTGCGATAGAGGGTATCTCTTTTGAAGCCGCCTTTAAGGACGGCTTACGCGCCAGGAGGGATGCATGGACCCCAAAGACGTGGAATTCTTTCGAGATCTTTTAAGCAACATGCTTCAGGACATCCTCAAAAAGGGTGAGGAAACCATTGAGGACATGACCGACACCGTGGAGGTCTACGCCGATCCGGCCGACCGGGCCACGGCCGAGTCCGACCGGGCCTTCACCCTGCGCCTGCGGGACCGGGAGCGCAAGCTGATCAAAAAGATCAAGGAGGCCCTGGAGCGCATCGACGACGGCACCTACGGCGAGTGCGTGGAGTGCGGCGAGGACATCAGCGTGGCCAGGCTCAAGGCCCGTCCCGTGACCACCTTGTGCATCAAGTGCAAAAGCAAGCAGGAAGACGAGGAAAACCTGCGCGGCGAATAGCCCGGCCGATCCACCGCGCTGCGGCCGGAACGCGCCCATGGAAGCCGATTTTTTCCGCTGCCTGCTCCCGGAGTTGGCCCGGACGCTCACCGGGGCGCGGTGCCGCAAGATGGCCTTCCCTGCCCCGGGGCTCTTCTCCCTGGGACTTTCCGGGGCCGCCCCCTCCGTCGGGTGCGACGCGCCTGCTCCCAAGTACCTGCACGGCCGGACCGGACCCGGCCGTTTTTTTCTTTTCGTGTCGGAGCACAAGCCGACGCTCCCCGCCGATCCCCCGGCCAAGGCCATGTGGCTGCGCAAGCGGCTGTCGGACCGCCGCATCCTGGGCGTCCTTGGAGACTGGCCCACCAGGAGGCTGGCCTTGTGCCTGTCCCGGGGAGAGGGGCGTTTTTTCGTCATCGACGCCAAATCGGGCCTGAGCCTGACGGACACCCTGCCCGAGGAATTCGGAGCCGAACCAGGCTGGCCGGATCTTGAGGCCGTACGCCACAACCCGGACATCTGGCAGGCATACCCCCACATCACCCCCAGGCTGCGAAAAACCCTGACCGGCCTGCCCCAGGAGGCGGCCCGGGACTTCTATGAGGCCGTGCGCCAGGGCCAGACGGACGGCTTTTTCGTCACCCTCGCCCCCCCCGCC
>JAVHLG010000086.1 GCA_031082225.1 Desulfovibrionaceae bacterium | reverse complement strand
GCCTGGGCCGGAGCCGCCGCAGGTTCGGTTTCGGCCCGGGCCGGGGTTGAGGCGGCGTCGGGCGTGGCGGCTGGCGCGACGGCCGGGGCCGGTTCGGCCGTGACCGGCGGTGCGGCTGGCGACGGGCCGTCCTGCGCGTCCTGCGCGTCCGGGGCGTCCGTCGGTGGCGTGCCTGTGTCCGCCTGGGGAGCGGCCTGGGGGGCCGAAGGATCCGGGGCGTCCTGGGAAACGGCCGATGGTGCGGCCGGAACCGGTTCGGCCGGGGCCTGCGCGGCGGCCGGAATCTGCGGGTCCGCCTTGGGCGCGGCCACGTCCGCAACGGCCGGGGCCGGGGCGGTCGCAGGGGGCGCGGTCGGCGGCGTGGTCTCGGAGCCGGGTCGCAGGGCCAGGAAAAGGGCCAGGCCGACCAGGCAGGCGGCGGCCGCAGCCACAAGCAGCTTCCGTTTCCCGGCCGGGGGGGGCGTGGCCGGGCCGGGCCTGGCCGGGGCGTCCCCGGGTGGGGGCGGCGGCGCAGGCGGGGAGGGGTCTTTTGGCGTTGTCGCGGGTTTTGCGGCCTCGACGGGCGGGGGCGTCGGGGAGGTGGTCGTGTCCGTGGCGGACGGCACGGGGGTGGGCGACGTGGCCATCTCCCGGGCCGGTTCGGCCGGGGCGGTTTCGGCCTGGGGCGGTCTGTCGGCCTGGGCCGCCGCTTGGCCCTGCTCGGCCCGGGGGACCGCCAGGGCCAGTTCCCGGAGGCGGCGGACCTGGGCCAGGAAGGCGTCCGCCGAGACGAAGCGGTCGGCCGGGTTTTTGGCCAGGGCCGTGGCGACGCACTCCCGGCATCCCCTGGTCACGGCGTCGTCCCCTGGCAGGTCCAGCGGCGGCGGGGCCTTTTCCAGGTGCCCCATCATGATTTCCAAATCGGTCGCGCCGGTGAACGGCGGCGCGCCGGAGAGCAGTTCGTGCAGGGTGGCCCCGAGGCTGTAGATGTCGATGGAAAAGCTCACCTCGCCGGACTTGATGAGTTCCGGGGCCATGTAATGCAGGGTGCCGATGCCGCCGCCAAAGCGCGTCAGCCCGGTTTCCTCGTTGACCAGGCGGGCGATGCCGAAGTCCGTGACCTTGACCGTGCCGGACACGGAGACCATGATGTTGCTGGGCTTGATGTCCCGGTGCACCACGCCGTTTTTGTGCATGAAGGCCAGGCCGCTTAAGACCCCCTCGGCGATCAAAAGGGCCTCGGGCACGGAGAGCCTGCCGCGTCCGAGCAGCATTTCCCGGGCGGTCTGGCCCTGGACGTATTCCATGACCAGAAAGATGCCCTGCTCGTTTTCGATGAGGTCAAAGATGTTGACCACGTTGGGATGGGTCAGGCGGGCCTGGAGGCGGGCCTCCTGGAGGAAGCGCCGCAGCATGTCCTGGTTGTGGGAAAGATGCGGGGCCAGACGTTTGATGGCCACGGGCCGGTCGAGCCGCCGGTGCACGGCCCGGAAGACCTGCCCCATGCCGCCCTCGCCGATCTTTTCGATGATGTCGTAGCCTTCGATCGTCTCCAAAGAACACCCCCCTCAAGGAGCACGGGCCGGATGGCCCGCCGGGCGACGCAAGCGTCTTTCCCTTCATCTGCCGGAACTTGGGGCTGGTATCAAGGCCCGGTGTTCTCTTTTCGCGTCGGCCCGGGGGAATTTGCGCATTCCCGGGGGATGGGCGCGGCCTTCGACGCGAAATGGCCAGGCCTTCCGGTCCGGCGGCGCGGTCGTCCGTGGGGTTTCTTCCGGTGCAAAAAGACGGTAAGGAACGGGCAACAAAGGAGTCGTCATGGACGTCTATCGGCCGACGATCATCAAGTACGGCATCGGATTCGGCTCGGCCCTGGCCATGGCCGTGTCGTTCACCCTCAACAAGTCCATTTTCTGGGCCGTGATCCACGGCATCCTGGGCTGGGTCTACGTGGTCTACGCCCTGCTTTTCAAATCCTACTGAGCGTCGCCTCAGCGGATTCCCGGCAGGGCGGCGTAGTCGCCACGGGGGGCGCGCCAGCCTTCCGGGCGGCGGCACAGGTAGATTCCGGCGGTCAGGACGCGTCCGTCGGCAAGGCGCACCTCCATGGGGGTGCGCACGTACCAGCGGGGATGGTCCTCCAGGTGGTCCAGCGTGGCCAGGGTGAGGCCATCCACGGCGTAGACCTCGCCCACGATGGGATAGGCGGCCTCGGCGTCGTGGGCGAAGGGAATCTGCCCGGCCACGTGCATGACCAGACGTCCGACGGTTTCCCCCTGCCCCACGAAGGCGCTGCCGCGCACCAGGTGGTGGTTGCAGAACCCCCGGCGCAGGGTGCCGTAGACGAACACCAGGGTCGTTTCCTCGCCGTCCGCCGCCACGTCCCCCTCCGTTTGCCCCGAAAGCGCCTTCGCTCAGCCCTGGCCCACCCGGGCCAAAACCGTCTCCCGGCAGTCCCGCTCCAGATCGAGCAAGGCCGCAAAGGCCCGGTTGAAGTCCGTGTCGTCCACGGTGAACGCGCCGTGCCCAAGGACCATGGCCGCCGTGTGGCCGCAAAGGGCCGGGGGCAGGGTGCGCGCCAGACCGCGCGGCCCGCAGCCCACCTCGCCGGGGACCACGGGCGCGCCGCAGACGAAGCGCCTTTCCCGGCAGGCCGCATGGCACAGGTTCCGGTCGGGGCAATCCGTTTTGTCGCAGTCCATGGACAGGATCACGCTGAACTTGGGGTGGCCGTGCAGCACCACCTTTGCCGTGGTCCCGGTCACGATGCGGGCGTGGGCCGAAAATTCGCTGGAGGCGGTCAGGGCCGCGCAGGAGGAGTCGTCCAGGGGGCAGGCCTCGATCTGGCCCTCCAGTTCGTCCAGGGCCGCGCCGGTACGGCTGATGTGCAGCGTGTCCCCCACCAGGCAGGACACATTGCCGAAGGCCGAGTCCACCAGTCCGCTTTGCACCGTGAGCCGCCCGGCCTCGGCCATGGCCGCCCGGGCCGCAGCCGCGCCTGTCAGGGGGCCTCGCGCCAGGGTCGGGGCCGCGTCCGGCAGGGGGGGCAGTTCGGCCAGGCCGGGAAGGATGCGGCCCATGGCCGCCGCCATGTCCGGCGGCAGCCCGCCCCGGCGCAGAAGGGCCAGGGCGTCGGAAAAAAATTTCACGAAGCAGGCGAAGCACATGGAGCTTATGGTGACAAAGGCCTGCTCCAGGATCATGGACCCGGGGGCGGCCAGGACGCCGTCGCTGAAAATGACCCCCTTGCGCCGGGCCAGGGCCCGGGCTGCGGCGGCCACGGCCTGGGGGTCCCGGGGCGGCGGCCAGCCCGGCATGGGAAGGACCGGCAGGTCGTGGAAAAAGGTGCGGGTCTCGCAGTCCCGGGGGAAGACGGCGGCCTGCCCGGCCTGCGTCCCGGCCAGGGCGGTCCGGGCCAGGAAGGCGGCGGCCTCGCGGTAGGGGGTCGACGGCCGGACCAGGATGGCCGCCCCGGCCCCCAGGCTGTCGGCCAGGGCGGCAAGAAAGGCCGTGGCCTCCTCCGGGCCGGTTGTGAAAAACGCGTCGTCCCGGGCGCACACGGCGGCCTCACCCGGGGCGCAGATCCCGGCCCGCACGAGCTTCTCCGCATATCCGGCGATCAGGCGGTCCATGGCAGCCCCAGTTCCCGGGCCGAATCGGCCCGGGGAAGCCCGTCCGGGGTCAGCCCCCGCAGGCGGTAATAGGCTGCCCGGGCGGCCAGGAAGGCGGCGCGGTCGATGGGCGGCACAAAGAAATCCTCGCCCGGCGTGCCGGGTTCGGCGAAAAAGCGCTGCGGCAGATCGTCCTGCTTCGCCGTAAATCCCCTGCGGGCGTTGATGATCCGCTCGGCATAGACCACGCGCTCCCCGGCCCGGGCCATCTCCCCGGGGTCGGCCGCACAGCCGGTGACGGCGCACAGGACCGGGGCCAGTTCCTCCAGGGAGGCGGCCAGGGCCAGATACGGGCAGGCCACCAGGCTGTCCATGGCGGCCAGGGCGTTTTCGGCCTGAAAGAGGATGCGGGCCTTGCCTGCAAAGTCGAAGCGGTCCGTGGCCACGGGTTTGCGTAAGACCTCGTGGCCGATGCAAAAGGCCCGCAGGTGGCAGCCGCCCCGGGTGGAGACCGCGTAGGACAGGGCCAGGCCGTAGGCCCCGCGCGGATCGTAGGCCGCAAGCTCCAGGTCCTTGACGGCCATGGCTGCCTCGGGGCGTCCCGCATCCCGGGCGTAGGCCGCCGCGCCCCGGGCCAGTTCCCGGCCCAGGCCCCGGCCGTGTCCCATGTCGTCCACCAGGGCCAGGAGCCGGTCCGGAGGCAGGGGCTCGCCGCTGATCTCGGCATGGCAGGCCAGGGCCGAGGCGGCCGAGACCGGATCCAGTCCCATGGCCACGCACCGGGCGTTGGCGGCCACGGCGGTTTTCAGGTCGGGATTGCCCGCCAGGGCCGTGAAATGGGACAGGGCGTCCATGCCCGGCAGGGGCGTCCCGTCCGCCGCCACCCGGCCGCAGGGCAGGTGGCAGGCCCGGCAGCCTGCCCGGCGCGGGGCGTATTCCCGCAGCAGGGCCGGGGCGTTGACCGCCATGTGGCCGGGAAACCGGGTGTCCCGGAAGTTCCGGGTCGGGGTCATGCAAAGGCTGTCCGTCAGGTCCGTCAGGGCGGCCGTGCCGTAGCGGGAGAGGCCATGGGCCCCGGACAAGGCCGGCGAGGCGGCCGTCAGGCGCAAAAGATCCGCCCGGGCGGCGAAAAACCCGGCCGGGTCGGCCACGGAAACGCGTCCCGAGCCGGAAACGGCCACATAGACCAGGTTTTTGGCGGCCAGGCACAGCCCCAGGCCGCCGCGCGAGACCCGGCCCGGCCGCCCGGTCACGATCCCGGCCAGGGGTGAGCCCGCAAAGGCCGCCGGGCCGACGCAGAGCAAGGCCCCGGGGCGGCGCAGGCCCAGGGCAAGCTCATACGTGGTCAGCCCCGCCGCCTCCGGACAGGGCGTCAGGCGGGCCCGGCCGTCCTCGATGACAAGCCCCGAGGGAACGGCGGCCCGGCCGGTGACCACCAGGCCCGCCAGATGGGACTTGGCCAGTTCGAAGGCCAGCCTGCCGCCGAGCTGGGCGTCGAACACGGTCCCGGTCAGGGGGGAGATGGCGGCCGCCACGGACCGGCCGCACAGGGGGGCGGCGGTTCCGGACAGGGGGCCGCCAAAAAGGCACAGGGGCATGTCCGGGTGGTCCAAGGGCAGGTGCGCCTTGGGCAAAAGCTCCAGGACCGCACGCCCCCGGCCGCCGGGAAAGCCCGATGCGCCATATGCGCCCGGTGCGCCATATGCGTCCGACGCGTCCGGGGCGGCGTCGCGTGTCGCGTGGGCGGTGGAGGCGTCCAGGCGGACGCGCAGGATGTCGCCGGGGGATGGGCTCATGGCCCACCCTGGGTAGCAGAGCGGTCCGTTCCCGGCAATCCCGGCACAAACACCTGCCGCCGATGTTTTTTCCCTAAACCTTGGGCCGCCCTGTCCGATAAGAGACGCCAAGAGGCAATTGCCCAAGGAACCGGCCATGTATATCGACACCCTTTCCCTGTCGTTTGGGACCAGCACGCTTGTGGGCGGCGCGCCCGGTGCGCCCGGTGCGTTCGGCGCGTTCGGGGGTTCCGGCACGTCTTCGCAGCGCGGCGCGACCCTGGCCGTGTCCCAGACCTCCATCGGCCGGGAGGAGATCGAGACCTTCGCCGCCGAAATACGGCGTCGGGCCGACCTGGGGCTTTCCGCCACGGACGCGGACCAGTCCGGGGACGCCGCAGAGGGCGGGAAGACCACGGACGCCAAGGGTGCGGCCCTGGCCGCCTCCCTAGCCGACGCCATGGACTTCATCCGGGAAGAGTACGGGTCCGACGCGGCCACGGCGGCCATGGGGCTGGTGCTGCAAAACGTGGGCGACGGGGCCCTGACCGAGGAAAACCTGGGCGACGGACTGGTGGCCGCCCTGAAGTTCATCGACAAAAACCTGGGAACGGCGGCGGGCGACCGGGTCATCTCGAAGTTCAACGGGTCGCTCAACGACGCCATGAACCGCTATTTCGAAAACGGCCACGAGGAGCTTTTTGTCGCCGTGGAGGAGGGCGTGGCCTCCTTTGGTTCCTCGGCCTCGGCCACGCTTCAGATGGTGGCGGACAACGACACCGACAGCCAGGATCCCACGGAAGGCCTTCTGGCCATGCTCAAGGACATCTCCATCCTGCGCGACGCCGAAAACGCCCAGGCGGACGGGGAAACCGTCGCAGCCGATCCTTACGCGGCCTACACGGCCGCCTCCCTTCAGACCTCCGGGATGCTTCTCGACACCACCATCTAGGGTCATGCCTTTCACGGGACGCGGCCGCCGTGCGGCGTCCTCGCCTTTGCCCTTTGCGCTCAGGCCTCCTGACACGGCTACGCAGTGGCTCAGCACAGATAATACAGCGGCGTCTTTTCAAGGGTGCGGCGCGGGCAAGGCTTCTTTGCGACGGGCAGTTTGTCTCGTCGGCCAGACTTCGAAAAGGGCGTCGTGCAACAGGGGTTGCACCATGGCCATGTTCCTTTCACGTCGTTGTGCTGTTGTGCAAAATCCGCGCTCCATCAGGAAATATCGCGTTCGACCCTAAACGGATGGCCAGGCGCGCCGATACGAATGGTGGGGAGAAAACGCGGCGCGTCCCGGATCGGCAGGGGCGATCCTCCGGCCCGGGACGCAACGCGCGAACACAAAGAATGCGGAGAGCGACCATGACCCATCCCGCCCGCGCCATCCCATTGCCGCAGCACGCCGTCCCGACCAGGGCACAGCCCGGACCGGGGTTCTCCAACGTCCTGGTGGTGGCCGAGACCGAGGGGCATGGCCGCGTGGACCGGGAATTTCTGAAAAAGGCCCGCATCTTTTCGCCCCGGGTGGTGCATTCCGCGCGTCAGGCCCTGGAGGCCCTTTCCCGGCACGGCGCGGATCTCATCCTGTGCGACGGCCGCCTGGCGGACGCCACGGGCCTGGAACTGGTGGCCGCCCTCAAGGAGCATCCCCGCCTGAAGGTCATCCCGGTCATCATGGTCAGCCTGGAGAACAGCCGGGAGGCGGTCATCGAGGCCGCCAGACTCGGGGTGTGCGGCTACCTGATCCGTCCCTATTCCCAGGCCGCCTTTTCCCGATATCTGGCCCTGGCCCGGGCCATGCGCGCCTTCGCCCTGGACGCCGCCGCCGGGATGGCCCAGGTCGCCCGGGAGGTTCTGTCCGGCCGGGCCGATGGCCGGGAGGCCGGGATCATCCCCGTGCCGCCCCTGCCGTCCGTCGGGGCCGTCGCCGTCGGCCTTCCCCCCGAGGCGGCCCCGCGCTTCTACCGGCTGGGGCTGCGGCGGCTGGCGGCCAAGGACTATGAAGCGGCGGCCCAGGCCTTTTCCCGGGCCACGACGCTCAATGCCCTGTATGTGGAGGCCCATCTTGGGCTGGCCGAGACCTTCCGGGGCAGGGGCGATACGCGGCGCTACCGCGAGGCCATGAAGCGGGCGGCGGACGCCTGCCTCCGGGCCCGGCGCTTCGAGGCCCTGCGCGACCGGTTCGCCCGCCTGCTGCAAACGGACGCCGAGGGCTTCAACCCCTTTTTCGCCCTGGGCAACGAGAGCCTGCGTTCCCGCGACTACCAGGGGGCCGTGGCCGCCTACCGCGACGCCCTGTCCATCGGCCCGGAGACGGGCGACATTTTCCTGCAACTCGGCAAGGCCTACCATTTCCTGCGCCGCAAGGATCTGGCGGTCAGGGCCGTGACCAGGGGGCTTGAGCTTGGCGGAGAGCCGGGCGAGGCCAAGAGACTGCTGCGTACGCTCACCGGCCGCGACCCCGACGCCCTGGAGGCCCTGGGGCGGGAGGAGGGCGAGGCGGGCCTGGCCCTGCCCTGGGCTGTGCGCATGGCCTGCCGGGTGGCCGGACTGGTCACCGAGGGCCTGTACAAACTGCGCCGCCAGGCCGCCTGAGGCGCGATCCGCATCGAGCACCCCCGGCAGGGCCCTTTGCGGCCGTTCCCCTGACAGGGCGCGGACTGGTTGCGCCACGGGGCGTCCGCGTCGGGGCGCCATGCCCCGGGTCCGCCCCGGCGTTGACTTTTGGCCTGTCCGCGCTCAAATTGGGGCCATGGGGCGCGAATACACGACCTTTTGCGCGCGCCGCGCGCCGTATGGCCTTTTCCTGGGCGCGACCGCGTTTTCGGCCCTGGCGGCCGTCCTGGTTTTGGCGTCCTTCCCCTCCGCTCTTTTTGCCGCACAGATGTCTCCCGACCAGAAGATCCTGCACGTCCTGAGCCGCCTGACCTACGGCCCGGCCCCGGGCGACGTGGAACGGGTGCGGGACATGGGGGTGGCGGCCTTTATCGCCGAGCAGCTTGAACCCGACGCCATCCCCCAGTCCAAGGCCCTGGCGGCCCGCCTGGAGGCCCTGCCCACCACGCGCCTTGGCGCGGTGGAGCTTTTCCGGGAATACGGCCCCACCCTGGACAAGGCCGGGGGGCTTGGCCCCAGCCAGGTTCTGGCCGCCCGGGACCGGGCCGGGGTCGTGTCCCGGGAGGCGGTCGAGGCCCGGCTGTTGCGGGCCGTGGCCGATCCGGCCCAGTTGCGCGAGCTGCTGACGGATTTCTGGTACAACCATTTCAACGTGGACGCGGGCAAGGGGCTGGCCCGGATCTGGGCCGGGGCCTATGAGCGCGAGGCCATCCGGCCCTACGTCCTGGGGCGTTTCCTGGATCTTCTGGCGGCCACGGCCATGCATCCGGCCATGCTCATCGCCCTGGACAACTGGCGCAACGTGGCCCCACGCGGGGAGGCCGCCGCACAGCCGTCGGCCGGACCCGCCGCCCAGGAGCCGCCGCACGGGGATGACCGGCGGGATGGGGCCCCGGCCGAGGGCGACGCCCGGGGCATCGACACGACCTATGCCGCGACGCTTTTGTCCGTGCACACCCTGGGCCAGGCCACGGCCTTTTCCGCCGATGACGTCACGGCCCTGGCCCGGGTGTTCACGGGCTGGCGCATCGGCGCGCCGCGTTCGGAGACGGACAAAAACGGATTCGTCTTCGACCAGACGGCCCACGACCCCACGGACAAGACGTTTCTGGGCGCGACCATCCAGGGCGGCGGCATGGCCGAGGGCGCGGCGGCCTTGCGGTTTCTGGCGGCGCATGAGGCCACGGCCAGGCATGTCTGCCGTCGGCTGGCCGCCTTTTTTCTGGCCGGGGAGCCCTCGCCCGGGCTCACGGACCGGCTGTCCGGGGTCTTTGTGCAGTCCGGCGGCGAGATACGGGCGGTCCTGGCCGCGCTTTTTTCCGATGCCGAGTTTTTCGATGAAAAGCGATACGGGGCCGGGTTCAAGAGCCCCCTGCGCCATGTGGTCTCGGCTGTCCGGGCCACGGGGGCCATGCCCGACGACCCGACGCCCCTGGCTGACGTGTTGGCCCGCATGGGCGCGCCCCTGTTCCATTGTCCGGACCCGGCGGGGTACGCCCTGGCCCCGTCCGGGCCCCCCACGGCCCGGGACATGGCGGCCCGGGTGGTCTTTTCCGCCGACCTGGTCTCCGGGCGGCTGCCCCTGTGGACCGGGCGGCCCGTCGGGCTCGCCCCCACCGCCCTCCTGGCCGCACTGGGCAGGACCACGGCGTCTCATGCGTCGCAAACCACCGGGGCCAAGGCCCCTGAAAAAGCGGCGTCCGCCGGAAAAAAGGCCGCAAAGGCCGCTGCCGCCCGCGCCACGGGCCGGGATGATCCCGGGCTCGACGCGGCCGCCATCCTGGCCGGGCCGGATTTCGTGAGGTATTGAGGCCATGATGCGGACACCTGCGACCCGACCGGGATGCCTGGCATGAACCGCCGCCATTTTTTGCACGCCCTGGCCCTCCTGGCCGCCGCATCGGCCTGCCCTGGGGCCGCTGTGGCCGCGCGCCGCAGGGAGAAAAAGCCGACCGGGAAGGAGTCGCCCCCCCAGGCGGATGCGCCGGAGAAGACTCCCCCGCCCGGCCCGGCCCGGCTGGTGGTGGTGTTTTTGCGCGGCGGCGTGGATGCCCTGAGCGTGCTGCCGCCCTTTGAAAACGATTTCTACCGCCTGGCCCGGCCCACCACGGCCCTGGCCCCGCCCGGGCGGCCGGGCGGGGCCGTGCCCCTGGCCGACGGCCTGGGGCTGCATCCGGCCCTGGCGGATCTGGTCCAGGACTACAAGGCCGGGCGGCTGGCCTTCGTGCAGGGGGTCGGTCTGCCGGAGGTGGTCCGGGACCATGTGACGGCGCAAAAAATCATGGAGGCCGGGCTCGGCGGCGCCGCCGCCCTGGCCGGAGGCCGGGTCGACGGCTGGCTGAACCGGCTGGCCCTGGAACTGGCCCCCCGGCCGACAGGGAAGAAAGCCCCTCCGGACACCACGGTTCGGGCCGTCTTCGCCACCCCCCGGCGGCCCCTGATCCTTTTCGGCAAGGTCGGAAGCCTCAATCTGCCGCCCGGGCGGTTCGTCTCTCCCGTGGACGCGGCCACCCTGCCCGACGTCACGGAACTGGACGCCTCCCTGGCCAAGGCCTACGGGGCCAAGGGCGTCCCGCCCGCCCTGGCCCGGGTCTTTCGCGAGGGCGTGTCCTTTCGCCGGTCGCGGCTGGCGGCCCTGGCCAGGGAGATGAGCGCCTCCCAGGGCGGCGATCCCCCGGTGTCGCTTTTTCCCGAACTGGCCGGAAGGCTCGCGGCGCAGATGGTCCGCAGGCCGGAACTTTCCCTGGCTTTTCTGGCCTTTGGCGGATTCGACAGCCATGTGCGCCAGGGCGCGGGCGCGGGCCGCCTGGCCGAGGCCCTGGGCCACACGGCCAAGGGGCTGGGCGTTTTGGCCGAGGGTCTGGCCCCGGTCATGGAGCGCACGGTGGTGGTCGTGGTGAGCGAATTCGGCCGGACGCTGGGAGAAAACGGCACGGGCGGCACGGACAACGGCCACGGGGGCCTTTTGTGGCTCATGGGCGGGCCGGTGGTTGGCGGGCGGGTGTACGGCCAGCCGCCGGGTCTGGCCGGACGCAGGCTCTATCGCGAGCACCTGCTGCCGGTGACCATGGATTATCGCCAGCCCCTGAGCGCCATCCTGAGGGGGCATCTGGGGCTTTCGGCCGAGGCCGCAGCCAGGGTCTTTCCGGGATTTTCTCCCGACACGTCCCTTGACGGCCTGGTGCGCGGCAGGCCTGACGCCGCAGACTCCCCTTCTTCGTAGCGGCCGCGGACGCCCCTTCTTCGTAGCGGCGGCGGACTCCCGTCTACGCCGCCTCCCCGTCATAGCTGATGGTGCGGACTCCGCGCCCGCCTTCCCGTCATGGCCGCCGGGGCGATAAGGTCAGGGCGTGTCGGACGACCGCCGCCGGGACGGCGCGCCGGGCGTCAGGCGACGTCGGGATACCTCGTGGGGGGGGGGGACGCCGGGGCGTCGGGAACATCGGGCCGGTCGGGACTGGTCGGGGCCGGTCGGGATGCGTCAAGGCCGGTCAGGAAGACGGAGCCCCGGGGCCGGACCGTGGTCCGGCCCCGGACGAGGCGGTCTTACTTCTTGCCTTCCTGGGCCAGCTTCTTTTTGAGGCCCTCGGCGTACTGCCGGGACTGTTCGAGGATGGCGTCCACGTTTTCGCCGTTGAGCTTGAGTCCGGCGATCTTGTAGATGCCGTCGAAGGGGATGAAGGCGTTTTTCTTGTCGGCGTAGAGCTCGTCCATGGTTTTGACGGCCTTGGCCGGATCGCTGATGACGTAGGCGTTGAAGCATTCCCGGAACTGCTTGTTGATATGCTCCGGGTCGGACTCCTTGCCGCGCCCCACGGTGATGTCCGTGCACAGGATGCGGACGCCGGTGGCCATGCCGGTGATGAAGCAGTGTTTTTCCTTCTCGGTATACCCGGACCAGGTCTGGGCGAAGCTCGGGGCCGACTGGGCCAGGGCCGAGGCGGCGTTGCCAAGCAGAAGCAGAAAAAGCGCTGTCAGAAGCAGGGTCTTGTTCGCCATGTCGCTCTCCTTGTCGGACCGTCTCGCCATGCGTTCGGCGCTTCGGGCTGTGTTGGCCGGACGGATCGGTCCGGCCTGCTTCCTACGCAAACTCGGCCCGGGCGGCAAGGGGCAAACGGGCGCACGGTTGGCCGCCGGGTCGGGCCGTTCCTGTCGCGTCCCTTTGAAAAAGGGCGGTATTTGAAAAAATCCAATATTCCATGTCGTTCTTCTCAAGATTCGCATGTCCGGAGTTCGAGGACACGGCCCGGGATCAGATGTCGTTGAGGTCGATGGTCTTGGGGCCGGGCTTGGGGGCCGCCGGGGTCTGCCCTGCCGCGCCCTTTCCGGGCCGGGTTCCCTGGCCGTACAGGCCGGGTTCCGCCTCGCCCTCGGACACGCCGTTTTTCCCGGCCTTGCCCGGCCCGCGAGGGGCTCCTGTCTTTGCGCCGCACAGTCCGCGCACGGCCTCCAGCCGTCGCAGGGCCGGGGCGTGGGCCACCTGGGGGGCGGCGGCCTTTTCATAGGCGGCCAGGGCCTCGCGGCAGTCGCCTTCGGCCAGAAACAGGTCGCCCAACCGCACCAGGGACTCGGGGCGAAGCCCTCCCGTGGTTCCGGCCTTGATGAGCCAGGTCTTGGCCTGGGCCGTTTCGCCCTGATCGGCCAGCAAAAGTCCCATGGCCTCCATGGCGTCGCCTTGGCCGGGATCGGCGCGCAGGGCCTCGTCGTAGGCCGTAAAGGCCTTTTTCGCCGCGCCCCGGGTCAGGCTTTGGCCCAGGTATACCTTGGCCTCGGGGGTGCCTGCGGCGGCGAACAGCGTGGCCGCCTGTTCGTACTGGCCTTGTTCATAGGCCTTGCGACCTGCGTCGAAGGCCTCATGGGGCGGCGGCGTGGGGGGCTTGGCCGGGGTTGTCGGGGAGCACCCGAGGGCCATGGGGAGCACGGCCAGGGACAACAGGACCGCGCAGGCGGTTTTTACGAACATGGTTTCTCCTTGGGAGTCCAGACGATGCGTTAGCGGGCTGGTCCGCATGTCTAGCGGCGGAGGTGCGGCAAGACCGCCGCTGCGAGACGTATTCCGCCTGTCCAGGGCCGATCTATCCCAAAAGGGTGGGGGGCTTGTCAAATCCCCGGAACCAGGCGGCGGCCCGCATCCTCTGCAAGAGGGGACGCGAACCGCCGCCAGGCAGGGGGGAAGGCGTTTAGGCGTGGATCTTTTTCAGGAGCCAGGCCATGTGTTTGCCAAGGGTGCTCATGGTGCGCAGGCCCTCCTCGTCGCCGCCGACTTCGCCGATCTCCCGGCCAAAGCCCATGTTCCAGTAGATGGAGCCGGGCACCACCATTTCGTTGATGAAAAAGAAATGGTTGAGGGAGTTGAAGGTGTGGATGGCCCCGCCGCGCCGGGCGGCCACAACGGCGGCCCCGACCTTTCTGGCGAACATGCGGCCGTTGGCGATGGAGGTCATCCCGGCCCGGTCGATCAGGGACTTCATATTGGTGGTCACGTTGGCGAAATAGGTGGGCGAGCCAAGCACGATGCCGTCGGCCTCGAGCATCTTTTCAATGAGCTCGTTGACCGAGTCCTTTTTCTGAATACACTTTTTGTCCTTGGTTTCGAAGCATTTGTAGCAGGCCAGACAACCGCGCAGATCCTGCCCGGCCAACTGCACATGCTCCGTTTCAATGCCCTCGGCCGTCAGTTCGGCCAAAAGCGTGTTGATCATGATGGCGGTGTTGCCGTTTTTTCGCGCGCTGCCGTTTATGGCCAAAACCTTCATGACGTCTCCTTTTTGCGGTTTTTCCCGGCGCTCCAGGCCTCGCCCACCCTCTCGCCCAGGGTGAAATAGCCGTTTTGGGGCATGGTCAGGAGCAGGGGATCGATTTTCACCATGTCCGGCCGCCCGTCGGTCAACACGTCCGCATGGGCATGGGCGGCCTTGATCTCGCCGATGAAAAAGGTGTTGGTGGCCACCTCCACGGTCTGGGCCACGGCCACCTCCAGGCACAGGGGGCATTCCCGGATCAGGGGCGCGCTGCCGAGATCGCCGTAAAAGACGTCGAACAGCGCCCCCTTGTCCGCATTGCGGCCCGAGACCAGCCCGCAATAATCGGTCAGTTCAAGAAGCGCCCTCCCGGGAAAACACATGCTGTACGTCCCGTTGGCCACAATGCCCTGCCGGGTGTACTGTCGGTGGTTGATGGCCGCGCCCACCATGGGCGGCTTGTACGACAGCCGGGTGAACCAGGCCACGGTCATGAAATTGGGTTTGCCGTCCACCATGGACCCCACCAGACAGACCGGCATCACCGGCAACACATTGG
>JAVHLG010000085.1 GCA_031082225.1 Desulfovibrionaceae bacterium | reverse complement strand
CGGCCACGCGCCCGGCAGGCCCCGAGCCCGGCCACGCGCCCGGCAGGCCCCGAGCCCGGCCACGCACCCGGCATTGAAAAGACTCCTTCTTCACCGGAGCCGGATCGGCCAGCCTGGGATCAAGCTTCTTTGATTTCGCCAGATCGGCCGCCCCCCTTCTTCTGCCCCAGGGGAAATCAATCGATTGATTTTACAAAAAACTTACTTCTTCGCCGGAGTCGGATCGGCCAACTTTGGATCAAGCTCCTTTGATTTCGCCAGGTCAGCCGCCCCCCGTTCCTTCTGCCCCAAGGCGTCGTACGCCAGCCCCCGCCCCCGATAGGCCATGGCGTTTTGCGGGCTCAGATCGATGGCCGCCTGAAAATCCACAAGCGCCCCCTGGGGATCGTCGCGCAAAAGCCTGGCCATGCCCCGGTTGCACAAAATCTCCGGGGACTTTGGGGACAGGTTCAAGGCCCGGTCGAAGTCCGCCGTGGCCTTGATCGGATCGCCCTCGGCCAGATAAAAATAGCCCCGGTTGTTGGAGGCCAGGGCCGAAAAGGGCGCCAGTTCCACGGCCTTGTCGAAATCGGCCACGGCCCCGGTCTTGTCGCCTTTGGCGTAGCGCGCGTTGCCCCGGTTGACGTAGACGTCGCCGTAATCCGGGCGCAGGGCGATGGCCCGGTCGTAGTCGGACAGGGCCGCGTCCAGGTTCCCCTTGGCGTGATAGATGGCCCCCCGGCTGAAATAGGCGGTGACCAGGATGGCGGGCGGGGTCTGGCCGGAGTCGATGATCCGGGACAGGGCCTTGGAGGCCCCGGCCGTATCCCCGGCGGACATGGCCTTGGCCGCCTCGGCGTAGTCCTTGGCCGCCTGTTCCTGGGCCCCGGCCGCATACGCCCCCCCGGCCGCCACGCACATCCACAGCGCCCACACCGCCGCCGCGATACGCCGACCTCTCCCGGTCATGGCTGTCTCCTTTCCCTGGTTCGCGCCAGGCGCATCCTGCCGCCGCGTCCGGGCACGCTCAACGATTCCGGCTGGTTTCTCCTGGCGGGGCGGCAAAAAGCGGCCCGGCAGGATTGTTGCAAATTCCCCAATGCGGGAAAATCCTTCCGGCCGGATGGTCCGTCCGGAGTCATGACCCGCAAAACCACCATGCGAGGCCCCGCCATGGCCGCTGAAAGCATCGCCGACATGGCCTACCAGTACACCCTGGCCTGCCAGACGTTGCAGTCCTCCCTGCGCAGCGCCGGGAATTCCGCCAACACCAACCAGTCCAAGACCACGGCGCTCAAGACCTTTGCCGACACCCTCACGGAGATGCTGCCCGGGGACGTGACGGCCACGCCGCAATACCAGTACTACAACGCCATGTTCGACTACCAGGCGGATTTATATTCCGCCCAGACCCCAGCCGAACGGGATGCGGCCTTGAAGACGTTCTACGCGGCCATCGGGCAGGACAACGCCTAGTCGCGTCCCTTAAAAAATACGCCAGTATTTTTTAAGAAAAAAGAAGTATCTCAAAGTCGTATTTTCGAAGTCCGCAGATGCGGATTTCGAGGCCACGACTCCAGGGTCTGCCGCCGCGTCCGCGCCTCCTCTGGGCCATGGCCCCGGGGGGCGTGGCCCATGGCCGTCTGCCGCCGCGTCCGCGCGTGAGACGCCTGCCCGGGGCGCAGGCCCGCCCATGCGCCCTGGCGCCGACCGGCATCAAGGCTCCCCGGACATGTCCGGGAGGGCCTCGGATTCCGCCTTGCCGTATTCCACGGCCGGGCCGGAAATGGCAAGACGCTTGACCTCGATGACCTCGTCCAGGGTGCTCACCCGCTCGATGGTCCGGTAGAGATGCGAGGCGTCCGTGACCTCCACGGTCAAAAGGATCTCCGTGGTGCCGTCCACGCTGGAGTGGATGGCCCCGGAGTCGATGTTCACGCCTTCCTCGGCCAACAGCACCGAGATGCGGCCCAGCACGCCCTTGATGTTTTTGGCCAGGATGCGCATCCGGGCCGGATAGGGCCGCGCCTCCTCGCCCTCCCAGTTCACCCGCAACAGCCGTTCTGGCTCGAAGGCCTGCACGTTGGGACAGTCGTGGGTGTGGATGGTCACCCCCCGGCCCCGGCTGATGTAGCCCACAATGGGATCCCCGGGCAGGGGGTTGCAGCACTGGGCGTAGCGCACCAGCACGTTGTCCACGCCCTGGATGCGGATGGCGTCGGACGACTTGGACTTGGCCTGGGTCGCGGCGGCGGCCTCGGCCTCGGCCTGGGCCTGGGCCTGGGCCTCGGCCTTGGTCATCTCCGGTCTGGCGGGCAACAGTCGGCCGATGATCTTTTTGGCCGTGACCCGCACGTAGCCCACGGCGGAAAACAGCTCGTCCACGCCGCCAAGGGACATCT
Source organism: Desulfovibrionaceae bacterium (assembly GCA_031082225.1). Classification (GTDB taxonomy): domain Bacteria; phylum Desulfobacterota; class Desulfovibrionia; order Desulfovibrionales; family Desulfovibrionaceae; genus Desulfolutivibrio. Next base: position 11,914 of record JAVHLG010000085.1, on the reverse strand, counting down.
CCTCGGCCACGGCCCGCAGGCTGCCGTCCTTGACGGCCTTTTGGATGTTCACCCCGTCTTTTCGGCCCTGCTTCTCCAGCATCTCCTTGCCCAGCGCGATGCTTCTGGCCCGCTCCTCGGTCCGGATCCAGTGCTTGATGCGGGTCCGGGCCTTGGCGGTCTTGACGAATTTGAGCCAGTCGCGGCTGGGGGTGCGGTTTTGGTCGGTGATGATCTCCACGGCGTCGCCGTTTTTGAGCGCCGTGGACAGGGGAGAGAGCCGGCCGTTGATCTTGGCCCCGGCGCAGTGGTCGCCCACGGCGGTGTGGATCATGTAGGCGAAGTCCACGGGCGTGGCCCCCTCGGGCATCTCCTTGACCTGGCCCTTGGGGGTGAACACGTAGACCTCGTCCTGGAAGAGGTCGATGCGCAGCGTGGCCATGAACTCGCGCGAGTCCTTGAGTTCGCGCTGCCAGTCCATGATCTGCCGCAGCCAGGTGAAGCGGTCGATGTCCCTCGGGCTGAAGCGCCCCTTGCCGCGTTCCTTGTACTGCCAGTGGGCGGCCACGCCCTCCTCGGCCAGCCGGTTCATCTCCTCGGTGCGGATCTGGATCTCGATGCGCTCTCCGTCGGGCCCGATGACCGTGGTGTGCAGGCTCTGGTACATGTTGGCCTTGGGCATGGAGATGTAGTCCTTGAAACGCCCATGCACCGGCTTCCAGATGGAATGCACCAGCCCGAGCGAGGCGTAGCAGTCCTTGAGGCCCTCCACGATGACCCGGAAGGCGATGAGGTCGTGCACCTGGTCCAGGGTCAGGCCCTGCTGCCGCATCTTGTTGAAGATGCTGAAAATATGCTTCTTGCGGCCGCGAATGCGGCCCTTGATGCCGTTTTTGGTCAGAAGCTCGGCGAGCTGGGCGATGACCCGTTCGATGTAGGCCTCGCCCAGGGTGTGGTGGCGGGTCAGGCCGTCGCGGATCTGGGCGAAGATTTCGGGTTTTAGGTATTTGAAGCTTAAGTCCTCAAGCTCGATCTTTAAGCGGTGCAACCCCAGGCGGTTGGCCAGGGGCGCGTAGATGTCCATGGTCTCCTGGGCGATCAGGGCCTGCTTGGCGGACTTCTGGAAGTCCAGGGTGCGCATGTTGTGCAGCCGGTCGGCCAGCTTCACCAGGACCACCCGGATGTCCTCGGCCATGGCCAGGATCATCTTGCGGATGTTTTCGGCCTGGGCCTCCTCCTTGGATTCGAAGGTGATCTGGCTGATCTTGGTCACCCCGTCCACGATGTCGGCCACTTCCTCGCCGAAATCCTCCTCGATCCCGTCCACCGTGGCCTTGGTGTCCTCCACGGTGTCGTGCAAAAGCCCGGCGGACACGGTGGCCGCGTCCAGGCGCAGTTCGGCCAGGATGTTGGCCGCCTCCAGGGGGTGGGACAGGTAGGGTTCGCCCGAGAGCCGGGTCTGCCCGGCATGGGCCGTGGCCGAGAAGACGTAGGCCTTGCGGATCAGGTCCAGGTCGGCCTCGGACATGTAGCCCGACACCTTGTCGATGATTTCATTTATGCGGATCATAGGGGGCCTGGGGACGGGCGAAGGGCTGCGCCCGTGACGTCCCGGAAGAAACACGGCCGTGTTTTTCGAGGATGATCAAAGGGTTGTGCGGTATCGGGGCCTGGCATCGCATGCACCATGTGGCGGACGCCTCACTGGTCCCTGGTGAGCGAGAAGGTCTGCCGGTCCTTGGGCACCCACCACCGGATGAAGTTGTAGGAGATGCCCGCCGGGGCAGGGGCGACGTTCTGGAAGCGGGCCGACAGGATGGGCAGGGCGTAGGGGGCGTAGAGGAAGCAGTAGGGCTGCTCCCGGTGCAGGATCTCCTGGAAGGCGTCGTAGATCGTCTTGCGCCCCGCGCGGTCCAGGGTGCGGCGGCCCTTTTCCAGCAGGGCATCGGCCTCGGAATTCTCGAATCCCACGAAGTTGAGCCCCCCGGCCACGGCCCGGGAGGAATGCCACACGTCGAAGCCGTCCGGATCCTGGGGGATGCTCCAGCCCATGATGATGGCGTCGAAGCGGCCCGTGTCCACGAACTCCTTGATGAACGCCGCCCATTCCACGGTGCGGATGGCCACCTCGATGCCGATCTCTTTTAAGCGCTGCTGGATGATGGTGGCGGTTTTGATGCGCTGGTCGTTGCCCTGGTTGGTCAGGATGGTGAAGGAAAAGGGCTTGCCGTCCCTGGTCAGGATGCCTTTCGCCCCGGGGGTCCATCCGGCCTCGGCCAGCATGGCCCTGGCCTTCTGGGGATCGAAGGCATAGTCCGTTATGGACTCGTTGTAGATCCAGGTGCCGGGCTTGTACGGCCCGATGGTGGGCATGCCCAGGCCCAGGAGCACGCCCTTGACGATCTCCTCCTTGTCGATGGCGTGGGCCAGGGCCTGACGCACGCGCACGTCGGCAAAAAGCGGGTGGCGCAGATTGTAGCCCAGAAAGGTATAGCCGAAGGACAGATATTTGTACTTGCGGTACTGCTCGTCCCAGCTTTTGCCCGTGGTCTGGTGCAGGTATTGCTGGGGGGTCAGGCCCATCATGTCCAGGTTGCCGGCCTTGAGCTCCAAAAACATGGTTGAAAGGTCGGGAATTATCCGGTACACGACTTGGTCCAGATAGGCGCGTCCCTCGAAGTAGTCCGGGTTGACATCAAGCACGATGCGCCGCCCCGGTTCCCACACGGAAAGCTTGTACGGCCCGGCCCCCAGGGGTTCGCGGCTGTATTTCGTGTTCATGAGATCCTGGCCCTCCAGGGCGTGTTTGGGCAGGATGGCATGGGCCCAGGTGACCAGGGAGCGGGCGAAGGGCTCGTCGTAGCGGACCTCGAAGTCGTATTTCCCGGTGACCGTAAAGGACGATACGGCCTTGAAATCCTCGGCGTAGGCCGTGGGGGTGGCGGGGTCGATCATCAGCTTGTAGGTGAATTCCACGTCCGCAGCCGTCACCTCCACCCCGTCGAACCAGCGGATGCCCGGCCGGAGCCGGAACCGCAGGAGCCTGCCGTCCTCCAGCACCTCGTAGCTCTCGGCGGCCCAGCACTCCAGGTTGATGTCCTTGTCGTAGCGCAAGGGGGCCACGTAGAGGAGGTCGGCCACCTCGTGGGAGGCCGAGTCCGAGGACAGGGGCGGGATGAGGTTGGTGGCGTCGCCGAGCATGGCCTGGATGATGCGGCCGCCGGGCACGGGCGTGTCGGGGGCGGCGGCAGGGGTCTGGGACGGGGATTCCGGGGCCTTGGCGGCGGGTTCGGACGGGCCGCCGTCGCCGCATCCGGCCGAAACGAGCAGGCTGGCGGTCATGACGAAAAGCAGGGCAAGCGTTGCATGTCTGGTCACGGCCGCATCTCCGCCTTTCCGCCGCCGGGAATCCAGCCAGCCGGACGGCGGCGGCCCACGGCGCGTGGTGTTTTTTTATTGTCGCGCACCGAAGCATATACGCGGCCATCCGAAAAACCAAGTCCCCCCTGCCGGTCCTGTCCCTTGGCCCGGCAGGCGGCCGCGCCGGGGGCGCATGAAAGATCAAGGCCGTTGCAATCTTTGCTTCCCAAAATCATGCCCCTTCGTGTATGTTTGAGAAATACGATTCGGGGACTGCCTGAAATGGGCCGTCTCGCCGCACCGCGAGGCGTCCGCACCCGTTTTTGAGAGGACCGACCGGCCGTTGCCGCCCCTTCCCGCCCGATCCGGGGGGGGAGGCGGAACGGACTATTTTCATCAAGGAGCGCCTTGCACGATGGTTGCCGGCAAAGAGGAGCAAACGGTCAAAAGCCTTTTGCAGGAATTCGTACGGGAAACCATTCCCGAATACATCATCGACGGCTCCCATGCCATCGTGGCCCAGGGCGGCGTGCAAAAACTCACCATCAATAAACGCGACGGCTACTGGGACGTGGACGGCCAGATCCAGGGCGAGGACTTCCAGGTCTACGCCTCGGAACTTTCCGTCAATCTCCGGGACCGCACCACCAACTTTTTTTGCAACTGCCCGGACTCTTTTTCCGGGGTGTGCCGCCATGTGGGGGCCACGGCCTTAAAGCTCATCAAGAATCTCGACGACACCAAGGATGAAGACGCCGCCCAGGCCGTCCAGAAAACCGAATGGCGGCAGACCTTCCGGGCCTTTTTTTCCACCGAGCCCGAGCCCGAGGCCGGACGCCACTATTTCATCTACCGCTTCCACCCCGAGCACGGCCGGCTCCAGGTGGCCTTCTACCGGGCCCGCCAGAACAAGTCCGGCATCTCCCAGGTGCACCAGGACATCACCCTGGAGCAGATCATCAAAAACCCGGACTGGAGCGAGATGTCGCCGTTTCTGCCCATGGTGGCCGAGCAGATCGGCCACAACCTGGACTATTACGGGCACCGCGTGGACATCCCCCCCGGGCTTTTGAGCTGGTTTTTCTGGGCCATCGGCAAGGAATACTACCTCTATTGGCGCGACACCGAGCAGCCCGTGCGCATCGAAAACAAGACCATGCGCCTGCAACTGTCCCCGCGCCTGGGGGACGACGGCCTGACCTTCGACATCCTGCTCGGCGCGGACGGCAAGCCGCCCTTTTCCATCATGGGCCGGGAGATCTTTTTCTATGGCCGCCTGCCCCTGTGGGTATGCTGGAACCGGGGGTTTTATCCGGTGCAGACCGGCCTTTCCCCGGACGTGGTCCAGGAGATGGTGCAGAATCCGCCGTTTATCCCCACGGCCGACGTCTCGGAGTTTCTGGACCGGGTGTGGTCCAATCTGCCGGTGTCGGACCTGCACGGCCATGACGCCTTTCTGGAGCGCATGCGGCCGTTTTTCGTGTCGGCGGTCTACAATCCCAAGCTCTTTCTGGACGAGGAAGGCAGCCTGCTGACCTTGCAGATCCAAAATGTCTACGACACCGAGCACGGCGAGATCACCGTGCCCGGGCCCAATGCGGAGCTGCAGACCGGCTCCTACCAGTACGAGGGCAAATCCTTCCTTCTGGCCAGAAACCAGGAGGAGGAGGCCAAGCTCATTTCGCTTTTGACCGAGATGCACTTCCAGCCGCGAAACAACGCCAACTGGTTTCTGGAGCCCGAGGAGGCCATCGTCTTTTTGCTCGACGCCTATCCCAGGCTGGTGGAGCAGTACCGGGTCTACGGCGAACAGAACCTGACCCGCTACAAGGTGCGCCTGACCAAGCCGGTGATCGTGGCCGAGGTGGAGTCCAAGGAAGAGGACAAGTGGTTCGACTTGAACCTCAATGTCCAATACGACGAGCAGCGGGTGCCCATCGAGAAGATCTGGAAGGCCTGGACCCAGGGCAAACGCTACGTGCAGCTCAAGGACGGCTCCTACACCAGCCTGCCCGAATCCTGGCTTTCCAAGCTGGCGCATAAGCTGCGGGCCCTGGGTTTCGATCCGGAAAAGCCGCCCCAGACGAGCTTCAAGCAGTTCGAGGCCCCGGTCCTGGACAAGCTTTTGGAGGACATCCCCGAGGCCCGGACGGATTCCTTCTGGAACAAGCTCAAACGCAAGATCCACGATTTTACGGAGATCATCCCCTTAAAGCCCCCCAAGGGGCTGTCGGCCACGCTTCGTCCCTACCAGCTCCAGGGCTTGAGCTACCTGAATTTTTTGCGCGAATACGGCTTCGGCGGCATCCTGGCCGACGAAATGGGCCTGGGCAAGACCGTGCAGACCCTGTCCTTCCTCCAGCACCTGCTTGAGGCCGGGGCCACGGGCCCCAACCTCATCGTGGTGCCCACCTCGGTTCTGCCCAACTGGGAGCGCGAGGCCCAGAAATTCGTGCCCCAGATGAAGCAGCTCATCATCTACGGGGCGCGCCGGGAGGGCATGTTCAAAAAGATCGCCGAATCGGACCTGGTGGTCACCACCTATGCGCTGTTGCGCCGCGATCTGGACGAGCTGCTCAAGTTCGAGTTCAATACGGTCATCCTTGACGAGGCCCAGAACATCAAAAACCCCAACACCATCACCGCCCGCTCGGTCAGGCGCCTGTCCGCCAAGACCCGGCTGTGCCTGTCGGGAACGCCCATCGAGAACAACCTCTTCGAGCTGTGGTCGCTGTTCGAGTTTTTGATGCCGGGATTCCTGGGCGGCCAGAACGCCTTCCAGCGGGGCATCGTCAAGCCCATAAAAGACGGCGACGAGGAGACCCTGGAATACCTGCGCGGCCGGGTCAAACCCTTCATCCTGCGCCGCACCAAGTCCGAGGTGGCCAAGGATCTGCCGCCCAAGGTGGAGAACGTCTACTACTGCGCGCTTCTCGACGAGCAGATGGAGCTCTATGCGGCCCTGGCCAAGAAGCTTCGGGACCAGGTGCTCCAGACCGTGGACGAAAAGGGCCTGGCCAAGAGCCAGATGTCCATCCTGGACGCCCTGCTCAAACTTCGGCAGATCTGCTGCCACCCCAGGCTTCTCAAGCTGGACATGCCCGGGATGAACACCAACCTGCCCTCGGGCAAGTTCGACGCCTTCAAGGATCTGGTCACGGACATCATCGAGGAAGGGCACAAGGTGCTGATTTTCTCCCAGTTCGTGCAGATGCTGCATATCATCCGCTCCTGGGTGCAGCTCACCCAGATCAAGTACGCCTATCTGGACGGCTCCTCCAAGGACCGCTTCGACCAGGTGGACACCTTCAACAACGACGAGTCCGTGAAGATGTTTTTGATCTCGCTCAAGGCGGGCGGCACGGGCTTAAACCTGACCAGCGCCGACTACGTCATCCACTACGACCCGTGGTGGAACCCGGCCGTGGAGAGCCAGGCCACGGACCGCACCCACCGCATCGGGCAGTTGCGCCAGGTCTTTTCCTACAAGATGATCTGCCAGAACACGGTGGAGGAGAAGATCTTAAAGCTCCAGGAGCAGAAAAAGGATGTGGCCGAGGCCATCATCCCGGGCCAGGATGCGTTCAAGTCCCTGACCCGCACGGACCTGGAGTCGCTGTTCGAGGTGTAGCCGTCCTTTCAGAGCCCCCCCAAGATGTCCCGGCAGCCGCACGGCCGCCGGGACGCTTTATGCGCCTACACAGCCCTGACTGGGCCTTGCCCTGCCGCCGTCGGCCTTGCCGCCGGATGGAAAGATTCGAAAATCAGGGATGACGACGCGGCAACACCGCGACCTGCCTGCGTTTTTCGCGAGGCCGCCGGTGTTGTCCGTCGGTTACGGCGTCCCGGCCGCATCCCGGCCTTTCGACCGCCGGACGGATCGACCCCCCGGCCCGGACCGCATGAACCTTCGGAACGCCCAGGCCCGTCACCACGTCATGTGGGGCATCACCTGCCGCCCAGGGCGGAGGCGTCCCCTCGAGCCCCTGGCCCGGGCCGCATGACCCTTCGGAAGGCACAGGCCCTTTGCCACGTCTTTTGAGGCATCCCATGCCGCCCACTGCGGCGGCTTTCCCGGGAAGCCATCCCATCTCGTTGTAATTATTTGGAAAAAGAAAATGAAATCTGTTTTCACTTTTTCCTTGACGGCCCGGCCCTCCGAGTCTAAATAGTAATTGTTCTTAATTCGGAATGAAAACAAATTTCAAGCCGCTCCCACGCCCGCACGCTCAAACCCCACGAGGGTGAGGAAACCGGAGGGAGTGGCTACCGAAAACCCCAACCATCCCACAAGGAGACGCGCTATGTTCCCCATCGGCAGCCCCTTTCCCGAGATCGAAGTCGTCACCACCCACGGGACCATGAAACTGCCCCAGGACATGAAGGGCAAATGGTTCGTGCTGTTCAGCCATCCGGCCGACTACACCCCCGTGTGCACCACGGAATTCGTGGCCTTCCAGAAGCGGCTGGCCGAGTTCAAGAAACTCAATTGCGAGCTCATCGGCCTGTCCATCGACCAGGTGTTTTCGCACATCAAATGGATGGAGTGGATCAAGGAGAAACTGGGCGTTGAGATCGAGTTCCCGGTCATCGCCGACGATTGCGGCAAGGTGGCCGAGACCCTGGGCATGATCCATCCGGCCAAGGGCACCAACACCGTGCGCGCCGTGTTCATCGTCGATCCCGCGGGCATGGTCCGCATCATCTTCTACTATCCCCAGGAGCTGGGCCGCAACATGGACGAGATCCTGCGCGCCGTGAAGGGCATGCAGGTCTCCGATGAAAAGGGCGTGGCCATCCCCGCCGGCTGGCCGGACAACGAGCTGATCAAGGACCGGGTCATCGTGCCCCCGGCCAAGGACGTGGCCACGGCCAAAACGCGTCCCCAGGAATACGAATGCTACGACTGGTGGTTCTGCCACAAGCCCCTGTAACGCAGAGATGACCCTGAACCCCTTCCCGGCGCGGCCCTCTCACCTCCTTGAAGCCCGCGCCGCGCCGGGAAGGCCCTTGCGCCAGGCATTCGCCGGAAGTCGGCGGCGCGCTTGGCCTGAGCCCGATCAAAGCCCCTTGCGCCACGCAACACCCGGGATCGTCTCCGGCGGGACTGTCTCCGGCGGGCCAGCCTCCAGGGGAGGTGGGCTTTTTCCGTGCGGCCCGCGAAACGATCCGGAGCGCGCCTGCCTGCGCCCCATTCCCCAGTTGGTCCGGAGGCCGCAGGGGCGAATGTGATATTGCCTCCCTGGAAAATATGGATATGTTTCGAAAAGAACCGACCCCCTCCGGCTTGGGCCGAAAGGCCCTGCGAGGCCGCGCCATGCCCCGCCCGATGACCGGGAGGCCGCGCCAAAGGCCTGCACCCCGCCAAACCGCATGAAAAAAGGACGGATACGCCATGTATTTCAAGCAGATCGTCACCCCGGGCCTGGGTTGCTTCTCCTACATGATCGGCTGTCCCCGGGCCAAATCCGTGGCCGTGGTGGACCCCAAGCGTGACATCCGGGACTACCTGGACATCGCCCGGGACGAGGGCATGCGCATCACCCATGTCATCAACACCCATGTCCACGCCGACCACATCAGCGGCGACCAGGAACTGCGGGCCGCCACCGGGGCGGACATTTACGTGCACGTCGATTCCCCGGTGACCTACGCCCACAAGCCCCTGCATGAGGGCGACGTCATGGAGATCGGCGCGGCCCGCATGGAGGTGCTCTTCACCCCGGGGCACACCCCCCAGTCTATTTCGCTTGTGGTCACGGACCTTGTGCGCTGCGCCGAGCCGGAGATGATTTTGACCGGCGACCTGCTTTTCGTGGGCGACATCGGCCGCCCGGACCTGCCCGGCCACCAGGTTCTGGAGGGCCAGGTGAAAAACCTCTACGACAGCCTGTACGTGAAACTCGCCAAATATCCCGACCACATGGAGGTCTATCCGGCCCACGGCCAGGGCTCCCTGTGCGGCCGGGGCATGAGCGCCAAGCAAAGCTCGACCTTGGGCTACGAGCGCCGGGCCAATCCCATGCTGCGTTTTGCGGATTTCGAGTCCTTCAAAAAGGAAGTCATGTCCGCCTTTCCCGTGCGCCCCAAAAGCTTCAGCCACATCATCGCCGCCAACATGAAGGGCGCGAACCTGCTCGACGCCTGTCCCCTGGAGCGCTCCCTGACGCCCGAGCAGTTCGAGGCGGAGATGCAAAGCGGGGCGGTGGTCATCGACGTGCGCGAGGCCGCGGCCTTCGGCGGCATGCACATCCCGGGCAGCCTGAACATCGGCTTCGAGAAGCAGCTCGCCAACTGGGTGGGCATGGTGGTGGACCCGGACGCGGACATCCTTCTGGTCACGCCCACCCGCGACGACTACGAGCGCATGACCCTGGAACTGCACCGCATCGGCTACGACCGGGTCATGGGCTATCTGCGCGACGGGGTCATGGGCTGGCTTTTGTCCGGGCGGCCCGTGGACCGGCTGGACCTGATCGCGCCGCGCGAACTGGCCGGGCGCCTGGAAAAAGGCGACATCACCGTGCTCGACGTGCGTACCCCGGCGGAGTGGGCCTCGGGACACCTGGCCGGGGCCATGCCCCTGCCCCTGACGGACATCATCGAGGGCAGGAGCCCGAAGACGCCCCAAAATGCGCCACTGGCCATCCTGTGCACCTCGGGCTACCGTTCCAACATTGCGGCCAGCCTGTTGATCAAGCAGGGCTTCACGAGCGTCTCGACCCTGGCCGGCGGCATCATGGCCTGGGGCAGCGCCGACCTGCCGGTGACGGCGTAGCGCGGCGTTTCCTGAAAGACGGGCCGGGACGGTATTTTGAGGAGATGAAGCCTTTCCCGATGTGGCCTTTTCTGGGGCAGATACGCCCCGTTTGATGTGGCGACAGAAGGCGGGAAAGGGAGCGGGCAGGGCAGGAGGGTGGTGAAGGCCGGGTGCCCCTGGCGTCACCTCCGCGGGGGGCGGTCGCCGACCAGGGGCCTTTCGGGGCTGGGTTCAGGTGGGCCGCCCGGCCTTGCTGGCCGCGAGCAACGCATCCCAATCGTCCGGGGGATGTCCCCGCTGCAACATCTTTTGAAAGACGGCGTAGGGGTCGGACCGGCTTCCCGCCGCGCGCAAGGTGCGGTCATCGTTGACCCAGGCGAAGATGATGATCCTGGCCGTGGAATCGAAGCGGAAAAAAAGCCGGAAGCGCCTGCCCACCTTGGCCCGCCGCCAGTGGCGAAACGCGGGCCCCATGGTGTTTCCCTGCCGGTACTCCGTGCGGCCGGGATCGCTGGGGATGGTTTCCAGCATGAGACGTGACAGGGCGCGAAACAACGTGACGTTGGCGTTTGCATGGGCGCTTTCGGGGTTCTGGGCCGTCGCGCGCGCCGCAGCCTGCTCCAGCTTCGCAAGCTGTTCGATCAGGCATTCATGGAAGAGCACCGTCCAGCCGTGACGCTGCATCACAACGCCACGTCGCCTGCAATCTCGTCATCCGCCTCGCTGGGCGGAAACGTCGCAGCGGCGGCCATGGAGCGTGCCAGTCCCTCGGGCAGGTCGGCGATGTTTTGGCCGCCACGGATGTCCTTTTCCAGCAACGCCAGGAAGCCGAGGATGGCCGGATCGGCATGGGGCTGGTCGTCGGCGCGCCGGACAACGATGTGCCCGCCCTGCACGTCGAAGACGACCTTGTCGCCGGACTCCACGCCGAGCAGTTGGCGGACGGATTTCGGCAGGGTGATCTGCCCCTTGGAGGTTACCGAGGCGACTTCGCGGAGGGTTCCCATGGTGGTCTCCTTGGATCGACAGATGAAAGGTAAGGAATAATCCTTACCATGTCAAACTTTTGATTTCCTATCAAGTGCGCCAACCGCCTCGCCAACCTTCCCCTGTGGATTCTGAAGATGGTCAGTCCTCAATGGCCCGTTTTGGGGACTGGGTGCGTTTGCGTGGGGACAGGGGCGGATGAGGACGGGACGCGAGATATTTCGTTTGGGTCTGAGCAGGAATTCCTCAATTTTCGTAGGAGTTATCCTGCAATACGCATCCTTACGAATTCCTACGGGGTCATTTTTCACTTGAAAAACTTTTGCAAGCGGAGCAGATTCTTCCTACATCGTCTTCGGATTTTAAGTATGTGAGGTACGAAAGATCGTTGCAGAGGAGAAATTTTGATGCCCGGAGTGACATTTTCCGCAAGGCGTATTGCGCGTCTGATGTGCTTTTTACTGGCTATGATCTTCATGCTGGTGAGCTTTTCAGCCCAGGCTCATTCTGCAGAGCCTCCAGTGTTTGCAGGGAAATGGGGCAGTCATGGCACTGGAGACGGTCAGTTCAATTTGCCGAAAGGTATCGCGGTAGCCCCCGATGGTTCGGTCTATGTGGCAGATTCTGACAACTATCGCATTCAGAAATTCTCCTCAAACGGCACTTTCCTAGGCAAGTGGGGAAGTTATGGCCATGGAGACGGTCAGTTTTATGCTCCTTGCGCTATCGCGGTAGCCCCCGACGGCTCGGTTTATGTGTCTGATCTCATTATCCGTAACATTCAGAGGTTTTCCGCAAACGGCACTTTCCTGGGCAAGTGGGGGGGGG
>JAVHLG010000084.1 GCA_031082225.1 Desulfovibrionaceae bacterium | reverse complement strand
CGGGGGGGCCGGGGGGAATGATTCCCCCCGGGCGGGAAGGGGTCCGGGGAGGGGGCGCAGCCTCCTCCCCGGGAACATGGGGTGATGATGCGACGTATTTTTTTTGCGTGCGTGTGTGTGCTGGCGGCCGCCCAGGCCACGGCCGGACAGTGGACGGCGGGCTTATCGGACGGCGGCCGGACCTGGCTCTTTGAGCCGGGCGGGGCGCGCTTCTACAGCCTGGGCGTAAACACGGTCAACGGCGGCCACGAGCATCCCAAGGGGCTGGGATATTATTGGAAGGATTATTACGGCAGCGAAGAGGAGTGGGCGGCGGACGTGGGGACGCGGCTTACGGGCTGGGGCTTCAACACCCGGGGCGGCTGGTCCGATCCCACGCCGGTCATCGATTTGCCGATCATTCCCGAGATCGATCTGGGCAGAAACGCCCGCCTGCACTGGTTCGATCCGTTTGCCCCCGAGGCCCTGGCCGTGACCGTGGACACGGCCAGGCGGGTCACGGAGAAGTACCGGGGGAATCCCCAGGTGATGGGCTACTTCACGGACAACGAGGTGGGCTGGTGGAACGCGCCGCTTTTCTCGTGGTACCTGTCCAATGAATGGGCCATCTATACGAAAAGGGTGTTGTGGCGGCTTTTGCATGACCATTACCAGGGCCGCTGGGACTGGCTTGTGGCCGATTTCGTGCCGGGCGAGGGAATCGGGGGTTTCGAGGATTTGAAGCGCGGCGGGGCCAAGCTCAAGCTTCGGCCGGGCGGGCATGGCATCAAGGTGGTGTCGGCGTTTACCCGGCTGTGCGCCGGGCGCTATTACGAGTTGGTGCAGGCGGCGCTTCGTAAAGTCGATCCGGACAGGCTGGTCATGGGCGACCGGCTGCCCTTGTACTACAACCAGGACGCGGTGCTGGCGGCCCGGGGAAGGGTGGACGTGCTTTCCACCAACTACAACGTGGACGAGGCCGACGGCTGGGTGGCCCCGTACTATTTCGAGGGGCTGGCGAAACTCATCGACGCCCCGGTTTTGATCACGGAATTTTTCTTTGCGGCCGACGAGAACCGCAGCGGCAATGTCAATAACGGCCACCTGATGCACGTGAAGACCCAGGAAGAGCGCGCCCGGGGAGCGGCAGCGGCCCAGGCCCATTTTGCGGCCTTTCCCAACGTGGTCGGGACCCACTGGTTCCAGTATTACGACGAACCCACGGGCGGCCGGGGGGATGGCGAGGACTTCAACATGGGGCTGGTGGACATCAAAAACCGGCCCTACGAGGGTCTGGTCGAGTCCATGACGGCGGTCAACGCCCGGGCCGGGGCCATCCACGCCGCGGCCCGCTTCGAGCCGGTCCCGGACCCGTCCACCGAGGTGCATCTGCGGCGTCTGGCGCGCCCGGCGGACTGCGGCGACAATTCGCTTCTGGACTGGCCGGACAAGGCGGCCACGAGGCTTGTGGGGTTCGCCACGAAAAAGCCGTACGTGCCCTTTGGCGATGTGCATGCGGCCTGGAGCCCGGAGGGGTTGTCCTTTTTCAATCTGGCCGGGAACTATGCGGACCTCTTTTTATTGGATTACCAGGGGGAATTTCCCCTGTCCGAGACGTATCAGATCCACGTGATCCTTGAGGTGGGCGGGAAGACGCGGCATTTCGCGGCGCATCTTCTGCCCAGGCCCCACTCCCGCTACGAGGGCCGGTTCGAACTGGAGCCCCGGCTGTACGAGGTGGCCCCGGACGGGCGGTATACGCGCCTCGAATCGCAGGGTCTTTTGCAGGCCCTGGACAAGCCCCTGCCCCATGTGGCCGTGGAGTTGTTTCTGCCCGCGCGGCTTCTCGGGGTGGAGGCGCTTGCGGCCGGGGACCGCATCGGGGCGCGGGTCTTTGTGACCACGTTTTACCGGGAGCTGACCATGACCTATGACGGCGGCCCGGTGTCGTTTCTGACCCGGGACGCGGACACGCGGCTGCCCCGGACCTTTGAGCTCGGGGAGTGAGACGGCGTCCGTCAGGGCGGGCGGGCGATTTTCGCGGGGGGTTTTCAAAGGGCGCAGGCCCCTTGCCCGTCGGCGTCATCGACGGATCATCGCCTCAGCCTCATCTGGTTTGCCCTGGGTGGGGAAACATGCACGACATGCCAACAAACGCACCATTTGGAGACAGACGACATGGACAAGACGATTCTGGTCACCGGCGGGGCCGGGTACATCGGCTCCCACACCTGCAAGGCCCTCAAAAAGGCCGGATACGCCCCCGTGGCCCTGGACAACATGGTCTACGGCCATGACTGGGCCGTGAAGTGGGGGCCGCTGGTCAAGGGCGACATTCTTTCCGCCGCCGACCTGGACGGGGTGTTTTCCACCTACAAGCCCGTGGGCGTGCTGCACTTCGCGGCCTTTGCCTACGTGGGCGAGTCCGTGCACAACCCGGCCAAGTACTATCACAACAACGTCACCGGGACGCTGTCGCTTCTGGACGCCATGCGCCGCCACGGCTGCGGGCACATCGTCTTCTCCAGCACCTGCGCCACCTACGGCGTGCCGCAAAGCCTGCCCATCCCCGAGGACCATCCCCAGCATCCCATCAATCCCTACGGCTGGTCCAAGCTCATGATCGAGCAGATCCTTCGCGACTACGAGCAGGCCTACGGAGTGACCCATGCCGCGCTGCGCTATTTCAACGCCGCCGGGGCCGATCCGGACGGGGAGATCGGCGAGGACCACGATCCCGAGACGCATCTGATCCCCCTGGTGATCCATGCCGCCCTGGGACTGCGCAGGCATATCGAGATCTTCGGCACGGATTACGATACCCCCGACGGCACGGCCGTGCGCGACTACATCCACGTCACGGACCTGGCTGACGCCCATGTGTCGGCGATTTCCAGGCTTTTGGACAAGGGCGCGTCCATGATGCTCAACCTGGGCACCGGGGTGGGCAACACCGTGCGCCAGGTGATCGAGGCCGTGGAGCGGGTGTCCGGCCGCAAGGTTCCGGTCAAGGAAGGCCCCAGGCGGGCGGGCGATCCCCCGGCGCTTTTCGCCAATGCAGGCGGGGCCGGAAGGCTTTTAGGCTGGACGCCGCGCCTGTCGGACATCGACGCCACGGTTGCGACGGCCTGGCGCTGGCATGAAAAGCGCGGCCGGTAGAAAATAGACCGGGTGAAAAGGCGGCGCGTCCGCCGGTTCGCGCGGATGGGCAGGCAGGCAAACGCACCCCCGTCGGTCACAAGGACCGGCGGGGGTTTTTCATGGACCGCAGCGCATCGTCGTCGGGGGAGAAGCCGGGATGCGGGCGGCGCTCTGCGGTTATTTTGGAGGCGGGGATTGCGGGCGCAAGGCGGCCCCGGGGAAGCACCGGGATGCGGGCGGCCTTCTGCGGTTCGGCATGGCCGGGATTGCGGGCGGCTCAGGGCAGAAGGGACGGGAAGCGGAACACGGCGTCGGCCACGGCCCAGATGCCGAAAAGGATGATGATCACGCCCGAGCCTTTGCGGATCTTGGGCAATTGGTTGAGCAGCCGGAAGCGCAGGAGCTTGCCGCCCAGGGCGATGGCCACCCACCAGACCATGGCCCCGAAAAACACGCCCACCACCACGGATATGGCGTGGTGTATCCTGGCCTCGGCCTGGCCCAGGCCGAACCCGGCGAAGATGGCCAGAAAGGCCACGAAGGTCATGGGATTGGTCAGGGTCAGAAAGAAGATGGAGGCAAAGGCCCCGGCGAAATGGGAATGGCTCGGCTCGATCTGCTTGGGGGCCTTCTTGGCCAGATAGAGCCGGATGCCCATGAGGACCAGAAAAGCTCCGCCCACGGATTGGAGAAGGATGTGGTGGGCGGTCAGAAAGTCCGAAATGTAGGTCAGGCCGAAGGCGGCCACGGCCCCGTAGAAGGTGTCGGCCAGCCCGGCCCCCAGACCGCTTAAAAGCCCCACCCGCAGGCCCATGGTGATGGCCCGCTGCAGGCACAAAAGGCCCACGGGCCCGAACGGCATGGCGATGATGAGGCCGATGGCCAGGCCTTTGAGGAAGTAGAGCGCCATCGACCGAGTATACGCTTATTTTTGTCCGCTTCGCAATGCCTCCCGGCCGTCTTGGCGCGCAGCGCGACGGGACTGTGCCGTTTGATTCCGGAATGCCGTCCGTTTCGCACTGCCGCCCGGGCGTCTTGGTGCCCAGGGGCAGTTCTGCCCACGGACTGCGCCATATCGCCTGGGTGGATTGCACGGCAAAAGAGGAAGGCAGGTTGTGAAGCGTCTTATATTTCTTTTGATATTACACCTCTGGCGTTCGCAGGCATGCATTTTTCCGTATCGTTGCATTTACAACTACTGATGTCCGGGAGAAATGTATGGGATGAAGGAGGCGTATGGTGTTTGTTTTCGGAAAAGCCGTTCCTCTCAGGCTGGGAAATTTCCCATTGACAACGAAAATACGATATGGTCAAAATTTCACAAAGGGGGCGGAAGCGCTCCCTTGGATCACCGTTGTGCGGCATGGAGAGGACTTTCCACAATGCATTCGTTTCTCCATAGCCTGCGTTTTCGTCTCATGCTCCTGGTTCTGCTTGTGGTCACGCCGGGTTTTTTTCTGACGGTCTACATGGGCGAGCAAAGCCGCTACGCGGCCCGCATCGAGGCCTTCGAGCAGGCCCGGCGCATGGCCCTTCTGGTGGCCGGAAACGGCAAGACGCTTGTCGAGGGCGGCAGGCATCTGCTGCATGCCGTGGCCCGCCTGCCCGAACTGCAACGGCACGACATCACCGGCTGCAGTCTCTATTTTTCCCAGGTCATCAAGGAATATCCCGGGTTCGCCGACATCCTGGCCGTCGCCCCGGACGGTCGCGTCCTGTGCAATGCCGCTGGCGATCCGCAACATGCCGACGTCTCGGATCGGGAATGGTTCAAAAAAACCGTGGCCCGGGGCAATTTCACCGTGGGCGAACCCGTGGTCAGCCGACTCACCGGACAGCAGGTCATGTTTCTGGCCTATCCCGTACGCGACGGGGAGAGCCTTTCGGCCGTGGTGGCCGTGGCCCTGCACATGGGCTGGGTCGGCGAGCTGGTGTCCGCCCTGCCCATGCCTGCCGGGGCCACGGTCTCCATCATCGACCGGGCCGGAACCCTGGTCAGCCGCTATCCCGAGGACGGAGAGTGGGTGGAGAGGTCCATTCCCAAGGCCGCTGACATCCTGGAACAGTTGTTGTCCCGGGGCGTGGACGCCGTGGAGGCCGGGGGTGTTGACGGCGTCAACCGGCTGTACGCCTTCGCCCCGCTCATCGCCGATCCCGGCAATGAATACTTCGTGCGCATCGGCATCCCGGTGGATGTGGCCTATGCCGCCGCCAACCGGATCACGGCCCGAAACGTCGTGCTGTTCGCCCTGGTGGCTCTGACGGCCCTGTGCGGGACGTACTATTACGGCAGCGCGCGCATCCTGCGGCCCGTGGAGGGGCTGCTTCGGGCCACCCGGCGCATCGCGGGCGGGGATCTGGATCATCGCATAGGCCGGACCCGCGACCGGGGCGAGTTCGGGGAACTGGCCCGGGCCTTCGACGACATGGCCGCCTCCCTGTCCCAGCGCACCGAGCTTCTGCGGCTGGCTGAGGAAAAGTATCGCGGGCTTTTCGAAAACGCCCAGGAAGGCATCTTCCGCACCACCCCGGACGGCCGCTTCCTGGACGCCAACCCGGCCATGGCCCGGATGCTCGGCTTCGACACCCCAGCCGACCTCATGACCGCCGTCACGGACATCGGCCGGGACCTCTATGTCGATCCCGGAGACCACGCCCGGAATGTGCGCCTGCTTGAGGCCGTGGGCCAGGTCATGGATCTGGAGGTCAAGTGCAGGCGGCGCGACGGCAGCGTCGGCTATGGCCTGGTCAGCATGCGGGCCGTGCGCGACGCCTCGGGAAACGTGACGGCCATCGAGGGCTTCGCCGCCGACATCACCGAGAGGCGGCACACCGCCGAGGTTTTGCGCCGCCAGCACGAGCAGCTCCAGGGCATCCTGGACCACTCCCCGTCGTTTATCATCCTGCGCGACCGGGAGGGCCGCATCCTTTTGGCCAACAAGCCCTATCTCGAAGCCCAGGACATCAACCCGGCCGCCGCCTTCGGCCTGTCGGCCTATGACCACCTCCCTGACGGGATCGCGGCCATAACCCGCCAGGAGGATAAACTCATCCTGGAGACCGGGCGGCCGTACACCTTTTACCGCGACATCCCTGTGCGCGGCGTGGTGCGGTCCTTCGCCACCATCAAGTTCCCCCTGTTCGACCAAGGCGGCGTCCCGGACCGGGTATGCGTCATCGCCACGGACATTTCCGATCTGCGGGAGGCGCAAAACGAGCTGACCCAGGCCAAGGAGGCCGCCGAGGAGGCCAACCGGGCCAAGAGCGAATTTCTGGCCAAGATGAGCCATGAGATCCGAACGCCCATGAACTCCATCATCGGCCTG
Source organism: Desulfovibrionaceae bacterium (assembly GCA_031082225.1). Lineage (GTDB taxonomy): Bacteria > Desulfobacterota > Desulfovibrionia > Desulfovibrionales > Desulfovibrionaceae > Desulfolutivibrio. The sequence continues at coordinate 7,985 of JAVHLG010000084.1, read as the reverse complement.
ACCAGGATCACCCTGCAGTCCCGGCTTGGCGACGAACAGCGCGATCACCTGGAGACCGTGCTCGAATCCGCCATGTCGCTTCTGGCGCTGATCAATGACATCCTCGACCTCTCCAAGATCGAGGCCAAGGCCTTGTCCCTGGAGGACGCGGATTTCAGCCTGCCCCGGGTGGTGGGCGCGGCCGTCAAATCCCTCAAGATCCAGGCCCAGAAGAAACATCTGCACCTGGCGGCCTCCTTCGGGAAAAAGGCCCCCCGTTTCGTGTGCGCCGACGCCCTGCGCCTGCGCCAGATCATCGTCAACCTGGTGGGCAACGCCATCAAATTCACGGACGCAGGCCAGGTGCTCGTGCACGTGGATCACCTGCCCCTGTCCATGCACCACCGGGTGAGCCGCCACGACGGCGTGCCGCTTCTTTTCACCGTGCGCGACACCGGGATGGGCATAGCGCCGGAGAAGCTGACGATGATCTTCGACCCCTTTCGCCAGGCCGACGGCTCGGTCACCCGCCGCCATGGCGGCACGGGGTTGGGGCTGGCCATCTGTCGCCAGATCGTGGAGCTCATGGGCGGCAGCATCTGGGTGGAAAGCGAGGTCGGGCGGGGCAGCGTGTTCTCCTTCGCCGTGTGCCTGGCCCCGGGGGATCCGGACAAGGCCCTGGGGGATCGGCGGGTCGCGGACGAGGCCCGCCTGGGCAGGGAACCCCTGCGGATCCTGGTGGTCGAGGACAATCCCGTCAACGCCAAGGTGGCCGACGTGTTCCTGCGCCGCCTGGGACATGCCGTGGCCCTGGCCGGAACCGGGGACGAGGCCCTGGCCATGCTCTCCCGCGAGGCCTTTGACATGGTGGTCATGGATCTGGAGATGCCCGGGATGGACGGCCTCGAGACCACCCGGGCCATCCGGGAGGGCCGGGCCGGGGAGCACAACCGGGACGTGCCCGTCATCGCGGCCACGGCCCATGCCCTGTCCGGCTATCGTGCCCGCTGCCGGGCCGCCGGGATGAATGCCTTTCTGGCCAAGCCGCTGGATTTCAAGGAACTCTCCGACCTGGTCGGGCAGACTGGGGGCAGGTGGCCGGATTCAGGTCCGCCGGACAGGGATTGCGGCGGGACGTCCGATGCGGACGGGGGACGCGGGGCGGCCCGGGAGGCGGCTGGTTCTCCGCACGAGGAGGACGGGACGCAGGCGGTGGACATGGCGGGCGTGCTGGCCGGATTGGGCGGCGACCAGGGGCTGTACCGGGAGTTGTGCGGCATGTTCCTGCAGGAAACGCCACCCCTTCTCAAGCGGCTGACGCAGGCGGCCTCGGAGGGTGTCCTGGACGATGTGGCCGCGTTGGCGCATCTGCTCAAGGGAACCCTGGGCGCCGTGGGGGCTGTTGCGGCCAGGGATGCCGTCGCCCAGGCGGAATCCGCGGCCCGGGTTGGCGATGCGGCCCGGGTGGCCTGGATCATGCCTCGGATCCTGCGCGAGACGGAGTCGGCCCGCCAGGAGATCAAAGACCGGGTGTCCCGGGAGAGGGCGGCCTCCGGGGCGCAGGACGCCGCCCGCCCCGCGCGGCTGGGGCCGGGACGTCCCGCCACGGTTCAGGGGCATCAGGGGGGGCGCCCCCGCCGGGTGCTGGTGGTGGAGGACGAGGTCATCACCCGGAAGCTTCTGGAGAGGGAGGTCATGGGGCTTGGCCACGAGGTGGTGTCCGCCGATTCCGGCGAGGCCGCCCTGGCCCTTTTGCCCGACCGCATCGATGTGGTCCTGACCGACGCCCTGCTGCCGGGGCAAAGCGGTTTCGATCTGGTGCGGACCATGCGCGCCACGCCGGATCTGGCCTCCATCCCGGCCATTGTCATTTCGGGGCTGCCGGGGGAGGAGGGCCGGGAGGCGGCGCTTGGGTGCGGGGCTGACGATTTTTTGCAAAAGCCGGTGGAACGCGGCGTGCTGGCCCTGCGCGTGGCCGCGCTGTTGCGGATCAAGGAATCGGCCGACCGGGCCCGGTTCTGTCAGGCCGGGCTTGAGGACGCGGTGCGCGAGCGCACCGAGGAATTGCGCCGGGCCGTGGACAACCTGACGGAGCTTCGGGCGTGTTCGCTTCTGGCCCGGCAGGAGGCCATCCTGTGTCTGTCGGCCGCAGCGGAGTTCAAGGACGAGCAGACCGCCAGGCACACGGAGCGCATCGGCGAATATTGCGGACTTTTGGCCAGACTTCTGGGGATGCCCACGGCGGATCAGGAACTGGTGCGCCAGGCCTCGCCCCTGCATGACGTGGGCAAGATCGGCATTCCCGACGCCATCCTGCGCAAGCGCGGCAAGCTGGACGCCGCCGAGTGGGAGGAGATGAAGCGCCATTCCCTCTACGGCGCGCGCATCCTCGAATCCGCCACCTCGCCCATCATCCAGTGCGCCCGGGTCATCGCCCTAAGCCATCATGAACGCTTCGACGGCACGGGCTATCCCCATGGCCTGTCCGGACAGGCCATCCCCGTTTTCGGGCGCATCTGCGCCGTGGCCGACGTCTACGACGCCCTGGTCAGCAAACGCCCCTACAAGGACGCCTATCCCGAGGAAGTGGCCCTGTCGATCATGGGCAAGGAGCGCGGCAGGCATTTCGACCCGGCCGTCCTGGACGTTTTTCTGGAGAATGCCCGGGCCTTTGCGGAAATACGCATCAGGCTGGGCGACGGCGGGGCAGAAGACTCCCCAGGGGGGCTCGTTATGCCGCCGTGGCCGGGGCCAGTTTTTCCTGGATGAGGTTTTTGGCCCGCATGGCCAGTTGCCCCACATCGGGCTTGGAGATCTGGTCGTCGGCGCCCACGGCCTCGCCCTTGTGCCGGAGCTTGTCGGTTATAAGCGAGGAGAACAGGATGACTGGGAGTTCCTTGAGCGCGGGATCTTCCTTGATGCGCTTGGTCAGGTTGTGGCCGTCCATGGAGGGCATCTCGATGTCCGCCACCACCACCTGCACGTAGTCGGTCAGGGGGCGGCCGTCGCGCACGGCCAGTTCCTTAAGGCGCACGAGAAGCTCCCAGCAGGTCCGGCCGTTGTTGACCGCCTCCACGTCGAAATTGGCCTTGTTCAGAAGATCCTTGAGCATCTCGCGGATGAGCACGGAATCGTCGGCGATGAGCGCCCGATAGCGGGCCCCGGCGTTCCACTCGATGCTCATGTCGAGCTTGAGCCCCAGGTTGGGGTTTAAATCGGTCACGATCTTTTCCAGATCGAGCAGAAACACGATGCGGTCCTCAAGCTTGACCACGCCCGTGATGCAGTCGCCGCTCAACGTCGATACATAGCGGTTGGGCGGCTCCACCGCCTCCCAGCTCAGGCGGTGGATGCGGGTGACGCCGGTGACCAGAAACGAGGTGGTCACATTGTTGAACTCGGTGACGATGACCTTGGGGGATTCGGTCACGGCCCGGACCTTGCCCAGCCAGACGCTCAGGTCCACCAGGGGGATGATGTGCGAGCGCAGGTTGAAGGCCCCCAGCACGCTGGGGTGGGACACCTCGGGCATCTCCGTGACCCGGGGAAGCCGGATGATCTCCAGCACCTTGGCCACGTTGACACCGTAATAGCCTTTGTAGACGCGGGGCTGGCCGTCGTCGTCCGTGCCCACCACCTCGTCGATGTAAAATTCCACGATTTCCAGTTCGTTGGTGCCGGCTTCAAGCAGAATATTGGTCTGGGACATGCCTTCGTCTCCGAAAGGTGGTGAACCGGACAATTCCGGCTTAAAGCGACGCCAACACGGACTGCACGCGATCTATGATTTTTTTCGGCGTAGACGCCCCCGCTGTCAAGCCGATTCTGCCCGCAGCGCGCAACTCGTCTATGGGAAGCTGGTCCGCCGTCTCCACATGCACGCAGGGCACGCCCACGGCGCGGGCCACCTGGGCCAGCCGACGGGTGTTGCCGCTCTCAAATCCCCCCACCACGACCATGTAGTCCACGGCCCCGGCCAGTTCGATGGCCTCCTGCTGGCGCTTCATGGTCGCGTCGCAGATGGTGGACAGCACCGGAAAGTCCCGGTTCAGGCGGATTTTGAGCATCTCCTGAATGCGGGAGAACTCCAACTCGTCCTGGGTGGTCTGGGCGGCCAGGAAATACTCCGGCCCGGGGGCCAACTCGATTTCCGCCAGACGCTCCGGGGAGTCGAAGACATGGGAACCGGCGGCGGCGTGGCTTAAAAGCCCCTTGACCTCGGGGTGGTCCTTCTCCCCGAAAAGCAGCAGGATGCGGCCCTTCTCGGCCTGTTTGGCGATGAGCTTCTGGGCCGTGCGCACCCGGGGACAGGTGGCGTCCACCACCCGCACCCCCCGGTCCTTCAGGGATTGCTTCACGCACTGGGGCACCCCGTGGGCCCGGATGACCGCCGTGCTGCCTTCCGCCACATCCTCCGGATCGTCCGTGCGCACCACGCCCCGCAAGGCGTATTCGGCCATGACCTGGGGGTTGTGGATGATGGGCCCCAACGTCTGGATGGGGCCGTGGCTCTGGGCCTCGTCCAGGATGGCGTCAAGCTTGCGCAGGGCAAGATCCACGCCCATACAGAATCCGGCTGTCGTGGCGCGCACGATCTCCATGTTCGGTTAGTCCTTCCTGTCGCTTGGGTCGTGGGGTTCGGCCGCCGTCAGTCGTTCGGCCTCGCGGGCCGCGAGCTCCACATCCTCCCATGACCTACACCCGCACATCCTGGCGCGCAAGGCGCGCGACCCGGCCAGCCCCTTGAGATATCGCGGCACGGCCGTGCGCATCTTGAGCAGGCCCCGGGGGGAGTGGTCCGTGGCCCGGACCAGGGCGGCGTGCCTGCGGATCAGGGCGGCCATGTCCGGGCCGGTCGGCGGGGGCAGGGGGCGGCCCTCCAAAAGTCCGCGCAGGCGGGCGAAGATGGCCGGATCGGCCAGGGCCCCCCGGGCGAACATGACCCCGGCCGCCCCGGTGTGCTCCAGGCAGGCCGCGGCGTCCTGGGCGGTCCACAGGTCGCCGCTGGCCATGACCGGAATGTCCACGGCCAAAACCAGGGCGGCCGTGGCCGACCAGTCCGAGCGGCCCGAATAGCCCTGGGAGGCGAAGCGGGGATGCAGGGTCAGCCAGGAGACCCCGGCTTCGGCCAGACGCGGACCGACGTCCAGGCAGACCATGTGCGGCGGCTTGACCCCCAGGCGCAGCTTCACCCCGACCAGGGGCTTTTCCCCGGGCCGGGCCTCGCTGGCGGCCAGGACCATGGCCCGGGCCACGGCCACGAGCCGGTCCGGATCGTCCAAAAGGGCGGCCCCGGCCCCGGATTTGGCCACCTTGGGGACCGGGCATCCGGCGTTGAAGTCGAAGTGGCGAAAGCCGCGTCCGGCCAGCCAGAAAACGGCCCGGGCCGCATAGTCCGGTTCGGCCCCAAAGATCTGGGCCACCAGGGGGGCGTCCTCCGGACAGGTGTCCAGGAGCCGGGATGTGCCCGGCGAGCCGAAAAAAAGTCCCTTGGCGCTGACCATCTCGGTCACGGCCGCGGCGCAGCCGTTCTCCCGGCACAGCATGCGGAAGGCCAGGTCGCTGAATCCGGCCATGGGCGCCAGCCACGGGGCGGCCGGGGCGAAGGGCAGGGCGGGGGCGGGGGTGTCCATGCGTTTGGGTCGCATCCTTCTCGGTGTCTCCCGTCCGGAAAAAGGGGGGCGGGCAATGGGAAGTTTTTCCCATAAACAGGGTTTGCTTGACCTGCAAGGGGGATTTTTTTAGCCTCCCACTCTTACCCTGTGCCGCAGGAAGGCCCCGATTCCCGGGGTCTGGCCCCAGCCCGGGGCCCGGCAGGAAAAACGAGGTGGCAGATGGGGATTGAGACGGATTTGATCTGGTTTGACGGCAAACTGGTTCCGTGGAAGGAGGCCCAGGTCCACGTCATGACGCACACCCTGCACTACGGCGTGGGCGTGTTCGAGGGCATCCGGGCCTACAAGACCGTACACGGCGGCTCAGCGGTATTTCGCCTCAAGGAGCACGTGGCCCGGCTTTTCGGCTCGGCCAAGATCGTGGGCATGACCATCCCGTATTCCCAGGATGAGATCGTCACGGCCATCCTGGACACCTTGAAGGCCAACACGCTGGCCGAGGGCTACATCCGCCCCCTGGCGTTCATCGGCACGGGCAAGGCCATGGGCGTGCATCCCGGGCAAAACCCCATCCAGGTGGCCATCGCCGTGTGGCCCTGGGGGGCGTATCTGGGCGCCGAGGCCCTGGAAAAGGGCATCCGCATCTGTACCTCGAGCTACACCCGGCACCACGTCAACGTCATGATGACCAAGGCCAAGGCCTGCGGCAACTACGTCAATTCCGTCCTGGCCAAGACCGAGGCCATCGCCGACGGCTATGACGAGGCCCTTCTGCTCGATCCCACGGGATTTGTTTCCGAGGGGTCCGGCGAAAACGTGTTCATCGTCAAAAACGGGATCATCAAGACCCCGCCCCTGACCTCCATCCTGGCCGGCATCACCCGGGACAGCCTGCTCGCCGTGGCCCGGGATCTGGGATATGAGGTGGTGGAGCAGCTTTTCACCCGCGATGAGGTGTACGTCAGCGACGAGGCCTTTTTCTCCGGCACCGCCGCCGAGATCACCCCCATCCGTGAGCTGGACCGCCGGGTCATCGGCGAGGGCAGGGCCGGGCCGGTGACCAAGGCCTTGCAGACCGAGTTTTTCAGGGTCGTCAAGGGCGAGAATCCCAAGTACGCCGCCTGGCTTGATGGCTACAGCCTGTAGGATCACCCCGGAAGGAGTGGGGCGCCCCCCACTCCTTTTTTCCCCGCATGGAGCGGCATGTCCACCACGAGTCTGACCACCAAGTACCGACCCCAGCGTTTCGGCGAGGTCGCGGGCCAGGAGGCGGTGAAGCGCATCCTGTCCCGGGCCGCCGCCGAGGACCGGGTTGCGCCCGCCTATCTTTTCAGCGGCACGCGCGGCGTGGGCAAGACCACCCTGGCCCGGGTGTTCGCCAAGGCGCTCAACTGCGAACGGGGCCCGGCGGCCGAGCCGTGCAACGAATGCCTGCAATGCCGCCAGATCACGGCGGGCATCTCCCCGGACGTGGTGGAGATCGACGCCGCCACCCACGGCGGGGTGGACGAGGCCCGGCGTCTCAAGGAGGACGTGGGCTATTCGCCGCTGCAAAGCCGCTACAAGGTGTTCATCATCGACGAGGCCCACATGCTCTCCAAGGCGGCCTTCAACGCCCTCCTGAAAACCCTGGAGGAGCCGCCGGGCCGGGTGACGTTTATTCTGGCCACCACCGAGCCCCACAAATTCCCGGCCACCATCGTCAGCCGCTGCCAGCACTACCTGTTCAAGCGCATGGCCCAGGCCGAACTGGACGTCCATCTGCGGGGGATTTTAGACCGCGAGGGGGTGGCCTACGAGGCTTCGGCCGTGGCGCTCATCGCCCGGCGCGGGGCGGGCAGCGTGCGCGACAGCATGTCGCTTCTGGGCCAGGTTCTGGCCCTGGGCGGCGAGGGACTGACCGAGGCCGACGCCCGGGGGGTTTTGGGACTGGCCGGCCAGGACATCTTTTTCGGGCTGGTGGAGGCCATGGCCCAGGGCGACTGCGCCGGGGTGATGGGCATCCTGCGCGAGGTCTTGGGCAAGGGCCTGGACATCGGCTTTTTTTTGCGGGAGCTGGCCGGGGCCTGGCGGACCATGTTTCTCCTGCGCCAGACGGGGCTTTCCGGCGCGTCCCTGGTGGAGATGGCCGAGGACGAGGCCGGGCGCTGGCTTGAGGCGGCAGGCCGCTTCGACCTGACGCACATCCACGCCAGTTGGCAGATGACCCTCGAAGGGCAGCGCCGGGTCATGACCAGTCTGGAGCCGTCCCTGGCCCTGGAGCTTTTGCTGCTCAACCTGACCTGTCTGCCGTCCCTGGTCCCCCTGGAAAGGCTCGGCCAGACCGCGCCGGGGGCCACGGGCGGCGGGCGTCCCGGCCCGACCCCGGCCCCGGCGGCGGGACCGTCCCGG
>JAVHLG010000083.1:221-14560 GCA_031082225.1 Desulfovibrionaceae bacterium | reverse complement strand
CGGCACAGCGAAGCTGTGCCGGAAACGCCCGCGTTAATCATGGCGGCCAGGAGAACGTGATGTCTCCCGAACGCGAAGCGCGACATGCTCCCGGTACGGGGCTTGCGGCTTGAGGAGCAACCGGAATAGAGCGTCAATTCGTTGTAAAACTGTCCACAAATGCGGGATCATCTCTGTAACGAACGGGAGGATGTCTCGTTTATGAGAGGTAGGCGCAGACCTCTTCTGGTTGGATTGAGAAAAAGTTGCCCTTGACCTTGGGCGAGATGAAACGAATATCGAAGATTTCTGACAACGATCTGGAGGCGTTGTTTTCTTTGTTGCATGGAGTTGCAAACATCACGGCTGTCGCACCTGGCTGCATCCAAAACATGTGGGCGAACTCAGCGCCTCTGGCGCCGACGACGCCGGATGCACTGTGAAATGCCATGATCTGCTCCCAAAGAGGAAGCTGCCCCATGTCGACCTCTTTGACCAGGCGGCCGGATGCGGCGAGATAGGCAGCTATTTCCGAGGTGTTGAGAAGCGAACGCCGACCACTTCCATACTTTGGAAACCGTGATTGGCCTCCTGGTGCATAATAGGGGTGGTCTGGAGATCTTTTGAGCACGAGAATATCCGTCTGCTGCCAATGTTCGAGCGTATCTTGATTTTTACAGATTGTCCGAGAGCGATCCAGCATGAGTTGGCGTATGTATGCAGTCTTTGATCGAAATGCCTTAATTTCATTCAGTGTTTGGCTTGGCCCATCGAAACGAAGCAGTTGTTCGTCCCAACGCGGGACTGGGCATGAAATACAATACGGCTGATTTTGCAAATTATGTTGAATTGATGGGGAAAGATCAAGGAACGCGAGTTGGCAGGCTTCAGCGAGCTTTGGATTCATCAAGGGGCCGCAATCTTCAAAACAGACATGCCGACACAATGTTTCATGAGATATGCATAAGGCCGGGATCAGGTAGCCGTGCAGAAAGTGAAAGAAATGATCTTTGCTTCCAAACGGTGGAGTTGTGTCATAAGAGAAGTGCAACCTATGAGCATCCCAAACGTAGGGAGTGGTCGCGCCAGGGGGAACAATCATAAAAATAAACTATAATGGCTATAATTTAACGTCAAGTCCGACCATTGTTGACCAGTTGAAGGATTCCGGGGTTCTGTGTATCAATAGGGAGGGAGGACAGCCCCTCGTTCTGTTCATGAATGGTGAATTTCTCCCGACTGTTCTGGTCATGGCCCAAACTTATTGATATGATTTGTTTTTTCTTGTTATATCCTGATCGGTGTGCAGAGAGATTCAGTTTAAGAACTGAACTGGAAGAAGCATGCTCGTATTTGATACCCCGCAATATATGAACACGCTTGATTGGTTTGGTCAGCCGACAGATACGTCTTGTGGACCCGTTGTTTTACGTCGCGTCGGGCGCACGTATTGGGATGCCTGGGGAAGCTGGCCGTATCAGAGTCTTCCTACGTTGGAGCGACTTCAGGCTATTCGAGATCTTCCAAAGTTCTCTCCGCTGGCATTTACGGCAGTGATCCGGCCCGATGTCGAAGCGGTCAGGGCTGATGATAAAGTATCTTCGATACGCAAGCGATATAACGTGGAATTTCGTGTGCTGAAGACGCATTTGGGGCACTGTCCCGGACATCCTCCTGGCCGCGGACACTACTCACGAAGGACGAGGCGTCGTTTGGAGCATGCGACCCGGGTGTTTTTCGTTCAGCGTGAAACGCTTCTTCCGGAGCATTTGATCATGTCTCATTGGCAATCCCGATTGAAAAAACTTCGCTCCATCAATGCCTTCTCTTCGCCGGACGAACAGCATTTCGCGAGATTGATCACGAGTTTCGGCAGTCATCCTGAAGACACCGCATGTATCGCCTTGCGTCGGCGCGACACGGGAACGCTTGCCGGGATTTTCCTTTTCTTCTCTGCTCTTGGCAGCCAAGGTTGGCATGCACACAGCTTTTTACTTGAGGAAGGGGTTCTTAAGGATTTTGGAGCATATGTATTGTTCGATCAGGCCATTGCCCTCCTCGGAGACACGGAAGTCTGGTTTGGCGGCGCCCCCTCTGGGGCAAACGGCAAAGGTGTTTTTACCTTCAAGCAAAAATTCGCCAATTGCTCAGGGCAGGCGCACATTTTGAGTGTTGATTTAAATGATATCAGACTGAAGGAGGTTCGTTCATCCTGCGGAACTTCTCGCTGGTTGCCAGACTACAGGAATCAACGATGAGATCACATACATGTGTTTTGGCGATCCCGCTTCACCACGGGCTTGTGGCCTCGGGAAGGACCATCTGCCGAGACCGGCGTCGCAACAACGCCGAGAAGCCGGATTCAAAACCAATCCCTGGCCGCATGGCAGCCGGAGGATGGTTCTAAAAGACAGGAACCATCACCCGGCCAAGGCCATATTCCTGCCGTTTCGGCCGGGGAAGGGTCCGCGCGCCCGAAGTTTTCGACGACGCCCAAGGTTTTCGACCTCGGCCCTTGGCCAGGCTGCCCGGCCAACCCGAGCTATTGCAGAGACCAGGGGCGAACTTTTTTGCGAAAAAGACGCCCCCCGGTCGGTATCAGGCCCGGACGCGGGCGGCCTTGAGGCGTTTTTTCAGGTCGCGTTTCCATTTCGGGCCGCCGTGAAGGGCCGCCAGGTATTCCAGGGCGTGGGTCACGGGGTTTTTGCGGCTGATCCCGGCCAGACAGCGGGCCAGGCCGATGCGGCAGGACGGGCAGCCCACGACCACGGGCGTGGCCTCGTCGGCAAGCTCGCGGGTCAGGGTGGCGGTCTTGCCCGCGCGGATCTTGTTGTGGATCTCGGGCGAGGTCAGAGCGCCCAGGCCGGATTCGCCGCAACAGCCCGGGGACAGATCGATATGGGCCCCGGTGAGGGCGGCCAGGGCCGCCCGGTAGGCCTCGGGGGCCTTCAGGGCCGGGACGCCGGTCCACTCCGCATGGCAGGCGGCGTGGTACAGGATGCGGTCGTCCGGGGCGTCGGCGGCGGGCAGCCGGGTCATGAGGAACTGCAGCACGTCCTGGCGGGCCATGGGGCCGGAGGCGCAGGACAGGTCGTAGCCCGCCAGGGCCTCGCGGCAGGTGCCGCAGGCGGTCAAAAGCGTGGCCGGGGCGAATCCCTTGTCCCCTGCCGTGGCCAGAAAGGCCCGCAGGGCCGCGAGATTGCGTTCCCGGTTGGCGGCAAAGGCCTCGGCCAGACCCGACACGGCCAGGGGATAGCCGCAACACAGGTGGGCGGGGGGAATGATCACCCGCACGCCTGCCCGCAGCAGCAGTTCCACGGCGGCCATGCCGATTGCGGCGTGGAACAGTCCGGCCCCGCAGCCCGGGAAATAGAGCACGGTTTCGGCATCGGAGGCGGCATCCGGCGGGGAGAAGAGGCTGCCGCGCTCCAGGCGCAGCTTTTCGGACAGGTTCTTGATGCCCATGGCCGGATTGGGGCCGCGCAGCACCGGGTTGTACAGCCGGTTGCGCCACACGGCCGGGACAAGCCCCATGGCCCGGCCGTGCAGGGCCTGGCCGTAGGCCATGAGCTTGGCGGCGCGCGGCAGCCGTGCGGCCGGGTCTTGGGCCAGATACCGCAGCACCTTGGACTTGATCGGATGGCCGCCGGCGTTCTTGTTTTCCAGGTAGGCCCGCATGTCCAGGGCCACCTGGGCGCTTTGGATTTTCACCGGGCAGGCCGCCGCGCACTTGCCGCAGGCGGTGCAGTGCTCCATGAGTTTGCGAAGTCTGGCCAGGAGGGACGGATCAGGTTCTCCGGAGTGCAGTTGCGAATAGTGGATGGCCTCGATGAGCGCGCCCAGGCTGATGTTCTTGTTGCGCGGATGGTGCAGAAGCCCCTGGATCGGGGCGTACATGGGGCAGACCTGCTTGCACTTGCCGCACCGGGTGCAGAACTGGATGTTGGCCAGCATGGTGATGAGCCGCTCCTTCTCGGGCAGGGCCGTCTTTTTGATGTCGCGGATCAGACGGTTGAAGGAGAAGGTATAGGGCTCAACATCCAGTTTTCTGGTGATGAGTTTGCCGGGATTGAGGATGTTTTTCGGATCCACGGCGGACTTGTAACGCCGCAGCGCCGCGATCTTGCGCTCCTCCAAAAAGGCGATCTTGGTGATGCCGATGCCGTGTTCCCCGGACACTGCGCCGCCCAGTTCCATGACCTTGGCGAAGACCTGGTCGGCGGCCTCCATGGCCCGACGCATCATCTCCTGGTCGTTGGAGTTGACGGGGATGTTCACGTGGCAGTTGCCGTCTCCGGCGTGCATGTGGTTGGCCACCTCGATGCGGGTGGCGATCATCTCGGTGTAGATCTCGCGCAAGGGATCGCGCAGACGGGGATAGCGCGAGGTCAGATCGGAGAAGAAATAATAGGTCTGCACCTCCACTTCCGCGTCGTTTAAATCCTTGGCCGTAAATCCGCCGCGCAAAATGCGGTCGCAAAATTCCATCTCCATGGTCAGAAATTCGTCCGAGGCCGGGATGCCGTGCAGCCTGCCCACGTTTTGCAGGGCCTCCTTGTAGGCCCGGGCCAGGCAGGTCAGGTTCAGGTTCTCGATGAAGTCGGAGAATTCCGGGATCACGCCAAGGGGGATGACGATGTCCTCGTTGATCTTGAATCCGCTGGTGCGCTTGGAGATGGCCGACAGCTTGTGGCGGTCCTCCCAGAATATCTCGGCCTGCTTCTCGTTTTCGGCCACGAAGATGTCCACGTTCTCATACGGCGTGGCGATGTCCACGATGTGGGCCACGGCGGCGGCCAGGGCCGTTTCGTCGGCGGAATCGAGCTGCAAAAGCAGCACGGAGATGGGGTCGCCCTCGTAGGCGGCGGATTTTTTGGCGTAGTTGATGGCCCGCACGTATTTGGGACCGAATTCCTCCAGGGCCGAGATCTTGACCGCGTCGCCTTCTTCCCGGATGCGGTCACGCAGCCCCACCACGTCGCGGATGACCAGCATGGCGTGACGCATGGAGCGGCCGAAGAATTCCAGGCACAGCACCCGGGAGTGGGGCAGGCGGTCGTGGAGGATGAACCGGGCCTCGGTGATGATGCCGTCCACCCCCTCCTTCTGCACCCCGGGGAGGCCGCCCAGATATTTGTTGGACACGTCCTTGCCCAGGCCTGCGCCGCGAATCTCGTCGCCGCGCAGGGTGATGGTCTCCAGAAGGTTCCCGGCCGGATCGAAGATGTCGAACACGGCCGTGTCGTCGGGCATGATCTTGTGTCGGGGATGGTCCTTGCGGTGCACCTCGATCACCCGGGCGTCGGGCAGGACCATGGTGTAGGAATGGATGTTGTCCAGGGTGGTGCCGTATTCGAAGCAGAAGGGACCGCCCGCGTTCTCGGCGATGTTGCCGCCAAGGGACGAGGCCGCCTTGGAGGCCGGGTCCACGGTCAGAAGCAGGTTATTTTGGGCCGCCGCCGCAATGGCCGTCAGGGTGATGACCCCGGTCTGGGCGTGAAGCAGTTTTTCATCGGCGTCCACGGAAAAAATCGTCTTCATCCGGGACATGCTCAAAATCACCGTGCGGCGTCTGGCCGGGATGGCCCCGCCGGTCAGCCCCGAGCCGCCGCCCCGGGGCACCACGGCGAAGCCCATCTCCCCGGCCAGGCGGATGATGCCCTGGATATGGGCCGTGGAGGCGGGGGTGAGGACCAGCATGGGCAGCTCCATGCGCAGGTCCGTGGCGTCGGTGGAGCATTCCACGAGGCTTCCGGGATTGTTCGCCAGGCAGGCGTCGGGGAGAAATTCGGACAGGCGCAGGATCACCCGTTCCTTGAAGCGCATGTCCTCGTCGAAGTCGCGCCAGAAACGGTCCACGGTCGCCCGAAGGGTCTTGGGATAGTCGCCCCAGGCTGTGGGCCGGGCGGCGTCCAGGCGGGCGAACACCCCCTGGCGCACCTCCTCGGGATTCACAAAGGGATTGTAGCGCACCAGGAAGCATTCCGCGGCCAGGGAGACGGCCAGTTCCCGGGCGTCATCCGGCCAGGAGGCCAGCTCCTCGTGGCTGAGGCCCAGAACGCGGGGGGTCAGGCGGTCGAGAGACAGGGAAATATGGGGATTTTTTTCAAGCATGGTCGTGTCCGGGTGGGGTTGCTGCGGCTGGCGGCGCGGCGGCGGGCCGCCTTTGGGAAACGTGCGGGAGGCTGTCAGATAATGCCGGACGATGGCTTTGGCAAGTGGGGCAGTCGGCCGCCCCGGCCATTGATCCGGCCATTGATCCGGGGGGTGACATCCGGTAGTCTGGGACAGTCGTGAACAATCCCGTTCATACAGGAGACCCCATGTCCATCCGACCCGTTTTCCCTGCTATCCTTTTTGTCGCCCTGGCCCTGGTCAGCCTTTCCGCCGCCCCCGGGCAGGCCGCGCCCCCGTCCGCAAAAGGAACCGGCGCCGTGGAATCCCCGCCCACCCTGCGGGCCTCGGCCATCCTGCCCAAATCCATGCTTGCGGCCCCGAACTGCCGGGTGGACGAGACCGTGAAAAACGACGGCTACCTGAACACCTACACCCTGCATACCCCGCAAGGCGACCTCAAGGTGCTCTCCACCGCCCTTCTGGTCACGCGGCTTCAGGAATGCGCGGCCATCGCGGCCATGGACAAGGTCGCGCCCGCCGGTCAGTTCGGCGAGGCCGTGAAGGAAAAGGGAAAAAACACGGTCAAGGGCGCGGTGAATCTGGTGACCAGTCCGCTTGCCACCGTGGGCAGCGCCCTGTCGGGCGTGGGCAAGATGTTCGCGCGCGCCGAGGAAAGCCTGGTGGAGAGCAAGGCCAGCAAGTACGAGGACAATCCCGCCGCCGCCGCCCTGGGCTATTCCCGTTCCAAACGCGACATCGCCAAGCGCTTCGGCGTGGACCCCTATTCCACCAACCCCTTCCTGAAGGAGCGCCTGGACAGGCTGGCCAGCGCGGATTTCGCGGGCAGCCTGGTGGCCACCGGGGCCAGCGCGGCCGTTCCCGGGGCCGTGGGCGTGGGGGTGTCCGTGGCCGGGACCAGCAAATGGCTGGGCGACATGGACGTGGCCCTGCCGCCCGCCGACCTGCGCCGCATGAACCGGGAAAAACTCACGGCCATGGGCGTGCCCGCCGATCTGGCCGAGGCCTTCATCGACAACACCGACCTCTCCCCGGTGCATCAGACGCTCATTGTCAACGCCCTGGCCGCCATGCCCCGCACGGCAAACCGTGAGGCCTTCATCGCCTTCTGCCTGTCCACGGACACCGAGGATCTGGCCCTGTTCCGGGAGCGCATGGCGCTGATGTTCTCCTCCTACAACACCCGCAAGGAGCCGATCACGCGTTTCGAGCGTGTGGGCCGTTTCGCAGCCGGGCGCACCCAGTCGGGAGCCCTGGTCTTTTGCTTCCCCCTGGACATGCTGGCCTGGACCCGGACCACCGCCGACCTGGTCGCCAAGCTGCAACCCATCCTGGCCGAACGCGGCGGGGCCAAGGCGACGTTCTGGATCACGGGCGGCGTCACGCCGCTGGCCCGCAAGTCCCTGGAGGCCCATGGCATCGAGGTGCATCCGGACGCCGCCGCCTTCCTGCTCGGCGAGGCCAGATAGCCCGGGAGGGGGAGCCTCCGGCGGCCAGGGAGAACCTTTTTTTCAAAAAAGGTTCTCCCTGGTCTTATCTTCGTAAAATAGCGGGATCGACGCAGGCCGCGTCGGCCGTGCCGGTCAGGATCATGGCCGCCGTGAGCTCGGCGCGCATGGTCTCAAGGAGCAGCGCGACGCCTTCGGCCCCGCCGCCCACGGCCCCGACGATGAGCGGACGGCCCACCAGCACGGCCTGGGCGCCCAGCGCCAGCAGTTTCAGCACATCGGCCCCGGTACGCACCCCGCCGTCGGCCAGGATTACGGCCCGGCCACGCACGGCGGAGGCGATTTCGGGCAGCACCTCGGCCGCGCCCGGGGTGTGGTCCAGGATGCGGCCGCCGTGGTTGGAGACCACGATGCCCGCCGCCCCGGCCTCGGCCGCCGCCAGGGCGTCCTCCACGGTCATGACGCCCTTGACCAGGAAGGGGAGCTGCGTGGCGCTGATGATCGCAGCCAGTTCGTCCCGGGTCTTGGGACCCACGGGCTGGCCCTTGAGGGCCATGGTCACCAGCCCCGCGCCGTCGATGTCCATGCCGACAAACGCGGCGTGGGCGGCCTCGGCCCGGGCCAGACGCGCCAGCACCTCGCCGTGTTCCCGGGGTTTGATGATGGCCCCGCCCCGGCCGCCGTGGCGGGACAGGGCGGCCAGGCCGCTGTCGAACATGGTGGGATCGGCCCCGTCGCCGGACAGCCCCACGGTCCCGGCCTGCAGACAGCCGTCCACGATGGCCTCGATGAAATCGCCCTCGGTCATGGGCGCGCCGAAATTGTAGGTGCTTCCGGTCATGGGAGCGCCCAGGATCGGCATGGACAGGTCCAGGCCGAAAAGCGACACGGCGGTTTTGGGCTGGGTGACATGGTGGATGGTGCGCATGTTGAAGCGCCAGGCGGCCAGGGCCTCGATGTTGGCCGTAAAGCCGTGCCCCGTGCCCGCGCCGCCCATGCCCGGCACCTCCCCGGCGCAGCCCCGGCCGTCGCAGCGGCGGCACACCCGGCAATATCCCTTGAGCCGCTCCCGGGCGGCCGCGCGCAGTTCCTTTTTGTCCATGGCTTCCTCCTCGATGTTTCCTGGCAGGCGCCGTCGATTCCGGCGTGGGAAGCGGTTGTAGCCGCCTTGCCCGCGCCCGGCAAGACGCCCTGGGCCATGCCGGTGTGCTCCGCCCTGGGGCGCTCCCGGCGGCGTATGACATACGCGGCGGCGTCCTTGACCTTTGCCGCCGCATTGCCCACAATCCGGCGATTTCGCGCCCTGCGGCGACAGCCGCGCCGCGCCCCGGAGCCCCCCATGCCCCCTGCCCCGCTCCCTGCCGCACCGGCCCGCGCCGCACGCCTCGGCCACGCCCTGTGGTCCGTGGCCGCCGTGGTCGTGTGCGTCCTGTGTGCGGCGGTCATGGATTGCGACGCGGCAGGGCGCGACGCCGCCGCGCCAGCCCCGCCGTCCCCTCCTTTGGCCACCGCCGCCGTGGCCCCGCAAACGCCGCGCGCCGCGAAAAAAAACGTCCTCTACCTCAACTCCTACCAGCCCGGCTACAAATGGTCCGACGAGATCTTCGAGGGCATCCGCGAGGTTCTGGCCAACCAGACCGATCCCCTGGTGGATTTGCAGGTGGAATACATGGACTCCAAGAAATATTCCGGCCCCATCCTGCGCCAGGGCCTTTTCGACCTCTACAAATACAAGTTCCGGGACACCTCCTTTTCCGTGGTCATGGTCTCGGACAACTATGCCTTCGAGTTCGCCCGGCAGTATGCGGCCGATCTGTTCCCGGGCGCGCCCATCGTGTTCTGCGGGGTCAACGACCTGCGGCCGGACATGCTGGCCGGACGCACGGACATGACCGGGGTGGAGGAACGCTTTGACTTAAAGGGCACCCTGGATCTGGCCCTGACGCAAAATCCCGGCAAAAAAAGGCTCATCGTCATCGGCGACCGCTCGGTGACGGGCATCGCCATCGCCAACCAGGTGCGGGCCCAGTTGCCGCCCTACCATGACCGGCTGGAATGGGAATTCTGGGACTCCTACCAGTTGGGGGAGATCCTGGGGCTGGTGGAGCGGGTTCCGGCCGACGCCATGATTTTTTTCATCCCGTTTTACCAGGCCATCGGCGACCGCTTCTATTCCGCCGAGGAGGTGGTGGCCGAGATCGGCGAGCATTCCGACGCGCCCATCTACACCTGCTGGGATTTTCTGGTCGGTTCGGGCACCGTGGGCGGCCGGGTGCTTCAGGGCCGGGAGCATGGACGGCTGGCCGCGTCCATGGCCCTGCGCATCCTGGAGGGAACCCCGGTCGCGGACATCCCGGTGGTGGCCCAGGTGGGCGACCTGTATCTTTTCGACTACAACGGCCTGCGGCGCTTCCACATCCCCGAGAGCGACCTGCCCCTTGGCAGTGAAATTTTAAACAAACCCTATTATTTCTTTCGCATAAACCCCCAAATCTTCTGGATCATCGTGGTGGCCGTGGCCATCCTGGCAGCCACCCTGGTCTTTTTGGTCATCAATATCGCCCGCCGCCGCAGCGTGGAGGAAAAAATCCGCGCCCAACTGTCCTTTTTGACCCTGCTTCTGGACAACATCCCCCAGCTCGTCTTCTGGAAGGACCGCGACCAGCGCTACCAGGGGGCCAACAAGGCCTTTGCCGCCTTTTTCGGCCTGTCCGACCCGGCCGTGGTGGTGGGCAAGACCAACCCCGAGGTGCTGCCCGGCTGGTGGGACCATGCGGGCCTGGCCGAAGAGGCCGACCGGGAGGTCATGCGCAGCGAGTCCCCCAGGCACCGCATGCGTCTGGCGTTCACCCGGGGCGACGGGGAGCAGGCCTGGCTGGAGCTCAACAAGGCCCCGCTTCGCGACCGCAGGGGACAGGTGGTGGGCACCCTGAGCACGGCCGAGGACGTGACGGACAAGGAACGCCTGGAGGCCCGGCTGCGCCAGTCCCAGAAGATGGAGGCCGTGGGCACCCTGGCGGGCGGGCTGGCCCACGACTTCAACAACATCCTGACCACCATCATCAATTCCACGGAGATGGCCCTTTTGGATCTGGCCCCGGACTCCCGGGCCGCCGCCGATCTGCGCCGGGTGCTGACCGCATCGAAGCGCGGCGGGGGCATCGTGCGCCAGATCCTGACCTTTAGCCGCCCGTCGCGGGAAAACTTCCGCGACGCGGATATCGCCGGGGCCATCATGGAGGCCACGGGCCTTCTGGCCGCCAGCCTGCCGGGCCATATCCGCCTGGAGACGGACATCCGGGTGGTTAGGGCCGTGTGCCGGGCCGACCCCAACCAGATCCACCAGGTGGTCATGAACCTGTGCACCAACGCCTATCAGGCCCTGCGCGACCACCTGGGCGCGGGCGGCCGGGGCGGGGTGATCCGGGTGGTCCTGTGCGTCACGCGGCTGCCTGCCGAGGAGGCCCTGCTCCTGGATCTGCCCGAGGGCCGGTACCTGCGCCTGACCGTGGCCGACGACGGCCCGGGCATTTCGCCGGAGATCATCGACAACATTTTCGACCCCTTTTTCACCACCCGCAAGGACGACGGCGGCACGGGCCTGGGGCTGGCCGTGGTGCAGGGCATCGTGCGCAACCACAACGGCCGGGTGGCCGTGCTCTCGGGCCCGGGCCGGGGGGCGTCGTTTTCGGTCTACCTGCCCTGCGGCGGCGGCGGGGACGCAGCCCGCGACGCCGATGATCCGGCGGCCCTGCGCGGCGCCGAGCGGGTGCTTTTCGTGGAGGACGACGCCTCGCTTCTGGAGACTGTACCCCGGGTGCTGGCCACCCATGGCTACAGGGTCACGGCCGCCTCTGGCGCACAGGAGGCCCTGGCCGTTCTGGCGAAGTCCGGCGGCGGCGAAAACGCCCCGGGGTTCGACGTGGTGGTGACGGACTTCGACATGCCCGGCGCCAGCGGCTTCGAACTGGCCCAGGCACTTATGCGCCAGGCCCCGGGGACGCCGGTGGTGGTGGTCTCGGGCCGGTTCCGCGACGTGCGCGGGGCCGACCGGCCGGAAAACGTGCGCGAGATCGTGCTCAAGCCCTATGACGGGGCCGCCCTGCACGCGGCCATCCGCCGGGCCCTGGGCGAAGGGGGGGGAGGCGCGTGCCGGACATCCTGATCATCGACGACGATCCCGAGATTCGGCAGACCATGGCCGCCCTGGCGGCGCGCATGGACCTGACCTGCGACGCGGCCGCGACCCTGGCCCAGGGCTTGGCCACGCTGTCCGAGGCCCGTTTCGGGGTGGTGCTTTTGGACGTGGGCCTGCCCGACGGCAACGGCCTGACCGCCCTGCCGCAGATCAAGGCCCTGGCCGACGCCCCGGAGGTCATCATCCTGACCGGCCTTGGCGACCCCGACGGCGCGGAACTGGCCATCCAGGCCGGGGTCTGGGACTATCTGGTCAAGCCCTCGTCGATCAAGGAGATCATGCTGCGCCTGTCCCGGGCCCTGGCCTACCGGGAGCAGAAACGCCAGGGGCAGGGGCCCCTGGCCCTGGACCTGACCGGGGTGGTGGCCGAGAGCCCGGCCATGCGGCCCTGCCTGGATGCTGCGGCGGCGGCGGCCGCGTCCCAGGCGGCGGTGCTGATCACCGGCGAGACCGGCACGGGCAAAGAGCTTTTCGCCCGCTGCATCCACGTCAACAGCGCCCGGTCCCGCGCCCCCTTTGTGGTGGTGGACTGCGCCGCGTTGACCGAGACACTCGTCGAGAGCACGCTTTTCGGCCACAAAAAGGGGGCGTTTACCGGCGCGGACGCCGACCGCACGGGCCTTGTGGCCGCAGCCGACGGGGGCACGCTTTTTCTGGACGAGGTGGGGGAGATGCCCCTGACCCTGCAAAAGTCCTTTTTGCGCGTCCTGCACGAACGGCGTTTCCGTCCCGTGGGGTCGCTGACCGAGGCGGCCAGCGATTTTCGGCTGGTGGCGGCCACCAACCGCAACCTCACGGCCATGATCGACACCGGGGAGTTCCGCCGCGACCTGTTTTTCCGCTTGAAAACCATCTCCCTGGAGCTGCCGTCCCTGCGCCAGCGGCCCGAGGACGTAGCTCCCCTGACCCTTTTTTGCCTAAGCCGCCTCAGCGACCGCTACGGCCTTCCCCACAAGGGCTTTGACGCCGATTTCCTGGCCATCCTGCAGGAATACGACTGGCCGGGCAATGTCCGGGAACTGGAGAACGTGCTGGAGCGGGCCTTTGTGGCCGCCGGACGGGAGAAGACCCTCTATCCCATGCACCTGCCCCAGGACGTGCGTATCCGGGTCACCCGCACAAGCCTGGTCCGCTCCCGGTCTCAGTCCTCCCTGCCCTCTGAGGCCACGACGCCGGGCGCGACCGGAGTGTCTGGCGCGATTGGCGCGACTGGCGCGACTGGGATGTCCGGCGCGTCTGGGGTGTCCGGCACGTCGGCAGGGACCGACGATCCCTCCGGCCGGACCGGGCAGACCTGCCTGACCGGCCTGACCGGCCTATCCGGCCTATCCGGCCAGACAGGGCCGACGGATCGGCAGACCGCGGCGCAGGACCGCGACGCCGCCCCCCTGGCCGGGCTTTTTTCCAGCCCCCTGCCCACCCTGCGGGACTTTCGCGAGGATATGGAGCGCATCTACCTGCGCCGCCTGCTGGCGGAATGCGGCGGCGACCTGAAAAAGGCCATGGAGGCCTCGGGGCTGTCACGCTCCCATTTCTACGCCCTGCTCAAGAAACTGGAGGAGGGGGGAATGTCTTGACGTGAGGGAACTTTGTAGCCACATTGTACCTCAACAATCGTCAACCTCGACCCCCTGCAGGACCCCGACATGAAAAACGAATGCATCCGCGCCCGGGTGGACGCCGGGCTCAAAAAGGACGTGGAGGGCATCCTGGACGGCCTGGGGCTGACCCCGAGCGCCGCCATCACCCTCTTTTACAAGCAGGTCCAGTTGCATGGCGGGATTCCCTTCCCGCTTCGCCTGCCGCGCCCCGCGACCGAAAAAGCCATGGCCGAGGCCGCTACAGGCCAGAATCTCGAATCGTTCGACACCTCGGAGGCCCTGTTCGCCAGCCTCAAGAAGTCCGCATGCGCTTCCAGTTCACCAGCCAGTTCGCCAAAAGCTACCGGAAAGCGCACAGACGGGGAAAGGACATCGGGAAGCTAGAACACGTCAATAAACCATCCTATCTTCATTCCTAAAAATATACCATCTTCATGCTTTCTCCGCTTATTACTGAGGCTTCCTTGAAGACGGCGGCCTGTTTTCTCGTCGCAATTTTTCAAGATAATCTAAATTTCGCTTTATTAATTGCACAAAGCTCTTTTCACTGCTAACAAGAAGTGCTTCTCGCAGATCTCTTTCGGCGCGATCAATATAATTATGAAAATCACGCCAAGCACGTTTTCTTGTATCCGGAAGAAGATGTTTATTTTTTCCAGTACGTCGGCAATTTGTTGCGAGTCCAAGTAGAGAGTCACCCCTCAGTTGAAGCAATGAGGCATTGTGTTCCCATTCCGGATGCAGTTGAAGCTGTCGTCCAATGAGTGCCAGTGTATCCTGATAATTATGAGATCTGTTCAACGCAACAGCTATACGTCGAAGCTCACGCTCTTCAAGACGCCCCTGAGAAGCAGAAATAAACAGTTTTTGCGAAAGGGCACGTAGCGAAGATGATGGCTGATTGCCTGAAGTGAGGGCTTCAGCAAGCGACAACAGGACTTCTGATGGCAAGCTGTCGACCTGATCAATATATCTATT
>JAVHLG010000083.1:0-211 GCA_031082225.1 Desulfovibrionaceae bacterium | reverse complement strand
CAAAAAAATTTCAACAGGCTCAGGATCACGTAGAGCATGCTGAACCTCTGCGAAGAGTTGTAACGCTCGGAAATTAAGAGGGTCTTTCGCCATGACCCGGCCTATCCATTCTTGAGCCGCCCGAAGATCGCCTATGGCAAGAGATTGTTGCGCGGTACGCAAATCACGTAGCAAAGCATGGCGGGGGTGGGCTGGTAAGACGCAAAGAACC
>JAVHLG010000082.1 GCA_031082225.1 Desulfovibrionaceae bacterium | reverse complement strand
ACGCCAAAAGTTTTTGAAAGGGGGTCCAGGGGGGAAACTTTTTTCAAAAAGTTTCCCCCCTGGCCGCCGGAGGCATACCTATGAAATGCGTTGTCATGGGGATAGGCAATCCCCTGTTGTCCGACGACCGGGCCGGGATCGAGGTTGTGGAGCGTTTGGAAAAAGACGGCATCGACGTGGCCACGGAGGCCGTGTTCACCGTCGGATTCGAGGTACTGGACAAGATCCTGGGCTACGACCGGGCATACATCGTGGATGCCTGCGTGCTGGGGCAAAAGCCGGGCACGATCCATGAGGTGAGCGTGGAGGATATTTTCACCACGCCGCTTCTGTCGGGCTCCCATGCCATGACCTTGGGAACCACCTTGAAGACGGGGATGATGGTCTTCGGGGATGAGATGCCCAAAGAGTTGCGCATTATTCTCATCGAAGCGGAAACGCCCACGGAATTTTCCAACGTCTGCACCCCGGCCGTGCATATCGCCATAGAAAAAACCGTGGTCCGGATCAAGGAAGAACTGGCCGCCCTTTCCACTGCTTAGCCAAAAAAACAGGGGACCGGCCGAAACCGATCCCCCGGAAAGCACACGCTGAACACTCCCGACCGTCACCGGTCGGAGTCATCCCATACTACCAGGAACGACGGGGCGGACGGCCGTCGCCGCCACCGCCGCCGCCGGGACGGCGGGGCGCCCGCTCCTGGGCCTCGTTGACCCGCAGATTGCGGCCCTGGAAGGGCTTGCCGTCAAGGGCCTCGACGGCCGAAGAAGCACCCTGGTCGTCCATCTCGACGAAGCCGAAACCCCGGGCGCGCCCGGTCTCGCGGTCGCTGATAAGGCTGACGGAGATGACTTCACCGAAAGGGGAGAAATGGTCGCGAACATCGTCTTCCGAGCAGGTGAAAGGCAGATTTCCAACATACAACTTCTTGGACATGGGAGTGACTCCTTCGGTTTTCGCATGCTTCTCATGGAGATTTGGAGCCAGGATCGTACCATGGTCCAAGATTCGACAAGAATCATGTCATTGGTTACTTGCGGGTTCTGGGGACTTGCCCTCCCGCGGGCCTAAAAGGGAACGTCGTCCATGCCGGAGGCCTCGGACGGGAAGGCCGGGCCGAGATCATCTTCCCGGGCGGGCGCGGGACGCGAGGCCTGGCGGCCTCCCTGCCCCTGGCGATCCTGGCGCGGCTGGCCGCCGTATTCACCCGGGGGCGCATCGGCGGTCTGGGCGCGATCCAGGCCCTGCACCGTGTGCCCGGGACTGGTGACCACAACCTCGGTGGTATAGCGGTCCTGCCCGTCCTGGCCCTGCCATTTCCGGGTGCGAAGCGCACCCTCAATGTACACCAGACGACCCTTGGACAGATAGTTTCCGCAAAATTCCGCCGAACGGCCGTACACGGCTACCCGGTGCCATTCGGTCTTCTCCACCTTGTTTCCGTCGCGATCCTTATAGGACTCATCCGTGGCCAGGCTGAAGTTGGCCACAGGACTGCCCGAGGGCAGATACGTCAATTTGGGGTCTTGGCCGAGGCGGCCTATGAGGATGACTTTGTTCAGGCTTCCGGCCATGCCGATTCCTCCGGGCAACAAATGGGATGTAACATAGTCAATAATTGAAACGTGGTCAACTCAGTCCGCGCTCCAGATCCCACAGACTTTCTTCCAGGGTGTAGCTCAAGGCGTCGGCGGTCTGGGGATCGCGATCGGCCAGGGCCGCCTTCAGACGTTCGGCCTGATCAGAGGCCGCCCGGATGCCCGGCACGGGATCAAACTCGTCGGGAACCGCCAGATCGTCCAGACGGACCTTGTCCGTGAGCGTCTCCACCAGTTCCAGCACGCCGGGACGCTGCGCTGGCGGCGTGGCCTCCACGGGGTAGGCCAGACGCACAAGCCGGGGCCAGGCCTTTTCCACCTGGCCGGGATCGAAAGTCACCGCCGACACCCGAATCTGTAGAAATGCGCCCATAGGGCCTCCTGAGACGTTAATTCCGTTCTTCCCAATCGCTGTGCACCCGGTTGACCACGTCCTGGATAAGTCCCGTCTGGTTTTCCGGGCAGACGCCGATCAGCGCCTGTCCGGCCTCCACATTGTCGTCATGCTGAAAATAGACGGCGTAGATGATGCCTTCGGGGCCGTCGTAGGCCAGGGGTTTTTCACGCTTCATGCGCGAGACGATAAAAAGCTCCATGCCCGGCTTGACCGTCACCGCCCGGCAGCCGCCGGCCTTGACCTTGATGTCCACGCTGGGGATGAAATAGTATTTGGCCCGCTCCGGCGCACAAAACAGGTGCAGCACGCGACGCAGGATGGCGGCCACCACCTCGTCCTTGGTCAGGTAATGGCGCAGAACCAGAAGGGGCGTCCCGGCCTCCACAAAGGCCCCGCTGTGCTCCAAATGGATCGTCGCCACCTCGCCGCTGACCATGGCGTGCAGGGGTTTGACGTTGCGCTCCCGGGTGATGCTGGCCAGAAGCGTCCCCGGCTTTTCCAGATAGGCCCCGGAGGGCGCGACCGCCCGGACGCCGGTTTCCTTGACCTCGAAGGTCACGACCCCCGTATGCGGGGCCTTGATTTCGATCTCCTCGTAGGGAGCGGCCTTGATCTCTTCCAGGACGGATTTGACGTCTATCATCTTCGCCCTCCTTGCCGGGCGATGGTCCGGGACGTTCCCGGGCATGCGCGGATGCCGCCTGCGGCCGCCTCGTCGGCGGCGGCCCATGGCGCGTTACCGGTAATAAAGATTGCGCCCGCCGATGGTCAGAAGCGCGTTTTTCAGATTTTTCCTGACCTCGCGGCGATCCCAGATGCCCTGGACATGCCCCCGGGTCAGGGCCTGGTAGGCGTTGTGGTAGTTGGGCGGAATGTCGATGCCGGTGGTTTCCTTGATGACGCCGGGGCCCGCGAAGCCGATGTTGGAGGAGCGGATGGCGAACTGGTAGGGCGAGCAGCCCAGGAAACTGGCCACCGGGCCGGCGTAGGAGTTGGTGTCGTACAGCACGAGATACAGCCCCCCGGCCTCGATGTAGCGCCGCACAGCCATGGTCACCCGGGGCATCTGGATAAGCCCGTTTAAGCTCTCCTGGATGCGGATGCCCGCCGTGCCGTGCACGTAGGCCAGAAAGGGATAGTGGCGTTTTCTGGCCCTGGCCAGGGCCCGGATGAACTTCTCGCCCTCGGCCGCGCCCACGGTGCCGCCCCGAAACGGGGCGATGAGCACCGCCACCACGATTTTTTTGCCGTCGATGCGGGACTCGTAGGTCAGACAGGAGCTCTTGCGGCCGGTCTTTTTCTTGGCCTCCTCGAGCTTGTCCACGAACCCCGGATAGTCCAGGGGATTGCCCGCCTCGATCTCGGCGTTGAACTCGTGCAGGGAGTCGGGGTCGAAGACGTTATGGAGATACCACTGGTATTCCATGGGGAAATGATGCCCGCAGTGGCTGCACACCCCGGCGAAGTCGCCGAAAAGGTCCGGGGCCCACAGGTCCGGACAGCCGCTTTGCTTCATGTTGGGGCAGGTCACGGCCCGATCCTCCCGGGCCCGGGGGCTGATGTAGCTCCACCCCCAGTCCTCCAGACAGGCCCCCAGTTCCGGCTGGGAAAGCTCCGTGAGCATGCGGCTTTTTTCCGCGTCGCACACGGCAGGCCCGGACCGCCGGGTCATCTTCCGAAGGGAGCCGGACATCTTGTCCACCACCACCCGCAGCTCGCCCTCGACCTCGCCCAGGGCCTTGGACAGGCGTTTCTCCTGCTTGCCCAGAAAGTCGTAGCGCAAAAAGGAATAGCCCGACCACACCACCCCCTGCACATTGGCGTACAGGCGCTTGGTCGGGGACCGGCTGTCCACGAAGGCGTTTTCGGCCATGCACCGGTACTTGCGATACCGACGCCACAGCAGGCGCTCGGCTGCGGCCTCGTCCACGGTCCAGCGCACGTACATGTTCTCGGCGTCGGCCGGGGACACGTCCTTGTGGCGGCCCAGGGCCATGGCCCGGAAAAACTTCATCCCGGCGATGCTCAAAAAGACCTGGTCCGTGGCCCGGATGATCTCCTGGCGCAGGGTCTTGAAAAAATCGTAATGGTAGGGTCTGGCCCCCAGGTGCGGCTCCTGGATGATGCGGTCCACGTAGCCCATGGACAGGTTGTCCCGGGCGGTCATCTTCAGGCGCTCGGCGCAGGCCGTGATGAGTTCCGGCGGCACACGCTGGCCTTGGCGGGTTCCGGCCTCGATGGCCGCCGCGCCCTCGGGGGAGATGACCGAATAATAGCCGTGGGAGAACATGAGCCGGGCGTCGGACAGGCCGATGGCCTCGGCCCCGCCGGAACCGCCCTCGGAAATAACGCTGACCACGGGCACCTTGAGTCCGGCCATTTCATAGAGGTTGCGGGCGATCTGCTGGGCCGCGCCGGGATAGTCCTCCACCGGGAAGGCCCCGGGCGTGGACACGAAGGTGTGGATGGGAATCTTTTCGGTCTCGGCGACCTTCATGTACTGTAGGGCCTTGGCGTTGCCCCAGGGCTTGACCGAGCCGCCGTTGCGGAACTCCTGGCCGTGCCCCTTTTCCTGCCCGATGACCATGACCGGCTGGTGGTGGACCTTGTCCCCCCGGCGGCGGGTGATGTAGGCCCGGGCGATGAGCATGCCGGGGTCGATGCTGTATTCGTCCTGGCCGCCGATCTCGGTATAGTTGTCGTAGACGTTTTCCAGGATGTCCTTGAGGCTGACGCGATGGGGGTGGCGCACGATGCGCACCACGTCCATGGCCGAAAGCTCCGCGTCGAGCTTTTTTTCCAGGAAGACGAAAAGATCTTCAAGCTGCTGCACAAGTCTGGCCGCCTCCTGGGGAGAGGCCAGAGGCTCGCGTTCGCCGAATTCATGAAGCTTCGACGTAAGCAGGGTGATGTTGGCGTTTTCCCTGGAACCGAAGATGTCCCGTATGTACCCCAGCCGCTCGGACAACTCGGCGATGCGTTTCTCCGTATCCATATCTTCCGTCTTCGCGCAGGCGCGCGTCCTCGTTCCCGGCAAAGGCCCGGGAGGTGACGCCGCCGTCGATGATGTCGTTTAAAAATGAAGAAGCGCGGCGGTTTTATCCCGCAAAAACGCGACGTTGGATTTCAAGGACGCACCCGTCTGATCCTCGCCCGCAAGGACCATGTCGTCCAGGAAGGATATCCCCCGGGCCTTGGCCTCGGCCAGATCGCGTCCCCAGACAATGGCCAGGGCCAGGTTGGGATCATATTCCGTGGGTATCAGGTAGGCCGCATCCTGCGGAATATGCGAATGAAATTTCAGCCATTCCCGCCCGGGCGCCGTAAACCGGTCGATACGCCCCACCCAGGGCGTGAACCGGTTGGCCGGATCCTCGGCGATGATCCGGTATTCGATGCCCACCCCGGCAAACGTGATGTCGTTTTGATCATAGCCGAGGCTGTCGCCCAAGGCCAGCCGAATCTGCTCGGCGATGATGTCCACCCCGCCTGCGCCCTTGATGCGGGAAATGGCCGCCGACACCCCGTTTTCCACCTGGATGCGGGTGTTGACCTCCATGAGGAAAGGCTGGCCCATGGGGGAGACGATCCATTCCCAGGTGCCCACGTTGTCGTAGCCGACCTCCCTGGCCATGGCCAGGGAGAAGGACACGATGTCGTCCATAACCTTTTTGGCGTCGAAGGCGTAGTGGATCTCCTCGGGACGAAATCCCGGGGCCACCTCGATGCGCTTCTGGCGGCCGGTGGACTGCACGGAGCAGTTGCGGGTGCCGAAATGCATGATGCCCGACCCGGTGCGGTCGGCCACGATCTGGACTTCCAGGTGGTTGAAGTCGAAGATGCGCTGCTCGATCAGGACGCCCTCGTCGTGGAACTGGCGCTTGGCGTAGTTGCGCACCCGACGGTAGACGGTCTTGAACTGGTCGATGTCGTGGATTTCCTCGATGCCCATGCCGCCGCCGCCGGCCGAGGCCTTGACCAGGACCACGGAGTTCTCCACGCCCTGCTCGGCCTGGAAGGCGAAGAGCGTCTCGGCGATCTCCTCGGCCTCGAGCTCGTCGTACACCGGCCGGTCCGAACCGGGCACGGTGGGAATGGACAGGCTGCGGGCCAGGCGCTTGGTGTTGATCTTGTCGCCCAGGGAACGGATGATGCGCCAGGAGGGACCGATGAAGACCAGGGGATGGGCGCGTTCCGTGACCCGGCGGGCGAAACGGAAATCCTCGGCGAAAAAGCCGTAGCCCGGATGGATGGCCGTGGCCTTGGCATGGTCGGCCACGGAGAGGATTTCGTTGGCGTCGTGGTAGGAACTGACCCGGAAAAGCCTGGATTCGCCGCCAAGCTCCCTGGCCAGGGCGGCATGCCCCGAGGCATGGTCCTCCCTGGTGTAGACGCAGGCAAAGTCCAGTCCCAGCCTGCGGCAGGCCTGGACGATGCGCATGGCGATCTCGCCCCGGTTGGCCACCAGGACTTTATGCTTTTTACTGATCACGCGTTTTTTTTCCCGCTATGGGTTTTCGCCGTACGGGGGAACGTCCGGCGCATGTCCCCCGGGCTCCCCGTTCTTGTCGGCCGCCGCCTGTTTTTCGGCCAAATCCCTGGCCTTTCGCAGGTCGATGAGCCGTTTTTGGATTTCCAGAACCAGCTTGTCCAGCCGTTCTTCCATCCGCTGGCTAAGCCCGATGAAATCAAGGCCCACGACACCGGTTTCCAGCACCCGGACCACGCGCACGGGCATGTCCTTCAAAAAGGGCCGGTGACGTATTTCCAGATCCACAACGAGGGACTCTCCCTGTCGGAAAGCGTGGCTTTCGTCAAGCAGGGCCAGACCCGTGGCGCTGACGTCCTTGACCGGATAGGCCAGGTCATGTTCGTGCACCCTGGCGTCCAGCCCGGCGACCCGCGCCCGGAAGGCCCGGCGAGGGCGCTCCTCGCCCTCAATGATGAAATCGAACTCCATGCCGTCCGCCTTGCGTTCACGCGCACCTTGTGCCTGCGCCGCTGCCCCGTCAGGCGTGGCCCGCCGGGGTGGCCGCTAGTCTCCTATCCAGCGCTCCAACACGAACTCCACCCGCCGGTTCCCGGCTTTGTTCTCCTCGGAGCTGTTCGGATAAAGGGGTTCTAAATCAGCTAATCCCGTGGCTGTCAATCGGTTCGGGGGCATGCCCCTGGACACCAGGTAGCGCAACACGTTCACGGCGCGCATGGCCGACAGCTCCCAGTTGTCGTGGAACCGCGACCCGGGGGGCGGGGGCTGGTCGTCGGTGAAGCCCCGGATGTTGACGCGCTCCCCGGGCATCTTGATCAGGAAATCGAACATGAGGTTCAAAAGCTCCCGGCCCTTGTCCGAAAGATCGGCCGAATCCGGCCCAAAAAGCACGCCCGAGGGCATGTTCAGGGTGATCTTCCCGGCCTCCAGGGTGGCCGCCACCACGCCCTCCACGCCCTTGCTGGAGACGTAGGAACGAAAATCGTTATACACCTTGCGCTGTTCGTTTATGATCTGCTGCTTGAGCCTGGCCTGCTCCACCATGACCGAGACGTCCTGGACCGAGACCGGCACGGTCATGAGATCTTTTCCCTTGGCGCCAATGGCCTTTTTCACCGACTGGAAGGAATCGGTGAATTTTTTGGTGTCCAGGGAGGACATGGAGAAAAGCAGCACGAAAAAGGCCATGAGCAGAAGGGACAGGTCAGCCAACGTGGTCAGCCATTGGCTGGGAACCTCGGACTCCCTCTCGTCCTCAAAGCCTTCTATTTCATCCTCTGCGCTCATAGCGACGCTCCCTGGGGGCGATGAACGACGACAGCTTCTCGTAGACCAGCCTGGGATTGTTGTTCTCCAGGATGCACTTGGCCCCTTCGAAGATGATCTCCAGTTGCAGGGTCTCGTTGAGGGTTCTGGAGCGTAACTTTCCGGCGATGGGCAGAAAGAACAGGGAGGACAAAAGCGCCCCGTAAAACGTGGTGATGATGGCCACGGCCATGGCCGGGCCGATGGACTTGGGGTCGTCGAGCCGGGCCAGCATCTGGATGAGCCCGATCAGCGTGCCGATCATGCCGAAGGACGGCGCGAAACCGGCCAGGGACTTGAACACGCTCTCGCCCACGGCGTGGCGGCGCTTCATGGATCCGATCTCGATGCGCAGCGTCTCCCGTATAAGCCCGGCGTCGGCGTTGTCGGCGATGAGCTGGCAGGCCTTTTTGAGGATGGCGTTTTCGGTCTGGATGTTTTCCAGGGCCAAAAGCCCCTCGCGGCGGCTGATTTCGGCGATGCGCACCATCATGTTCACCACCTCGCCGTCTTTGACCTTGCGCGAGGCGAAAATCTTCAGACCAGCCGAAAAGGCCTGAAAGACCTCTTCAAAGGGATAGGTGACGCAGATGGAGGCCAATGTCCCCCCGAGAACGATCATCAGGCTGGGTACGTCGAAAAACTGCAGCAGAGAGCCGCCCATGAAAATCGCGCCGAGAACCAGCGTAAGCCCTGTGGACAGGCCAAGCAAGGTGGCTATATCCATACCGTCAATCCTGCCCGTTGTCCCGTACCGCTCCCTGTCTGAAACGGCCGACGCATCCCCCGGGTAAGGAACCGTGCGGCCATACGCCCCTGCGCCTCGCCCCGCGACATCATGGACGCCTGACTTTGGTCCAAGCCGACGTCTGCAAAAGCCTCCCCTTTTCCAGCCGCCCTATCCGTGATAGCCTGGGACAAACCCTACCCAGTGAGAAATACATGCAAAATCCATCAGATGTAAAGCGCGCCTCGCGCCATGCGGCCAGCCTCCTGCACGCGCCGGAAAAAACGGCCCTGGGCATGGTGCTGGGCACCGGCCTGGGGGGGCTGGAGGATCGCCTGCAAAGCCCCGTCTCCGTGGATTATGGGGAGATTCCGGAGTTCCCCCGCCCCACGGTGGAGGGACACCGGGGACGGCTGGTGCGCGGCCGCCTGGCCGGACGCGACGTGTTTGCGCTGTGCGGCCGGTTCCACCTCTACGAGGGCTACAGCCCGGCCCAGGTGTGCATGGGCGTGCGCCTTTTGGGAGAGTTGGGCATCACCCGGCTGATCCTCACCAATGCGGCCGGGGGCCTGAACCCCCTGTTCGAGACCGCCTCGCTCATGGCCATTGCCGACCACATCAACCTGACAGGCCAAAGCCCCCTCACCGGGGCGAACCACGCCCCCTGGGGGCCGCGCTTCCCGGACATGACCCAGGTCTATTCCCCGCGCCTGCTGGAGGTGGCCCGGAAATGCGCCCTGCAAACCGGCTTGCGCCTGGAGCGCGGGGTCTATGCCGGGGTGGCCGGACCGCAGATGGAGACCCGGGCCGAGACGCGCCTGCTGCGCCTTTTGGGGGCCGACGCCGTGGGCATGTCCACGGTGCTCGAGGCCATCGCCGCCCGGCACATGGGCATGGAAATCTTAGGGCTGTCCTGCGTGACCAACGTGAACCTGCCGGACTGCATGGCGCAGACCAGCCTGGAGGATGTGCTGGCGGCCGCCGGGCGGGCCGAAAAGCCCCTGGGGGAGCTTCTTCAGGCCTTGGCGGCCGATCCGGAACTCTGATCGTCGCCCGGGGCGGCCGGCGCCTGAAAACCCACCAGCCCCCGGCGGCCGAGCTCCCGGAAAAACGAGGCCACGGCTATCTCGGCCTCGCGCGCTCCCAGGCCGTAGCGCCCGGCAAAGGCCTCGGCCACCTGACGCACGCTGCGCCTTCCGTCCGTCAGGCCCCAGGTGGTAGCGCCCAGTTCATCGAGTTCGAGGGTCTTGTCCGAGGGCCTGCCGTCCCACACCCCAAGCCGCCTGAGCATCCCGGAAAAGGCCGGACGCACGGTCACCGGATAGGTCAGCCGGATCTTTCCGTCCTGGGTGGTCTCCTGGCGCACGGCGACGTTTTTCACCGGGACAAAGGACAGGGCCTCCCCCCGGGTCAGGCCGCCTGCGGCTGCGGCATCCTTTTTCCTAAAAAATCCCATATCCCGCACACACCTTGTCGAATTCACCGGCATCCGGCGGGTGCACCCCGCACCACACCACGGCCGCCAGCTTGTTGGCCGCCTCCTCACGCCAGACCAGCACCCGGGCCTGCCGACGCCTGCGAAAAAACCGCAGGATCACGTCCGCAGCCGCATCGACCGGCCCCGCCGGGGGCACGGTGACCGCCTGGGCCGCCTCGCGCAACCGCCAGCGCGTCGGCGTAAACGCAAGCTTTACGCCGGGAACGCTCAGTTGCCTGGCGGCAAAGGCCGCCACATCCCCCCCGGCCAACAGCACGTCCGCCGGGGCGAACCGGGAATAGCCCAGGGTGCGCCCGGGACCGGAAAACTCCAGGTCGAACCGGCCGGGCAGAAACGAAAACCGGACCAGCCCCATCCCCTCCGGGGGATCGAGCCGGATGCCGTACAGTTCAAAGGCCGCGCCCTCCCGGCCATGATCCCGGATGGAGGCCAGTATCTCCCGCGCCAGGCCCCCGCCCTCCCCCTCACCGGCCGGGAAGAACCGGACGACCATCAAGGCCCCGCAGGTCCGGCACAGGCTGGCCACCCCGCGCGAGGCCGGCGTCCCGGCGCAGGAGAATCCCGCATTCTCACGGCCGCTCAAGGCCGCCAGCCAGTGGCGCGGGACGGCGCTGTCCGCGACCTCCACGGCCACGGCGCTTTTTTTCAGCATGCGGCGCACCACGTCCACCGGGGCCGCCTTCCCGGCGCCATGGGTGAAGCGGATCTCCATCACCGGGCCGTCCGGGGATTCGAGCCCCAGATAGTCCCTGCCCAGCCGGGCGGGCTCCCAGTCCATCGGGACGCGCAGACGCAGGCCGTTCCAGGCCAGGGGCCGCAGCCCCGCCTGGATCTGGCTGGCGGACATGGACCGGTCGCCGGTTCGGGTCATGGGGTGGGGGTATGCAGGGACGCTTCCAGGCCGTCGTCGTCCTCGTCCGAAAGCCCCGCATGGCCCATGGACGGGCCCGGGACAGCCTGTCCGGGCGTCGGCACGGGCCGGGGCGGCTCGGGTTCCTTGGGCAGGATGAAATAGAAATTGTTGCCATGGGGGGTGGGTTCATAGCCCTCGATGCCGCCATGCAGGCGCACCACCTCCCGGATGAAGTACAGCCCGTGCCCGGTGCCGTATTCGCCCCTGGCGTTGTCGGCCCGGTAGCCCTCCTCGAACAGCCGCAGGGCCACGTCCTTGTCCATAGGCAGCCCGGAACTGAACACGTTGAGCTTGATCCCGTCCCGCCCGGCCCCGAAAAAGTCCTTCATGATCTCCCAGCCATAGGACATGAACTTCCGGGAGCGGCCTGTGCCGGGATCGGGAACCTCCCGGGCGTATTTCACCACGTTGGAAAAAAGATTGGCGTAAACCTGGCTTATAAGCCCCACATCGGCCACGGCCTCGATCTCGGCGTCAGGCACCCCGCCCAGGGAGGTGTCGATTTCGATGCCGCGCTCGGAAAAACGCGGCTGGTACCGCTCGATCTGGGGATCGATGATCTTTTTCTTGAAATTGCACATCTTTTTTTCCAGAACGTAGCGCCCTTCTTCAAAATGGCTGCGGCGCAGAAGCGTTTCCAGAAAAAGGCTGGTGTGCATGTAATGGCTGTAAATCTGCTTGTATTGATCAGCCATTCCATCCCGGATGTATCCGATATCCTTGAGAAGCGTCTCGGCATCCTCAGTCATGTCCCCGAGCCGGTCACCGGCCTTGCGCAAAAACCTTTCCAACTTACGCTCATAGATATTGAGAAGATCTATCTTAGACTGAAGACGCTTGTAATACAGCTTGAAGTATATATTCGGAACGATGACATTGTGCCCGATATCCTTGACCAGGCTTCGGATGAACTGGACGTGTTCCTTGTTCTTGCTGTTGATGATGCGGTTGTGCAGTTGGTAGCCGAAACGGTTGGCGTAGCGTTCGAAATACAGGCGGTCATGTTCCGTGAGCTTGTCGGCCGGATGCACGCACAACACGCCGATGATGTCGCCGTGGGGCGTGAACGGCAGTTGGGCCATGAGGTCGTGGTTGCCCTTGATGGGCAGGAAGAAGTGGTTATCGACGACAAGGGGCTTTTCCGGAAAGACCGGCTCCGGGGATTCCACCAGGGGCGAGGTCAGGCAACGGTAGGCGCAGCGTTTGAGGATGCCGTCCTTGCTGTCCAGAAGGTACAGGTCGCACTCGACATCGAAAAACATGCGCGGAATGAGCAGGCAGATGGCGTAGAGATCCTCGAGTTCGCAAAATTCCTGGGCCAGATCGAAAAACACGTTGAGGGCGATGCTTTGATGCGAGGTGAAGCCGTAGGCGTCGTAGTCGTCCATCTTGCGATGGATGCGTCTGGCCACGGCGTCAAGCCTGGCGCGCTCGATGATGAAGGCGTCCGAGGGAAGGCCTGTGGTGGTCTCCGGTACAAGCGGCGTCCGGGATGCGTCCTCGGGCTTTTGCATACGCGTGGGCTCGTGTTCAGGTTGCCGATAGGCGATCCTTACCCGTGAAAAGCGGCGAAGACAAGACGGCCTTTTGGAGAGCGCGCGACAAAAGGCCCCTGGGGCGCTGTTCAGGCGTCAAGGCCGATCTCCACCCGGCCGGGGGAATACCCCTTGAGCTGGGCCAGCATGGCCTTGATCCCGGCCGCGAGGAGGCGCTCCACAAAGGGATTCATGGCCAGGGGCGCGCCACCTACGGTGACGCGAAAGGACTCGTGCACGGCCTGACAGTCGGCCGGGGTGGCCTCATTGGCCACGATGCGGGCGGCCATGGCCGCACAGTCAGGCTCGCCGCAGGCCCCGCAGTCGAGTTTGGGCAGAAGAAACCCGCGAGACAGGACAAGATCGGCCACCGCCTCCACGTCGCCAAGGTGCGGCAGCCCGGAGGCGGTCACGGGCCCGAAGGTGGCCAGGGCCAGCCCGGCCCCCAGTTCGTCGGCCTCGGCGGGATCGCGCAGCACGAGCAGGCGCGGCATGCAGGCCAGTTCCTTGCCGCCCTCGACCACCAGCACCTCGGCGTCGAGCAGGGGCACGACGTCATGCAGGAAGCGGGGTCCGCTCCAGAACACGGCGCTTTCGGACGGGGTGAAGGCGGCCACGGCCCGGCAGTGGGCGGCCAGACGGCCGGTATCCGTGTCCGCCTTGTCCAGGGAGGGATTGTGGGTGAATTTCGCGGCGGACACGACATGTCCCCGGGCCTTGAGGACGGCGGCCAGATCAACGGCCAGGGAGGTCTTTCCGGACTTCTTGTATCCGACGATCTGTATGGCTTTCACGGGATATCCTTTTTCGGCCGAGGCGTTTTGGGGCGTTTTTCCAGGCAGGCATGGGGAACCATCACCCCGCCTGATTGATGATCCGTCCGTTGTCCATGGCCAGCACGGTGTCGCACACCTCGGCCAGCCAATGGATGTCGTGGCTGACCACCACAAGGGTGGTTCCCAGGCGGTCCCTGGCGTCCAGGGCGGCCTTGCGCACCAGATCGGCGGACACGCCGTCCAGGCTGGCCGTGGGTTCGTCGAGCAACAGCACCGTGGGTTCGAAGGCCAGTCTGGCGGCCAGGGCCACGCGTTGGGCCTCGCCGCCGGAGAGTTCGTGGCGGGCCCGGTCGGCGAAACGGGCGGGATCGAGCCCTACGGCGGCCAGGGCCCGGTCGGTTTTCTCCCGGATGTTGTCCGCCTTGCGGATTTTCAGGCCGTAGGCCACGTTGCCCCGAACGCTGCGACGCAACAGAAAGGGGCTTTGCACCAAAAGGGTCACGCGGCGGCGCAACTCCCCTTCCCGGCCCAGACACGGCCTGCCCTCAAAAGCGATCTCCCCCCCGGCCGGGCGGTCCAGAAAGGCCAGAAGGCGCAAAAGCGTGGTCTTGCCGCTGCCGTTGGGGCCGGTTATGCCCACAATGGCCCCCTTGGCAAGCTGCATCTCGGGAATGTCCAGGACCGGGCGGCCGCCATGGATCTGGACCAGGCCATGCAGGCGGTAAAGCGGGGCGTTCATTTTTCTGAGATTCTCCGGAAGGCGGACACGGCGATATTCACGGCAAAGGCCACCACCATGAGCACGAGCCCCAGGGCGATGCCCATGGCGAATTCCCCCTTGGAGGTTTCCAGGGCGATGGCCGTGGTGATGGTCCGGGTGTGCCACTTGATGTTGCCGCCCACGATCATGGCGATGCCCACCTCGGAGACGATGCGGCCGAAGGCGGCCATGGCGGCGAGCATGATGCCCAGGCGCGTCTCCCACAGGGTGGTCACGCCCACCTGCCAGGGGGAGGCCCCCATGGTCAGGAGGGTGGGTTTCAGGCGCGCGTCCAGGTGTTCCACGGCCGAGGCCGTCAGGGCCGTGACGATGGGCAGTCCCAGGATGGTCAGGCCGATGACCATTCCCGGGACGGTATAGAGCAGTCCCATGTCCCCCAGGGGGCCACGCCGGGAGATGAAGGCGTAGACCAAAAGGCCGATGACCACCGTGGGGAAGGACAGCATGCTGTCCACAACCGTCCGGACCGCCCGTTTGCCCGGAAAATCCGTATAGCCGAGCACGAATCCGGGCACGATGCCGATACCCAGGGAGGCGACGATGGCCAGCAGGGAGGTTACGGCGGTGATCCGCACGGCGGAGTAGGTCTGGGCGTCGCCGGTAAAAAGCAGCACCAGGGCCTGTCGCAGCCCATCAAGTATATAGTCCACCCGCGCTCCTTTCCCGCTTCGCCCACCCCGTGCTCATCCTGCCCCTCCCCCGGCCACTTTCGTCATGCTGCGTCACTCCCCCATCCTCCCCCCTGCCTCCCCGCCACGCCGCATCACGCTTCCCCTTTCCCTCCGCCTCCCCTCCACGC
>JAVHLG010000081.1 GCA_031082225.1 Desulfovibrionaceae bacterium | reverse complement strand
GTCGTCCGGTACGACGTGGTCGGCTCCGAGTACAGCCACGTCCCGCCGCGCACGACCCGCTGCTGCTCGGTGAGGAAGAAGTTCTCCGCCTCGGCCCCCTCGCCGATGGTGCAGGGCCGGTCGAATTCCAGGGCCGGGTGATAGGCGGCGGCGAACGGCGCGTCCCGGGCGCAGGACAGGATGGAAACAAGTTCGGCCGGGATGCCCAAGGCCCGGTAGGCCTCGACGTACAGACAGCGCGTCACCGAGAAGGTCAGGTGGCTGTCCGTGTCGTGGACATGCTCGATGGTCAGGGCCCCGCCATGCTTCCAGAGGGCGAGGATGGTTTTGAAATGTTCGAAGCATGGCCCCTTGGGGGCCACGGCGGCAAAGGCCCTCCCGGCCTCGGTCGCGGCCGCCTCCACGGCCCGGACCACAGTGGCCAGGGCCTTTTCCCGGCCCTCGGCCGCGCGGGTCGTCTCATAGACCTGCCCAAGCATCTGGCCCTCGATCATGCGTCGGGCCAGAAGCGGCACGTCGCGCAAAACATCGGAGAATTCCATGGTCGCCTCCTGTACGTAACGCCCGCCCGGCCAGCGCCGACCGGGCCTGTCCGGTTGCCTCCCGGGGCTTGAACATATAGAGTGCCGCCGACTTAAAAAATCATACACAGCGCGCTTGCCGCGCGTTACCGCTGGCTGGCGCAACGGGCCGCATCGGAAAGGACGAAAGCATATGGGTTTTTTCTCTAAAATAAAACGCCTGTGGAAGAAACCGGACCTGGAGGCCGCCCCGGTCACGGACGAAGCAGCGGTGGAGGGCGTCGGGACCGCCCCGGAATCATGCGACGCTGCCGACGTGGCCCAGGCAGCCGCCGCCCCGCAGGCCGCATCCGTCACCACGCCCCCCCCGGCCCCCACGGCCCCGAAAGAGCCCGCCCCGCCAGCGGCGGAAACGCCGCCCCCTGGCCTCGCCCCCTCTGTCGCGCCGATACCCAAGGCGGCCCAGGCCGCCCCAGATACGGACGCGCCCTGGCGCAACCAGTTGGTCCTGGCCCTGCGCGAGGCCGAGCCGAGGCTGTCGGTCTGGCTGTCGCTGATCCTCACCGACGTGGACCGGGCCGGGCCGCTTTTGTGGGAACGGCTGACCTTTCTGTTTTCCTGCCTGGACGCCCCGGCGGCCGAGGCCGAGACCTTTGTCGGCCAGTTCCGCAAGTGGCTTACCGACATGGAATACGACGAGGTGGAGGAGTTTCGCTCGGAACTCCAATACCGTCTGGCCCTGGCCCTGGACCTGGAAGACGAGGAGGACGAGCGCAACCGGCTGTTCCTCAAGCTGTCCGAGAGCCTGGCCAAGACCAAGGAGCAGATCGCCAGGCGCATCGATGGACTCCTTGGCAGCCACAAGGTCATGGACGCGGCCTTTTGGGACGAATTTGAGGAAATCCTGATCATGGCCGACCTGGGCTACGAACCCACGGCCAAGCTGCTGGAGATTTTGAAGGACCGGGTGCGCAAGTCCGGCGAGACCGATCCGGCCCGGTTCCGGGAGATCCTGCGCGAGGAGCTGTCCGCCATATTTACGCCCCAAAAGACCATCCGGGCCGTCAACCCGCCTGAGGTGGTCATGATCATCGGGGTCAACGGCGTGGGCAAGACCACCACCATCGCCAAACTGGCCCACCGGGCCAGCCTCCAGGGCAAAAAGGTGCTCATCGCCGCGGGCGACACCTTCCGGGCAGCCGCCATCGACCAGCTCAAGATATGGGCCGACCGGGTGGGGGCCATATTCTACGCCAAGGGCGAGAACGCCGACCCGGCCGCCGTGGCCTACGAGGCCATGGACCGGGCCATCGCCGAGGGCTGCGACATCATGTTCCTGGATACCGCGGGACGCCTGCACACCAAGGCCAACCTCATGGAGGAGCTCAAAAAAATCAAGCGGGTGCTGGGCAAGAAACATCCCGGCGCGCCGCATCGCTCGATCCTGGTCCTGGACGCCACCACCGGCCAAAACGCCCTGTCCCAGACCAGGCTCTTCCACGAGGCCGTGGAATTGGACGAGATCATCCTGACCAAGCTCGACGGCACAGCCAAGGGCGGGGTGATCGTGGGCATCGCCCTGGAATACAGGCTGCCCATCACCTTTGTCGGTCTTGGGGAGAAGATGGAGGATCTGCGGCCGTTTTCCGGGCAGGATTTCGCCCTGGCCCTTCTCACCTGAGGGCCCGGGCAGGACGCGGCAAGGCCGGGCCGACGGAAACGCCCAGGAGCGTGGCCGACAAGAGACGGTTTGCCAAAATCCGCCGCACCGTATACAATGCATGGACAGAAAATGGACGGCCCGTTCCCAAGGCGTCCGTCCGGGAGCG
This sequence comes from Desulfovibrionaceae bacterium, assembly GCA_031082225.1. GTDB lineage: Bacteria > Desulfobacterota > Desulfovibrionia > Desulfovibrionales > Desulfovibrionaceae > Desulfolutivibrio. The sequence goes on along the minus strand of JAVHLG010000081.1, from coordinate 13,296 downwards.
GAACGCATCAGTTGCGCGACCGCTGTGGGGAAAAGGCTTCGGACGACTCCGGGCCAGGATGAACCCGGGACATGCCGATCCGGCACGGCAGCCCGTAAACGCGACACGAGAACATTCGGAGGACTTCGCGCATGCCTGCGGACAAGAACATGAGCATCCTGGTCGTTGACGATTTCTCCACCATGCGGCGCATCATCAAAAACATCCTGCGCCAGCTCGGCTTCTCCAACATCCACGAGGCCGACGACGGCACCACCGCCTGGGAGACGCTCAACAAAACCAAGATCGATTTCGTCATCTCCGACTGGAATATGCCCAACATGCCGGGCATCGAGCTTCTGCGCAAGGTGCGCGGCAGCGAGGAATTCGCCGACCTGCCCTTCCTCATGGTCACGGCCGAGGCCCAGCAGGAAAACATCATTGAGGCCGTCCAGGCCAAGGTCTCCAATTACATAGTCAAGCCGTTTACGGCCGAGACCCTGGGCCAGAAGATCGACAAGATTTTCGACAAGTAGTTTTGATCCCTCGACAAAACGTTCGGGGCGCGAAACCATGCGGTTTCGCGCCCCGTTTTTTTGGCGGCATCAGGTCCGATCCAGGCCTCCGGGCTACATGAAACTCTCCAGGAGCCGGGTTCCCACGCCGTCGGGAAGCCGTATGCGACGCTCCTTGAGCACCCCGTCCAGTATCCGCCCCATCCACTCCCGGGAGACGGCCAGTCGTTCGAAGGTCAGATAGGTGACGGCGTTTTCCCGGGCAAAGCCGTAGCCGTGGACCTCCACCAAAACGGGTTCGCGCTCTCCGGCCAACAACACCTCGGCCCGGATGATCTTGGCCCGGGAATCCACGGACAGATTGAACATATGACTGACATCCTTCAAATAATTTCGACCAAAGGCGGACAAGGCCTGGGACATGAGCACGTCCCGCAATCCGGCAGGCAGCCCCGCTCCTACCACGACAGGGCCACACTGTCCTCAAGGCACATCTTCATGTTCTCGGCGCATGGGGCGATGGGGTATTGGCCGTTAAAACAGGCCAGGCAGAATTTGGAGTCCTCCAGGCTGGAATTGACGGACGCCAAAAGCCCCTCGATGCTTAAGTAGTGCAGGCTGTCCAGGCCGATGAACCGGGCGATTTCCTCCACCTTGTTGTGGGCCGCGATGAGCTCCCCCTTGGAGGAAAAGTCGATGCCGTAGAAACAGGGATGGCGGATGGCCGGGCAGGAAACCCGCATGTGGATTTCCCGGGCCCCCAGCTCGCGCAGCTTCTTCACCCGGGTGCGGATGGTGGTGCCGCGCACGATGGAATCCTCGACGATGATGATGCGCTTGTCCTTGATCATCTGGCGCACGGGATTGAGCTTCACCCGCACGCTGAAGTCGCGCATGTCCTGGGAGGGCTGGATAAAGGTGCGGCCCACATAGTGGTTGCGGATCATGGTGCTTTCAAACGGCAGCCCCGAGGCCTGGGAATAGCCGATGGCCGCATACACGCCGGAATCGGGGAAGGGCATGACGTAGTCGGCGTCCACCGGGGCCTCGCTGGCCAGGGTGATGCCCATCTGCTTGCGGCGCAGATAGACCACCTCGCCGAAGACCTCGGAGTCGGGGCGGGCGAAATAGACCAGTTCGAAGATGCACTGCTTGGTGGGCTGGGGTTCCCCCAGGCGAAACGACTGCAGGCGCTTGTCCTGGATGACGATCATCTCCCCCGGTTCGACGGGCCGGATGATCTCGGCCTCGAGCAGATCGAAGGCGCAGGTCTCCGAGGCCAGGACGTAGTTATCGGCCAGGCGGCCCAGCATGAGCGGTCGCACGCCATGGGGATCGCGCAGGGCGATCATCTTGTTGTTGGCCAGAAGGATCAGGGAATACGCCCCGCGCACCTTGGCGCAGGCCTTGATGACCGCCTCCTCCAGGGTGCCGCCGTTGATGTATTTGGCGATGAGGTGGACGAAGACCTCGGAGTCGATGGTGGTCTGGAAGATGGAGCCGGTCTGCTCCAGCTCCCGGCGCAGTTCCAGGGCGTTGACCAGGTTGCCGTTGTGGGCGATGGCCAGGTTCATGTTGCCGAAGCGCACCAGAAAGGGCTGGCAGTTGCGCAGAAGCGAGGCCCCGGCCGTGGAATAGCGCAGATGGCCCACGGCGATGCTCCCCTTGAGTTCCTTGCCCAGATGGCGTTCGTTGAACACGTCGGCCACCAGCCCCATGCCCTTCTGCTCACGAATGGTCGTGCCGTCCCAGGTGACGATGCCCGCGCTCTCCTGGCCCCGGTGCTGCAGGGCGTAGAGGCCGAAATAGGTCATGCGCGCGGCCTCGGGATGGCCGTAGATGCCGAACAGTCCACAGTATTCTTTTTTCATGGAAACGTCCCGGCGGTTAGACCGCCCCGTAATATTCCTGGATGCTTTTCACGCCAAGTCCCTGCCCGGCCAGTTCGCGGATGGCCTGGACGGCGGCCATGGCCCCGGCCGCCGTGGTCACGTAGGGAACATTGTAGAGAAGCGCGGTCTGGCGGATGGCCATGGAGTCCTGCACCGTGCGCTTGCCCTCCATGATGTTCACCACCATGTCGATCTCGCCATTTTTGATGTGGTCCACCACATGGGGCCGATGCTCGGAGACCTTGCGCACCTCGCGAGCCGGGATGCCCTTGGCGTTGAAATAGGCGGCGGTGCCCTTGGTGGCCAGGATCTCGAATCCGGCCTCGTGGAAGAGCCTGGCCGCAGGCAGAAGCGGGCCCTTGTTGTCGTCGTTGATGGAGATGAACACCTTCCCCGAAGACGGCAACACCTGCCCGGCGGCCAACTGGCTTTTCATGAAGGCCAGCCCGAAGGAGGCGTCCACGCCCATGACCTCGCCCGTGGACCGCATCTCCGGCCCGAGAAGCACGTCCACGCCCGGGAAGCGGTTGAACGGGAACACGGACTCCTTGACCGAGACATGCCCGGTCTTGCGCATGGACCAGGGGTCAAGCTCCTTCAGGGGCCTGCCCATGATGACCTTGGTGGCCAGCTTGGCCAGGGGCACGCCCGTGGCCTTGGACACGAAGGGGGCCGTGCGCGAGGCCCGGGGATTGACCTCCAGGATGAAGATCTCGCCGTCTTTGACCGCGAACTGGATGTTCATGAGCCCCACCACCTGAAGCTCCCGGGCCAGGGCCACGGTCTGGCGCTCGATCTCGGCCACGATCTCCGGGGCCAGGGCGTGCGGCGGCAAGACGCAGGCCGAGTCGCCGGAGTGGATGCCAGCCTCTTCGATATGCTCCATGATTCCGGCCACATAGGTGTCCGTGCCGTCGGACAGGGCGTCCACGTCCACCTCCGTGGCGTGCACCAAAAACTTGTCGATCAGGATGGGATGCTCCCCGGAAACCACCACGGCCTTGGCGAAATAGTTCACCAGATCGGCCTCGTCGTAGACGATCTCCATGGCCCGCCCGCCCAGCACGTAGGACGGCCGCACCACCACGGGATAGCCGATGTCGTCGGCGATGCGCGCGGCCTGCTCCACGGACAGGACCGTGCCGTTGGGCGGCTGCCTGAGTCCGAGCTTCTGCAACAGGGCCTGGAAACGCTCCCGGTCCTCGGCCCGGTCGATGCTGTCCGGCGTGGTGCCCAGGATGTTCACCCCGGCCTTCAAAAGCGGCACGGCCAGGTTCAGCGGGGTCTGGCCGCCGAACTGGACGATGACCCCCTCGGGCTTTTCGAACTCGATGATGGACATGACGTCCTCGAAGGTCAGGGGCTCGAAGTAGAGCCTGTCCGAGGTGTCGTAGTCCGTGCTCACGGTCTCGGGGTTGGAGTTGACCATGATGGACTCCACGCCCATCTCGCGCAGGGCGTAGGAGGCGTGGCAGCAGCAGTAGTCGAACTCGATGCCCTGGCCGATGCGGTTGGGGCCGCCGCCCAGGATGACCACCCTGCGCCTGTCCGAGACGGCCAGTTCCTGGCCGGTCTCGTAGGTGGAATAATAGTACGGGGTATAGGCCTCGAACTCCGCCGCGCAGGTATCCACCAGATAATAGGTGGGCTTTATCCCGAATTTTTGCCGCAGGGCCCGGACCGCAAGCGGGGTCAGGTTCCAGGCCGCAGCCAGTTGCGGATCGGAGAAGCCGAATGTCTTGGCCGCCATGAGCATCTCCCGGCAGGCCGCGTCAGCGGCAGCCACATGCTCCCGGGGGAAGGCCCGAAGCGCGGTCTCCATGTCCACGATCTCCTTGATCTGGCGCAGAAACCAGGGATCGACCCAGGTGGCCTCGAAGATGTCCTCCAGGCTGATGCCGGACAGGATGGCGTGGCGGATGTCCAGGATGCGCGTGGAATGGGGCCTGCGCATCCGGGCCAGAAGCGCCTCCCGGTCGGGGGCTTTCGCGCCGGACAGCCTGCCCAGGCCGGGCCAGCCCGTCTCCAGGGAACGCAGGCCCTTCTGCAGGGCCTCCTTGAAGGTGCGGCCGATGCTCATGGCCTCGCCCACGCTTTTCATGGAGGTGGTCAGGTAGTCCTCGGAGCCGGGGAACTTTTCGAATGTGAACCGGGGAATCTTGACCACGCAGTAGTCGATGGTGGGCTCAAACGAGGCCATGGTCTCCCGGGTGATGTCGTTGGGAATCTCGTCCAGGGTATAGCCCACGGCCAGCTTGGCCGCGATCTTGGCGATGGGGAATCCCGTGGCCTTGGAGGCCAGGGCCGAGGACCGGGACACCCGGGGGTTCATCTCGATGACCACCATCTCCCCGTTTTTGGGATTGATGGCGAACTGGACGTTGGAACCGCCGGTCTCCACGCCGATCTCGCCCATGATGGCGATGGCCGCGTCGCGCATGCGCTGGTATTCGTCGTCGGTCAGGGTCTGGGCCGGGGCCACGGTGATGGAGTCGCCGGTGTGCACGCCCATGGGATCAAGGTTTTCGATGGAGCAGATGATGACGCAGTTGTTGTTCTTGTCGCGCATCACCTCCAGCTCGAATTCCTTCCAGCCCAGGATCGACTCCTCCAGCATGACCTCGCTTTTCATGCTGGCGGCCAACCCCCGCCCGGCGATGGTCTCCAGGTCTTCCATATTATAGGCCACGCCGCCGCCGGTGCCGCCCATGGTGAAGGCCGGGCGTACGATGATGGGGAAGGGAATCATGCCCCCCCACTTGCGCACGTCGTCCATGGTGCGGCAGATGCCGCTTCTGGGGATTTTCAGGCCGATGTTGTCCATGGCCTGGCAGAAAAGCTCCCGGGACTCGGCCTTCTTGATGACGTCGAGCGACGCGCCCACAAGTTCCACCCCAAGGCGCGTGAGCACGCCGGATTCGGCCAGGGCCACGGCGGTGTTCAGGGCCGTCTGGCCGCCCAGGGTGGGCAACAGGGCGTCCGGGCGCTCACGCTCCAGAATCCGGGCCACGGTGTCCGGCTCGATGGGCTCGATGTAGGTGCGGTCGGCCAGTTCCGGATCGGTCATGATGGTGGCCGGATTGGAATTGACCAAAACGACCTCGTAGCCCTCTTCCTTGAGGGCCTTGGTGGCCTGGGAGCCGGAATAGTCGAACTCGCAGGCCTGGCCGATGACAATGGGCCCGGAGCCGATGATCATGATCTTTTTGATGTCTGTCCGTTTGGGCATGGCGAAAAGGGGGGGGTTAAAAGGTCGGGGAAATCACGTGCGACGCGCTAGGCAATAAGCGATTCCGCTTCGGCGGGCAAGCGATTTGGAGGACGCCGCCGGGGACGGACCGACCAGGAGGAAATGGTGCGACGCCGTCCGCTCCGGGAAAGACGGCGGCGGCGGATAAAGACAGGGGGGATCCTTTGCGGCACGGCGGGAGACGACGGCAGTGCGGGACCATCCCGGTGCGACGGACGCCCTACGCCGACCGCCGCACCGTCAGGCGCGTCAGGCACCTCAGGCCGCACGAAATGACGTCAATAGCAGCGAACGAGCGTGCCGTTCCAGGCGCCGCGCCATTTTTTTTCGCCTGTGTAGTTCCAGTTTCCGGTGAATCCTCCATCGTACAGGACGAAATGAAAGTTCCCGGTTCCATCGTTTTGGGTCCATTGTCCACTGATATCTGGATACTGCATAGACCCATTTATCTTGCCATTATTATGGGGATAGTTTCCCGTCGCATTGGATCCATCCGTGATCATCGTCAGGACACCCCACTGTGTCTTGTATTGGCATGTCTCTGCAACGGCAGAACATGCGACAGCAGTGACACACAGACACATGAGACACAAGAAATAGATTCGCTTCACTTCATCCTCCTTGCTGTCTATGAAATGGGATTCAATGGTACGAGAGATACGCCCTCCATCCGGACAGGTCAACGGGATTCATCGAAAACTGCGACCTCGTCCCCACATCCTTGCGACTGAAATGACCGGACCGCCTTGAACCGCCCACACTCCGGCCACACGCCCCCTACACGGATCGGGCCGACGCATCCCGGTCCCTCCCATTCTTGACGCTGCGACCGAATGCGGCGGGCGCCGGTCATCCCTGGCACCCCCGCTTTCTTGACTTCCCGCCCGGCTTCATCCATGTAACCGGTTTCCCATGCGCATTGCGCGTTTTTTACGAAACTCCCCAAGGTGAATCCATGAGCGATTACAAAAAAACCCTGAACCTTCCGGCCACCTCCTTCCCCATGAAGGCCAATCTCAAGCAGAAAGAGCCGGAACTTCTTGCTTTTTGGGCCAAAAACGACACCTACCAGGCCATGGTCGCGGCCAGGGACGGCCACCCCCGCTACGTCTTGCACGACGGCCCGCCCTACGCCAACGGCCGCCTGCACATGGGCCACGCCTTAAACAAGATATTAAAGGATATCATCGTCAAATCCCGGCACATGGCCGGGTTCCAGGCCCCCTACGTGCCCGGATGGGACTGCCACGGGCTGCCCATCGAACACAAGGTCGAACAGCAGCTCAAGGAAAAGGGGAAGACCGACCTGCCCGCCGTGGTCATCCGCAAGCTGTGCCGGGAATACGCCCTGAAATTCGTGGACATCCAGCGCAAGGAGTTTCAGCGCCTGGGCGTGTTCGGCGAATGGGACGATCCCTACCTGACCATGAAACCGGCCTACGAGTCGGCCACGGCCAAGGTGTTGTGCGAATTCGTGGAAAACGGCGCCGTGGTGCGCGGCAAAAAGCCCATCCACTGGTGCATCTCCTGCAAAACCGCCCTGGCCGAGGCCGAGGTGGAATACGCCGACGAAAAATCGCCCTCGGTCTTCGTGCGCTTTCCCCTGACCGACCCCAGGGCCGCCGACATCCTGCCCGGGGCCGATCCGGAAAACACCTACGCCGTCATCTGGACCACCACCCCCTGGACCCTGCCGGACAACATGGCCGTGGCCGTGCACCCGGACCTCGACTACGTCCTGGCGGCAGCCGCTGGCGGCCGCTATCTGGTGGCCAAGGAACTGCTCCCCGGCCTGGCCAGGCGCTTCGGCTGGGAGACCTTCGAGGTGCTGGCCGAGACCTCCGGGGCGTCCCTTGAGGGCCTCGTCGCCCGGCATCCCTTTTACGACCGGCCCTCGCCCCTGGTGCTCGGGGACCACGTCACCCTGGAGGCCGGTACGGGCCTTGTGCATACCGCCCCGGGGCATGGCCGCGAGGACTACGACGTGGGCGTGCGCTACGGCCTGGAGATCCTCTCGCCCATGGACGATTCCGGCCGGTTCCTGGACTCGGTGGAATTTTTCCGGGGCCGGGACGTGTTCGAGGCCAACCCCCTGGTCATCGAAAAGCTCAAAGAGGTGGGGCATCTTCTGGCCGAGTCCGGCATCTCCCACTCCTACCCCCACTGCTGGCGCTGCAAAAGGCCCGTGATCTTCCGGGCCACCACCCAGTGGTTCGTGTCCATGGAGAAAAACGACCTGCGCAAAAAGGCCCTGGCCGCCATTGAGAACGATGTGGAGTGGATTCCGGCCTGGGGCAAGGAGCGCATCCACAACATGATCGCCGGCCGCCCGGACTGGTGCATCTCCCGCCAGCGCAACTGGGGCGTGCCCATCATCGCCCTGTTGTGCGCCTCCTGCGACGCGGCCTACAACGACCCGGCCTGGATGACGTCCATCGCCGAAAAATTCGCCAGCCACCCCCACGGCTGCGACTACTGGTTCGAGGCCCCCCTGGAGGACATCGTGCCCAAGGGCCTGACCTGCCCCCACTGCGGCGGCACGCACTGGGTGAAGGAGGACGACATCCTGGACGTGTGGTTCGACTCCGGCACAAGCTTCGCCGCCGTGCTCGAACAGCGTCCCGAATGCCGCTTCCCGGCGGACATGTATCTGGAGGGCTCGGACCAGCACCGGGGCTGGTTTCACAGCTCGCTTCTGGCCTCCATCGGGGCCCGGGGCGTGGCCCCCTACCGCTCGGTTTTGACCCACGGCTACGTGGTGGACGGCGAGGGCCGCAAGATGTCCAAGTCCGTGGGCAACGTCATCTCCCCCCAGGAGATCATCGACAAGCACGGCGCGGAGATCCTGCGCATCTGGACCTCGGCCGTGGACTACCGCGACGACATCCGCATCTCCGACGAGATCATAAGCCGCATCGTGGAGGCCTACCGCCGCATCCGCAACACCTGCCGGTTCATCCTGGGCAACCTGGGCGGCTTCACCCCGGTTGACGCCGTGACCCCGCAGGACATGCTGCCCCTGGACCGCTTCGCCCTGGATTCGGTCATCCGCGAGCACGACCGGATGTGCGCCGCCTACGAGAAATTCGAATTCCACAAGGTCTTCCACGGCCTGCACAACCTGTGCATCACGGATTTGAGCGCCTTCTACCTGGACATCATCAAGGACCGGCTCTACGTCTCCGGGGAAAAAAGCCTGGAACGCCGCTCGGCCCAGACCGCCTTGTGGACCATCCTGACCCTGCTGGTGCGGGACATGGCCCCCATCCTGTCGTTCACCGCCGAGGAGGTCTTCGGCCACACCCCGCTTACGCTTCGCGGCGAGGCGGCCACGGTCTTTTTGGCGAAGGAACCGGACCTCGCCCCCTGGCGGTTGACCGACGCCGAGAGAGCGCGTTTCGAGGGAGTGGTGGCGCTTCGCGGCGAGATCACCAAGGCCATTGAGCCCAGGCGCAAGGCCGGGGAGATCGGCCATTCCCTGGAGACCCGGGTGGAGGTCTTTTTGCCCGACGCCCTGGCCGCCGGTCTTGGCGATCTGTCGGGCATCGATCTGCGCGAGATATGCATCGTCTCCCAGGTGTCCGTGACCCGGGCAAACGGGGCCGACATCCCGGTCGACGCCTACCGCAGCGAGGACATCCCAGGGCTGTGCATCGCCGTGTCCAAGGCCGGGGGCGGCAAGTGCGCCCGGTGCTGGATCGTGAGCGGGGAACTGGGAAAAGACCCGGACCATCCGGAGATCTGTCCCCGCTGCACTGCGGTTTTGCATCACTGCCAAGACGCCTCCTGAGGCACGGACGGCAAAAGGGAGACGCATGAAACGAAGCTACAAGCTGGCCGGAATCATCGCCCTGACCGTGGTGGCCCTGGATCAGGCCACCAAGGCCTGGATTCTGGCCAACATCATCCTCTATACCACCCATCCGGTCATTCCGGGATTTTTCAACATCGTGCATGTCTTAAACAAGGGCGCGGCCTTCGGGTTTTTAAACCGCTCGGACATCACCTGGCAGACGTACCTGTTCTTCGCCACCACGGCCATGGCCGTGGTGCTCATCCTGCATCTGTTGCGCGCCGCCCCGAAAGAGGACACCACGCTCATCTGCGGACTGGGGCTGATCCTGGGAGGGGCCGTCGGCAACCTCATCGACCGCATCCGGTTCGGCGAGGTGGTGGATTTTCTGGATTTCCACTATGGCGATCTGCACTGGCCGGCCTTCAACGTGGCCGACATCGCCATCACCCTGGGGTCCGTGGCCCTTCTGGCGGCGTTTCTGCGCGCCCGCAAGGCCCCGCCCGAAGAGTGAGCCGGGGTTTGCCTTGCGGCCCGGCAGCGGATACCATGTCGCCCGGCGTCGGCCGACCGCGCCGTGCGCCGTGGCCCCTTCCCCAGCCGGTGCGCCGCGCGGCGTAAAAAACATGTTGCAGGCCTCGTAAACGTTACGGCATCTCCAAGGCCGACAGGCCCGTGAGGAACATATGATCTGGGCTCCCCTGCCCCCCATGTCTTCAGGACAACTGGTCCTTGTCTCCATTTTGGCCTTTTTGCCCATCGTTTTGAACCTGTGGGCCATCTGGCACAGCTTTCAGCGCGTGTTCCCCACCCCGGCCGAAAAACTGGCCTGGTTCGGGGCAGCCGTGTTCATTCCCGTGCTGGGCGGCCTGGCCTATCTGCTGTTCGGCAGGAAGAGAGGAAAAAAACCCCTATGAACACCACCTCCCGCTTCGCCGCAGCGCTGCTCGTCGCGGCCACGCTGGCGGCCCTTGGCGCCTGCGCCCCGAAAAAAACCGATCCGGCGGCCCCCGCCCCCCTGGACACCCCGGCCGACATGTGGGCCGAGATGGAAACCCTTAAAGCCGAAATGCGCGGATTAAACGCCAAGGTGGAGGAGCTCAGCTACCAGGCCAAATCCCGTGAAGCCGCATCCGGTGCGGAAATATCCGGCCGTGTGGCCCGGTTGGAGTCCCAGGTGTCCCAGATGGCCTCCCAACTGGCCATCGACATCGAAGGCGCGCCCGTAGCCCCTGCCGCCGCAGGCGGCGCTCCGGCCGTCTACACCGCCCAGACCGGCTATCCCCCCCAGGCCGCGCCGCATGTCGCCCAGCCGGGCGCGCCGTCCTACGGGACCGAGCAGGGGGATGACGCGGACGTCGGCCCGGTGCATGGCGGCTTCGGCCAGACGCCCCCCTACGCCCAGGTTCCGGTCGCGCCCTATCCCCAGGCCCCGGCCCAGACATCGCCCTACGCCCAGGCCCCGGCATCCCCGTTCGCCCCGGCCGTCCAGCCCCCGGCCACGACCACCGTGCAAAGCGGCGCCCCGGCCCTTGCGCCGCCAAAGGATCCGGCCGACGCCCTGTACACCCAGGCCCTCCAGGCCTTCAACGCCAAGCAGTACCGCGAGGCCCTGTCCATGTGGACGGAGTTCACCAAGAACTTTTCCAAAAGCCCCCTGGTTCCCAATACGTATTTCTGGATCGGCGAATGCAACTACCAGACTGGCGACTTCGCCAATGCCGTCCTGTCCTATCAGGAGGTCATCGACAAGTTCCCCAAGAGCAACAAATTTCCCGACGCCCTGTTCAAGCGCGGCGCGGCCTTCCTCAAGCTCAACAACAAGCAGGCCGCCAAAATCTCCTTCCAGGAGCTCATCACCAAGTTCCCCAATTCCCCGCTCGCCCAGCGCGCCAAGACCATGATGCCCAAGTAGGCCCCGGCCCGAGCGTACGAAAGGAAGAACCCGACATGGAATCCGAATCCAAATACAAGAAAATCGTCTACCTGACCTTCCCCCCGGACGTCTCCAACAAGCCCGTGGTCTGCAACCTGACCCGGCTCTACGACCTGTGTTTCAACATTCTCAAGGCCCAGATCACCCCGCGCCAGGACGGGCACATGACCATCGAGATCTTCGGGGATCCCCAGGCCTTCGAGGACGCCATGTCCTACCTCAAGGAACACCGCGTCAAGGTCCACCCCATCACACAGAAAATCTCCCGCGACGAGCAGACCTGCGTCCACTGCGGCATGTGCACGGCCCTTTGCCCCACCAGGGCCCTCGCCGTGGATACCGTCACCCGCCTCGTGGTCTTCGACCCTGACAAGTGTTCGGCCTGCGGCATCTGCACCAATGTCTGTCCGGTCAAGGCCATGGAAGTCTTCCCGGAAAACGGAAACCACTGACGCCGAGCCCCGGCGCATCCCTGACGCCATCGGCCTCCACACCGCTTCGGCGAGGCACACGGTCATGCACGACACGGAAAAGCGAACCTATCTGCGGATTCCCACCCGCATCGGCGGACATGGCCGCATCCTGGACGATCCGTCCGAACAACCCGTGTTCCGCGACGCCCCCCTGGCCGGGCTCACCGGCCCCGGGGCCTTCGACGCCCGGGACGCCTCCATCCCCGAGAGCCTCTATACCCTGCTCTCCAGCTTAAACGCCAAGCTGGACATCCTCATCGGCATGATCGGCAAGGATCAAATGGCCTCCGAGTTTCCCGTGGATCTGGCCGTGGTGGAAATCAGCGGCGCGGGACTGCGTTTCTCCTCCTCCGTCCCCCTGCCCGCCGACGCCGACATGGAGGTGGTGCTCCTGCTCTCCCAGTTCCCCCTGCGCATGGCCGGGGCCATCGGCAAAATCATCCGCGCCGAAGACTGCAACGAAAAAACCATCTACGCCCTCGACTTTACACGTATCCGTGAACGAGACCTGGAAACCATCGTGCAATTCGTCTTCCAAAGCCAGCGGGACGAAATTCGCGGCAAGAAATGGGACTAACCGGAGCGCTAAACCATGATGAAGGAAACGGATTTCGTCGAACGCCTGATGGACAAGGTCATCGCCGACGTGGCCACAAGCCTCAAGGAAACCATCGTCGCCACCGTTGAACAGCAAATCACCAAGACCCTCTCCCGTTCCCTGGTGGAAAGCGAATTCTATCGCCGCATAAGCGATGAGATGCGCGCCGGACTCCAGGAAATCTACAAGGAAATCAATTCCGCCGCCAAGTCCGGTTCGGAGCCGGTGCAGCCTGCCGACAGCCGACAGGCCGACAAGCTCTTTCACGAGGCCGCCGCCCAGCTCGACCAGATCCTGCAAACCACCGAAAAGGCCACCGTCGAAATCATGGACATCGTGGAAAAACACCTCGATCTCCAGGCCACATCGAACCAGATCCTGCACAGCCTCAAAAGCGGCGGCGTCAGCAAGGAACACCTCCAGCAACTGCGCGACCAAAGCGACCTGCTCAATCAGGATCTCATCAGCATCATGACCAGCCTAAGCTTCCAGGATCTCACCGGACAGCGCATCAAACGCATCATCGAGGCCATCAAAAAGGTCGAACAGATCGTCCTTGACCTCTACCTGTCCACCGGCCTCAAGATCAAAGCCCGCGCCGAAGCGCCCGAAAAAGACATCGAACAACTCGATGTCGAGGCCAAACAAAAGGTCACGGAACTCAAAGGCCCCCAGTCCGGCGTCGCCCAAGACAACGTGGACGACCTGCTGGCCCAGCTCGGGCTGGAATAACAAAAAATACCGATACCGGGGCTGCCGCCCCGGACCCCGCGCGAGACTACCGGGGCTGCCGCCCCGCACCCCGCGCGAGACTACCGGGGCTGCCGCCCCGCACCCCGCCCGGGGGGAATCATTCCCCC
>JAVHLG010000080.1 GCA_031082225.1 Desulfovibrionaceae bacterium | reverse complement strand
CCAGGGGGGAAACTTTTTTTCAAAAAAGTTTCCCCCCTGGCCGCCGGAGGCTCCCCTCTCCCCGTTCCCGCTATCCCCGGCCGGTCAGGCCGAGGCGCGCCACCACGGCCTGGGCGGCCTTGGCGGTATAGTCGGCGGGCGAGAGGCTGGCCTTGTCGTCGTCGCTGATGACGGTTTCGGGTGCGTTGACGAACTCCGGGCGCGGCGTGATGCCGTATTCCGGGGGAAAGGTATTGGTGTAGTACATGTCCTGGAAGCCGATGAATTTCAGGTGATGCGCCGTGGCATCCAGGATGGATTCTTCCGAGGGCTCGACGAGGCCGAGGGTCACGGCGGCGCGAAGGCCGGCCAGGCATTCGCCGCCCTGGGTGCAACTGATGTGGCCATGGCGGTTGGCCAGCAGCATGCCCTCGATGATGTCCTGTTCGCTGACCCGGATGACCTGGAAGCTGCCCGGGCCGCCGATTTTTTCGTACTGCTCGGCGAAGTGCTTGACGCGCGGGAAGGACACGGGGTTGCCGATCATGGCCGCCTGGGCCACGCTTGGAGTGACGGCCACGGGTTCGTAGCGCCGCTTTTTGGCCTCGGCCACGCTGTAATAGCGGTAGACCGGATCGGCGTGTTCGGATTGCACGCCGAAGATGCGCGGCAGGGAGGGGATGATCCCCAGGCGCTTGAGCTTGAGGAAGCCGCCCATGATGGCCGTGATGTTTCCGGCGTTGCCGATGGGCACGAACACACAGGTGCGGTAGGTGTCGTAGGCCCGCCACTGGGCGATCTCGAAGGCGTAGGACTCCTGTCCCAGGATACGCCAGGCGTTTTTGGAATTCAGAAGCGCCACGCGGTAGTTGTCGGCCAGGTATTCCACGACCTTCATGCAGTCGTCGAAGACGCCTGGGACTTCCAGCACCGTGGCCCCGCTGCCCAGCGGCTGGGCCAGTTGCTGGGGGGTGACCTTGCCCTTGGGCAGGATCACGGCGCTTTTGATGGGCCCGCCCACGTAGGCGGCGTAGAGCGCGGCGGCGGCCGAGGTATCGCCGGTTGAGGCGCACACGGTCAGCACCGAATCCCAGTCGTTGGCCCGCACGAGGTGTTTCAGGTAGCTGAAGGCGCAGGCCATGCCCCGATCCTTGAAGGAGGCGCTGGGGTTCTGGCCGTCGTTTTTATAGAAAAAGGGCACGCCCACCTTCTCGCGCAGGGCGTCGCTGGCGGCCACCATGGGGGTATGCCCCTCGCCAAGGTAGACGATGTCCTGTTCCTCCACCACGGGCGCGGTCAGTTCGTGGTAGCGGAAGATGCCGCGCAGGGCCGTGGTTCGGGTGGCGGCCCGCTTGTCGAACAGGCTTTGCCAATAGCTTGGCGGAAACTCCGCCAGGGAGTCGAAGGTGGTGTCTTCGAGCACGAAGACCCCGCTGCATTTGGGGCAGGTGTAAAACAGTTCGCGGATGTCGTAACGCTGTCCGCAGCCCAGGCAGACGTATTCCATCCGCCCACGATATTTGGGAAACTCACCGCCTGTCAGCATCGCTTCCTTTTCCTTTCCTATGGCCAGATTTTTCGCACGGCGGCCACCCACATGGCCCCGCCCAGGCCGATCTTGGCCGCCATGCCCAGCACCTTGCCGTACATGGCGCCCCAGGCCGCATGCCTGGCCTCGGCCTGGTCCCGACCCTGATGGCGTTCGAAGAAATAGCATCCGAAAAAGGCCCCGGCAATGGCGCCGGCGAGCGCGCCCAGGCCAAAGAAAAAGGGCGCGCCGGCAAGCGCGCCGACGATGGCCCCGAGCATGCCGCCCAGGTTGCCTTTGCCCGTGGCGCCGTATTTTTTGGATCCGTAATACTGGGCCACGAACTCAATGACCTCGCCCACCACGGCCAGCCCGATCAACAGGGCGTAAAACTGCCAGCCGAAATCCGCCCCCGGGGCGAGCCAGCCCCACAGGGCCACCAGCCCAAGCAAGGCCCAGTTGGCCGGGAAGCTCAGGATGTGCAGCCCGAGGACGGCGAACAGGAGGGTCAGAAAAAGCGTGGCCCACACGTAGCTCATAAATCGGTTCCCCGCTTGTCCACGACCCGCTTGGCCTTGCCCTCGCCCTGGGGCAGACTTTTGGCCTCCACCAGCTCCACCCTGGGGGTAACCAGGATCTCGTCGCGAAGGCGCGAGGTGATGCGCTTTTGCAGTCCGGTCAGGGCCCGCATGTCCTCCACGAAGAACTCCTCCTTGACCTCCACCTTGATGGTGATCTGGTCCATGACCCCCACCCGGTCAAGCTCGATCAGGTAGTTCTGGCCCACCTCGGGCATAGCCATGAGGATGGCCTCCACCTGCATGGGGTAGATGTTCACGCCCTTGATGATGATCATGTCGTCGCAGCGCCCGGCGATGCGGTCGATGCGCCGATGCGCCCGGCCGCAGGGGCATGCGCCGGGCAGAAACCGGGTCAGGTCGCGGGTGCGGTAGCGGATCACGGGCATTCCCTCGCGCCCCAGCGTGGTCATGACCAGTTCGCCGATCTCCCCCTCGGGCACGGGCTCGCCGGTCTCGGGGTCCACGATCTCGGCGATGTAGGCGTCCTCCCACAGGTGCATGCCGTGCTGCTCGGTGCATTCGAAGGCCACGCCCGGGCCGTTCATCTCGGACAGGCCGTAGGAGTTGTAGACCTTCATGTCGTAAAGCTCTTCCAGGCGGCGGCGGGCCTCTTCGGTATAGGGCTCGGCCCCCACCAGGGCGAAGCGGATGGGCAGGTCTTTGGGGTCCATGCCCATGTCCCGGATCACATTGGCCAGGTGCAGGGCATAGGACGGAATGATATGCACCGCCGTAACCTTGAAGTCGGTGATGAGCTTGAGCTGGCGCTTGCTGTTCCCGGCCCCGGCCGGGATGGTCAGGCAGCCCAGGCGCTCGGCCCCGTAGTGGATGCCCAGGCCCCCGGTGAAAAGCCCGTAGCCGGACATGTTCTGGAACACGTCCGTGGGCCGGATACCCACCATGTGCATGCACCGGGCCATGAGCGAGGCCCACCAGTCCAGGTCGTTTTTGGTATGGTAGATGACCGTGGGCGTGCCCGTGGTTCCGGAGGAGACGTGCATGCGCACCATGTCCGCATGCGGCATGGCCAAAAGGCCGTCGGGATAGGCCTCGCGCAGGTCTTTTTTGGTGGTGAAGGGCAGGCGGCGGACATCGTCCAGGGAGCGCACCGCGTCAAGGTCCACCCCGTGCTCACGGAAAAGCGCCCCGTAGAACCGGGAGGCGGCGGCCCGGCGCAGGCTGCGGCGCAGGCGTTCGATCTGGGCCTTTTTAATCTCCTCACGCGACCATTTCTCGGCATCGTCGTACAACACGGGCGCTCCTTCAGGATGGCGTTGGCGGGTCGGACCAGGCGTCTCCCGCATTCCGGGAATTCATAATACCGGCCTCGGGGAAAAACCAGAAAAAGGTGACACGCGGCGTATGGGCGCGGGAAAGCACGACAACCGGCCCGGCATCGGTCGCGACCAGCCCCTTACGAATGGTATTCCGAGGGCGGCGGGATGTCCGACAGGTTCTCGAAGGCGGTGTATTCCTTGAAAAAGGTGAGCTTCACCATGCCGGTGGGGCCGTTTCGCTGCTTGCCGATGATGACCTCGGCCACGTTGTCCTCGGGGGTGAGTTCCTCTTTGCGCTTGTAGGCCGCAGCCCGGTACAGGAAGATGATGACGTCGGCGTCCTGTTCGATGGCCCCGGATTCGCGCAGATCGGACATCATGGGCCTTTTGTCGCCGCGCTCCTCGACTTTTCTGTTGAGCTGGGACAGGGCCACCACGGGCAGGTGCAGTTCCTTGGCCAGGGCCTTTAAGCTCCGGGAGATGTCGGAAATCTCCTGTTCGCGGGAATCGATGTGTCGTGATGCGCGCATGAGCTGGAGGTAGTCCACGACCACGAGCCCCAGGCCGTGTTCGGCCTTTAAGCGGCGGCAGCGGGCGCGCAACTCCATGGTGGTCAGGGCGGCGGTGTCGTCGATGAAGATGGGGGCCGGGGACAGGTTGTTGGCCGCCTCGTAGAGACGGGACCAGTCGCCGTCGTCCAGGCGGCCCCGCCGCAGGCGGCTTAAGTCCACCTTGGCCCAGGAGCACAGCATGCGCTGCATGAGCTGCTCCATGGACATTTCCAGGGAAAAGACGGCCGTGGGCACGCCGTGCATGGCCGAGGCGCGCATGGCCACGTTTAAGGCGAAGGCGGTCTTGCCCATGCTGGGGCGTCCGGCGACGATGATCAGGTCCGAGGGCTGCAGCCCTGCCGTATATTCGTCGAACTGGTAGTAGCCGGTGGGCACGCCGGTGACCAGTTCCTTGTTCTCCATGCGCTGTTCGATCTGCTCGAACACGGCGGCCACAAGATCCTTGCTGGACTTGACCCCGCGCACGGTCTTGGCGTCGGCGATGGAGAAGATGGCCTGCTCGGACTCGTCCAGGAGCTGGTTGACGTCCTGGGTGGCCTCGAAGCAGCGGGTGATGATGTCCGTGGCCGCGCCGATGAGTCGGCGTTGCACGGATTTTTCCCGCACGATGCGGGCATGGTGCAGGGCGTTGGCCGCGCCCACGGTGGATTGGGCCAGTTCCGCCAGATACAGCGGCCCGCCGACCTCTTCCAGGCTTCCGGCCTTGGACAGTTCGTCGGCCAGGGTAAGCATGTCGATGGCCGAGTTCTTGCGGGAGAGATCAAGAAAGCCGCGAAAGATGATCTTGTGGACCGGGGAATAGAAATCGTCCTCGCTAACGAGGTCGATGAGGGAGAAAAGAACGGAGTTTTTGAGTAAAACCCCCCCCAGAACAGCCTTTTCGGCGTCGAGGTTCTGGGGGGGGAGTCTGCGCAAAAGATCCGAGGAAACCCGATCAAGGGTTTTCCCGGTCACCGGCTGGCCGTCCGGACGCCCGGCGGCCTTAGCTCGCGGCTTCTTCCGCTGGGGTTCCACTATCTTCAGCCGCTTCCGAGG
This sequence comes from Desulfovibrionaceae bacterium, assembly GCA_031082225.1. Lineage (GTDB taxonomy): Bacteria > Desulfobacterota > Desulfovibrionia > Desulfovibrionales > Desulfovibrionaceae > Desulfolutivibrio. The sequence goes on along the minus strand of JAVHLG010000080.1, from coordinate 10,687 downwards.
CCTTCGGTTCTTCCTGTCCGCCCGGGCGCACCACGGCCAGGGAAACCTTGCCGCGCACGTCGGCGTGGAGCTTCACCTCCACCTCGTAGACGCCAAGGGCCCGGATGGGCTCGTCCAGGATGATTTTCTTGCGGTCCACCTCGACCCCGGACGCAGCCAGAAGGTCGGCGATCTGGGCCGTGGTGACGGAACCGTAGAGCTTGTCGTTTTCGCCCACCCGAACCTCGATGGTCAAAGACAGGGCGGCCAGCTTGTCGGCCACGTCCTGGGCCGCAGCCCGGGACGAGTCCATCCTGGCCTGGAGTTTTTTGCGCTCCTGCTCGAACACCTTGAGATTCGCCTGGGTGGCGGCCATGGCCAGGCCCTGGGGCACGAGATAGTTTCTGCCGTAGCCGGGCTTGACCGTGACCACCTCTCCGAGGCGGCCCAGGTTCTCCACGTCGGCGCGAAGAATCAGTTGCATATCGTCCCCCTCACCTTACATTTTCTTGCGGAATTCGGTGCTGTGCGTGGCGGTGTAGTACAAAAGGGCCATCTGCCGGGCGCGCTTGATCTCCGTGGTCAACCGGCGCTGGCACTTGGCGCAGGTGCCGGTGATGCGCCGGGCGATGATCTTGCCCCGGTCGGTGATGAAGTCCTTGAGGATATCCGCACGCTTGTAGTCCAGCGGCAGATTCTTGTTGGCGCAAAAACGGCAGAACTTCTTTTTGGGCGTAAACTTTTTCTTGAAAGCCATAGGAATATCCCCCGGTTATGCCGCGATCTTGTCGGCCAGCTTGACGGTGACGAACTTCAGGATGCCGTCGGTGATGCGCACGATCCGTTCCAACTCCGCCACGCCCGCCGGGGGCAGGGCGTACTCCAGACGGATGTAGTGGCCGCGAACCTGCTTGCGCACCATGTAGGCCAGATCGCGCATGCCCCAGTCGTCAAGGGCCAGGGCGCTGCCGCCCTCGCGCTCAATGATGCCTTTTAGGGTGTCCAGGATTTCCTGAAGTCCGTCCGAGGTCAACTCGGGGCTGAAAAGCAACAACGTCTCATACTTCCGCATACGTCCTCCTTGTGGTCATGGCCCTTCCCGGACAGGGAAGAGCAAGGCGAAGGAGTGTCGTTATTGCCTTTGTCCCGGCATGTCAAGAAACTTGTCCGCTCTTCCCGCCTCCGGAGCGTTCTCCCCTTGTGCTGCCGTTGTTTTTTCGACACACTCGGGCATCCGGGATTCTGTCCATCCCGGCATTCCCGACGCGGAGTCCCCATGCGCATCCGTTGGAAGCTGCTCATCTTTTTGCTTGTCCTGGTCCTTCCGCCAATTTTTTTGGTACGCTGGTACTCCATCCGCGAGACCCGCGCCCTGGGGACCGAACTGGCCGGGAACGCCGCCGCGGTCATGCGCGACACCGCCAACCGCGAACTCGCCCAGACCGTGAACCTGTTCGCCGAGGCCGTCAACGACAGCCGCGACGTCCTGGAACTGGCCCTGACCCTTCAGGCCCGGGAAACCGAGCGCCTGCTGGCCGAACGCCCGCCCCATATCGAGCCGATTTTTTTCGACACCGACTACGACCGCCGCGACCCGCGCATCGGCGTTCTCGAACCGCCGCGCATCCTCCCCGATTCCAGCGCGGCCCACACAGCCAAATCCAACATCCCCATCACCACCGACCACATGGTCTTCCGCCTGTCGCCGGACGCCGACATCCCCGCCGCCCTGCGCGACGCCCAGGCCCTGACCCGGCTTCTGCCCCTCTTGCGCATCATCTACCTGCGCCACGACGACCTCATGCTGTGGAGCTACGTGAGCCTGGACAACGGCCTGCACTGCGCCTATCCCGGCCACGGCGGCTATCCCCCGGACTACGACCCCAGGCGTCGGGAGTGGTATACCCAGGCCAAGGCCCTGGGCCGCCCGGTGTGGAGCATCATGGTGGACGCCAACACCCAGCGCACCATCGCCACCCTGTCCATGCCCATTCACGCCCCGAACGGATCCATCATCGGGGTCACCGGGGTGGACTTCCCCCTGGACACCCTGCTCCTGGAAAGCGACCTGTCCCGGCGCTGGACCCCGGCCGTGCGTTCCATCCTCCTGCGCCCGGCCACGGAATCCGACGGCGACCCAAACGCCATGCTCATCGTGGCCATGCGCGACTACATCGACCACGACAAGGACTGGAAGACCCCCATGTCCCTGGAGCGCCTGGAGAACGAAGACCAGGCGGCCGTGGCGGCCATGCGCGAGGACATCAAAAACGGCCGCCAGGGCATCGTGGAGATGCCCTACCAGGGCGTGGAAAGCGTATGGTCCTTCAAGCCGGTCATCCAGGACGGCCTGACCCTGGCGGTCATCGTTCCCAGCGAGGTCATCGTGGCCTCCTCCCGCCACGCCGAAGACAGCGTCATGGAGCGCACCAAACGGATGCTGCGCGACACGAGCGTCTTCGCCCTGGTCATCAATGTGCTTTTAGTGGCGGCGGCCGCCGTAGCCTCCCTGGCTGTCACCCGGCCCATCGCCCGTCTGGCCAGGGCCGCCGGCAGGATCGCCGAGGGCGACCTTTCGGCCCGGGCCGTGGTGAAAAGCCACGACGAACTGGGGGATCTGGCCAAGGCCTTCAACGACATGGCCCCCAAGCTCCTGGAACGGATCAAGCTCAAAAACGACATGGCCCTGGCCATGGAGGTGCAGCGCAACCTGCTGCCCGAGAGGCCGCCCGTCATCCCGGGCCTGGACATCGCTGCCGTGTGCCAGTTCTGCGACGAGACCGGCGGCGACTACTACGATTTCCTGTCCTTTTCCCGGGAACGCGGCGACACCTGCGACGTGGTGTTGGGCGACGTCACCGGCCACGGCATCTCGGCGGCCCTGTTCATGGCCACGGGGCGGGCGCTTTTGCACGCCCGCGCCGACGAAGACTCCGAACCGGCCCGGTGCATCACCATGGTCAACCGGCTTTTGTGCCGGGACACACAGCTCTCCGGCCGGTTCATCACCCTGTTTTTTTTGAGCATCAACCTGCTCACCGGGGTGCTCACCTGGGTTCGGGCCGGACACGACCCGGCCCTGGTCTACGATCCTGACACAAACACATTCGATGAACTCATGGGGGCCGGGATTCCCCTGGGGGTGGAGGAATGCTGGGAATACACGGACAATCGCCGCGACGGGATCACCGCCGGGCAGCTCCTGGTTCTCGGCACCGACGGCATTTGGGAGGCCATGAATCCGGCCGGGGAGATGTTCGGCAAGGAGCGCTTCAAGGATATCCTGAGCGCCAACGCCCACAAGACGGCCCAGGAGGTCGTGGATGCGGTGGTGGCTGCGGTCATGGCCTTCGTCAGTCCCGGCCGCCCCGAGGACGACCTGACCCTTGTGGTCATCAAGGCATTGCGCTAAAAACCATGGATACGCCCTGCTGCAAGGAGCTGTCTCATGCATTTTCTCATTGTCGACGATGACGAAGCCAGCCGCATGGTGCTCATGGCCCATCTGAAGGCCTACGGAACCTGCGATGTCTGCGGAAACGGAGCGTTGGCCGTGGAGGCCGTGGCCAAATCCCTGGATTCCGGCCGCCCCTATGACGTCATATTCATGGATATCGTCATGCCCGGCCCGGACGGCCATGAGACCCTGGAACGGATTCACGCCCTGGAAAAACGGGCCGGCATCGCCCCGGAAGATCGGGCCAAGGCCATCATGGTCACCTCCATGGACGACGAGGACAATACCATGACCGCGCTTTTCGAGGACGGCGTGTCCGCCTATCTGATAAAGCCCGTGGCCAAGACCGAGATTGTGACCAAGCTGGCCGCCCTGGGAATCATCCCGGCCTGAGGCCGCCCCGCCCCGCCCCCCTGTGCGGCGCGCCCGGAGTCGGTTCCCGATGCGTCGTGTACGGGCATCCCCGCCATACGTCCCAGGCCGCCGGAACACCGGCCAGGGCATTGTGGGCCAGGTATTTCGCATCGCCCCCCTGCCGCCTCCTCCCTATTCCCCCATCTCCTGAAAAGCGGCCCGAGCGGCGAAAAGCCCGTTGATGGCCGCCGGAAAACCGGCATACACGGCCATCTGGATGATGACCTCCACGATCTGTTCCCGGCTCAGGCCCACGGCCCAGGCCGCCTTGACGTGCACTTTCAGTTGCGGCGCCATGGTTCCCCGGGCCGTGGCCGCCGCGATCATGGCGATCTCCTTTTGGCCGGAGGTCAGGATGTGGCGCGAGATGACGTCGCCATACGAAAAATCCAGGATGAACCCGGCGAAATCCGGGGCGATGTCGGCCAGGGAGTCAAGCACCTGCTGTCCGGCTTTTTTGCTGGTCACGGCCAGGGCCGCCAGACCCCGGGAACGGCGATCCGTGGTTGCTGGAGGCAAGTCCTGAGAAAGCGGCATCTTCACGCCTTTTTCCTCGAAGACTCCCCGCGCCGCGGCAATGGCGTTTATGCCAGCCGGGAAACCGGCGAATACCGTGGTCACGTAGATGATCTCGATGACCGCCTGGGGAGACAGTCCCGCCGCCAGCCCGGCCTCGATGTGAAACCGCAGTTGCGGCGCGGCGTTGCCCAGGGCGGTCAGGGCGGCGATGGTGGCCGTCTGGCGTGAGGCGACATCCAGGCCGGGACGGGTAAAGATCTCGCCGTAGCCGAACTCCACGATAAACCGCCACATGTCCGGGGCGATGTCGGCCAGGGCGTCCTGCACGGCCTGGGCCTTTTCCGGGGCCAAAGCGGCCAGGGAAGCAAATCCGCGCGCGTAGCGTTCGTTCATGAGGATTCCTCCTGTGGATGGCCGGGATCGGGGCCGTCTCCAGAACCGGGCTGGCGTACCCAGCCTGATCCCTGGCTGTTTCCAGACAGCCTAGGCGCTCCTTATTGATATGTAAAATATCATTTTACATCATGATTAAGATGTGAAAAGTATTGATCCATGGAACTGCGGGACTGTCGGTATTTTCTGGCTGTGGCCGAGGAATTGCATTTTGGGCGGGCGGCGGCACGGCTGCACATGGCCCAACCGCCCCTGAGCCAGCGGATCAAGGCCCTGGAGCGGGAACTGGGGGTGCTGCTTTTCACCCGCACCAGCCGTTCGGTGGTCCTGACCCCGGCTGGCGAGGCCTTTCACCGCGAGGCCGCATCGCTTCTGGCCCAGGCCGAAAAGACCGGGGAGACGGCCCGGCGCGTGGCCTCGGGGATGGCTGGCCGAATTGTAGCGGCATTCGTCAATCCGGCCATGGACGCCTTTTTGGCCGCTGCCCTGGCCCGGTTTCGCAGCGTCGCCCCGGAGGTGGAGCTGGATTTGCGGGAAATGACCACCCGGGCCCAGGCCGAGGCCATCCGCATGGGCCGCCTGGACATCGGCTTTTTGCGCCATACGGGTCAGGGCATTCCAGGGGCGAATCTTTTTGTCCTTCACCGCGAGTCCTACATCCTGGCCGTTCCTTCGGGCCATCCCCTGGCCGCCCTGCCCCGTGTTCCCCTGAAACGCCTGGACGGCGTCCCCATGATCCTGCCGCCGCGCGGCCAGATTCCGGCCCTGGACATGGCCCTGGCCGCCGCATTCGCCACGGTCGGCGCGACTCCCGTGGCGGCGCAGGAGGCGGCCTCAAAATTCACCACCCTGTCCCTGGTGGCCAGCGGCCTCGGCGTGGCCCTGCTCCCGGCGTCGGTTCGGGTTTGGCGGCGTACGGGCGTCGTCTTTACGGAGATCGAGGGGGAACTTCCCAGGGTGGATCTGGCGGCGGCCCTTCCGGCGGGACGCGACAACATGGCCGCCCAACGCCTTCTGGCGTTCGCCAGGGAGGCCTGTCCAGAGGAACATGCGGCCGCCATCCGAAAAAAGGGAAAAAAGACAGCCTGACGTGACCGGCTGCCCCGGCATCTGCCGTCAGGACGAAGCCGCTTGTCCTGCCGGAGTGATCGTCAGGCGGAAGGGTTCACATCCCGGGCGAACGCATCGCAGTCGTCGGCCAGGGCGGCCGTCTCCCGGCCAAGCTCCCCGGCAACCCGTTCCCGATCGGCGATTCCCGTAAAAAACGGATCGAAGCGGGCGAAGAGCTCGGCGAAAAGATGCTCCATCCTGGCCGTCAGCCGTTCCGCAAGCTCCGTCTCCAGGCGTTCGCCTGCCTCGGCCAGGTTCTTGCGAAAGGCCCGCATGATGCGCGGCTTTTTCCAGAGCAGGGCCCCTCCGGCCAGCACCATGCCCGTGGCCGCCACCAGACCGCCGGTCACGTCCACCACCACGCTTTTGACCGATACCGCAAACAGCGTGCCGATCACCACAAGGACGCCGCCCATGGCCGCCTTGGGATCCAGACCGGAATAGTCCGTGGGCGACACCCCGGAAAACCCGCCCTGAGCGCCGAGCAGGGCCTCCACCCGAAGCCGCACCTCACGGGCCACGGTCTCGCGTTCCTCGGATACGGCTGCCGGGCGGGTCGCGCCAGTCGCGCCGCGCCCGAACCGGTCCCGGCCCTCCAGTTCATCCAAGAGAGGCCGTACCCGGTCCATGATGCTCTCGGAGACGTATGCCGCGCCCTGGCGGGTGACGTCCTCCACCTCGCGGGTCAGACGTTCGGCGAACTGTGCGGCCAGTTCGCCGACCCGCGCCTCGATGCCGCCCCCGCGACGGAATACGCTACGCAGGGAACGGCTCAGCATGTTGCCGAAGGCCAACTCGGCCTCGAAGGCGTCGGCGAACTCCCGGGACAGCCGGGCATAGACCGCCTCCACCCGGGCCACCAGGCTGCCCACCTCGCGTGCGGCGGCGGCCTGGGCCTGGGCCATGCGTTCCCTGATGTCCTCAGCCTGGGCCGCATCCCGGGCAAGCTCCTCCCGGCGGGCGGCCAGGGCCCGGGAGAGGCCCTCGATCAACCGCGCGGCGGCGGCGCACAGGGACGAAAGCTTTTGGGCGTAGTGCCCGCCGCCCGTGACCATGTCCCGGATGTAGCGGCGCACGGCCTCAATGCCGCCGCCCTCGGGATCGGCCTTGCTCCGGGTGGCGGAGACGGCGAACAGCACGGGATCGGCCACGCCGCGTTCCTCGGCCAGCCGCCGGACCGAGGCCTCGTTGACCCGTAGCTGCTCCGGTGTGGCCAGGTCGGCCTGATTGAGGATGAAGACCACCTTCCTGCGCCATTCCTGGCGTACCAGGGAGAAAAACTCCCAGGCCGAACGGGAATAGGGATTGATGGCCGAAAAAACGAACAGCACCAGATCGCTTTTGGGAATAAACCGCTCGGTGATCTCCTGGTGGCGATCGATGATGCTGTCCACGCCGGGGGTGTCCACCACGGCGATTTCACGCAGGATGTCACGCGGGGCGCGGACATGGGACAGTAACGGATCGACGGCGACTTCCGAAACGGTCTCGCCGTGAAGGATCATGCGGATGCGGTCGGTGCAGGGATCCGGGGCCACCTCGCACAGGTCTTCGCCCAGAAGGGCGTTGACCAGGCTGCTTTTCCCGGTCTTGACCTCCCCTACCACCACGAAGAGGAACGGTTCGCCAAGGCTGGCCAGAAGGGATGCGGTTGTCTGCCGGGCCTCGCCCGCCCCCGGCCAGACGATCCTGCCGCAAAGATCGGCCAATCGCTGCAACAGGCCTGCCAGGAGCGCCTTTTTTTCCTGATAGCGATGATGCAGAAGGGCGGATGACGCCGCAACGCCGGGGGTGCGGTCCACGCCCACCTACTTGGGCAGCAGCCAATCCAGCTCGGACATGTCCGCGGGCTTGCGCAACTCCGTGACCGGTTCGCCGCCGTCTTTTCGGGCGGCATAGCACCGGTCCTCCTCCTCCACCATGTTGCGGGAGGTGATGCGCAGGGAGTTGCCCTCGGTATATTCCCCGTCGTCGCCGGCATAGTACATGAGCACCATGCTGATGCGGTCGTTGCCCGAAGCGATGCTCCACTTCCAGGCCCGCAGGGTGCCGAAGGGGTTGCCGCGCCAGTCTTCAGGCTTGCCGTAGCGTTTTTTGAGCTCGGTCAGAAGCTTCTCAAAAAAAGTGAGGGAACCGTCGGCATAATTGACCTTGATGCGCACGATGCGGCCCTTGTTCTGACAGGTGCCGTAATCCGCATAGGCGCTGCGCAGCCCTTCCCGGGCCTTTAAGGACACCATTTCCAGATGCGGTCGGAAAAACCCCTTCGAGGCCGAATCCGTATCGATTAGCTGGGCATACTGGGCGATGTCCCCGCCAAGGCGCAGCCCGGCCAGTTCCAAGGGAGCGGAACCGGCCGCCAGGGCCAGCCCCGGCAAAGACAACAACGCCGCCAACACCATCCATATTCTCATGACCGTCTCCTTGCCGGACGGAAGTCGCCCGTCAGGCAGAGGGATGCAACCGTGTCCAAAATAAGCCGCTTCCCGTTGCTATCAGGCAAAGCCCTGGACAGCCTCATCCTGGGTGGCGAAAATGGGAAAGATCTCCGTATATCCAGAAATCTCAAACACTTCCTTCATATAATCCTTGATGCAGCACAGGACCAGCCTGCCCTGATTCTTTTTCAACTGCTGCAAGGCCAAAAGCAGAACCCGGAGTCCGGTGCTGTTGATGTAATCGACATCCTGGAAGTCCATGAGCACTTTCTTGCTGCCCTGGCGCAGTATGTCCATGACCTTGTCCTCCAATATCTTGGAGGTATTGCTGTCAAGGCGGCCGTTTAAGACCAGGATCGCCACGTCGCCATTGAGTTTTTCCACCAATTCCATGTTGGAACCCCTTTTGCGGTCAAGAGATGGTTTTTTCGAGAAAAAGCCGGTTTTTCCCCTCCCGGCGCTCGTATCGCACCAGATCCATGAGTTTGCGCACCAGGTGGATGCCAAGCCCGCCGATGGCCCTGTCCTCAACCGAGGACGTCAGATCGGGCGAGTTGGCCTGTAACGGATCAAAGGGCGCAGCGTCATCCTCGATACGAAACAACAGTTTCGAACCGGCAAGTCGCATTTCAACTTCAATCTCATGCTGCTTGTCGTCGGAAAAACCATAGGAAATCACATTGGTCAAGAGCTCATCCAGAACCAGGCGGACCTGATAGATCATCTTGCGGGGAAACCCATGGCGTTCCCCGAAAGCCTCCACGGCCTCCGCCAACCTGTCCAAATCCGGCAGGTGGTTGGATAAACGCAAGACGACCACATCATCCATGGGCGCTCCATGTCGTTTGGAAAGCCGCGACCGCCAAAGCTCGTCGCTCCTTTCCAGGAGCCCGAAAGTTCACCCTTTTTTCATGGCCTGTCAAGCCCGGGCATGTGCGCTCTGACCAGGACGGCCGCCCCTGCTGCGGCCATTCCCGGACTCTGGCCCAGCGGTTGCCACGGACCACGCAACAGGGTAATCACGCCCTCGGAGACGACAATGGATCCCGTTACCACACCCAATCCGCACGACCGTGACGATACGCAGGCATTTCTCGATTCCCTGCCCGAACTGCGCCCCGGCGAGTCCTTTCATTTCGCCTGCAACCCCTCCGTGCCCTGCTTCAACGCCTGCTGCGGCGACTTGAACCTCATGCTCACGCCCTACGACGCCCTGCGCCTGCGCCGCAACCTGCGCCTGGGCGGCAACGAATTCGCCAGACTCTATGCGCGCCTTTCCTTGAGTCCCGACACCGGATTCCCCATGCTGTCCCTGAACATGCTCCCGGACAAACCCCGCAAACCCTGCCCCTTTGTGGCCGCGTCCGGCTGCCAGGTCTACCCGGACCGTCCCGGGGCCTGCCGCACCTATCCCCTGGGCCGGGCCACCCGCCTGGACGAGGCCGGACAGGTGGTGGAGCAATATTTCGTCGTGCGCGAGCCCCATTGTCGCGGCTTCGAGGAAACCACCCCGTGGCGGTCCGACTCCTGGCTCAAAGACCAGGGACTGGCAGACTACTACCGCCACAACGACCGCTATATGCGGCTCATGGCCCTGGCCCGCGACCATGGCGTCCGGCTGCAATCCAAACAGGCCAACATGGTCTATCTGGCCCAATACACCCCCGACGCCTTCCAGGACTTCATCGTGCGCATGAAGCTCTTCGACCACCTGGACATGGACGCCTCGCGCCACGGGACCATCCTGGCCGACGAAGAGGCCTGCCTGGACTTCGGCCTGGACTGGCTGGAGCTTCTGTTTTTCGGATCATCCCCAACCCTGGCCCGCAAAGCCTGATGGCCGCCGTCCCTCCGCACCCCAAAATCGTGGCCCTGCCCCGGCTCCTTACCCTTTTGGCCGCCCAGCGCGACCGCAAAACCGTGGTCTTCACCAACGGCTGCTTCGATCTGCTGCACGCCGGGCACGCCGATCTCCTGACCCGGGCCAGACTCCTCGGCGACATTCTGGTCGTGGGCGTCAATTCCGACGCCTCGGTCACGCGACTCAAAGGCCCCGCCCGGCCGGTCACCCCCCTCGACCAACGGGCCTTCGTCCTGGCCAGCCTCGCGTCCACAGACTTCATCACCCCTTTCGAGGACGACACCCCCCTTTCCCTCATCGCCGCCATTAAGCCCGATATCCTGGTCAAAGGCGGCGACTGGCAGCCTGAGGCCATCGTCGGCCGCGACATCGTCCTGGCCCGGGGCGGTACGGTCCAAAGCCTGCCCCTTTTGCCCGACATCTCCACCACCGGCATCATCGCCCGCATCAAAGCCCAAGACTAACCAGGGCTGCCGCCCCGCGCCCGGCAACCGGGGCTGCCGCCCCGCGCCCGGC
>JAVHLG010000007.1:31662-89554 GCA_031082225.1 Desulfovibrionaceae bacterium | reverse complement strand
TCATCGCTTTGTCTTATAATTCTTTTGAATTCAATTTCATTGATCTGGTCACGCTGCATATGCTCACTATAAGCAGAAATTTTTAACAAAATACCGCGTAATTTTCTTATGTTTTCGAATCTTCTTGCAAGGGTTAAAATTTTCTCATTATCAAGACCAAGTTTTTTTACCTTATTTATATTATCTATGAAATCTACACGTACATCAAGGTCAGGTTCTTTTAAATGAACGATTAAGCCCCATTCAAGACGTGAACGTAAAGTTGAATGCATGAAATCGAAGGAAGAAATGCGTTCTGACGAACTGAAAACCATCTGTCTTTTCTTGTCGAAAAAAAAATTAAAAAGCAAAAGTAATTCATCTTGAAATTCAATATATTTTCTACAAGTTTGAAAATCATCAATGAAAAGCCATTCATGATTTTGTAAATATTTTCTTGCGTCGTATGTTTTACCGGGAAATTTCACAGTGTAAATATTCTGTACATCGTCTATTGTTCCGAAAAAAATTGCTTTATGACTATTATGTCGACTAATTTCATTTGCTATAGATTTTAATAGATGTGTTTTCCCAGTACCTGATGGACCACAAATTATGAAAGGATTATATTTAATACCTTTGTCTTTTGTAATTTCTTTTGCCAGAGATAGAGGAAAATAATTTTTTTCATTTGTAAAATACGTATCGAAAATAAATCCGTGTCCATATGGGAAATCAATATGACTGATAAAATCAGTAAAAGCTGGACCCTTTGCACCGGTTGTTGAGATGGTTTTGCAATGATATTGCAAAATATATCCAGATCCGATAAATTCTGAGACCTCTTTTTCAAAAATATCCTGCACATTTTGCCCAAACCATTGGGCAAAGTAAGGATGCGGGAATTCGACGGAAAATACTTGAATTGGTTCAATCACCTCAACTTCGAGAGGGTCATACCAACGTCTCAGATCCTGCTCCGGGCAGGCTCGTGAAAGATGTTGTCGTAAGGCGTTTTTCAGCACGGGTCATCCGTTTGGGAAGGCGGGCTCGGACTCGAAATTATCAGAAAAATCTTGAAATTACGAGAAGATGTTGAAAAGTAAGGTGTTTCTTTCCGCCCTTCTCCCACGGCAGGAATCTACCCGATTTTCATTCCCAAGCCAAGCATGGTTTCCCTCCATTTGAGGGTGCTCCTTTCGAACAGGGGGATTGTCTGATTCGAACTGATTTGCCGGGTTCCGAGAGCAGGCAGGGATGCTCGCGGCATTTGGGACAACTGGTGAAGTTGGTGAATCCATGGCCCTCAGGCGGGCCGATTGAGCACGAGGACCAGGCGTGGAGGATTTCCGTGAAAACCAAGGCCATGACGATGCGTAGAAGCCAGCATGGCGAGGTGACATCGAAGGTCTTCACGTACATGCCCTGTGCGCCATCTTCGATAAGCGCCAGCCGCAGGCGGCCATTGACGGTCTCCGACCCATGGACGTAGCACAGAAGAACACATGGCCTCGAGGGCGACATGAACAGCACCCGACATAGCTTAACCTTTCGGAAAACCTGTTTAACCATTTGTCGCTGCCTCAATAGTGTGGGAAGAGCAAGGTGAGATCGAGGTTGATTCGGCGTGGGCCAGGTTTTTGCAACAGAGAGGAAATTGCCGCATTGATGGGAGGAAGGGGATGAACACCTCATTTAAGCCAAAACATCCTGGTCGCGTGGTTGGAAAGGGCAATTCACATTTTCCTTTCGAACGGGCTTTTGTCTTCGGTGCGGGCGGACGGGGCAAGGATGCAATCGAAACGCTTCGCTTGGGCGGGGTTTCCGTCGAGGCAGTCATTGATAACGACGTTTACAAGGTTGGAGGTATATTAGACGGCATCCCCATCTGTTTGCCGGATTGCCTGAAAGGTTGCAACAGACCCGTGGTGATCGCCAGCACGTACGAAACCGACATTTTCCTCCAACTGCGAGATATCCTTCCAGATAGCGAAGCCATCTATTATTATCGGCCGGATGATCATTTTTCCCCTCAAAATACTCTGGCCGGGCATACCGCGAATCTCGAAAAGGCCATGGCGGCCCTGGGGGATGAAACGTCGCGCAGGATGTACCGGCAACTTGCCGGGATTTATATCGACGGATTCTGGGGCGGAATTGAACAATCGGACTATGCGCAATATGACCACCCAAAGGTCTGCGCCTGCCCTGGCGATGTGATTTTGGACATAGGCGGGTTGGATGGAGATACAGCAATTTTTTTTGTGGAAAAAACACACGGCATGTGCAAGGTGTTTTCCTTTGAGCCGTCACCATCAAATAAAAGCAGATTCCAGCACCATACAAGGCGCTATCAAAACGCCATTGAGCTCGTGGAAAAAGGGGCGTGGTCGCATGAGGAAACGTTGCGCTTCAATGCCGATTGCCCAGGTTCTCCGGGATCCCATCGGGTGGATCCGGATGGAATGGAAGTGATTGAAGTAATTGCTATCGATTCTTTCGTCAATCAGAAACAAACGCCGGTGCATCTGATCAAGATGGACATTGAAGGGGCTGAGCTTGAGGCGTTGCAAGGCGCACGCGAGACCATCGCCAGGCATCATCCGAAATTGCAGATATCCATCTACCACAAGCCGTCGCATCTTTGGGAGTTGCAAGAATTCATTGAAAGCATCGTCAGGGAATATGATTATTATATCGGCCACCATTCATCCATGCATACGGAAACGATCCTGTATGCCCGCCCGCGTGTTGTCGCAGGGCGGCATGGCGATTCTCTTGCGAGGGGCCTGCCTGCTCGGCCTTGAGCGTGCGGTGCTTCTGGAGCGCGAGCGCGTGTCGCTGCTACGCGACGCCGCCGACCTGATTCCCGACACCACTCAGGTGATAACCGCCACACCGTGTTCGTGACCTGTCGGTCAGAGGATGACCATCTCCGGGCAAACGATCTGACTGCAGCATGGCATCATGATCTTGAACCGATTTCGGATCGTTGCGCGGCCATGGCCCCCCGCATGTCGGCCTCGGGCGTCGTCTTGACCAGAAAGGGCGGCGCATAGCCAAGCCTGGCTGCGAGCAGCGGACCCTGGACGGTCGCCTGCAGCGGGGAAAATTCACCGGCCCCGTGCCTGGACAGATAGACCGGATCCACGCCGTCGCAGGCCTCCCGGGCCGGACAGTCCGCGCATTGGGCTGGAAAAAGCTTGAAGTGGGCCCCGCGCATGCCGCACAGGGCCGTGCCGTCCAGGGATGAGGCCTGCAACCTGGTAAAGGCGTAGGCCGGGCGTACCCCGGATGCCGGGATGGGCAGTGGTTCGGCGCAGTACGCAGCAGGCTTGTCGATATTCAGGCAGCGGTTGCGCCATTCGTAGGGATCGTAGGCCACGCCCAACACCCCCACCACATGCCGGGCCAGGGACGGAAAGGCGCACAGCGGCACATAGCGGATGTTCACGGCCACCCCGCCCGCATAAAGGATGGCCACGGCCTCTTCCAGGAACGGCCGTATTTTCGTGTAGGACGCCTCCAGGGCTGCGGCCTGCTCCTGGCCGCGCCAGGCGTGGTAGGCGTTGAAGGCGATGAAGTTGATGGCGTAGACGCCCCGGGAGACGGCCAGTCGCGCGATGCGCGGCAGGTCGCGCCGGTTGCGCTCCATGATTACGGTGTTGCAGGCATACTGGAATCCGCGCCCATCAAGGACGTCCATGGCTGCAAACACGGACTCAAGGGCCCCGCCGCAGGTTTCGCGGAAGGCCTGCGGGTCGGCGGCGTGCAGGGAAAACAGGATGTCCGTCAGGCCGTTGTCCAGCAGCAGGTCAAGGAGTGGGCGGCCTTCGCGCTCGCGCAAAAGGAATTGCCCGAGGGTGATGCACCGCACGGCCAGGCCCTGCCGGGCGGCCTCGGCCACGATCTGCGGCAGTCCGGGATGCACCGTGGGCTCCCCGCCGGTGATGTCCAGATGCGTCAGGCCATTGTCCGCCACGGCGCGCACGATCTCCAGGCAGGCCTCGGTCGGGCGCATGGGGGCGCGGCGGATGCCCGTGAACTGCGAAGGTCCGCCGTCATAATAGCTGTAATAGCAAAAGGCGCAGGAATGGGGGCATTTGAGGCCCACATCGAGCACGGCGCCCCGGCTCGGCTCGCCCGGGGCGTGAAACGCCACCCCCGGGAAGGCCCGGCCGGGGGCGGTGGGGGCCGGGGAACCGGCCGCCGGGACTGCGGGATCATGCACCGGATGTTCTTCCTGCCTGGACACGCCTCCTCCTTTCTCCGCTGTGTGCAGGCCTGACGCAGCGGCCCTGCCTCAGGCCGCCCCACGTCGGGACGGGGCAAGGCCGTCGCGGGAGTCGGCGCGTCAAGCCGGCCAGGCCCGCCCGGCCAGAGTCCCCCGGCGCGGCCGGGATTTCAAGCCGCCACGGCAAAAGGCCGTCGCGGAAAGTCGTCGCATCAAGCCGATCAGGCCGCGCGCAGCCGGGATTTCAAGCCGTCGTGGATTTCGGCGAAGATCCGTTCGATAGGATATTCCTGCTTCCAATCCGGATAATCCCGCTGAAACTTCCGGGTGTCGCTGATCCACCAGATATGGTCGCCGATGCGGTTGGTTTCGTTGTATTCCCAGCACATGGGCTTGCCGGTCAAGCCTTCGCAGATGGCGATGGCCTCCAGCATGGAGCAGTTGGAGAACCGGCCGCCTCCGGCGTTGTAGACCTCGCCCGGCCTGGGATTTTGCACATAGTGCCAGATCATGTTCACCAGATCGTGGGCATGGATGTTGTCGCGCACCTGTTTGCCCTTGTATCCCAGGACGGTATACGGCTGCCCGGTGATGGCGCACTGCACCAGATAGGCCAAAAATCCATGCAGGGGGGTGCCGGAATGGTTGGGGCCGGTCAGGCAGCCGCCGCGCAGACAGACCGTGGGCATGCCGAAATAGCGGCCGTATTCCTGGACCATGACGTCTGCGGCGACCTTGGACGCCCCGAACACGCTGTGCAGGGTGGTGTCGATGCTCATGGATTCGTCGATGCCGTGGGCGCTGTAGGCATGGGCCGGATCAAGCTCCCAGCGGGTCTGGCCCTCCACCAGGGGCAGGCGGTTGGGGGTGTCGCCATAGACCTTGTTGGTGCTGGTGAAGACGAACGGGGCCATCGGGCAATGCCGTCTGGCGGCCTCCAGCATGACCAGGGTGCCGTTGGCGTTGATGGTGAAATCGGTGAGGGGTTCGCTGGCGGCCCAGTCATGGGAGGGCTGCGCGGCGCAGTGCACCACCACGGCGATGTCCTTGCCGAGTTCGGCGAACAGGCGGAACATCCCTTCCTGGTCCCTGATGTCCAGGGCCTCGTGGCGATAGCCGCGAACCTCCCGGCGCAACATGTCGCGGTTCCACTCCGTGCTGGCCGTGGAACCGAAGAAATACTGGCGCATGTTGTTGTCGATGCCGACCACGTCCAGGCCCTTGGCGGCGAAAAGCCGGACGGTCTCGGAGCCGATGAGGCCAGCCGACCCGGTGACGATCGCAATGCTCATTGTTTCCTCTCTCCTGCGTTCGCGAAGGCTACTGCGCCAAAATGGACGCCAGCTCGCGTTCATGGGCCACGATCCAGGCGTGAATGTCACGCACCACCTGTTCCACACCCCGGCCGGGGGCCCACTGGCTGGCCTGGGTGATACGGGTGTTGTCCGTGACATAGTAGGGCACATCATACGCACTGGTGTCCGGAAAAGAACCGATATCGATGGTGTTTCCGGTGACGTTTCGGCACAGGTCGGTCAATTCCAGCAGCGAGGTGCTGTGGGCCAGGCCGCCGCCGACATTGAAGGTCTGCCCGGCAAACCGGTCCATGGACCGCATTTGGCAAAGGACGAGATCGAAAAGGTCGTCCACGTGCAGCACGTCGCGGACCTGCCGTCCCTGGCCGCCGAAGCCGATGTAGCCGAGGGTACCCCGGAAATAATGCCTGGCCACCCACAGCACCATGAATCCCTGGTCCACCTTGCCCATCTGCCAGGGACCGGCGATGACCCCGCACCGGTTGACCACGGCCCGCAGTCCGTACATGGCCGCGTATTCGGCGATGAGCAGCTCGGCGGTCAGCTTGGTGGCCCCGTACAGGGTGCGGTGGCCGACCATGGGGAAGTCCGTGGTCACGCCGACATGGGACCAGCCCGGGCCCGAGGCGTCGGCCGGGATGTCCAGGCGTCGTCCGGCGTCCGCCAGGGGCAGGGCCCGCAGGGGGGTGATGGGATAGACCCGGCTGCTGGACAAAAAGATGAGGTCGCCCCCGAAGCGGCGCAGGTATTCCAGGCAGTTGACCGCGCCCACGAGGTTGGTCTGGAGCAGATAGTCGGGGCTGCCGCCGTATCCCGCCCCGGCGCTGGGCTCGGCCGAGCATTCGATCATCAGGTCCACAGGGCCGACCTGCTCCAGATCCTGGGCGAAGCGGATGTCGCCATGCACGAAGCGCACGTCGGCCTGCCGCAGCCGGGCGAGGATCACCTCGCTGCCGCGCCGCTTCAGGTTGTCCAGGCAGATGATGTCGCTTGCGGGGCAGGCCTGCCGCAGGGCCACGGCGAGGGAGGAACCCACGAAACCGGCCCCTCCGGGGATGAGGATGCGTGTATGGCTCATTGATGACTCAGGCTGACGGGAACGCCTGACCTCCTGTCGGGAATGCGGGTTGAAACGGGCGTCGCCATGATCTCCCTCAAGTGTATAGCGGCAGGGGCCTTGTGCAGGCAAGCCCGGCCGGGGTCGCTGCCACCGGCCGCAGGACCTGCGCCGGGTGCGGCGTGTCAACGGGCCGACGTCCGTCCCCCCCGGCGGCAAGCTTTTCAGGGCCTACGCCGGGTACGGCTCGGCCATGCAAATTTCGAACCTGTTGACCGGGGACCGGGGCAAGGCAGGAATCGGGAAAAAAACCGGCCTCTTCAGGGGGAGGTTCCGGGGCAGGTTCCGGGGCAGCTTCCGGGGGGCGGCATGTCGCGGGCAGGGCTTTGAAACGCCTGGCGGCGTGGCGTCAAGGCGGCGTGGCTTCGTCCAGGGGAAGAAAAGGCGCCAGGACGCGGCGCAAGGTTTCCGAGGTGAAGGGCTTGGTCAGATAGGAGGACACCCTGGCCGTGTCCGCCTCGGCATGGTTGTCCTCCCGGGCCTCGGCCGTGACCATGACAAAGGGAAGTTCCGACATGTCGGCATGGGATCGGACCTGGCGCAACAGATCGATGCCCTTCATGCGGGGCATGTTCCAGTCCGAAAGGATCAGGTCCACGGTTTCGACCTGAAGCAGTTCCCAGGCATCCTTGCCGTCCCGGGCCTCAAGGACGCTCACCCCGGGAAACGCGGCAAGCATCTTGCGGATGATGCCGCGCATGACCTTGGAGTCGTCCACCACCAGTATCCGCGCTGAGTTGCCCATGTATCCGGCCGTGCATGCCTTTTTGTCGCAGCAAATTCGTTTCGCGGGCATCCGTGCCCGTAAAAAAAAGTATAGCGGGTTGCACACAAAACGCAACCCCGTGGGTATTGCTCCCCGTTGCATTCACCGGGAAAAAGGGTAGAGATGTCATGAAACCTCCCTCTCGCCATTTCGTTCGGCGGTCGTGCCCCGGGGCGGTCCCTTTGCCGGAGGCGACATGAGAACCTTCTGGTCCAGGCACGCCTTGGCCGTTTTGCTCTTCGGCCTGGGATGGGCGATGTTCAACTGGCCCTTCCTGTCCCTTATTGTCGGGGCCGGACTGCCGTCGGCCATGTGGCGCGTGACGGCGGCGTGGGGTGCGGCCCTGGCCGGGCTGTTCCTGATTTCCGGCGTTTTTGGGGACGACGCCCAGGAAGAAGGCGGGCAGGCGTCCATGACCGACAGCACGCCCCCCCCGGCGGTCGTTTCGGGCAACATGGGCGCCACGGGCGGGGACTGAGCCATGGTTGACGCAGCATGGGCGTTCATGTGCCTGGGGGGCTATGTCCTGCTGCTCTTTGTCCTGGCCCTGTGGGTGGAGAAGAAAAGCCCCAGGGCCAGGGCCCTGTCCGGCAACCCCTTGGTCACCTCCCTGTCCCTGGGGGTCTACTGCACCTCCTGGACTTTCTACGGCAGCGTGGGCATGGCCGCCACCTCGGGCCTTTTATTTTACACCACCTATCTCGGGCCGACCCTGGTGGCCTTTTTCTGGCCCTGGATCCTGCCGCGCATGATCCGCCTGAAAAACGTCCTGCACAGCACCAGCATCGCCGACTTCATCAGCGCCAGATACGGCAAGTCTCCGGCCGTGGCGGCCCTGGCTACCGTCCTGGCCCTGCTCGGCGTGGCCCCCTACCTGGCCTTGCAGCTCAAGTCCGTCATCGCCGCCTTCGCCATCCTGGCCGGACCGGGGGCGCATGAGGCCCAGGCCGTCCTGGGCCCGGCCGTGGCCGTGTGCATGATCCTTTTCACCATCGTGTTCGGGATGCGGCGTCTGGATCCCACGGAGCGTCATCCGGGCATGATGGCCGTCGTGGCTGCCGAATCGGTGGTGAAACTCATCGCCCTGACGGCCGTGGGGATCTTTGTGGTGTACGGGGTCGGCGACGGGTTCGCGGATCTTTTTGACAGGGCCCGGGTCGCAGGCGTCCTGCCGCCGTCCCTGCCTGCGGGGGGCCAGGGATATGTCCGCTGGACCACCTTCCTGATCCTGTCCAGCGCGGCCATCCTGTTTTTACCGCGCCAGTTCCATGTGGCGGTGGTGGAAAACCCGTCGGTATCCCATGTGCGCACAGCCACCTGGTTCTTTCCCCTGTATCTGTTCGCCATGACTCTGTTTGTCCTGCCCATCGCGGTTCACGGACTGCTTGAGGGACTGCCCCCGGAGACGGCGGACACCTTCGTTTTGCGGCTGCCCATGCAAAGCGGCCGGTCCTGGCTGGCCATCCTGGTCTTTCTGGGCGGTTTTTCCGCCGCCGTCGGGATGATCATGGTCTCCACCGTGACCCTGGCCACCATGGCCGTGAATCACCTGCTTTTGCCCTTGTCCGACACCCTCCCCCCCATCCGCTTCATGCGCCGCAGGCTCCTGGCCGTGCGCCGCGCCGCCGCCGTCGGCATCATCCTCCTGGCCGGCTGGTACGAAAGCCGGATGGGCGAGGCCTTCATGCTGGCCGACCTGGGCATGATCTCCTTTGCCGCCGTGCTCCAGTTCGCGCCTGCCGCGCTTTTCGGTCTTTTCTGGCGCAAGGCGGGAAGGATCGGGGCGCTTTTGGGTCTTGGCGGCGGATTCGCGGTCTGGCTGTACGCCATGATCGTGCCCACCCTGGTCCGCTCCGGCGGTCTGCCCGCCGGGATCCTGGACCAGGGCCTTCTGGGGCATATCTGGCTGCGGCCCGAGGCCCTGTTCGGCCTTGACGGCCTGGACCGGGTGTCCCATGCCGTGTTGTGGAGCCTGTCCGTCAACGTGGGCCTCATGGTGGCGGGCAGCCTGGCGTTTCGGCCAAACGCCCGGGACCGCCGGGCGGCCGACGTCTTTTGCGCCAGGGCCCCGGGCCGGGCCGCGGCATTCCACGGACATCTCGAAAAAAGCGTGGTCCTGGCCGAAAAACGCCGTATTCTGGCCGATCTTCTGGGCGTCTATTTTCCCGCCGCCGAGGCCCTGGGCATGGCGGATCGTCGGGCGGTCGCCCTGGGGCTGGCGGACCGGGAGCACATCACGGTGATCGAGCTGGCGAAATGGCATCAGGCCCTGGAGGCCGAACTGGCCGGGGCCGTGGGGTCCGCTGCGGCCAGCCATGCCTTGGCCGTGGGCCGGGTCTTCACCCCGGCCCAGCGCGAGGAGCTGGCCGAGGCCTATGGCCGCCTGCTGTCCGAGTTGCGCCTGAGCCCGGAGGAACTGGTGGCCCGCATCGACTTTCACCGCGAGCGCGAAAGGCTCATGCGCGACTATTCCCGGGAACTGGAGGAGCGGGTGGCGGAGCGGACCAGGGATCTGGCGGACAAGGCCCGGGAGCTGGCCACGGCCAACGAGCGGCTGTGCGAGCTGGACCGCATGAAGTCCGCCTTTCTGTCCTCGGTGTCCCATGAACTGCGCACGCCCCTGACCTCGATCCTGGGGTTCGCAAGCCTTATCGCCCGGGATTTCAAAAAGACCTTCCTGCCCCTGGCCAAGGGGGACGAGGCCGCCCGGACCAAGGCCGACCGGGCCATCGGCAACCTGGAGATCATCCGCTTCGAGGCGGCCCGCCTGACCAGGCTCGTGGACGACGTGCTGGACCTGACCCGCATCGAGGAGGGCCGCATGGTCTGGAAGGACAGACCCCTGGCCCCTGCGGATCTGGCCCGGGAGGCGGCCCGGGCCGCCCGGGAGGAGATGGCGGAAAAACCGGGCCTGTCCCTGCGCCTGGAGGTTCCAGGCAACACGCCCCATATCCTGGCGGATCGGGAGCGTATGCTCCAGGTTCTGGGCAACCTGCTGCAAAACGCCGTCAAGTTTTCCGAGGTCGGCGAGATCGTCCTGGGCGCGAGGCCCATGCCGGACGGGGGCCTGGGCCTGTACGTTTCGGACCACGGGCCGGGCGTTCCCGAGGCGGACCGGGGGCGTGTTTTCGAGAAATTCCATCAGATCGACCAGGGCGGGGTTTTGCGCGACAAGCCCCGGGGCACCGGGCTTGGCCTGTCCATCTGCCACAGCGTGGCCTCCCGCTATGGCGGCCGGGCCTGGGTCGAGGACCGGCCCGGCGGGGGAAGCGTGTTCTGGGTCTGGCTGCCCCCGGGGGTGGTGCTGCGGGATGTGCGGGAAGAGGCGGAGTCTTAAGCCGGGGCCACGGAAACCGCGAATTTTTTTAAAAAACGGACCGGGTTGTAGGACATCTTGGCCTTGCGCAGGCCCTCGTCGCCCAGATCCTGTTCCCGGTTGACGAAGGCGAAGTCCTGCCCCCGGGCGGCCAGGAACATCTGGTTCACGGCCTGGTAGACGCCCTTGAACCCGGGGCGGCCCTTCTCGAAGTGGATGACCAGCATGTCCTCGGCCAGGGCCTCGGCCACGGTATAGGCCGCCACCTCGCCCTCCACCCGCAGCACCCCGCCGAAAAGCCCGCCGCCCAGTCGGTCCCAGTTCTGGAGTACCCGGGTGATGGCCCGGTTTTCAGCCAAAAGGGTGTCGGAATCCTCACTGTCACGCCAGGTGTACCACTGGCGCTGCATGTCCAGGGTGGCCTCCACGCAGTCCGGGGTCAGGTCGGAGAAGTCATGCTGGTAGGTGCGCCGAAACTGGCTGAGGAGATTTTTTTTCTTGTGGAAGCGGTTGCCCCGAAGCTCCGTCAGCTCCGGCACGGAATAGACGTAGTCCCAGTGTTCCCGGGCCTCGGTGAGGCGCACCCGGTCGGGCATGGCCGTTTTCCAGAGTTCGGCCAGGCCCTCGGGCACCCGGGTCAGTTCCATGCCCCCGGCCAGGACCGGGCATTGCGCCCAGTCCGGGGTGTTCCACGGGCCCACCGGGGCCCAGTGCCTGATCTCGGGCCGGGTTTGGCGGAGCCACACATGGGTGGCGCTGAATCCCCATTCCAGGCCGTATTCCTCGGCCCAGCCCCAGATGTTGCCGAAACTGTAGTCCGAGGTCTTCATGGGGCAAAGCGCCCACCGTCTGAGGTATTTTTCGCGCCCCGTCAGGCAGACGGGCTCGTAAGTCAGCATGTCGGGCTGTCCTTTTACGGCGGGTCAGGAAAAAACGCCCCGCGCTCTCCGTTCACGGCGGTGTCGGTTTCGTCCCCATGACGACCCCGGGGTGTGTCCGGGGCATGGCGAAGCGCCGCCAATCCTTGAAATGGTAGACATACAGCATGGCTGAGGCCTGCACGGCCTGGGAGGCCAGCATGGCCATCCACACCCCCTCGGCCCGGCCAAGGACCACATGCCCCAGAACCAGGGCCAGGGGCAGCCGCACCAGCCAGATGGACGGTCCGGTGACGGCCATGTTGTACAGGGTGGCCCCGGCCCCGGCCAGTGCGCCGATAAGGATAAGGCCGGAAACCGTAAAGGGAATGGCCAGGATGTTGTAGCGCAGATACGAGACGGCCTGAAGTCGGACCGCCTCCTCCCGGGCCAGAAGTCCCGTGGCCTGATCCAGAAACGGCCACAGGGCCGCCCCCAGGACCACTGCCAGGGCCGTGCCCAGAAGGGCCACCCGGTAGCCCGTGCGCTTGGCCTCGCCTGGTTTGTCCGCCCCCAGGGAGTGCCCGACCAGGATGCCGGCCGTGAAATTGAAGGCCATGGGCGGCAGGAACAGGATGGACTCGATGCGCACCCCCACGGCCATCCCGGCCAGGGCCTCCACGCTGCCCACGGGCAGGGAGGCGGTGATGCCGTAGAGCACCAGGTATCCCGAGTGCCAGACGATCTGCATGAGCCCGGAGGGCCAGGCCACCTTGAACAGGTAGGGGAATCCCCGCCGCATCCAGCGCCAGGGCGGGATCGCCGACAGGGACAAAAAGCCCTCCCGACGCAGCAGGGTCAGGTTGAAGGCCAAGCCTGTGGACAGGGCGGCGAAGGTGCTCCAGGCCAGCCCCCGGTAGCCCATGTCCGGCAGTCCCCAGAGTCCGAGTCCCAGACCGAAATCCCCGATGACGTTGACCACCGCCGCCAGGCCCCAGCCGACCAGGGGGGCCATGACCTGCTTTTTGGCCCGAAACACGGCGTTGCTGATGATAAAGAGGTAGTGGATGGGCAAAAGCAGCAAAAAAACGTCCAGGATATAGCCGAAGGGTTCGTGCATGGCGGCGGGCACGCGCAAAAGCGAGACGAACAGGTCTCGGGTGGCCAGGCCAAACCCCAAAATGCCCAGGGACATGGCGCCCCCGAGCGCCAGGGACAGGCCCACATAGCGCATGGCCCGGGCCGGACGCCCGGCCCCCAGGGATTGGCTCACGGCGGCCACGGCCCCGTTGGCCACGGCCATGGCCAGGACCATGAAAAAGAACATGGCCTGGGTGAGCATCCCCATGGAGGCCTGCACCTCGCGCCCCAGACGTCCCGCGACATACACGTCTGCAAGCCCGATGAGGAAATACAGGAACATGGTCAGGATCTGGGGCCAGGCCAGACGCCAGATGGAAGCGAAACCCACGGCGCGGGGGCCGGTCGCGGAGGTGGTGGAGGTGCGCATGGTGTGGTTCCGGCCAAAGCCCTTACGGAAGGCGGACCGTGCGGTCAAGGAACCCATGGCCGCAGCAGTGGAATATCCGCATGGTATTGATGTTCCCGGTGCATGAGGCTATGCACAATAATACAGTTTTGGGAATGCGCCAGGGGTGTCGGCCAGCCTTGAGGGGATATCGCCCATGTCGGAACATGCGTCGTTGCGGGAATGGAAATTCGTGGCCCCGGAGATCGTTTTCGGGCCGGGTTGCCTGGCCCGGGCCGGACGCTTCGCCGCCAACCTGGGCATGGAGCGGGCCCTGGTGGTCACCGACCCCGGGGTGGCGGCCGCCGGATGGGCCGACAGGGTGATTACGAGCCTTGCCCAGGCCGGGGTTTCGGCCGTGGCGTTCGACCAAGTGACCCCTAACCCCCGGGACCATGAGGTCATGCGGGGGGCCGAGGTTTTTCGGGAGCGCGGCTGCGACGGCATTGTGGCCGTGGGCGGCGGCAGCCCCATGGATTGCGCCAAGGGCATAGGCCTGGTGGCCGAGTCCGGCCGCCATGTGCTGGAGTTCGAGGGGGTGGACCGGGTGGAGGCCCCGAGCCCTCCCCTTCTGTGCGTGCCCACCACGGCCGGCAGTTCCGCCGACGTCTCCCAGTTCGCCATTATTTTGGACACCACGCGCGGGGTCAAGATCGCCATCGTGTCCAAGGCCGTGGTCCCGGACGTGGCCCTGGTGGACCCGGCGGCCACCGTGACCATGGACCCCGGGCTGACCGTCAATACCGGCCTGGACGCCCTGACCCACGCCATGGAGGCCTATGTCTCCAGCGCCCACCAGCCCCTGGCCGACCATCTGGCCCTGGAGGCCGTGCGTCTGGTGGCGGCCAACCTGGAGCGCGTCCGGGACCATCCAGGCGATCTCGCGGCCCGCGAACGCATGATGCTCGGCAGCATGTACGCCGGACTGGCCTTCTCCAACGCCATTTTAGGCGCGGTGCACGCCATGGCCCACGCCCTGGGCGGCCTTTTGGATCTGCCCCACGGGCTGTGCAACGCCATCCTGCTCGATCATGTGGCGGCGGCCAACTTCCCCTCGGCCCCGGAGCGGTATATGGCCCTGGGAAGGGCCATGGGTGCGGCCATCCCGGCGGACATCCCGGCGGACGAGGCCCGGGAGCTGGTGGTTTCGGCCATGCGCGGCTTCAAGACCCGGCTTGGGGCCATGGTCACCCTGGGCGAACTCGGGGTCACCCGGGCGCATCTTCCCGAACTGGCCCGGGCGGCGGCCTCCGACCCCTGTCTGGCCACAAACCCACGGTCCCTTGGCGTTTTGGAGATTGCGGCCATCTATGAACAAGCGCTCTGAGAGCAGCCCATCCCTGACCCTGCGCGACGAACTGATCGGACTTGGCGAACGTTCCTCGCGCAAAAGCTTCTATCCCGAACTGAAAAAGCGGCTGAGCGAGTTGGAACTGACCAGCGTGCTGCTGGACCAGGCCCCGGACGCCATCCTGCTCATGGCCTGGGAGAAGCTGTCCATCCTGGGGGCCAACGCCGCGGCCCTGCATCTGCTCGCAAAACCCCGGGACGAGGTGGTCGGCAAAAGCGCCCTGGATTTTTTCCCCATGCTCGGCAAGACCCTGGACCATGCGGATTCACAAGGCGGCGAGACCCTGCATCTGGCCGAGATGATCTTCACCGGGGGCGAGGTCTACGAGATTTCCCTGTCCCGCCAGACGGTCAAGGGCCAGTCCTACGGCATGCTCATGGCCCGCGACGTCACCCAGCGCACCCGGATGCAGAAGGAGCTCAACCAGCGCCTGGACGAACTGACGCTCATCAACGAAATCAGCTACCAGTCGGCGGCCTCCTTCTCCGTCGACGCGGCCATCCAAAACATCATCACCTCCATCGGGCAGGCCATCAGCCCGGATCTGATCCTTTTTTTCGTCAAAAAGGGCGACCGGCTGGTCCTGCGCGCCCATGATCCAAAGGATGCGTCACTTTCCTTTGAGGCCTTCGCCGACCATGTGACCGCCGAATGCCTGTGCGGGGCGGTCGCCGCCAGCGGGACGGCCCTGTATTCCCGGGACATCGCCACGGACCCCCTGTGCACCCGCAAGGAATGCCTGGGCATGGGCATCCGTTCGGCGGCCGTTTTGCCCCTGCGTCTTTTCGGGGAGGTGCGCGGGGTCATCGCCCTGGGGTCGAAGACGCCGCGCGATTTCCAGGTTCACGGACCCTTCCTGGAATCCCTGGCGGGCATCCTGTTCACCGGCCTGCAAAACGCCACCCTGTACGAGGAGGCCAGGGCCCATGTGGACGAACTGGGCAACACCGTGCGCTCCCTGCTTGAGGCCGAGCGGGCGCTCAAGGTTTCCGAGGGCCGCCTCAAGCTGGCCCTGGAGGCCGCCAACGAGGGCTTGTGGGACTGGAACGTGGCCACCGGGCATGTGTTCTACAGCCCGGGGTATTTCCGTCTGCTCGGGTATGAGCCGGACGCCCTGCCCCCGACCTACGAGACGTGGCTTTCCCTGCTGCATCCCGACGACCGGGACATGGCCCGGGCCAGGGAGGCCGAATATCTGCAAGGCGGCATGAAGGGCTACGAGTCCGAATACAGGCTGCGCGCCCGGGACGGCGGCTGGCGCTGGGTGCTGTCCCGGGGCAAGGTGGTGGAACGCGACGAGGCAGGCCGCCCCGTGCGCGTGGTGGGCACCCATTTGGACATAACGGCCCGCAAGGAGATGGAGGACCGCCTGCGGCACATGGCCCTGCACGACGCCCTCACGGGCCTGGCCAACCGGACCCTGTGCCTGGAGCGCATCGAACGGGCCGTGGCCCGGGCCAAACGCCATACGGACGCCAAGTTCGCGGTGCTTTTTATCGACCTGGACCGCTTCAAGGTCATCAACGACAGCCTGGGGCACCATTTTGGCGACGAGGTGATCATCCGGATCGGCGACCGCATCAGGAGGTGCGTGCGCGAGACCGACACCGTGGCCCGCCTGGGCGGCGACGAGTTCCTGGTGGTTTTGGAGGATCTGGATTCGGGGCGGATCCCGGTGCAGGCCATCAAACGCATCCGGCAGGCCATCTGCGAGCCCATCGTCTGGGAGGGGCGGAGCATCCAGGTCACGGCCAGCATCGGGGCCGAACTGTGGGCCGGGCTTCGGGCCGACGCCCAGGAGGTCATCCGCAACGCCGACCTGGCCATGCACTGGGCCAAGGCCAAGGGCCGCAACCGGTTCAAGGTCTTCACCGAGCGTCTGTTCCGGCATGCCGTCACCCGCATGACCCTGGAGCGGGACATGAATTACGGGCTGCAAAGCGGCGAGTTCTTCCTGGTCTTCCAGCCCATCGTGGAACTGGGGGCGGACGGCGGGCAGGATCGCATCCGGGGCCTGGAGGCGCTCATGCGCTGGCGGCATCCCGAGCGGGGCCTGATCTCTCCGGCCGAGTTCATTCCCATTGCCGAGGAAACGGGGAAAATCCGGGAATTGACCAGCCTGGCCCTGACCCTGGCCTGTGGCACGCTGGCCGCATGGCGGTCCCGGCTGCCCGGGGCGGCGGACCTGTACATGGCCGTCAACATTTCGGCCAAGGATCTGTTGCGCTCGGACCTGGCCTCCATGGCGCGGCACGTCCTGGAGGTCCATGGCCTGCCTCCCGACCGGCTGCGTCTGGAGGTCACCGAGACCGCCGTCATGCAGGTCGGCGGGGCAAGCACGGCCCTTCTGGCGGAGCTTACGGCCCTGGGCGTGCGCCTGTCCCTGGACGATTTCGGCACGGGCTATTCCAGCATGAGCCACTTAAGCCGCCTGCCCGTGGACATCCTGAAGATCGACCTGGGGTTCGTGCGCATGATGGACCACGGCCCGCGTCACCTGGAGATCGTCAAGACCATCGTGGACCTGGCCCACAACCTGGGCATGCGCGTGGTGGCCGAGGGCGTGGAGCATCCCCGCCAGCGGGAGACCCTGCTTGGCCTCGGATGCGAATACTGCCAGGGCTATCTCTTTGCCCGGCCCGCGCCCGCAGACGACATGGAGGCCCTGCTGGCCGCCCGCCTGTGACCTGGCGCGTGGTCGCGGCCCCGATTGCCTTTCCCCTGCGCCGTGGATAGTCTGCCTGAAAAAAGGATACCCCCATGCGACATCTCGCCGCCGGGCTGTGCCTGATGGCGGCCCTGGCCGCCTGCGCCCCAGCGTCTCCGGTCCCGTCTCCGGAGGCCGGTCCCGTGGCTCCCGCGGTTTCCGTTCCGGTCGCCGCCGCACCGGCCGGGGTCACGGATTCGCGGCCCTGGCATGCCCGCCTGTCTCCGGCCACCCAGTCCATCGCCTCCTACGAATCCATGCGACCGGCCATCCGGGCCAGCCTGACCCATCTGGCCGGGAAGCCCGAGTCCGGCACGGCCATGCTCGTGGGCGACGTGGCCCTGACCTACGGCCAGCTCAAGACCACCCTGGAGCGTCTGGATTCGCTTCTGCCCGAACTGGATCGCGACCCGACCCGGCTGGCCGAGCACTTCGCCTGGGTCACGGCCGACGAGCATGCGCTTTTGACCGGCTACTACGAACCCTGGCTGGAGGCCTCCCTGACCCCGCATCCCGATTATCCCCATCCCCTCTACCGCAGCCCCGGCAAGGGGCGAAAGCCTTCCCGGGCGGCCATCGACTTCGGCGGGGCGCTCAAAGGCAAGGGATATGAAATCGCCTGGGCCAAGAGCCTCATCGACGTCTTTTTCCTCCAGGTGCAGGGTTCGGGTCGCCTGCTTCTGCCCGACGGATCTACGAGAAACGTGGTCTACGGCGGCTCGAACGGCCATAAATACGTGGCCGTGGGCCGGGTGCTGGTGGAGCGCGGGGACATCGCCGAGGAGGAAAAAAGCATGCAGCGCATCCGCCGCTTCTTCGAGGAGCATCCTGACAAGATCCAGGAGGTGCTGTCCAGAAATCCCAGCTACATCTTCTTCAAGCTGGCGGAAAGGGGCCCGGTGGGCGGCATGGGCGTGGTGCTGACCCCCTACGTCAGCGCGGCCACCGATCCGTCGTTTCTGCCCTACGGCGCGCTTCTGGCCGTGGACGCCATGCTCCCGGGCTTTCCCGAGGGAGAGGCCCCCGAGCGTTTCACCGGGCTGCTCCTGGCCCAGGACACGGGCTGCATGAAGGGGCATCATGTGGATCTGTTTTGCGGCGCGGGGCACAAGGCCGCCTTCCAGGCCGGGCACATGAAGGACTCCGCCGCCATCCACGTCCTGGTGGCCCGGGAGGCCCTGGCCCCGGGCCAGGCCGGGGCCTTTGGAGGCAGGCCATGACCCCGGACATCCGTGCCTACCTTGCGGCCTGGACCCATGACCCGCGCCGGGTCAAGCCCCTGTTCGCGGGCATCGCCTCGGCTATGGCCGCCGCATTGCCCGGATGCGGCGCGACACTGGATCTGGTGGTGCGTCCGGGGATCACCGCCAGCCTGCGGGCCTCGTTCCCAGGGCCGAAGACCGGAGCCCGGCCCCTGTTCGCCCTGGCCGATGTGGTGGAAGACCCGCAGGGGCGGTTTTTGTCCGTGTGCTTTTACGATGACGCGGTGAGCGACCCGGAAGAATTCGGCCAGTGCGTGCCCCGGGGGCTTCTCGGCGAGGACGCCCGCTGCTTCGACATCGAGTCGCCCGACCCGGACGTCCTGCCCTATCTGGAGGCCCGCCTGGCCGAGGCGGCAGACGCTAAGACGCAAAAAAAGCGGCTGTGAAGCCGCAGCACGAGGGGCAGAAATCCCATGGCCCTGTCGGGCCTTGCCACACGGGGCGTTTCCCCGGGGGGGGCGTGTGGCGTTCACAAAAAATAAGTCTGTTTTTTGTGAATAAAAATTATAAATTCAAGGTGTTGCTTCTTGCCAAGCCATGACGGGAATCCCCGAACGCAACACTAGAAGCGGGCCGAGCCAGCCCGGAGGGCTGTTGCGGACTTGTCCGCCCGTTTGGGCAGGGGAAGCCGCGACGTCAGATCCGGCACGGGGCTGATCCCCCGGAATTCCTCTTCCCGGGGCTTGAGGGGCTTGGGGTCGAAGGACTGGGCGGCGTGGGCCGCATCCCGCCCCATGAGATCCCGGATCGTTGATCCCCCGGCCACGCTCCATTCCCCGCCCTTGACGCACAAGGCTGCAAAGAGGCCCGCGAAAAGGAAGAACTTCAGGGAATAACTCATCCTGGCTTCTCCTTGAAGGTAAGACGTTCGGCTGCGGGCGGACGTCGTGCGATGCATATGGCTTTGAGAACATTTCTCATCGCACGTTCTCATGCAGGGGCGTAAACGGATTCCCGGGCTTTGGCAACCCCGGGACCGTGAATTTTTGTTCATGGTTGTCTGCCGATCATGACACGGCCGGAGGGGGCGGCGGACAAGGCCCCCTCCCCGATCCGGTTTCCCGCCGGAGGGGAGAGGGCCTTGTCACATACGCATTTTTTCCCTGAAAAAATGCGCGGTACGTATTACGGGACGCCGCGCTAGCGCATGTATTTCAGAAACTCGCCCGACGGCGTCAGGATCATCCGGGTGTTTTCCGCTGTCGCGGCCCGGTAGGCCTCCAGGCTGCGCACAAAGGAATAAAACGCCGGGGCGCTCTTGAGGGCCTCTGCGAAGATCCCGGCGGCCTCGGCGTCGCCCTCGCCACGCAGGACGTCCGCCTTGCGCTGGGCCTCGGCCAGGATCACCGTGCGCTCCCGGTCGGCGGCGGACTTGATCTTGTCCATCTCCTCCTGGCCTTCGGAGCGGTACAGCTTGGCCTCGCGGATGCGCTCGGAACGCATGCGGTTGAAGATGGCCTGCTCGTTCTGGGGCGGCAGGTCCGTGCGCTTGATGCGCACGTCCACCACCTCGATGCCGTAGGGGGACAGCAGTTCGTTGGTCTTGGCCGTGACCAGGGTCATGATCTCCGGGCGCTTTTCCGAGACCAGCTCGTGCAGCGTGAACCGGCCGAGCACCACCCGCAGTTCGGCGTAGATGATGTCCTCAAGCCGGGCCTGGGCCCGCTGCTGGGTGCGCAGGGTGCGGTAGAAGAGCAGGGGGTCGGTGATCCGCCACCGGGAATAGTTGTCCACGACCATGGTCTTTTTGTCCTTGGTCAGGATCTCGGCGGCCTTTGTTCCGTAGTCCAGAATCCGCGAGTCGAAAAAGAGCACGTTTTGCACGAAGGGCAGTTTGAAATGCAGCCCGGGCCCCTTGGTGACGCTGACAGGCTTGCCCAGTTGCAGGACGATGGCCCGTTCGGTCTCGTCCACCATGAACACGCTCTGGCTTATGCCCACAACCACGATCACGGCCGCGACGATCAGCACTATGGAGGTCTTGCCCATATCAGTTTCCTCCATCCTGGCGCAGGGTTTTCCCGGCCTCGGCCTCGGAGCGCGGCACGCGGCGCGACCCCGCCTCCAGGGGCAGGTACGGCACGGCCTGCTTGAGGGCCTCGTCGGAAAGGATGATCTTGTCCAGACCCGGATTTTTCAGGATCGTCTCCATGTTTTCCAGATACAGGCGTTCCCGGGTGACCTCCGGGGCCTTGGCGTATTCGGCGGCCAGGGCGGAAAAACGGGAGGCCTCGCCCCTGGCCTTGCGCACGGATTGGTCTTTGTAGGCCAGGGCCTGGTTTTCCATGGCCGCGGCCTGCCCCCGGGCCTTGGGCAGGATGTCGTTGCGGTAGGCCTCGGCCTCGTTGACCAGCCGCACCCGGTCCTCCCGGGCGCTGGCCACGTCCTTGAAGGCGTCGACCACGTCGCGCGGGGGGTGCACGTCCTGGAGCTGCACAGCCACCACGTCGATGCCGCTTTCGTATTTGTCCATCATGCGCTGCAAAAGGGCCCTGGTGTTGTCTTGGATCTCCACCTTGCCTGCGGTCAGGGCGGAGTCGATCTTGTCGTTGCCGATGACCTCGCGCATGGCCGCCTCGGCCGCGTTTTTCAGGGTCTCGTCAGGGCGGTCCAGGCGGAACAGGTATTTGATGGGGTCGTTGATCTGGTATTGGACGATGAACTGCACGTCCACGATGTTCTCGTCCCCGGTGAGCATGAGCGATTCCTCAGGGACGTCGCGGAACTGCTGCCCCTGCCCCTCGCGACTGCCCACAGTGCGGAATCCGACCTCGATGCGCCGCACCTGGGAGACCTTGGGCGTCTGGACGCTCTCGATGGGGTAGGGTAGATGATAATGCGGCCCCGGCCCGGTGGAATAGGCGTAGGCCCCGAAACGCTGGACCACGCCCGTCTCGTCGGGCTCCACAATGTAGATGCCGCTGGCCAGCCACAGGACGGCTACGGCCAGGACGACGATCTTCGGCCCCCCGGGGAGGCGGTTTTTCAAATCCGTTAGGCGTTTGAACTCGTCGCCGATGCGTCCGAAATCCGGTGGAGTGGGCCCTTGCCGACGTTTTTGCTCTTGGAGTCTTTCCCAGTCCCAGTTCATGATACCTTGGATAGGGAAGAATGATGAAGAGGTCAAGGAAAGTTCGATCGGCTTTTTTTTCAACCTGTTGACCACAAGAACTACCTGGAGGCGGGGGTGAGGGATATCCGGCCGGACGTTTTTCGGGCCTACGACATACGCGGCGTGGTGGGTGAGGATTTCGACCCCGAGTGGGTTGACCGCCTGGGACGGGCCGTGGGCACGTCTTTTCGCCGCAGGGGATTCGATTGCGCCGTGGTCGGCCGGGACTGCCGGGAAAGCTCCCCGGAATACGAGGCCAGGCTTGCGGCCGGGATGCTTTCTGCAGGCGTGGATGTCATCGATTTGCATATGGTTCCGACACCTGTTTTGTATTACGCAGTGAAACATCTCGGAAAACAGGCCGGGGTCATGGTCACGGCCAGCCACAACCCGCCGCAGTTCAACGGCTTCAAGATCTGGGCCGGGGAGGGGACCATCCACACGGACGAGATTGCGGCCATCCACCGGATCATGGCCTCCGGGGACTTCGAAACCGGACAGGGCCTGCTCTCTGAGCACGACATCGCGCCCTCCTACCTGGAGCGCGTCACCCGGGACATCAGGCTGGCCCGGCCGGTCTCGGTGGTTGTGGACGGCGGCAACGGCGCGGCCGGAATGCTTGCGGCCGAGGCCCTGCGCCGGGTCGGGGCCGAGGTCAGGCCGCTTTTCTGCGAACCCGACGGGACGTTTCCCAATCATCATCCCGACCCGGTGGTGGAGGAAAACACGCGCCAGTTGGCGGCGAAGGTGCGCGAGACGGGCGCGGATTTCGGCGTGGGCCTGGACGGCGACGGCGACCGGCTGGGGGTGGTGGACGAGAAGGGGGAGCTCCTTTTCGGGGACCGGCTTCTGGCCCTGTTCGCCCGGGAGGTGCTGGCCGAGCACCCCGGGGCCACGGTCATCGGCGAGGTCAAGTGCAGCCATCTGCTGTACCGGGACATTACGGCCCATGGCGGCGTGCCGGTCATGGGCGCGGCCGGACATTCGCTCATGAAGGACGCCATGCGGCGCACGGGCGCGCTTCTGGCCGGGGAGATGAGCGGGCACCTGTTTTTCGCGGACCGCTATTACGGCTTTGACGACGCCGCCTATGCGGCCCTGCGTCTGGCCGGGATCGTCAGCCGGTCGTCTGTGCCCGTGTCGGCGATGCTGGCCGACTGGCCGCAGACGTCGAGCACCCCGGAGCTTCGCGTGGACTGCCCGGACGCAGCGAAGTTCGCGGTGGTCGCGCGGGCCATGGCCCATTTCCGGGGCATGGCCGAGATCATCGACGTGGACGGGGTGCGGCTGGTCTTTCCCGACGGCTGGGCCCTGCTGCGGGCCTCCAACACCCAGCCCGCCCTGGTTCTGCGTTTCGAGGCCGAGACCCCGGAGAGGCTGGCCGGAATACGCCGTCTGGTGGAGGCGCCCCTGGCGGAGTGGATACGCGAGGCGGCCGGATGACTTGCCTTGCCCAGCCGCCGCGATGACGTCTCCAGGCCGCGTTCCCGGACCTTTACATCCGGGGCGAATCATCGCATCCTTGGAGCATACCAAGGCATAACGGTTTCAGCCTGAAAGGCGCGGCAGGCCTTATCCCCCGCGTTCCCCTCATCTACGGACATATCGCATGCGCAGTAAAAAATTCTGGATCATCTTCATCCTGTGTCTGGCGGCCGCTCTCGCGGCCTGGACATATTTCGGCGGCAAGGACAAGGCCCCAAAAGTTCTGGCCGAGGCCGAGGTCCGCACCGGCAAGGTCCGCAAGGTGTTGGAGGCCACGGGCATCATCAAGGCCCAGGTGGGGGCCATCATTAAAATCGGGGCCCGGGCCACGGGAACCATCGAGGACATGCGGGTCAAGGTGGGGGATGCGGTGCGCGCCGGGCAGGTCATCGCCCTGGTGGACTCCCGTGAGGACCGCTCCCGCCTGGAAGAGGCCCAGGCCCGCCTGGCGCGAACCGAGGCCGAACGCAAGCAGGTGGTCGAGGTGTATCCCAAACGCATCGCCGAGGCCGAGGCCGAGCTGGCCCTGTCCCAGGCCAAACACGACTACGCCGCCACCAACCTCACGCGCCAGCAACAGCTTTTCGCCCAGGAACTGGTGTCCAGGGACGTCCTGGACCAGGCCCGGCGCGACGCCCTGGTGGCCAAAAACGAGCTGGCCGCCCGGGAGGTCACGCTCTCGCGCACCAAGACCGAATTCGAAAAGGAGCGCATCAAGGCCGAGCGCTCCAAGGAGGAGGCCGAGGCCGCCCTCAGCACGGCCGAGACCAAGCTCACCTATTCGCGGGTCATCAGCCCCATCGACGGCGTGGTGTCGAGCGTCACCGTGCAGCAGGGCGAGACCGTGGTGGCCGGGCTCCAGGTGGCCAACCTGATCACCGTGCTCGACCCCACCCGCCTGGAGATGTGGATCTACGTGGACGAGACCGACGTGGGGCAGGTCACGCCGGGCATGCGCGTGGAGTTTCGCGTGGACTCCATGCCCGGGGAGCTTTTCTCCGGGGCCGTGGACCAGATCTATCCCTCCCCGGAGATTCGCGACAACATCGTCTATTATCAGGCCCTGGTGCGCCTGGACCCGGACCAGTCCCGCAAGCTTCGCCCGGAGATGACCACCCACTGCCAGATCGTGGTCGAGGAGAAAACAGACGTGCTGGTCATTCCCAACGCCGCGCTCAAATGGGTGGGCAACACCCAGGTGGTGTTCGTGGTGGAGGGCCAGGGCCGGGTGCGCGAGACGCATCCCGAACTGGGGCTGGCAGGCTTAAACGAGACCGAGGTGGTCTCGGGATTGGCCGCCGGGGACAAGGTGGCGGTGCAGATCGTGCTGCCGGGAACCCCGCGTCCGGCGGCCGGATCCGGCCAGGGCGGCGGACCCGGTGGTTCGGGCGGTTCCGGCGGGGCCGGGGGACGCCCCGGCGGTTCCGGGCCGGGCCGGTAGGCGGGGGGACAGCCATGGCCGATTCCCTGTCCCTTCCCCCGTCCGCGACGCCCCCCGGGGCGGCCGTCGGCCCGGTGGTGCGCCTGGAGGACATCGCCAAGAGCTATCTTCTGGGCGACGTGCGCTCGCACGTCCTTCGCGACGTGACCCTGACCATCGAGACAGGGGAGTTCACGGCCATCCAGGGGCCGTCGGGGTCGGGCAAGTCCACGCTTTTGCACATCCTGGGGCTTCTGGACCGGCCCACGTCCGGGAACTACTTTTTATGCGGCGAAAACGTGGCCAGCCTCGACGACGACGCCCTGTCCGCCCGGCGAAACGCCACCATCGGCTTCGTGTTTCAGAGCTTCTACCTCATCCCCTACGCCACGGCCCTGGACAACGTGCTGTTGCCCGGCATGTACGCCGACACCCCCAAACACGTCCTGCGCCAGCGCGGCCTGGCCCTGCTCGATCAGGTGGGGCTGGCCGACCGGGCCGGGCACAGGCCCTCGCAGCTCTCGGGCGGGCAGCAGCAGCGCGTGGCCCTGGCCCGGGCGCTCATCAACAACCCCGACCTGATCCTGGCCGACGAGCCCACGGGCCAGCTCGATTCCAAGACCGGCGAGGAGATCATGGCCCTTCTGGCGGACATCAACGCCCGGGCCGGAAAGACCGTGCTGGTGGTCACCCACGACGACGCCACGGCGGCCCATGCCCGGCGCAGGATACTGGTCCATGACGGCCGGGTGGTCTGACGCCGCGCATGCGGCGCGCCTGACTTGGCGCTCCCTGGGCATGGCCGTGACGGCCATCCTGGCCCAGAAGCTGCGCGGCGTGTTCGTGGCCAGCGCCGTGGCCCTGGGGATTGCGGCGCTTACGGTCATCGTGGCCTCGGTGGACGGGGCGCGCGAAAAGGCCCTGGAGATCGTGGAGTGGTTCGGGCCCAACGCGGTGATGGTCCTTGGCGGGGACATCGAGAACCGGCCCGTGGGACAGCGCGTCCTGACCCTGACCTGGGACGACGCCCGGGCCATCAGCCGTTCCCTGCCCGGGGTCATGGCCGTGGTCCCCATGCGTTCCAAGCCCTCGGTGGTGCTGCGGCACGAGGCCAAAAACGTGGTGGCGCCGGTGGTCGTGGGGGCCACGGAAAACTATGCCGACACCTGGGACTGGCCCCTGGATGAAGGCCGCGACCTGACGCTTGAGGACATCGAGCGTTCGGCCAAGGTCTGCCTCATCGGCGACGCCCCGGCCAAGGCCCTTTTCGGCGACGCCTCCCCCCTGGGCAAGACCATCCTGGTCCAGGATCTGCCGGTGCAGGTGGTGGGGCGGCTGGCCTACCGGGGCTTCACGGGCGGCGGCGGGGACACCTCGGTGGACGACCGGATCATCATGCCCATCACCACCCTGACCCAGCGTTTCAACATGGACCGCAAGTATTTCCGGGGGCTTCGGGTCAAGTTCCACGATCCCTCGCTCATGGATTCCCATCTGGAGAACCTGAAATCCCTGCTGCGCCACCAGCACGGCATCGGCCCTGGCGAACCCGACGATTTTTCCCTCTTGTCGGCGGCGGACATCCTGAAGTTTCTGTCGGCCGTGACCGGGGGCATGACCGTTTTTTTGGGGGTCACGGCCGGGGTGGCCATCCTGGTGGGCGGGTTCGTGCTGGCCAATCTCATGTATTTGAGCGTCAGCGAGCGGCGGGAGGAGATCGGGCTGCGCAAGGCGCTGGGCGCGCCGGGGTGGGCGGTGACGGTGCAGTTTTTGTGCGAGGCCTGCGTGCTGACGGTGGTGGGGGCGGTTTTGGGCATCGGCATCGGCATCGGGCTGGGGGAGATTCTCTCCAGCCTGGGGCTGCTCAAGCTGGTGCTGACGCCGAAAATCCCCATCCTGTCGCTTGCGGCGGCCCTTGGCATCGCCCTGGTCTTCGGGATACGGCCCGCCCGCAAGGCCGCCTCCCTGGACCCCATCGAGGCCCTGCGCGGCGGCGGGGAATAACGCCGGTCGTTTACAGGATTCGCTGCTATTTTGCCAGTCTATATACCTATTTCGGTTGCCACGCTGTCGCCAAGGGTGTATTAAACGTCAAGAAAAGTTTTATAGATACCAGCCTGTCGAACATGCTGGGCGTTTTGTTCTTCTTGGCATTTCTATCTGAACCAGTTCCTGGTGATGCATAAATGTTAAACTACTTTCACTTCATTCAGATAATAAAAATGGCGAACGTTGATATTTAATAGCTTGTGTTGCGCTTTCAGGGAGGATGAGTATGTGGGACAAGATGAAATGCCCATTATGCTTTTCTGTCGGTCATGAATCCGTATGTGAGCCGGGCGATGGGGTGATGTTTGTATGTTGTGACAGATGTGGACGTTTTAAAATAACAGAAGATGCAGTTGGTTACTGGTTTGAAAAGTATAGCAAAAATCAAAGTTCCCGGTCAGTTGCCAATGCTTCAAGCTGGGCGCACTACTATTGCAATGAGTTTAGCACGATTAATGACGATGATTTAAAAAGATGCGAAGATATGCGAGTCCCATCGTTTAATGATAGAGCAGATTTACTGCTAAAATTTATATCGAGAAAAACAGCCCACATTGGTCAGCTAGTTGAGTTTAAAGAATACGAAATACTTGTCGCGACTTGGTCATATGACACAGATGAAACCCATGCATTGCTGAACTACCTTTTTGGTGAAGGGAGAATACAGTTATTGAAGTCTGAGGATGCAGCAATAATTCTAGCTAATGGATGGAAGCACCTTGAAAAATTAAGAGAAAAGAACCCATTAAGCCAGCAGGGTTTTGTCGCGATGTGGTTCAATGACGAACTTGAAAATGCATACACCAAAGCAATTAGTCCTGCCATAGTAGAAGCTGGCTACCGGCCACATCGTGTTGATTTCGGCGAACATAATCAAAAAATTGACGATGAAATTATTGTTCAAATTCGCCGTAGTAAATTTGTGGTTGCTGATTTTACAGGTCATAGAGGCGGTGTGTACTACGAGGCGGGATTTGGTCATGGTTTAGGCCTGGAAGTGTTTTTTACGTGTAGAAGGGATCATGTGGAAGATTTACATTTCGATATTCGCCAATATAATTGTGTTCTCTGGGAAAATGCCCGATTTGATGAATTCAGACAGAAATTAGCAAGACGAATTGAAGCAGTTCTTGGCAAAGGCAATGCTTCGTCAACAATATAACTGTACGCATTAAATTTTAGCACACGCCGTGTCTCCTCACACCGGCAGCTTCACCGTGAACGTGGTCCCCTTGCCGGGCGAGGAGGCATAGGCGATCTCGCCCTTGTGGTCCTCCACGATGCGCTGGCACACGGCCAGCCCCAGTCCCGTGCCGCTCTCCTTGGTGGTGCAGAAGGGCTCGAAGATGTGCCCGGCCAAGAAAATTTCATATAAAGCTCTGTTTTTTTTGAAAAAAGCGCCTCTGTTGACGAGGCGGTGAATTCTTGGTTTACCATAAGGGCGACATGTACCCTGGGGGGTTTGAAACTGCCCTGGCTCCACGGGAAACCGGAAAAACCGGGGAGGACATATGGCTTGCCTTTCTGCACAACAGCCCATGGCCCATTCAGAGGTTTCGGGACTTATCGACAGTGTTCCATTTTGTGTCGTGGAACAGAAAATGTCTCCGATTCCAAAAAATGTCATGGAGACCATTGCGCATCTGTTTAAAATCCTGAATGCCTGCGAAAGAATCATGCTTCAGATGAAGGTCGATGCAGGGAAATCCGACGCAGACCTTATGTCGCTATGCATCGAGGCGGCAAAGATACGAAATGCTTTAGCCTTGTTGATCCCAAAAATCGAACAGAACAAAGCCATTTACCACGTAAAGCTGTTTTATGAAATGGCTGTTTCTGACTGGGATGACTTTGTGGAAGAATTGAGCGTTTCCAGTGATCCGGAAATCCTCGAATTGACCCTCGAAATTTCCCGCGTCGTCGATGCCGCTGCCAAATCGAACTAAGGCGTTCGACAAGTCGCTTGACAAGGCGTTGTCGAAATATCCGAAAAGCAAGGAAGGCCTTGAGAGGGGATTGGAAAATATCGATCGCACGAGTGGTGATCGGTATCCTGGATTTCAGTCTGCGCATTTAAGGAAATGCCGCCTTCCCCTTTCGGAATATAACATATCGTCTCGCAAGGGGCTTCGAGTTGTTTTTCTGGTGACGGATGGCGGTTCGATTGTGCCGGTCGTCGTGTACAAGAAAGGACAACCGCAGCGTGAGACAGAGGTCGTAAGGCTGATAAAGTCGGCGCTGAAAGATGTTTTGACGGAATTGCGCAGCCATGGCGGCCCTGCATGATCGATCTGTAAGCATTCGGCGGCCGGGATCGTGCGCCTACGAGGCAGGCCTCCCGCTCTGACGCCGTCCGTGTCTCCTCACACCGGCAGCTTCACCGTGAACGTGGTCCCCTTGCTCGGCGAGGAGGCATAGGCGATCTCGCCCTTGTGGTCCTCCACGATGCGCTGGCAAACGGCCAGCCCAAGCCCCGTGCCGCTCTCCTTGGTGGTGCAGAAGGGCTCGAAGATGTGCCCGGCCACATCCGGCGGGATGCCGCCGCCGGTGTCGGACACGCGCAGCACGGCAAACCCGTCCGCAAAATCCGTGGCGACCCGTATCTCGCCGCCGCCCGGCATGGCCTCGGCCGCGTTTTTCATCAGGTTGATGAGCACCTGGCGCACCCGGTTGGGGTCGTGGGGCACGGCCGGGATGCCCCGCCCCGGCGCCATGCGCACCGTGATCTGGCGGGTCTTGAACCCCTCGGCCATCATCTTCGCGGTTTCTTCAACGGTGGCGTTGATGTCCCCGTAATCAATGCGCGGCGGCGTGGGACGGCTGAAGTCGCGCACCTCGCCCAGCAGGTTCTCCAGGCGTCCGGCCTCCTGCTCGATGATTTTGAGCTTCTCCGCGTCCTTGTCGTCCTCGGGCAGACGTTTGCGGACCTGCCGGGCGAACCCGGCCATGAGCATGAGCGGGTTTTTGATCTCGTGGGAGATGTGGGCCGCAGCCTGGCCGATGGCCGCGAACCGCTCCGAGCGGATGAGCTTTTCCTGGGCCTTGACCAGTTCCTCCTTCTTGCGCTCCACCTCCGTGCCGAGCATCCGGGAAAAGCGCAGGGAAAAATACATG
Source organism: Desulfovibrionaceae bacterium (assembly GCA_031082225.1). GTDB lineage: Bacteria > Desulfobacterota > Desulfovibrionia > Desulfovibrionales > Desulfovibrionaceae > Desulfolutivibrio. Next base: position 59,941 of record JAVHLG010000007.1, on the reverse strand, counting down.
GCCACCACGAATCCGAAAAAGACCACGGACTCGAAGAGTCCGACCATCAGCCATTCCCGCACCACCAGACGCCCGATGAGTCCATGCACCTCGGTGACCGGGGCGGCCAGACACACCCCCCAGATGTTGCCCGGGTCGTCCGTGCCCGAGGGCAGGGCCGGACAGAAGGCCGCCAGCTTCTTCATTTCGGAGATGACCCCCCGGTGCCATCCGGACACGTACCAGTCCGTGCCCGTCTGGCCCGTGAGGATGCGGTCGCGCAGCAGGCTTTCAATGCGCGACCAGTCCAGGGAGGGATTGCGTTCGCGCCGTGTTTCGATGGAATGCTGGCCCAGGAAGCGATCCTCGTAGTGGTCCAGGAAAAAGCCCTGGTCATCCACCACCCAGGCGTAGCCCGTCTCCCCGGAACGCACCCCGTGGGCGTACTCCCGGGCGATGGCCATGGCGTCCAGCACCAGCAGGATGGCCCCGGCCATCCTGCCCGGATCATCCTTGCCGGGCGCCCCCACGGCCATGAGCATCACCCGCTTCCCGGTAAACGGCCCTGTCTTGGGCACGGCCACCCGGCCCACGAACACCGCCCCGGGCCGGGCCGGATCGCGGACAAAGGCCAGGGCCGTCGTGGCGTCGAGGCCGAGGTCGCCGCCAAGGCGGCCGGCGTCGTCGAACCACTGCGTCCGGGCGTCGGCTTCCGGGGAAAAACCCATGGCCAGCACCTTCCAGTGCTTAAGCATCTGGTAATACGGCTGGATGGCGGCGGCCGGATCGGATGTGTCGGAGGGCGTCCGGCCCCATATCGTGGCCAGGCTGTGCAGGCTGGTTTTGAGAAAGGTGAAGTGTTCGTCGATGTCGTCGGCGATCTTCTGGGCCAGGAGCAATTGCTGGCTGTTGAACTGGTCGGTGGCGACCTGTTCGATCTCGTTTTTGGCCCGCCAGCCCATGAAGGCCACCACCGAGGCCAGGATGACGAAAAGCCCCACGGCGGCGGCCAGAAATTTTCGGGTCATGGTTCCCTTGCCGGTCTTGGTCCGGGTCTGTTCCAAGTATCCGGAATCGCCCGATGGTGCAACAATGCCGGGTCTTGGGCCGGGCCTTGGGCCGGGCCTTGGCCGGTGATGCGGCCGACCCCGTCCCGTCGCAGGCGTGCGCTTTCCCTTGCCAAGGGCCTCCGGCCCGGATACCCCCCGTTTCAGGGAGATGATACGCATGCACATGGAAAAAGGAAGCATCATAGAGATCGAGGTGAAAAAGCTGGCCTTCGGCGGCAAGGGGCTGGCCCGGGTGGACGGCTTCGTGGTCTTTTGCGACCGGGCGTTGCCCGGCCAGACGGTGCGGGCCGAGGTGACCACGGTCAAAAAGGGGTTCGCCGAGGCCCGGCTTGTGGAGGTGCTCGTCCCCTCCCCCGCGCAGGTCGAGCCGTTTTGCAGGCATTTCGGCCAATGCGGCGGCTGTTCCTGGCAGGATCTGGACTATGCCGGGCAGCTTTTCTGGAAGCGCGAACAGGTGGTGGAGAGCCTGCGCCACCTGGCCGGGATCGCCGACGTGGTCGTGGCCGCCACCGTGCCGTCGCCAGTGACCCGCCACTACCGCAACAAGATGGAATTCGCCTTTGCCGGGAACCTGCATCTTGGGCTTTACGAGCGAAACGCCCCGGGGCGGGTGTGCGACGTGACCGGCTGCGGCCTTTTGTCCCAAAAAGGCCAGGACATGCTCAATGCCGCCCGGGACTTCTGTCGGGCCTTCGGCCAGCCCGCCTATGACCACAAGACCGGCAAGGGCCTGTGGCGGCACCTGATCCTCCGCGAGGCCCAGGCCACGGGCCAGACCATGGTCCATCTCATCACCGCCCCCCGGGGCGACGCGGCCAAGGCCGCCAAGGGCCTGTCCGAGCATCTGGCGGCGGCCTTCCCGGACCTGACCACCTTCGTGCACTCCACCCGGGAGACCAAGGCCGCCGTGGCTGCGGGCGAGCGCATCGAATCGGCCACGGGCCAGGGATTCATCGAGGAGCAGTTGGGGGGGACCGTGTTCCGCATCTCCCCGGACTCCTTTTTCCAGACCAACTCCCTTGGCGCCCAAAAGCTGTACGACACGGCCATGGCCGCTGCCGGGCTCACGGGGACGCAGAACGTGTGGGACTTGTATTGCGGTTCGGGGGGCATCGCCCTGTACGCGGCGGCCCGGGCCAAACAGGTCATCGGCGTAGACTCCTCGACCATGAGCATCCGCGACGCCAAGGCCTCGGCCGGGGAAAACGGGCTGGTCAACTGCGAGTTCGTCAAGGGCGACGTGCGCCAGAGTCTGGAGACCCTGCGGGTCAAAAAGCCCGACGTGGTCTTTCTGGATCCCCCCCGGGCCGGAACCCACCCCGAGGTGCTGGCCGCCCTGCGGCTTCTGCGCCCGACCCGGGTGGTCTACGTGTCCTGCAATCCCTCCACCCTGGCCCGGGACGCCGCCGCCCTGGTGGGGGACTACCGGGTGGAGGGCGTGACCCCGGTGGATATGTTCCCCCACGGCCCGCACATCGAGTGCGTGCTGGGGCTGGTGCGCGCGGACGTCGCGCCGACCCGGAAATAGGGCTGCAGGCCGCACGGGGAGGGGGGATGCGGCGGGAACGCCGACGCCCCCCTGCCGGGGTCGGCCCGTTGGCCGGTGACGTGGGGGCGTATGGCGGAGGCGGCCAACGGGGGGCCTACCCGAAAAACAGAAGCCAGAAGTAGGCGCAGACGCAGGCCAGGGCGGCCACGGCCAGGGACGGGGCCGCGAGCAGGGCCCATTTCAGGCGCAGGGCGTAGGAACTGAAGGCCGTGACCCCCCACAGGACCAGGGCCAGGGCCCACAGGCCCAGGGAGGCGGTCATGGCCCAGAACAGCAGGTCCGAGGCGGCATGGACCGTGGCGAAGGGCCACAGGCCGTTATAAATGTGCCCCAGGGCGGCCAGGTGCACGAGCCCTGCAAAAAACGCCCAGCGGGCGGCCAGCTTCAGGGTGAATCCGTAATAGTCCCGGCCGAAGTCGTCCTTGGTGCGCCGGGCCACCAGATACAGCCCCCCGAAGCCCCCGGCCAGACACAGGGCCAGGGTCATGACCCCGAAAAGGATGGGCCAGAAAAAGGCGTTTTGGGGCGGCACGAAGAAATCCCAGCCCGACAGGGGCAGGGGGGCGTGCAGGGAATAGAGCCGGAAGGTCGAGACCAGGGCGTAGAGCGCGGCGAAAAGGGCCAGCCCCGAGGCGATGCCGATGAGGGAATGGATGGACTTGCTGTTTTTCATGCGCTGCCACAGGCCCCGGTAGACCAGAAACAGGATCGCGCCGACAACGAGCGGGATGGCCAGGGGAAAAAGCGGCAGGGGCCAGGCGAAGAAAAACGCGGCGCTTTCAGGGGCAGCGAACGGCAGGGCCACGGCGGCCAGGACGGCGAGCAAAAAGACGTATCCCCCGCCGAGCAGGGCGAAGGTCGTGGTCTGCTGGCCGAATTTGTCCAGGAAGATTTTGATCCGCTTGGTCTTGAAAAAGCCCCCCGAGGCGCTGACCAGGGGCATTCCGGCCGCCGCCAGGGCCAGGGCCAGGTGTGGGGCGAGAAGGATCACCGTGACGTAAAAGGCGACGTCTCCGACGGGCAGGGGCATGCGGTGCGCTCTCCTTGGGGTCGTGTGCGGTGTGCGGCGGCGCCGCAAAGACCGGCCTTGCGCCGGTTTTCTTGCCCTAAATCGGGCGGTGATGCAAGACGCATCGGAAACGGCGGGAAAGCCGCCGGAAATGGAAAGAAGCGCAAGCTGGGGAATGCGGCTTGCCAATTTGCTCCATGTCGCATATCCATCCAATAAGATATGGGAAAAAGGGCAAAAGCATCACCTTTGGGCATGTTGCGCCGACGCCTGTCCCGACCGCTTCCGGCGGCCTGGGCGAAGGGGTGTTGCGTGGCGCTTTTCGTGCTGCTGTGTGCGGGGTGCCGGACCACCGGCCCCATCGCCCAGTCCAGCACGGATTTTCGCCTGCAGAACATCGAGGCCGCCCTGGTCAAGATCCAGGGCGAGGTCCAGGCCCTGGAGGCCAGACAGGCCGAGGGCGACAAGACCTGGGGCGAGGTGCGGACCAAGCTTGACGAACTGGCCCAGCTTGTGCGCGCCCGCACCGGCGAGCCCGGGGCCGCGTCCGCCCAGGATGCGCCGCCCCCCTGGGCCGGGCAGTCCATGGCCCCGGCCGGTCTGGGGGCCGCTGCTGCGGGTCCGTCTTCCCCCTCCGCCCCGGCGTCGCCAGCCGCTTCCCCCGCCGACAGGCCACCCAAGCCCTACGGGGCCTCGGACCGCGCCGCCCTGGCCCAAAACGGAAAAGGCCAGCCCGCGCAGGCCTCCGACGTCGGACGTCCCTTCCCGGCGACCCCGCCCGGCCAAACGGCCCGGGCTGTCCAGGCCGCCGCCTCTTCCGAGCCCACGCCGTTCCCCATGACGCCGGACGCCACCCCGGCCTCCCCGGAGGCTGCGCCATCGGCCGTGCCTGGGCCGCCGAGTCCGGCGGCCGAACTGGCGGCGGCTGGCGCATCCGTCCCGATTCCGGCCCCGGTCTCGGCCCCGGCGACTGCGGCCGCGCCGGGCGGGAACCAGGCCAAGACCTGGGAGTTGCCCGGCCCAGGCGACGCCGTCGTGGCGGTGGAAAAGCCCGGATCAACGCCGACCGGCCAGACCGGCCATACCGGCCCGGTCCCGGCGACGCCAGCCTCGACGTTGTCGCCCTACCCGCCCGCGCTGCCGCCGGTCGATGGGGCGGCCCCGCCCCCTGTGACGCCGGTGGCCACGGCCGTGCAGGCCGCCGGGCCCGCCTCCGGTCCCGTGCCCACGCCCTATGCCGCGCCCTCCGGCCCTGCGCCGTCCGCCGCCCCGGCCGCGCCCGCGTCCGGCAAGGCCTCCCCGGGCCAGGAGGCCGACTACAACCGGGCCCTCAAACTGGCCCTAAACGGCAAGCCCCGCGAGGCCAAGGCCGCGTTCAACGAATTTCTGGCCCGCCATCCCCATAGCGCCCTGGAGCCCAATGTGCGCTACTGGATAGGGGAGAGCGACTACATCCTGGGCGACATGTCCCAGGCCGCCCAGAGCTTCACCGACGTCAGCACCCGCTACGCCGGACACCACAAGGCGGCGGACTCCCTGTACAAGCTGGGCATGGTTCAGGAGAAGCTCGGAAACACGGCCGCCGCCCGGACGGCCTACGAATCCCTGGTCAAGGACTATCCGGCCTCGGAACTTGCGGGCAACGCCAAACGCAAACTCGAACAGCTCCCCCGGTGAGCGCCAAGGTCGCATCCTGTATGGGCCATCCGCAACCGCCCGGATCCGTCGCATCGCCCGAGTCCCTCCCCGGCCCCTCCCCGGTCGACGCGGACCAGGAGTTCAAGGCCTGTCTGGCCCTGCGCCACTCTCCGGGCATCGGACCCAAGACCTGGAAACGCCTGTTTTCCGCCTTTCCCAGCGCCCGGGAGGCCTGCCGACGCCACGCCGAATGGACCCAGAAACGCCTCGTGGACACCCGGGCCGCCGAGGCCTACGCCAGGGGCCGGTATCGCGAGGCGGCCCGGGCGGAATACGACGCGGCCCGGGGAAAAGGCCTGCGGTTTGTCACCTTTTTCGATCCATGCTTCCCCGATCCCCTGCGCCACATCCCGGACCCGCCGCTTCTTTTGTACGTGGTGGGGGACGTCTCCCTGCTCAAATCCCCGGCCGTGGCCATGGTGGGGGCCAGGCAGTGCTCCCGCTACGGATTCGACGCGGCCATGCGCCTGGGGCGCGATCTGGCCCGGGCCGGGGTGGCCGTGGTCTCGGGGCTGGCCCACGGCATCGACCGCCAGGCCCATCTGGCCGGGTTGTCCGAGGTGGGCGGCTCCATCGCCGTGTTGGGCACGGGCATCGACCTGGTCTATCCCGACTCCAACATGGACGTGTGGAAGGCCCTGGCCGCCGCCGGGCTCATCGTCTCCGAATTTCCCCCCGGCGCCCATCCCTGCCCGGGGCATTTCCCGGTGCGCAACCGGATCATCAGCGGCCTGTCCCTGGGGGTGGCGGTCATCGAGGCCGCAGGCCGAAGCGGCAGCCTGATCACCGCCCGTCTGGCCCTGGAGCAGGGCCGCGAGGTCTTCGCCCTGCCAGGGCCGGTGCACCTACCCACCTTCGAAGGCTGTCACAAGCTCATCAAGGAAGGGGCGCTTTTAGTGCAAAACGGCCAGGACATCCTGGAGGCCCTGGCCCCCAGGCTGGCGGACTATGTGCGCCAGCCTGCCCGGCACACCGGGGCCGAGGCCGACGCCGCAGTGGCCGGGCCGGATCTTTTGCGCGAACGTCCCGCCGTGTCCCTGCCGCCGAGCCTGCCCCCCGAGCGCGTGCCGCCCCCGGGGGCCGACGCCGTGGCGCCTGCCCCGCCTCCGGCGTCCCTGGCGCCCCCGCCTCCGCCAGCCGACCTCACGGACCTGGAGCGCAGCGTCCTTGGCCTTTTCACGGACGGCAAGCGTCTGCACATGGACGCCGTGGCCCAGGAACTGGGCCTGGCCAGCCATATGGTCAGCCGGACCCTGGTCGGGCTGGAACTCAAGGGGCTTGTGCGAAAATGGCCGGGAATGTACTACGGGCTGGAGCAGATGGAGACCCCCCCGCCATGCAAAAACTCCCGTTGAGCCTCGCCCGTCCGGGCATGGTCCTGGCCAAGGCCGTGGCCCGGGCCGACGGCATCGCCGTGGCCGCCCAGGGAACGGAACTGTCCCAGGCCCTGCTTGACCGCTTCGACACCATGGGCGTGGACGCCGTGGTGGTGGAGGGCAATCCCGTGGACCTGGAGGGCGCGGCCGGGGACATGTCCTACGAAAAACGGGCCGAGCGCCTGGACCACCTGTTCCGCAAGCATGCCGGGGACAAGTGGATGCAGCAGATTAAAAGGCTCCTCTACGACTATTTCAAGCTCAAGGCGGCCGGGCTTGCGGCGGCCAGGGCGGCGGCCGATCCGCCCCGGGAGGGCTAGGGCCATGGCCGAGGATCTGCGCACCGAACGAAAAGGGCTCATCCTGGCGGTCAAGGATCTGCCCACCCTGCCCAAGGTCTTGGACGAGGTGGCCAGACTCGTGGAGCGTTCCGACTCCTCCACGGACGAGGTGGCCAAGCTCATCGCCATGGACCAGGTGCTGTCGGCCAAGGTCTTAAAGATGGTCAACTCGCCCATCTACGGATTCCCCGGCCGCATCAGCTCCATCCAGCACGCCCTGGTGCTTCTGGGGTTCAACGTGCTGCGCGGCATCATCGTGTCTACGTCCGTTTTCGAGATCATGAGCGAGAACATGGTGGGGCTTTGGGAGCACAGCCTGGGCGTGGCCCTGGCCAGCTCCACCGTGGCCCGGGCCGCCGGGCTGCGCGACCCCGAGGAATATTCCGTGGCCGGGCTTCTGCACGACCTGGGCAAGGTGGTGGCCACGGTGCAGCTTCCCGAACTCAAGGGCGAGATCGAACAGGCCGTCCGGACCAGGGATCTGACGTACATCGAGGCCGAAAAGGAAGTCCTGGGCTTCGGCCACGACCGCATCAACGCCTGGCTGGCCGACCACTGGAAGCTGCCGCCCAACATCAAGGAAGGCCTGTCCTACCACCACAAGCCGCACCTAGCCCAGCTCTATCCGGACATGGCCTGCGCCGTGCATATCGGCGACTTCATGGCCCGGGTCTTCGAATACGGCTTCGGCGGCGACGACAACGCGCCCTACCTGCGGCCCGAGGCCTTAAAGCGCCTGAAGCTCAAACCGGCCGACGTGGAAGGCATTCTGGATCACCTGGGCGAGCAGTTCCTGGAGATTTCCGACCTGTCCTTCGCCTGACCCCCCATCCGTGGCGGCGCGAAACCGTCGTCACGGGAAAAGAGCATCGTGCCGTGCAGGAACCATTGCAAGACAGACCTCCGGCCGAAACGCCGACCGCGCCATGACCACGGACACGGACACGGACGCCAGCGCCGCCGGATACGGCTTCACCCGCACCCAGGTGGTCACGCTTCTGACCCCGGACGCGGAGTTCGCCGCGCTCATGCAGGGGCTGTGGCCCACGTCCGTCATGCAGGTCACCCATTTCACCCGGGGCCGCCGGGCCATCGAGACCCTGTTCAACGACCCGCCGGATCTGCTCATCGTGGACGGGGAGCTGTCCGACATGCCCGGGCTCGATGTGGTCTCGCTGGTCAAAAGCGAAAACGTCTACCGCCAGCTTCCGGTCATCTACGTCATCTCGCAGCAGGAACTGGAGTCCGGCCGGGACTGGCTGGCCGCCGAGATAGACGATTTCCTGGCCCGCCCCCTTCGCCCGGCCGAAGTGCGGGCCCGGGTGCTCCTGACCCTGGCCCGGGCGTCGCGCTCCTTCGACGCCAACCCCCTGACCAGGCTGCCGGGCAACACCTCCATCATCCACCGCATCCAGGAGCTCATCGACCGCCGCGAGGACTTCGCCCTGGTCTACGCCGACCTGGACCATTTCAAGTCCTTCAACGACAAATACGGCTTTTCCCGGGGCGACGAGGTGCTGATGATGACCGCCCGGGTCATTGTCAACACCATCCGCAGCCTCCCCGGCATCCGGTCCTTCGTGGGCCATGTGGGCGGCGACGACTTCGTGTTCATCGTGCCCCCGGAGGTGGCCGAGGACGCCTGCCAGCGGCTGGTGGCCACCTTCGACAACATCGTGCCCAGCTTTTACGATCCCGAGGATCGGGAGCGCGGCGACATCCAGTCCACGGATCGGGAGGGGCATCTGCGCACCTTTCCGCTCATGGCCATCTCCCTGGCCGTGGTCTTTAACCGCGACGGCAGCCTCAAACACTACGGCGAGGCCTCCCAGATCGCCATGTCGCTGAAAAAAAAGGCCAAGGAAAACCCCAAGAGCTGCTATGTCCTGGACCAACGGCGCGGGGGCTCCCCGCAACACACGCCGGGCCTCCCCGGCTGACGCCGGAGACGGCCCGACCCGCCTGCCGGACACCGTGCAGGGATTCGTGGACTACCTGGCCGGGCAGAAGGGCTATTCTGCGGCCACGGTGGCGGCCTATGCCGGGGACGCGGCCCAGTTCGAAGACTATCTGGCCCGCCGGGGCCTGACCCTGGCCGATCCGTCCACGGTGACCCGGGACCATGTGCGCGGCTTTCTGGCCGACCTGCACCGGGCCCGCCTGTCCAAGACCTCCATGGGCCGCAAGCTCTCCAGCCTGCGCGGCCTGTTTCGGCATTTTTTGCGCAGGCGGCTGGTGGCCGCCGATCCCCTGGCCGGGGTGAAAAATCCCAAAAGCGAGAAGCGCCATCCCGGGGCGCTCAACGCCGACCAGGCCAAGGCCCTGGTGGAGACCGGGGACGCCATGGACCCCCGGGCCGTGCGGGACATGGCCCTGGCCGAACTGCTCTACGGGGCGGGACTTCGCGTCAGCGAGGCCGTGTCCCTGGACATGCTGGACGTGGATCTGTCGCGGGGGGTGGCCCGGGTTGCGGGCAAGGGCGGCAAGGAACGCCTGGCCCCGGTGGGCGAGGCGGCCAAACGGCGCATGCTGGACTATCTCGCGGTGCGCGGGGCCTTTTCCCCGGGGCCGGGGGAGAGGGCGTTTTTTCTGGGTTCGCGCGGCTTACGCCTGAACAGGCGGCAGGCGGGGCGCATCCTTGCGGACATGGCCGCCGGGGCCGGGCTTCCCCAGCACGTGCATCCGCACATGCTGCGCCACAGCTTCGCCACCCACATGCTCCAGGCCGGGGCGGACCTGCGCAGCGTGCAGGAGCTGCTCGGGCATTCCCGGCTGACCACCACCCAGCGCTACACCCACCTGGACCTGACCCGCATCATGCAGATCTACGACACGTCCCATCCCCTGGCCGCCGCCGGTCCCGGCCACGCCGACGCCGGGAACACGACGACGCCGCCAAAGACCGACGGCGCAACGCCCGGCCCGGCGGCAGGGGGAAGGCGGAGGCGGAAATGAGCTGGGGAGGCCGGTTGAACGGCCTGTTTTCGGGCCGCAGATCGCGCGGCCCCATGCCGCCGGGTCGGCTGGCGGCGCTTTTCGTGATGTTTCTGGCCCTTCTGATCTACCAGCGCGACTACCTTCTGCTGGCGCTGGCCGGGCTTGGGCTCATCGTGTACGGCATATTGACCAGACGTCGGGACTGATGCCCCTTTCGGGGGCGCTCGACACGGTTTGGCCTACTTCCCGGGCTTGACCTGGGTCCGTTCCTCGCCGGTCAAGTGGTTCATGGAGAATCCGCCCTGGTAGATGACCCCGGTGGTGGTGTCCACCACGTATTCCAGTTCGCCGGTTGAGACGTAGGCAAAGCGACCGATGTCCTTTTTCTGGTCGTAGATGCGCAAAAACGCGACCACGGCCACGATCAGGGCGATCTTGAACAGCACGTCCGCGAGGGTCTTGATGGTGTCCATGCAGGCTCTCCTTGCAGGGCAAGGTGTAGGGCGGCCCGGGAACCGGGTCAAGGGGACGGGCGGCGCAAGGCCGCATCCGGAGAAAAAATTTGCCATCGGGTGTGAAATCGGCCACCATACGCGCCCTTGCGGGCGCTGCACCAGGCAGATCCCAGGCCATGAACGAAGCGAGCACGAACATGTCCCACGAAGTCACGAAAACCATTTCCGAAATCAACGCGCGCATCAAGTCCGGCCAGGCCGTGGTGGTCACGGCCCGGGAGATGACCGACATCGTGCGCGCCAAGGGCAAGGTCAAGGCCGCCCGGGAGGTGGACGTGGTCACCACGGGCACGTTTTCCCCCATGTGCTCGTCGGGCATGCTGTTCAATTTCGGCCAGGAGCCGCCGGTGATGCGGGCCTCCAAGGTCCGCTTGAACAACGTGCAGTGCCATGCCGGGCTGGCCGCCGTGGACGCCTACCTGGGCTGCACCGAGCCCCGGCGCGACGACCCCCTAAACAAGGTCCATCCCGGCACGTTCAAGTACGGCGGCGGCCACGTCATCGAGGATCTGTTGCGCGGCAAGGCCGTGCGGCTGTGGTGCGAGTCCTACGTCACGGACTGCTATCCGCGCGCGGCCCTGGAGAAGGACATCACCCTGGCGGGCTTAAAAACCGCCATGCTGCTCAACCCGCGCAACTGCTACCAGAATTACAACGTGGCCGTGAACCTCACCAGCCGCATCATCTATACCTATATGGGGCCGCTCAAGCCCGGGGCCAAAAACGCCAACTTCGCCACGGCCGGGGCCCTAAGCCCGCTTTTCAACGACCCCTATTTCCGGACCATCGGCCTGGGGACGAAGATCTTTCTGGGCGGCGCAGTGGGCTACGTGCTCGGGGCCGGAACCCAGCACGACCCCAAGCCCAAGCGCACGGAGCGCGGCCTGCCCCTGTCCGCCGCAGGCACGCTCATGGTCAGGGGCGACCTCAAGGGCATGAACCCCCGGTATGTGCGCGGGGTGAGCATCCTGGGCTACGGCTGCTCCCTGGCGGTGGGCGTGGGCATCCCCATCCCCATCCTCAACGAGGACATGGCCTTTTTCACCGGCGTGTCCGATGCGGACATCCTCATGCCGGTCAAGGACTACGGCCATGACTATCCCCAGGGCATCCCCCGCGTGCTGGGACATGTGACCTACGAGGAGCTGTTGTCCGGCCGGGTGGTGGTCAATGGTTCGGAAACGGCCGCCGTTCCCCTGACCAGCCTGTCCATGTCCCTGGAGGTGGCCCAGAAGCTCAAGGAATGGATCGAGAAGGGCGAGTTCACCCTGACCGAGGCCCAGGAACGCATCGTGTCCGAATAGGCCGTGCCCGGCCTGGAGGCTTTACAAGGCAGGCGAACCGGAATATAGTGCGAGGTTCGCTTTAGAGCGATAATTCCCCAAGGAGGACGATATATGGCCCGCCACAAAAGGCATGAACGGAAAAAGGAACTGGACCGTCGTCGCCGCCGCCGCCAGGAGCGCCTCAAAGAGCGCGTCCGCGAGGCCAAGGCCGCCAAGAAGTCCTAGTCCGGAATCCTGGAGATTCGGCAAAGGGTGCATGGCGGCGTACCCGAGACGCCCGGCTTGTTTTTTTGAAAAATGACGTCCGGATTGTTTGTAAGGGATGAAACGCGGGGCGTTTTCCCCCTCCCCCCCGGCGGCGTGAGCCGTGGGTGATCGACGGGGCGGAAACGGTTTCCGTGGAGAGCGTGGTCCGTCCGGGAGGATGCCTGCATGCCCCGGACGGCGCTTTGGTGTCCCTGGCTCGGCGCACGGCCCGGCGTGCGTGAGAGAGAACGCGGCCGCAGCCCTCGTTGTCTGGCGGCCGAAACGTCCCGTGTCCTTGCCGCGCCTTCGCCTTCGCCCAGGTCCGGGCGAAGGGGGGCGACGCCCCGGATTGTTGGAGCAGTTCCATGCCCATCTACGAATACCGCTGTCCCCAGTGCGAGCATCAGTTTGAGGAGTGGCAGCGGGGGTTTGAGGAAAAGACCCTGCCGTGTCCGCAATGCGGCGCCCAGGCTTCGCGTGTCGTGTCCGGTTCGGCCTTCGTTCTGAAGGGGTCCGGCTGGTACGCCACGGACTATGCCGACCGCAAGCCTGCCGTGATCGACAAGTACAGCGGGAAGAATAAAAAGCCTTCCTGCAAGCCCGTGGAGGTTCCAAGTCTGGCCAGGAACCCGGCCGCGCCGCCTGGACCGAAAACCCCGCCCGCTTCGGGAAAGACCGCCAAGAAAGCCTGACGCGCCGTTTCGCCCGGACCGGACGGGACGCGCCAAGGGGGAAAAGCGCCATGATCGACCGCTATACCCGCCCGGAAATGGGCGCTTTGTGGACCCTGGAAAACCGTTTTCGCGTCTGGCTCGAGGTGGAGTTGGCCGTGTGCGAGGCCTGGGGCCAGCTTGGGGTCATCCCCCCGGCGGACATGGAGCACATCCGGCGCACGGCCGATTTCGACGTGGCGCGCATCCTGGAGATCGAGGAGATCACCCGCCACGACGTCATCGCCTTTCTGACCGCCGTGGAGGAAAAGGTCGGGCCACCCGCCCGGTTCATCCACCTGGGCTGCACCTCCTCGGACATCGTGGACACGGCCAATGGCGTGCTTTTGACCCGGGCCGGAGACCTCATCCTGCGCGGCATGGACACGCTTTTGGGCGTTTTGTCGGACATGGCCCGCCGCCACAAGGGCCTGCTCATGATCGGCCGCACCCATGGCATTCATGCCGAGCCCACCAGCTTCGGCCTCAAGCTGGCCGGATTTTACGCCGAGTTCGCCCGGCATCGGGAGCGGGTGGCCGCTGCGGTGGAGGGGGTGCGCGTGGGCAAGATCTCCGGGGCCGTGGGCGGCTACGCCCACCTGGATCCCGAGGTGGAGCGGCTGGCCTGCGAGCGCCTGGGGCTTGCGGCCGACCCCATCTCCACCCAGATCGTGCAGCGCGACCGTCATGCCGCGTTTTTCACCGCCCTGGCCCTTCTGGCCGGGGGGGTGGAACGGCTGTGCGTGGAGCTGCGCCATCTGCAGCGCACCGAGGTGCTGGAGGTGGAGGAGGGTTTCGGCAAGGGGCAGAAAGGCTCCTCGGCCATGCCGCACAAGAAAAACCCCATTTCCGCCGAGAATCTGACCGGCCTCTCCCGCCTGGTGCGCTCCAACGCCCTGGCGGCCATGGAAAACATGGCCCTGTGGCATGAGCGCGACATCTCCCACTCCTCGGTTGAGCGGGTGATCATGCCCGATTCCACCATCCTGGCCGATTATATGCTGGCCAGGCTGGCGGGCATCCTGACGCGTCTGGTGGTCAACGCCGACAACATGCGCCGCAACATGGACGCCTCTTTCGGCCTGTTTTATTCCCAGCGCGTCCTGTTGGCCCTCATCGAGAGGGGCATGGACCGCCAGAAGGCCTATGAACTGGTGCAGGGCATCGCCATGCGCTGCTGGAACGACAAGACGTTTTTCCCTGACGCTGTCCGGGAACACCCCGAGATCACGGCCCTTCTCGATCACAACGCCCTCTCGGACCTGTTTAACCCGGCCTACTACCTGCGCCATGAGGACACGGTCTTTTCCCGGGTGTTCGCCTGAGCGGCCGTTCCGGGGGGATAGAATCCCCCCGGGCGGGGAACGGGGCGGCAGCCCCGATTGCCGGGCGGGGCGGCAGCCCCGATTGCCCACCGGGGCGGCAGCCCCGGCGGATGGGGAGAAATGGAGCGCCCGGCCGGGAATTGTTAAGGAAAGAGCTTTTCAAACGCATGGGACTTTTATAATGGTGAAACGCAGAATCTGACAGGGATGTGGTTCGCGGGCCGTTTCACAAGGGACATCCGGGCATGAGCATGAAGGGTAGACTGGCGCAGCTGCTCCTGGAGAAATCCTATATCGAAGGCGAGGTGGTTCTCACCTCGGGCAAGAAAAGCGACTATTATTTCGATTGCAAGCAGACGGCCCTGCATCCCGAGGGGGCGTATCTGCTTGGCAATCTGTTCCTGGACATGCTGTCCGAGGACATTGTCGGCGTCGGGGGCATGACCCTTGGGGCCGATCCCCTGGTGACGGCGGTGTCTGTCGTCTCGCAGGTGCGAGGCCGCCCCTTGCCGGGGTTCATCGTGCGCAAAAACCCCAAGGGCCACGGCACCAACCAGTACCTGGAGGGCATGGGCAATTTTGCGCCAGGGGACCGGGTGGCCCTGTTGGAAGACGTGGTGACCACCGGCGGCACGCTGCTTAAGGTCATTGACCGGGTGACGGACGCGGGCCTGGTCGTGGCTGGCGTGTACTGCGTGCTGGACCGCGAGGAAGGCGGCGCGGACACCCTGTCCGCGCGGGGGTTCGGGTTGCGGGCCATTTTCACCCGGCGCGATCTTCTGGCGGCAGGAAGCGCGCACCACGAGGCCGGATGATGCGCAAAGCGTTTATCGCCATCCTGTTTGCGCTTTGTCTCGTTCCCGAAGCAGGGTTCGGGGAGGGCTGGCAGGCCCCTTTGACCGACTCCGACAAGGGGCCTACGCGTTTTGTGGCCATCGACAAGAATTCCCAGACGTTTTTCCTTTTTGAGCGTAAAAGCCCCTTGCGCGTGGTGGAGAAGATTCCCTGCACCACCGGACTGCTCCTAGGCGACAAGCTCAAAGAGGGCGACCTGCGCACCCCCGAGGGGGTCTATTTCATCACCTCGCGCCTGGACGGGGGGCTCGACTGGGAGCAGTACGGCGACCTGGCCTTTCCGCTGAATTTTCCCAACCCCGTGGACGTCATCAAGGGCAAGACCGGCCACGGCATCTGGATCCACGGCCGGGGCAACACCATCACCCCGTACGAGACCAGGGGATGCGTGGCCCTCAACACCCCGGACATCCGCAATCTGGACGGCCAACTCGAGCGGCGCATGCCCGTGATCATCGGCAACCGACTCAAGCTCGACAAGACCCCGGAAACCCTGGGCCGCGAGGCCGACGAGGTGGTGGCCGCCACCTACGCCTGGGCCAAGGCCTGGGAGTCCAAGTCCGAGGCCTTTTTCGAATTTCACGACGCCCAGAAGTTCGCCATCTCCCAGGGACAGCCGTTTTCCGCCTTCCGCAACCAGAAAGAGGGGCTTTTTAGAAAGCTGCCCTGGATCCTGGTGGCGGTGGAGGATGTGCGGGCCGTGGCCGGGCCGGATTACTGGGTGACCTATTTCATCCAGTTCTACCGGTCGCCCTCGCTGATTTCCCAGGGCGTCAAGCGCCTGTACTGGCAGAAAAACGACACGGACAAATGGGTCGTGGTGGGCATGGAGTTCGAACAGATGGAGCCCACCCTGGCCGGGAAATACGTGAAGCCGGGGCAGGTCGTTCTGGCCGCCGCCGAGACCGGGGAACGGGAGCGGGTGACCCCTGTCCTGGACAAGACCAGCGAGGAAGACCTGGGCACGGCCACGGACGCCCCCCAGGCCACCTATGCCCCTTCCTCCGCCGTGGCCCATGTGGCGTCGGAGCCGGGAAAAACCCCGCCCCCCGCCGTCCTGCCCGCCAGCCCCAGCCAGGCCGCGCGACTGGCGGCTGTCGAAAGCCCGGCCGAACAGGACGCGACGGCCCTGCCGCCGTCCGTTGCGGCGTCGCCCGCGCCATCCGAATATCCGCTCCTGGCTGCGGCCCCCGGGCCCCGGCCCGGGGCGCTTTTCGCCAGCCGGTCGGCGTCGGCCCCCGGGCCCGCCGCTGCCGCTTTGGGCGGCTTGCCCGCCGTCATCCCCACGGTGGAGCCGTCGGCGCAGGAGATTGTCGTGGTCGCCGCGATTTCGGAAAAGGCCCCGGAAAAGGCCGCGACGGATGCGGCGGCGTCCGCAGGCAGGGGGCAGGTGGAGGCATTTCTGGAAAACTGGCGTACAGCCTGGGAGCGGGGCGATGTGGAGACGTATATGTCTTTTTACGGCGACCGGGCCGCGCAGGGGGATCGGCGTGGTCTGGAGGCCATCCGCGACCACAAGCGTTCCCTGTGGACCGAACGGCCACCGAAAATGGTGCGTCTGGAGGACATGCGCGTCACCGAACGCAAAAACGGCTGGCGGGTGGAGTTTGTCCAGGAGTATGCGAGCAAGGATGGATTCGCCGACAAAGGGATGAAGCGGATGGTGCTGGTCAAGGCCGGTCCCCGGATCATCATCGTCGACGAGCAGTGGAGCGCCTTGTAGTCCGATTCGTCCGCCCCGACGACGCCTGCGGCCCCAGGCCTTGGCTCCGACGGCGGATTTTGAGCGCGTAAATGTTCCCAAGGAGCAGATGATCCTATGGCGTCCGGCGGAAAAATCAGCATCCTCATCATGCGCGACGACGCCGGCGTGCGGCGCATGCGTGTCAGCCCCCTGGTCATCAAATCCGCTGTATGGGCCGTGGTCTTTTTGATCCTGGCGGCAGCGGCGTTCGCCTCCGGGGCGTTGTATTACCGGGGCATCGTCGCGGAATCGGAGCGCGGGGCCAGGGACGCCCGACAGGAGGCCGCAGAGGCCTCGCAGCGCCTGAAGCGTCTGGACGAGATAGAGACCATCCTGCGCGCCAAGGATCTCACGGAACTGCAAACCCTGCTTGCCTCCTACAACCCGGAGGCGGCCGACTGGTGGAAGCCGGCCATGGAGACCCCGCCGACGCCTGCGGCCCCGGAAAAAGCCGAATCCGCCGCCGCGAAAATCGATTTGCGAAAGCTTTTGGACAAGGTGGATCTCAACCAGGCCGGGGTGGACAATTTCAAGGTCAAGGTCGATGGCGGCAAGCTGGCGGTGGGTTTCGACCTGAGCAACCTTTCCCCCCAGACGGCCCTGTCCGGGAAGGCGGAACTGCAGATTTTGAGCAATGACGGCTCCCTGCATCCCGTCAAGGCGGACAAGGACGATCTGACCTTCCAGATCCAGCGTTTCAAGCAGGTGGCCGTCCAGATGCCGATGCCCCAGGGCGTCAGCGTGGCGGACATCTACGGCCTGCGGATCACCATCGTCGATCCGTCCGGGAAGACCATCTACAATTCCGTGTACCCCTTCGAGCGGCCCTGACCCCGCCTGGCCCCGTTTTCCTGCATTTTGCGCCGAGGCGAACCATGACCGCCGCCCGTCCCCATCATGTCAGCCTGTCCCTGCGGGCCGTGTACGGAGAACCGGGACGGCTGCGCCAGTTCCTGGATCAGGGCCTGCATCCGGAACTTGGGCTCGATCCGGTGCTGATGGACGCCGTGGGTCCGGACTGGCATCGATCCATCCAGGAGGCCCTGGCGGCCGCCCGGGTTGACGCGGCCCTGCACCTGCCCTTTTTCGATCTGCAGCCCGGGGCGGCGGATGCGCTGGTGCGTGAGGCCACCAGGGAACGGCTCGGGAGGGCCATGGACGTGGCCCGGGGGTATCGGGCATCGCATCTGGTGGGCCATGCGGCCTATGAACGGTTTCTCTACATCAGGTCCTATCCGGAATGGCGGGACCGGGCCGTGGAGACCTGGGCCGCCGTGCTTGCAACCTGGCCGGACCACCCGCCCCTGCATCTGGAAAACGTGCATGAGACCGACCCGGCCACGGTGTCCGGTCTGGCCCTGGCCCTGCGGGAGCGTCTGCCGGAGAGCGCCGGACGCATCGGGGTGTGCTTCGACGTGGGACACTGGCACAGCTTTGCGGGTGGGCATGCCCTGGGAAATCTCGTCGACTGGGTCGAGACCCTGGCCCCGGTCCTGACGCACCTGCATCTGCACGACAACGACGGGACGTTCGACCAGCATCTGGCCCCTGGGACGGGGACCATCCCCTGGGCGGAGTTTTTCGCCATCCTGGGCAGGCTGGGGCTTGCCCCCTCGGTCACCTTCGAGACCCATGATCCGGGCTACCGCCCGGGCATCGCGCCATTTGTGGCGACGTATGCGGATGTGTTTCCCTTTGTTTCGACCTCGACTCCTTAGCGAGTGACTCCGGCGGCGAATCCGTCGCCCGGCCTGGGCGTCATGGTTTGAGGACGCAGGTTGGGCGAACGAGGCTTCGTCTTCCCGCGTGGGGTTTCCAAAGGGGACGTGTCCCCTTTGGCCGCCGGAGGCATTCCCCCCCTGTCCGTCAGTCCCCGAGCAGCAGCAGGTTCGCCCCGCCCAGAGGCGGCCCCGGCGGTGCGAGCGGACCCAGGCGCTCGGCCTCAACCTGGGCCAGAAGGTCGGCCAGGGCGGCCCTTTTTGTCGCGTAGGCCGCATAATTGGGACTGGCGCTGTTGGCCACGTTGTCCATCTCCAGGGGATCGACGGGGTTTCCGTCGCCGTCCGTGAGGCGGTACATTTCGTATTCCTCGGCCGCCACGCCGCCTGGATCGAAATAGCGGGCGTATTTCCATTCCCCGTCCGCGTCCGTGGTGATGATGCACCGGATGTGGCAGGGCTCGGTGATGAAGGGGGGCTTGCCGCTGAGGCCCGCATATTCGTCGTCGAAGGTGAAAAGGATCGTGTCCTGCACGGCGGTCTTCGTCCCCAGAAGGATCGGGCTTAAGTCCTGGCCCGGCAGGTAGGACCATTTCCATTGCGGCACGCCGCACAGGCTGGCGATTGTCGGCAGGACATCCACCAACGTGGCGTAGGCGGCGGTCTGCCGGGCCTCGGGAAAAAGCACGGGGTTGGAGAAGATGAAGGGTATGTTCAGACATTCTTCATAGACGTTGAACATCTTTTGGCGCAGGCCGTCGTGGGACAATCCCAATTCGCCGTGGTCCGCGGTGCGCACCACCAGGGTGGAATCCGTCAGGCCCTGGTCCTCCAGGGTCTGCAGGATGGTCTCCAACTGCCCATCCACGATGGTTTGCAGGTAAGCGTAAAAATTGACGTACTTGAGCTGTTTGTCCTCTTCGATCAGAGGTCCCAGGCCGTAGGCGTAGAGTTCCCTGGCCTGGGTCTGCACGCCGGGTTTTTTGGTCAAGTCATCGGTGCGGGAGGCAGGGAGTGCGATGCCCATGTCGAAGTCGGCGGTGTTGTTGTAGCTTTCGGGGCAGGATTCGTCGTTTATGATGTTCGGGTAGGACAGGATGTCATGGGGGTTGGCCAGGGACACGACCAGGAAGAAGGGCGTCTGCTGGGTCGAGGCCGGGGTCTGGGTCTGGAGGAACGCGATGGCGTCGTTCACGATGCCCTGGTCCTCGTCGGCGCAGCCGCCGCCGAAGGTGTCGGCGGACAGGTACTGTCCGGCCTCGGTGGGAACCCAGCCGTTGAATCCGAATCCAGCCAGATCGGCGGCGGTGGGACAGTGTCCGTCGGCGCTTTTGGACAGGTGCCACTTGCCGCGAAGTTGCACGTTGTAGTCGGATTCGGCCAGGAGGTTGCCCAGGTTGCGCAGCTTTGGCGACAGGGTGACCTCGTTGTCGGAATTCTCGCCGTCCTCGGTCAGGGTCAGGACCACGCCGTGCTGGGCGGGATAGAGTCCGGTGAACAGGCAGCCCCGGCTGGGTGAGCACATGGAGGCGCTGCAAAAGGCCCGTGAGAAGTCCAGGCCGTTGTCAAGCAGGCGCTTTCTGGCCTTTGTGAGATGGGATTCGGCCCAGCCGTCCGGCCAGTTGCGAGGGGAGCGTTCCTGGTCGGTGAGGAGCATGAGGATATTGGGCCGGGCGGGAAACGCGGCGGCTGCGCCCGCCGGGGCGTTTCCCAGGCCGGGCAGGGCCTGGGCCACCACGCTGACGGTCAGGGCCTGGGCCGCGCCTTTCAGGAACTGGCGGCGGGTGAGGTTCTGGTTTTCGTTCCGGGACATGGCTTCGGCTCCTTTTCGGATCAGGCGGTGATTCGCGCGAAATCGGGGCGTTTGCGGATGGCGGAGGCCATGGCGCCCAGGACCGGGTCGGCGTGGGCCAGAAAGGCCCTGTACCCGGCGCACAGGTAGTGCCGGGGAGAGCCCCCCTCCGGGTCCGGGAGGATGCGGTCCTTGGGACAGCCGCCGCCGCAGGCGCTTTGCATGGGACACTCCCGACATTCGGCCGGAAGGGTTGCAGACCTGCGGGCGGCAAACCCGGCCAGAACCGGGGAGGCCAAGAGGTCGGGCAGGGGCTGCCTGGCCAGGTTTCCCAGCCGGTGCGCCGCATCCACGAAATGGTCGCAGGCGTAAAGGCTGCCGTCGCGCTCAACGACCAGAGCTCGGCCGCAGTCCCCGGCCATGGCGCACAGCCCCCCGGGCTGGTCCAGGCGGGCGGCCAGGGCGGCGTCGAAGTGGCCCACGAAGGCCCGGCCTACATCGCCTGCAAACCACAGGTCCCAGACATGGGACAAGAAGGCCCCGAACGCGGCCGGATCGACGCTTTCCTCGCACAGCCCCCTGGGGCCTGCGGCAACGATGGGGATGAACTGGATGAAGTCCGCCCGGGCGGTCTGGCGCAGAAAGCGGTAGACCTCGCCGGGCCGATCCTGGTTGGCGGCATGCACCGCGCACAGGATGTTGCAGGCCACGCCGTGCTCTTGCAAAAGCATTAGCCCGGCCATGACCCGGTCATGGGACGGGCCGCCCTCAAGATGGCGGAAGGCGTCGTGACAGTCGGCCGGTCCGTCCAGGCTGACCCCGACCAGAATGTTGTTTCGGGCGAAAAACCTGGCGAAATCGCGGTCGATGAGGGTGGCGTTGGTCTGGACGGCGTTGGTGACCATCACCCCCGGCGGGGCGTGGCGGCGCTCCAGACTCAGGGCCAGCTCGAAAAAGTCAAGCCCGGCCAGGAGCGGTTCGCCGCCCTGCCAGGCGAAATGAACCACCGGGCCCGGGTGCGCGGCCAGGTAGCGCTTGATGAACCGTTCGAGCACGCCACGGTCCATGCGGGACGGGGTCTTCGGGGACAGGCGTCGGTTGTGGCGGTAAAAGCAGTAAGAGCACGCCATGTTGCAGTCAGCGCCAACCGGTTTGGCCATGAGAGTGAAACCGTATCGCACAATGCGCCATATCCTTCGTGCCGAAGAGACTGTGGCTGGGGGAGAGCCCCGCGCAAAGCGACCTTTATGCGGCTATGCCGGAGACTACGTTTAGCAGATATTCCCTGATCTGGGAAGGGGAGACGCCGCAGGTTGCGCCGCCAGGCTAGCGGTCGCGGGCCTGATAGCGGTTGATGCGTTTTTCCAGGCGGCGGGAGAGGGCGGTCAGGACGTAGCAGATGATGAAGTAGAGCACGGCGATGGTGATGAAAATTTCCGTGGGGGCGTTCAGGGTGCGGTTGTTGACCTGGGTGGCGGCCTTGGTGAGTTCGTTGACGCCAATGATGAAGGCCAGGGAGGTGTCCTTGGTCAGGGACACGAACTGGTTCACGAACGACGGGATCATGTTGAAAAGCGCCTGGGGCAGGATGACGTAGCGCATGGCCTGGAGGCGGGAAAGTCCGGTGCCCCGGGCGGCCTCGCTTTGTCCCTTGGGCAGGGATTCGATCCCGGCCCGCACGATCTCCGCGATGTAGGCGCTGGTGAAGACGATAAGCGCGATGAGCGCGCTTTCCGCCTCGGGAAGGGTGTGGCCGAAGGCGATGGGGGCCAGGAAATAGAACCAGAAGATGACCATGAGCAGCGGCGTGCCCCGGATGATCTCGGTGTAGACCAGGGCGAAGATGCGGCAGAACCGGCTTTTGGAGATGCGCATAAGCCCGATCAAAAGCCCCAGCCAGAAGGCCCCGAAAATGCCGCCCAGGGCCAAGAGGATGCTCATGGCCAGCCCGCCGAGGGGGCCTTGGGGATAGGCTCCTATCAGGAAGTAGCTGAAGTTGTTGGAAATGACGTCCCAGTGCACCGTATTGGCTCCGCTAATGCGAGGCGACCCGAAGGACCCGTTTGTTGTAGAGATTGATGGTGTAGGAGACGATGAGCGAAATGGTCAGGTAGATGGCTGTGGCCACGGTGAAGGCCTCGAAGCCGTGGAAGGTGTGGGCCTCGATCTGCCGGGCCATATAGGTCAGGTCCATGACGCCGATGGTCATGACCAGGGACGAGTTCTTGATGAGGTTCAAAAACTGGGAGATCAAAGGCGGGATGACGATGCGAAAGGCCTGGGGGAGGATGACGTAGCCCATGGCCTGGAGAAAGGACAGGCCGCAGGCCCGCGAGGCCTCGAGCTGGGTCTTGGGAATGGCGAAGACGCCGGAACGTATCTCCTCGGCGATAAACGCCGAGGTGTACACGGTCAGGGCGATGACCCCGGCCGCGAATTCGAAATCCTGCCTGTACAGCCATTTGTTGACGACATCGGGCAGCACGGCGTGGGAGCCGAAGTACCAGAAAAAGATCTGGACCAGGAGCGGGGTGTTTCGGAAAAACTCCGTGAACGCCAGGCTGAACCAGACCAGGGGCTTGACCCGGGACAGGCGGAACACGGCGATGATGGTGCCCAGCAGCAGGGACAAGACGATGGACACGGCGGATATCTGCAGGGTGACGCCAAGCCCTTGCAGGATCCATTCGCGGTAGGGTTCGTTAAGGACCAGGCCAAAGTCAACGGTGTAGCTCAATCACGCATCTCCACGGGGCGTCCGGGCACAGGGCTTGGGGCCGGTTGGGGGTGGCGACGCCGCAAGGCGTCGAGGTGTGCGCGGCTTTCCGGCGTATCCCGGGCTGTCCCGGGCCATGCCGCGAAGCGGCGCCCAAAAAGGGATGTGCAGCGTATCCTGTTACCGGGGCAAGACTCGGGTGGCCCGGCATCCATGGCGTCCCGCCCGCCGGGGTGACCGGAGGGCGGGACGCGGGCACATGCTAGGGCCAAAGCTCCATTTCCCATTCCAGGGGGATGTAGAACTTGGTGTCCTTGCCGAACCACTTGGTGTAGATCTTCTGGAATTCGCCCGAGGTCCACATGTCCATGAGGGCCACGTTGACGAAGTCGCGGAAGTCGGAATCGTTTTCCGCAAGACCCAGGCCGTAGGGCTCGGGGGAGATGTACTCGCCCACGATGGCGAAGTCGTCGGGCTTGGCGTCGCTGTTCTGCAGGCCCACCAGGATGCTTTCGTCGGTGGTCACGGCCTCGACCTTGCCCTGCTTGAGGGCCAAAAAGGCCTCGGGGTAGGTCTCAAAGGAGATCACGGTGCATTCGGGCTGGGCCTTTTTCACGTTCTGCTCGGAGGTGGAGCCCTTGACCGAACCGACCTTCTTGCCCGCCAGATCCTTGACGCTCTTGATGCCGCCGTCTTTTTTCACGAGCAGCTTCTGGCCGGTCATGAAGTAGGTGATGGAGAAGTCGATCTGGTCTTCGCGGTCCTTTTTGTGGGTCATGGTGGCCGCCACCAGGTCAATGGCCCCCTGGGTGAGCATGGGGATGCGGGTGGAGGAGGTCACGGGCTTGGTTTCCAGCTTCACGCCCAGCTTGTCGGCCAGGGCCTTGCAGATGTCGATTTCAAAACCCACGATCTGCTTGCTCTGTTCGTCCACAAAGCCGAACGGGGGCTGGGAGTCTTTGACCCCGGCGATGAGCGTGCCCCGGGCCTTGATGTCGTCGAGTTTTCCGGCCAGGGCCGGGGTGGCGGCCAGGGCCACGAGGGCGGCGACGACGAGAAACAGTGCCAATCTGCGCATGGGATGCCTCCTTGGGTTGAAGTGAAAGTTTTTTGAGCCGGTCGCTACAAAATTTCCTTCAGGAAAAGTTTGGTCCGCTCGTGCTTGGGATTGCTGAAAAATTCCTGGGGCGGGGCCTGCTCAAGGATCTCGCCGAAATCCATGAACACCACCCGGTCGGCCACCTCGCGGGCAAAGCCCATCTCGTGGGTGACGCACAACATGGTCATGCCTTCCCGGGCCAGATCCTTCATGACGTTTAAGACCTCGTTGATCATCTCCGGATCAAGGGCCGAGGTGGGCTCGTCAAAAAGCATGATGCGGGGCTTCATGGCCAGGGCCCGGGCGATGGCCACGCGCTGCTGCTGGCCTCCGGAGAGTTCGGCGGGAAATTTGTGGGCCTGCTCGTGGATGCCCACCCGTTCCAAAAGGGCCATGGCCGTCGCCTCGGCCTCGGCCTTGGCGACCTTTTTGACCTTGAGGGGGGCCAGGGTGATGTTTTTTACGACCGAGAGGTGGGGGTAGAGGTTGAACTGCTGGAACACGATGCCGATGTGGGACCGCAGTTCGTTGACGTCGATGTCGTCGCCGTGGATGTCCTTGCCGTCGATCAGGATGTGGCCCTTCTGGTATTCCTCAAGCCGGTTCACACACCGGATCAGGGTGGACTTCCCGGATCCGGAGGGACCACAGATGACCAGCACCTCGCCCTGCTCCACGGACTCGGTGATGCCCTTGAGCACGTGGAATTCGCCATACCATTTATGGACGTCGTGGAATTCGATCAATGCCATGCCTGAACCGTCCCTGGATGCCCGCCGGAGTCAAAGGCCGCGCACCGTGTCGAAATCTGCACAGAAAAAAAACCGTTGTATCGGGCCACGTCGCAAAAAGCTTGCCGCTACGGACATTCCAGGCGTCGTGGTGGATTTGTCACCATGACCTCGTTTTCCCAAATTGTCAATGGCGACGCGCCGAAACGCGACATCGTGAAGTCCCTGAATGCAGCGGCGCCCGGCCCCAAAGCAAAAAAACGGGGGGGCTTGCGCCCCCCCTCAAACCAGATCCGCAGTACGGCCCGAAGGCCGCCCCGGGAGTTTACTTCAAGGCATCGCCGCTGGCGGCGCCCTGCATCTTGATCTCGACCTTCTCGGTCAGGCCTTCGTAGTACTTGCGCAGGATGACCAGAACCTCGTCGCGGCCGAAGTGATCCGGAATCTCGCCGCCCTCGGACAGCATCTTGCGCAGCTTGGTGCCGGACAGGATGACGCGGTCTTCCTTGCTGTGCGGGCAGGTGCGCAGGGAGGCCATGCCGTCGCACTTGAAGCAGTAGAAGGTCCAGTCGATCTTGAGCGGCTCGCACAGGAGCTTTTTGCCCGGATCGGCCGCCTCGTCGTCTTTGTACGGGATGCGGTCGAAGATTTCCTGGGCCTCGAACATGCCGTAGAAGTCGCCGACGCCGGCATGGTCGCGGCCGATGATCATCTTGTTGACGCCGTAGTTCTGGCGGAAGGTGGCGTGCAACAGGCCCTCGCGGGGACCGGCGTAGCGCATGTCGAGGGGATAGCCGCCCTGGACCACGTGCTTCTCGACGAAGTAGCCCTTCACCAGGGTGTCGATGCACTCCACGCGCACTTCGGCCGGAATGTCGCCCGGCTTCAGGTTGCCGATCAGGGAGTGGATGATGACGCCGTCGCAGACTTCCACGGCGATCTTGCACAGAAACTCGTGGGAGCGGTGCATGGGGTTGCGCAGCTGCAGGGCGGCCACGTTCTTCCAGCCCTTCTCGTCGAAGATCTTGCGGGTCTCGGCCGGGCGCAGGTACACGCCCTTGTACTTGGTCGGGTACTCGCCCTCGGACAGCACGTTGACCGGGCCGGCCAAACACACGGCCTTGCGCTCCATGACCATTTTCACGCCGGGATGCTCGGCTTCGGCGATCTTCCAGAACTTGTCGTCGGCAGAGTCGTCGCCGGCGCCCTTGTAGACCATCTCGCACTCGGCCTTCTTCTCGGCCTCGGACAGCTCGAACTTTTCGGTGACCTTCATGGTGGCGAAGATTTCGCCCTTGCGCTCAAGGGTGATCTCGTCGCCGTCCTTGATCCCGGCGGCGTCTTCGGCAGACACGGCCAGAACGACCGGAACCGGCCAGAAGGTGCCGTCGGCCAGGGTCATTTTCTCGCACACGCTCTTCCAGTCGGCCTTGGTCATGAAGCCGCCCAGAGGCGAGAAACCACCGATGCCGATCATGATCAGGTCGCCCTTTTCCTGGGCGGTGATCTCGATCTTCTTCAGGCCGGCGGCCTTCTTCAGTTCGGCTTCCTTGGCGGCGCCTTCGAGCAGTTTGATAACGAGACCTTTGCCTCCATGCGGCGGAACCAGCTTGGACATGTAATGCCTCCTTACAATGGATTTTTTTCGTTCGTTCGTCTCGTGGGCGGTGTCAGAGCCGCCGCACGCGGGCGCGCAAAACCTTCACGCACGGAACCTATACATGAGGGCGTACAGAATACCAACCCCCTGAAAGCCTGTTTTTGGGGAGAAAGTGAAATTTTTCACGCGGAAATTTTTTTTACGCGTCGTCGAGATCGCCGGGAAGGAGGGTCACCCCGGAACGCATGCCCGGCGCAAGCATTCCCATGGTTTTTTTTAGCCCCAGCATCTGGGCCGGGGTCGTGGTCATGGCCGCCAGGGCGGCGGGCAGGGAAAACCTTTCCCAATGCTCAAGCAGATAGCGGACTTCATTCCACAGGTCAAGGTCGGTGTTCGAGGCCGGGCTGTCCGTGCCCAGGCACAGCCTGGCCCCGGCTGCGGCCAGCTTTTCCCAGGGGGCGCGGCCCACGCCGATGTAGGCGTTGCTGCGCGGGCACAGGCACACCCCGCAGCCGCGCTGCGCCAGGATGCGGATATCCGCGTCATCGACATGCACCACGTGCACGGCCAGGGTCCGGGCGTCCAGAAGGCCCAGGGCATCGGCCTGGGCCACGGGAGAGCGGCCGGGCGGCCGGTAGTCGGCAGGAAGCACCCGCTGGCGCACAAGCGCGGCGAATTCCCCGGAGCCGTCGGCCAGAAGCGCCACCTCGCCCTCATGTTCGGCCAGGTGCAGGGAGAAGGGCCTGCCGTGGCGGATGGTCCAGGCCTTGGCCGCCTGCAGCCGCTCCGGGTGGGTGGAATACAGGGCGTGGCCGGCCAGGGAGATGTCCGGCAGGTCCGGCGCGAACGGCATGCCGGTTGAGCCGGTTGAGCCGGTTGAGCCGGTTGAGCCGGTTGAGCCGGGTGCGTCGGGTGAGTCGGAGTGTGGCGCGTGATCCGGGCGGACATCGAGGCCCGCGAGGTCGGCGGGCCATTCCGGCTCGGGGCCTGGGGGCGGCGAGTAGCCGAAGGCCTCGAAAAAGACCATGCCCGCCAGGCCCTCCCGGGCCAGCGTCCGGGCCGCCTGCCCCGGGTGGCGGGTGGCGATGTCGGCCACGGCGCATGTGCCGCTCGCGAGCATCTCCCTGGCCGCCGTCCTGGCCGCCGCCTCATCGAACTTGGCCATGGGCAGGGACACCAGACGGCGCACCCAGCCGGTAAATCCCAGGCCGGGGGGGATGGCCCCGCGCAGGTGGGCCAGTTCCAGGTGGCAGTGGGCGTTGATCAACCCGGGGACAAGGGTGGCCGGGCCATGGTCCCGCACGGGCCCGGAAAAGCCCTTGAGAACGGTGCGGCGGGGGCCCACCTCCAGGATGTCCGGCCCACGGACGACAACGGCCGCGTCAAAAAGCGGGGCGGCCCCCGGAACCATGGTCATGACCCGGCGGGCCACATGGGCTACCGTCTCGTGCCGCGGTCCGGGGCTGGGTCCGGGAGACGCCGGAGGAACGGGGGGGCGGGCGTTGGCGGAGGGCATGGCGGATTCCCGGTGGATCGCCTGACGGGGCGCCTGGCGACGGGCCTTGCGGCTACTTGAAGATATGCAGGGATGTTTCCAGAAAAGCCAGGAGCCGGTCGACTCTGTCGCGGAAGGCAGCGATGTTCTGGCTCTCCCTGATCCGAATGTCCTTTTCGTCGCCGCTTAAGTTGATTTCGAAATCGTTGGCCGCAATCTGCTTGAGCATCTGGCTGGTGTTGGCGATGCGGTCCAGGATATACCGCCGTTCGTCCTTGGTGAAGCAGTAGGTGGTCTTGCCGTACAAGTAATATAGATCCTTGAGGTTCAAAACAAGCCCAAGCGTCTTTTCCAGGCGGTTGGCAAGGTCGGTATAGAAAATGACGTCCTTTCCGTCGATGTCCGTTGATTTCAAAAGGGTTTGAATCTGGATTCCCTGCACCACGGATTCATTGAAATAGTGCAAGAAATAATCGACGCTTTCGTTG
>JAVHLG010000007.1:13980-31652 GCA_031082225.1 Desulfovibrionaceae bacterium | reverse complement strand
GAGAAGCATATCGTGATCAGAACGGCCAATGCGAACACATATTTGCTCATGGCGGTCTCCATCAGGTTCATTGGGATTGACGGCGTGATCGGATGCGGGAAGGGCCTCGCAACGGGATGCCGGTTCCAAGGCAGACAGTTTCACTCTATTTCATGTGCAAAGTCAAACCGGCCGGGGCGGCGGGCATCCGGCGCAGGGGAGGGGTGCGACCACTGTCTCATGGTCTGCCTTTGCCGGAAGCCGCCTTGCGGCTTGTGCATTTTCTCGTGTCCGGATAAAGAGTCCGGTAGAGGGACAGCACAGTCCACGGCCGGGGCGGGCCAGACGATACTGAGCCGCCGCAGCCTGGACCCAAAACAGCCGTGCGCAGCGCAAAGCGTATCATCCACCATGCGCCATTACCTGAAATTTCATTTTGACCCCGGTTTCGACCGTCGCAAGCTCGCCCCCCGGCGGCGGCAGGATGGTACGGTGGATCTCTACGACCTTGGGTACGTGCAAAACGTGATGGCCGGAGAGGTCGTGGCCCAGTGGCTCCCCGCCGACCAGGCCCCGCCGGACGCCGATCCCCGGGCCTTTTATTCCGAGCGGGTGTTCCCCTACGGCCTGGGCTGCACCCCGGACCCGGGCGATCCCGACCGGCTGGTGTCCACGGTCAACGGCTATGTGGCCTTTGACAACGGCCGCATCACCGTGCGGCGCTCCCTGGTGGTGCCGGGCGATGTGGACTTCCACACCGGAAACATCATGTTCGTGGGTGATGTGACGGTCGAGGGGGCGGTGCGGGCCGGGTTCGAGGTGGTGGGCCGCAACGTGGTGGTCCGGGGGGTGGTGGAGGGGGCCAGAATACGGGCCACGGAATCCCTGGTGGCCGAATCGGGGATCAAGGGCTCAGACAACGCCGTTGTTCGGGCGGGCGGCAATCTGCGCGCCAAATTTTGCGAGAATGCCGAACTTCATGCGGGCAAAAACCTGCTGGTGGATACCTCGGCCATGCTGTGCCACTTTTATGTGGGCGAACGCCTGGCGGTGAAGGAACGGCTGGTGGGCGGCACGGCCACCTGCCAGGGGGCGGCGTACGTGGGCGAGGCCCTGGGCGGCGGTCTGCGCACCCAGACCAAGCTGCTTTTGGGATATGATCCGGAGTTGATCTCCAGGGACCGCACCCTGCGCAAGAAGATCCACCGGGCCAGCGAGCGGGTCATGGCCCTGCGGCGGGAGGCCGGACCTGGTGGCCGGTTGGCCCGGGAGGCCGGGGAGCAGCTTGCCGAGATGGAAAAACGGCTGGCCGCCTACCAGTTGCTGCGCCACAGGCTGTGGCTGAACCACCATGGCGACGCAGACTTCATGGCCTGCCGGGTCATTGTGCCCGGGGTGATCGGGGCCAATGTGGAAATCGGCATTGGCGAGGCGGTCATGGATGCCCCGGACGGGGCCAGGGATGTGCTTTTCCGTTATTTCGACGGGGACGTGGTCATGTCCTCCCCAGCTGTGAAACGCTGACGCGCCCGCCGGGACATTGGGCGCGGCGCAGGCCGTTACCGGGCGGCGAGCAGGGGCAGCATCTCTTCGCCCATGTCCTCTTCCCATTCCTCCGCGATCCGGAAAAATCCCGTCAGATCCCGCATGGCCAGTTCGCTGGCCACGCTTTCCGACACGTTGTTCAGGAAGAGGCCGCCGCCCAGGGTGGACAGGCGGGTCTGCAACTTGACCAGGTACGACGTGCCCACTCCCCCCAGAAACGTGGTTCCGGACAGGTCGAGCACCAGCGTGGGGGGGCCGGAAACGGCCGCCAGGGCGGCGTCGATGTCCCTTGCCGCGTTCGATGCAAACTCCCCGGTCAGGCGGATATGCAGGCACTGCTCGTGACGCGTGACGTCAATGTGGTTCATGGCTTTGGGTGTGGCGAGAGCGTGGTTGAAGAAGGCGAGTCGCCGCGCCGGAGCCTCCCCTCCCCGTCACGGCTGGCGTCGGAATCCAGGCGCCATTTGCTGCATAGCAGGACCGGGACGGGAAGGCAAACCGGGTCTGCCGGAAAATGGGGACAGGCGACCCCGGGAGGAGGGCCAGGGAACGACATCGCGGGGCAGGCCGTAAAAAGGCCGGTTCCCAAAAAACGGTCCACACGGATGACAACGCCCCGGTGTTTTGAAACCAGGGCGTTCTGCCACAAGCGGCGGCCGGGCCGACAGAGCCGGAGGCGAGGGATTTTTTTTGGCCTCAGTAAGCGTCAGAAGCCGCAGCCGGTTCCCGGAGGAACCGGCCAGCCGACGATACGCGGGGGGGATCAGACGGTGGGCATCCAGGCCAGGAGCGCGAAGGGTTTGTATTCGTTGTCGGGGTTTTCGGCGTAGCGGCACCCCAGGTGGTTGTCCTCGTCCTTGTTGCGGATGTCGTTTTGGGAGCCGGTGTAAAACACGCATTCGTTGTTGTTGCAGACCAGCAACTCGCCCCAGCCGGATTCGGGGGGGCCTACCCATGTTTCCAGAATCAGCCCGCAGTGCGGGCACAGGCGTTTTTCGGACATGTCTCTCTCCTTATCGGGGAAGGCCCGGGCATCGGGCCGCATACCTCCTGCAAACTAGGCACGATGCGGACAGCGTCAAGGGCCGGGCGCCGGGATGCAGGGAATTAAAGCAGTTCCGGGGCGAACGGGGGCACGAGACACACGACCACCAGCGGGACCGTTCCGGTGTTTTTGATCTGGTGGGTGACGCCGGAGGGGATGAACAGGACACGTCCCGGGCCTACGTCGAACCAGCGGTCCTCGATGAAGACCTGCCCCGCGCCTTCGTGCACGAACTGTTCATGCTCCCAGGGATGGCTGTGCAGGGAGGTCTCGCCGCCCGGGGCGAATTCGATGATCCGCATGCAGAAATTGGTCGCGCCGTCGGCCTTGCCGAGCACCACCCGCCCCGTGGTTCCCACGGCCGGGGCCGGGAAGACCGTGGGGGCGACCTCGTGATAGTCGATGACCTTCAAGGCATCCTCCGGGATGCGCCGCACCGGGCGGATGTCGGCCAGGCGGGTTGACCCGCCGCCGCACGCCCTGGGCGCGGCTGCGGGAGGATCGAAAGATCAGGCGTTGTCCCTGGCCCAGTACAGGAGATCGTGCCTGGCCTTGAGCATGTCCACCAGGGCGTGCAGGGGGGCGTCCTCCATGTCCTGGATGCGGATGTAGACATGGCGGTTGTCCTGCTCCGCCGGGGGATAGGAGGTCAGGATGGACATGATGCGGCAGCCCTGGGCCTTCAAATCGTCAAGCACGGTCTTGAGGCCGCCCTCGGCATTGGGCAGGTTGAAGGCCAGTTGCACGCCGCCGGTCAAAACGCCGGTGATGCTGATGAGCACCTTGAACACGTCGCTGTCGGTGATGATGCCCACTACCCGGCCCGCGTCATCCACCACGGGCAGGCCGCCGATGCGGTTGCGCATCATGACCACCGCGGCCCGTTCCACGGGTTCGTCCGGGGTGATGGCCAGGGGCTTTTTGGTCATGATGTCCCCGACCTTGATTTCCGACAGCAGGTAGTACAGCTCGTGCATGTCCAGGGTGGTGGCCTTGGAGGGCGAGGCCTCCTTGATGTCCCGGTCGGAGAGCATGCCCACCAGCCGACCGTCGTCGTCCACCACGGGCAGACGGCGGATCTTGTTCTCCTTCATGAGCTTGGCGGCCTTCATGATGGACGTGCCCGCCTTGGCCACAACGGGCTCCTTGGTCATCCAGTCCTTGATCAGCATGGGTTTCTCCTTGGGATGCGGATGCGGGCGCTTGTTGCCCGGGCCGTCTTGGCGTATAGCGCAGACCCCGGGATTATGAAACCCGGCCTGGCCGCGAGTCGCCGTCACACACCCTCTACACCACCCTGCGGGCTCCCTTCAAGGACTTCGGGGCGGGAACTCCCCCGCCCGCCAAGGAAACTTCCCGGCATGAAAGCCCTCATCTACGAAAAAAGCATCCCGAGGTATCTGGCCAGCGCCCTGGCCGCGCGCCTGGACCGTCGCCGGTTCTTCCCCCGGGTCTCGCCCCTGCGCCTGGCCGAGACGCCCTATGATCCGCCTGCCGGATGGGTCCGACTGCGCACGCTTCTGTGCGGCATCTGCGGCTCGGACCTGGGACTTTTGAAGGGCCATGAATCCGTGCTGCTCGAACCCTACGCCTCCATGCCCTCGGTCCTGGGGCACGAGATCCTGGCCGTGGTGGAGGAGGCTCCGGACGGATCGGGCTTTTCCCCGGGACAGCGGGTGGCGGTGGAGCCCATTTTGCCCTGCGCCACGCGGGGTCTTGCCCCCTGCCGGTTCTGCGCCGCCGGGGACTACAACCTGTGCGAAAACTTTCTTAACGGCGACCTGCCGCCCGGCTCGTTTCTGGGGTTCAACGCCAAGGCCCCGGGGGGCATGGCCGAGCGCACGGCGGCCCATCCCTCGCGCCTTTTTCCTGTTCCGGACCACGTTCCCGACGAGACTGCCGTGCTCATCGACTCCCTGGCCTCGGTCCTGCACCCGGTGCTGGTGCACTTCCCGGGGGACGCGGACACGGTGGTCATAAACGGCATGGGGATTCTGGGGCAGCACGCCGTGCGGTCCTTGCGCGCCCTGGGCTCCAAGGCCCGCATCGTGGCCGTGGCCCGGCACGGTTTCCAGGCTTTGGCGGCCAAGGCCGGGGGGGCCGACGTGGTGCTGCGGTCGCCTTCGCGCCAGGCCCTGGGCGAGGCCGTGGGGGCCACGTTTACGCCCACAACGCTTGGCGGCGGCAACCTGGAGGGCGGGGCGGATCTGTTTTTGGACTGCGCCGGGGGGGCCCGGGCCTTTCAGGAGGGGCTTTTGGCCCTTCGGGCCGGGGGAACCTACGTCATGGTGGGGACCACGGCCCGGCTGTCCGGGGCCGACGTGTCCAGCCTGTGGTTCCGGCAGCTTGCGGCTGTGGGTTCGGCCAGCTACGGCCACGCCACGGACCCGCGCACCGGCAAGCGGGCGCGCACCTATGCGGTGGCCCTGGAGCTTTTGTCTTCGGGGAACTATCCCGTGGACGGCCTGGTCACCCACCTCTTCCGCCTTGACGACTACGCCAGGGCCTTCACCGCCGCCTTCGACAAGCGCGGGCACGCCAGCATGAAGGTGGCCTTCGACCTGCGGGCGTAAAAAAGCCCGGGAAGGCCATGGCCTTCCCGGGCGAATCCTTGCGTCCGTTTCGCGCGGCAAAGTCTAGCCGAAGCGGCGGTAGAACCACCGTTTGGCCAGCTCGGCGCTGGCCACGTACAGCACCACGATCCCCACCAGGGCGGGCAGAAAGGCCCAGGGCAGGGGCACGAACCCGAAGAGCCCGGCCAGCGGCCCGAACGGCAGCCACACCGTCACCCCCACCACCGCCAGGGTGGCCCACAAAAGCAGGCGGCTGGGCCTGCTGGTCAGCATGGTCTTTTTGGTGCGCACCACCAGGACGATCAGCGCCGCCGACACCACCGACTCCACGAACCAGCCCGTCTGGAACAGCGCCTCCGAGGCGTTGAGAAAATGCAAAAGCACCACGAAGGTCAGGCAGTCGAAGACCGAGCTCAAGGGTCCGAAGACCAGCATGAAGTTGCGGATGAACCGGATGTCCCAGCGGCGCGGCCGTTCGATCATGTCCGGGTCCACGGAGTCCGAGGCGATGGTCATTTCCGGCAGGTCGGTCAACAGGTTGGTCAGAAGCACCTGGGTGGGCAAAAGCGGCAGAAAGGGCAGAAACAGCGAGGCCCCGGCCATGGAGAACATGTTGCCGAAGTTGGCGCTGGTGGCCATGAAGATGTATTTGAGCGTGTTGGCGAAGGTGGTGCGGCCAAGCAGCACCCCGTTCTCCAAGACCCCCAGGTCCGGGTCGAGGAGCACGATGTCCGCCGCCTCCTTGGCCACGTCCACCGCACTGTCCACGGACAGTCCCACGTCGGCGGCCTTGATGGCCGAGGCGTCGTTGATGCCGTCGCCCATGAACCCCACCACGAACCCGGCCTTTTGCAGGGCCCGCACGATGTCCTCCTTCTGGTTCGGCTCCACCTCGGCGAACACGTCCACCGTGCCCGCCCGGGCCACCAGCGCGTCGGGGGACATGGCCCGCAGGTCCGGACCGGTCAGGACCACCGGAGTCTCCAGGCCCATCTGGCGGCCCAGGCTGTCGGCCACATGGCGGTTGTCGCCGGTGATGACCTTCAGACGCACGCCCTTGGCGGCCAGGTTGGCCACGGTCGCGGCGATGCCGGGCTTGGGCGGATCCCACAGGGTGAGAAATCCGGCAAAGACCATGTCCGTCTCGTCGGCCTTGTCCGCCGTCCGGGTCTGGTCCATGTCCCGGTAGGCCAGCCCCAGGCAGCGCAGGCCTTCGCGGCCGTAGTCCGCAAAACGCTTCTCGATGTCGGCCCGGACCTGGGCCAGAGGTACGCGGGAACCGTCCGGCATGGCCGCCGTGGCGCAGACGTCCAGCACCCGGGAAAGCGCCCCCTTGACCACCAGCAGGTTTGCGCCGTCGCGGCGGGCCAGGATGCCCAGACGTTTGCGCACGAAGTCGTAGGGGATCTCGTCGAGCTTTTCCCAGCCCGAGACATCCACGCCGCCTTTTTCCCGGATGGCCGCGTCGATGGGGTTGGCGAAGCCGCTTTGGAAAAAGCCGTTGACGTAGGCCATCTCGAACGTCCGTTGGCTCTCCGTTCCCGAGGCGTCGTAGGCCCCTTTGATGTGGACGGTGCCGTCGGTCAACGTCCCGGTCTTGTCCGAGCACAGCACGTTCATGGCCCCGAAGTTCTCGATGGAGGCCAGGCGGCGCACGATGACCTTGGAGGCGGCCAGCCGCTTGGCCCCGGCGGCCAGGTTGACGCTGATGATGGCGGGCAGAAGCTGGGGCGTCAGGCCCACGGCCAGGGCCAGGGAAAACATGAACGAATCGGCCACGGGTTTGTCGAACAGGACGTTTAAGGCGAAAATGCCGGTCATCATGACCAGGGTGATTTCCATGAGCATGAAGCCGAAGCGCCGAATGCCGCGCTCGAAGTCCGTTTCCTGCGGAGCCACCCGCAGCCGGGCCGAGACCTTGCCGAACTCCGTGGCCGTGCCGGTGGCCGCCACCACGGCCAGGGCCGTGCCGCTGACCACATGGGTGCCCATGAAAAGGACGTTCTGCCGTCCGGCCAGGGGGGTGTCCGGGGACACGGGGTCGGCGCACTTCTCCACGGGATAGGTCTCGCCGGTCAGGGCCGCCTCGTTGGCGAACAGATCCTTGGACGTCAGGATCAGGCAGTCCCCCGGCACGCCGCGCCCGGCGTCCAGGCAGACCACGTCCCCGGGCACGAATGCGTCGAAGGGGATGGACACGGCCTGACCGTCGCGCAGGGCCAGGCCCTTGGTCTCGACCATGGCCAAAAGCTTCTCCACGGCCCCGGCCGCGCCGCGCTCCTGCCAGAACCCCAGCAGGCCGCTGACCCCCACGATGACCAGGATGATGACGGCGTCGGTCTGGTCGTCCAGGAAAAAGGACAGCACGGCGGCGAAGATCAGGATCAGGATGATAGGGCTTTTGAACTGGGAAAAAAACAGGCCCAGGACGTTGTGCCCGCCCCGTTTGCCCAGGCCGCAACCGGCGGCGGCCAGACGTGCGGCGGCCTCGGCCGCGGAAAGCCCGCTTTGCGAGGTTCCAAGCTCTTTGAGGACGTCCGCCGTGGGCCGTGCATAAAAAGGTATCGACTCCCGGGACATGTCCGGCGCTCCTTTGGGCAGTGTGCATGAGGCAGGGGCTGTCGGCGACATGGCTACGACTCCATGTTGCCGCCTGCGCGACAGGCGGGTGACAACCCGTCGCCAGCACAAAAAAACCAGGGAAGACGGGCGGATGCCGACTTTCAGGAGGCCTTGCGGGCAGCGTCCTTTTTCAGGCAGGCCGGGCACAGGCCGAAAAAGTCCAGGCGGTGGGCGAGAATGGAATAGCCCGTTTCCCGGGCCACGCGCTCGGCCGCGTCGCCCAAAAGCGGGTCGTCGGCGTCCACGATGGCCCCGCAGCGGGTGCAGATGACATGGGGATGGGGGTGGGGCCGCCTGGCGTCGTAGCGGTTGCCGAGGTCGCTGAACTGCAGTTCCAGGATTTCGCCGGACTGCTTGAGCAGGGCGATGGTTTTATAGACCGTGGCCAGGCTCATGGTCGGGTATTGCCGGGCCAGGCGGGCATGGATCTGTTCGGCCGAGGGATGGCCCCGGCTCTGGGTGAGCACGCGCAGGATGGCCAGCCGCTGGGGCGTGACGCGGCAGCCCTTTTCCTTGAGAAGGGCTACCAGGTTTTCCAGGCGTCGGACGTGGACGTCCATGGCGGGGCTCCTTAGGGACGCAGATGCAAACCGAAGTGGGTTACCATGCTATTGCCCACCTCCGGCAGCGCGTCAAGGCGCGCCAGGGGACCGCTCGAGTGGCGTTCACAAACAAACATACCTGTTTTTGGGCGCATGAAAATCATCCATTCAAGGCGTTGCTGCGTGTTATGGCAGGACGGAAATGTCCGGACGCAATGCGAGTGTCTGGTTCCGCAAATAGATAGGTATTATATTGCGATCGTGGCTGCCAAACAATGGCTTAAAAACACGGCTTTCGGCCAAACGAAGTACATGCGTATTTGTGGAACATTACACTAGTAGGCGTAGGGCGGGGAGGCGCGCCATTCGAACATGAAGGGCTCGCGCGGTGCGGATACGGCCACGACCTTGTCTGCGGCAAGGACGAAGCCGGGCAGGGTGGAGGCATAGAAGATGCCCGGCACCTGGATGTCGGGCAGGGGCGCGTCCCCGGGCGACGGTTCGAGCCGTCCGGCCACGCGGACCCAGGTTCCATCCTCAGGCAGCGTGCCGTCCGGGGGGCGCACCACGAATCCCACGGCCGTGGCGTCGGCGAAGCAGCAGAAAAGGGCCACCCGGTACAGCCCGAAAAGCCCCCTTTTGTCGAGTTCCGGGTCGCGGCGCACGAACCCGCGTACGGCGAACCCGGGGCCGGGATGCCTGGACAGTTCGTTGTTTTCGGCCAGATCGTAGAGTTCGCCGGTGTTGAGGCGCAGGTATCCGGCCTCGTCATCGGGGACTTCCTCGGCCTTTTCGGCCTCGGCGACGCCCCAGGCCTCTCCCCGGGAGCCGAAGGGATCGGTGGCGGGCAGGCTGGCCAGGGCCAGCCCGAGCATGAGGGCGAAGGCCAGGGTGCGCCCCCCCGAGGGGCGCGGCGGGCGGAACAGGGAGAAAAGGCCAAGCCCGGCCATGACCAGGGCGGTGGCGGCGGTGAGGGGCCGGAAGCGGGGGTGCAGGTAGTGCCAGTATGCCTCTCCGGACAGCAGAGAGGCCATGAACAGGGCCAGTCCGAGGAGCAGCAGGGCGTCGGCGCGGCCCAGGAGGTTTCTTTGTATGTTGTGCATGGTTGGAGATCGTCCTTGTTATGGCCCGAAAAGGGAAAGGGCATAGGACAGGACAAAGACCATGACCGGCGGCACGACCAGGAGCGCCGCCACCACCCGGCGCGTGAACACGGCCTGGAACATGATGGCCAGCTTGATGTCCAGCATGGGCCCCAGCGCCAGAAACGCCAGCTTGGCGCTGGCTGGAAAGGTGGTGAACGAGGCGGCCACGAAGGCGTCGGCCTCGGAGCACAGGGACAACAGGATGGCCAGAAGCATCATGGCCATGATGGACAACAAGGGGTCGGTCTCAAAAAGGGTCAGGGCTGTCGAGGGGGTCAGGGTCTTGAAGGCGGCGGCGAACAGGCTGCCCAGGATGAGCATGCCGCCCATGTCCAGGAATTCGCCTGCGGTGTGGGAGATAACGGCCTTGATCCGGGCCCTTGCCGTGACCGGCGGGCACGCCGGGGCCTCCCCGGTTGCGGTGTCCGGCGTACCCGGCACGTCCGGGCCGCCATGGTCGTGGCCGCAGCCGCAGGCCGGGCCGTGCCCGGCCGGATCGAGCAGGATGTCCCGGGTGGACAACCGGGACAGGGCCAGGCCCATCCCCAGGGCAGTGGCCGCGCCCATGGCCGTGCGGGCCGCCACCATGAACCAGTCGCCCTGGAAGGCGGTATAGGTGGAGGCCATGACCACGGGGTTCACGATGGGCGCGGCCAGCATGTAGGTCATGGCCGAGGCCGGGGGCACGCCCTTTGTCAGCATGCGCCGCACGATGGGCACGATGCCGCATTCGCACACGGGCAGAAAAAGCCCGGCGAAAAGCCCGGCCAAGACCCCGGGCACGGCGCGCCGGGGGAAAAGACGCTGCATGCGCTCGGGCGGCACGAAACATTCGATGAGCGCGGCCAGAAAGGAGCCCAAAAGCAGAAAGGGCGCGGCCTCCAGGAAGATCGCCGTGGCCGTCAGGGCGAAAAAGCCCAGGCCCTCGAGGGGTGCGTCGAACATGGGGCCGGTGGTAGCCCCGGTGGGGGGGCGGCGTCAATGCGTCCAAGGGGCGTCCAAGGGGCGTCCGGGGGGCGTTCGGGGGGCGTTCGAAGGGGCGTATGCCGATCCGCCCTTTGTCTCGCGACGTTTCGGTGAAACTGGAAGCGTCCGCTTGCATCGCGCCCCCGAGTCGTTTACCTTCCGGTAGGGTTTGAAAACCGATATCGTGGAGGATTCCATGCTGGATACCATTGTCACGCACCTCGGCGACGACGCCGAGTCCCTGCTCGGGCACGTGTGCCGCACCATCCCCAAAGAAACCCTGCATCTGCCCGGCCCTGATTTCGTGGACCGCATCTTCACCCCCACGGATCGCAGCGTGCCGGTCCTCAAAAGCCTGTCCGCCCTGTTCGGCACGGGCCGCCTGGCCGGGACCGGCTACCTGTCCATCCTGCCCGTGGACCAGGGCATCGAGCATTCCGCCGGGGCCTCGTTTGCCCCCAACCCCATCTATTTCGACCCCGAAAACATCGTGAAGCTGGCCCTGGAGGCCGGATGCAACGCCGTGGCCTCGACGCTTGGGGTGCTGGGCAGCGTGGCCCGCAAGTACGCCCACAAGATTCCCTTCATGCTCAAGCTCAATCACAACGAGCTTTTGAGTCTGCCCGCCATCTACGACGAGACCCTGTTCGCCTCGGTGGAGCAGGCCTACGACATGGGGGCCACGGCCGTGGGGGCCACCATCTATTTCGGCTCGCCCGAGTCCCGCCGCCAGATTCTGGAGATCAGCAAGGCCTTCCGCCGGGCCCACGAACTGGGCATGGCCTGCGTGCTGTGGGCCTACACCAGAAACCCGGCCTTCGTGAAAGACGGCGTGGACTACCACGTCGCAGCCGACCTGACCGGCCAGGCCAACCACCTGGCGGCCACCATCGAGGCCGACATCGTCAAGCAGAAGCAGCCCACGGTCAACGGCGGCTACACCGCCGTGGGCTTCGGCAAGACCGACAAGCGGGTCTACACCGAACTGTGCACGGACCATCCCATCGACCTGACCCGCTATCAGGTGGCCAACTGCTACATGGGCCGGGCCGGGCTCATCAACTCCGGCGGCGCGGCCGGGGCGGCGGACTTCGACGAGGCCGTGCGCACGGCGGTCATCAACAAGCGGGCCGGGGGCATGGGGCTTATTTCCGGCCGCAAGGCCTTCCAGCGGCCCATGACCGAGGGGATCAAGCTCCTGCAGACCATCCAGGACGTCTATCTGTGCCAGGACGTGACCATCGCCTGATCCGGCCATGGCTGCGCCGGGACGGCTCCCGGGCGGCGCACCGCGAAAATTCGCCCCGGCCGGACGCCTTTCCGACCGGGGCGTAACCGTTTCCATCCTTCGTGCGACATGGGTTCATGACGGGCGCCAAAGCCCGTCACATCAAGACGAAGGAGAACCCATATGAAACGCATCCTTTTCCTCACCCTCCTGGTCCTGGCCTTGGGCGGCGGCGTGCTGGCCCTGGCGGGACAGGTTCCCGACGGCGACGGCCTGATCCCCAGGGAAACCTTCCTGAGAACCCTCGTCCGCCTCGATCTCACCGAGGCCCAGAAACGCGACGTGGCCGCAGTGCTCAAGTCCCACAAGGGCGAGGCCCGGGCCGCCTTCGACCGGGTACGGGCCGCAGCCGAGCATTTCCGGAAGGCCACGGCTTCCCCTGCCGCCGACGAGGCCGCCGTGCGCCTGGCCTTTCGCGATCTGGCCGCCGCCGGGGAGGAGGCCGTGGTGGTGAAGAGCAGGATCATGGCCGAGGTGCGCGGCAAGCTCACCCCCGAGCAACAGAAGCTGCTCCTGGAAAGCCGCGACCTGATCGCGGAGA
This sequence comes from Desulfovibrionaceae bacterium, assembly GCA_031082225.1. Classification (GTDB taxonomy): domain Bacteria; phylum Desulfobacterota; class Desulfovibrionia; order Desulfovibrionales; family Desulfovibrionaceae; genus Desulfolutivibrio. The sequence goes on along the minus strand of JAVHLG010000007.1, from coordinate 19,406 downwards.
AGGTGCGGGAGCGTGTGGAGACGGCCCGGGCCATCTTCGAGGAATGGATCGAAGCCCATACCGTGGGCGCAAGCTGAGGCCAGGAAACGGCCGGAACATGATCCAGGCCCAAAACCATGACGAATCCGGGGACTCGGGCCTTGTGGCCCGGGTCCTTTGCGGCGACAAACACGCCTTTGAGGCGCTGGTGCGCGCCCACAAAGCCGCCGTGGCCCGCATCGTCTCGGCCCATGTCCCGGACGGGCAGGTGGCCGAACTGGTCCAGGAGACCTTCGTGCGGGCCTACGTGTCGCTTCAGGGGTACCGGGCCGACAGCCCCTTTTCCCACTGGCTGTCGGTCATCGCCGTGCGGGCCTGCCACGATTTTTGGCGCATGCGCTACAAGAGCCGGGAGACCCTGCACGCCGACCTTTCCGAGGCCGGGCGGGCCATGGTGGACAACACCCCGGACGTGTCGGCCCAGCCTGTCGAGGAGGCGGTCGCCGGAGACCAGGCGAGGCGGTTTTTGGCGGAGGCCCTGGACCGGCTGTCGCCCACGGATCGCATGGTCCTGGTGCTGACCTGCCTGGAGGAGCGTTCCACGGCCGAGGCCGCCGAATTTTTGGGCATCAGCCGGGCCAATGTGAAGATTCGGGCGTTTCGGGCCAGGAAGGCCCTGCGCGTCATGCTGGAAACGACGTCTTATACGAGGTGAGCGCCATGACGACGAAAAAAAGTGACCGCCTGGACAGGACAGAGGAGCTTCTACGCCGGGTCCATGCCGCCCGCGAGGTCCCGGAGGTGGATATGGGCGCGGTGCGGGCTATCATGGCCCGGATTGACGAGTTGCCTGCGTACCGCCGACGGGATTCCATACAGGCCTCATGGGAGCGTCTGTCCCGCGTTTTTTATCCATTTGCCGCCGCCTCGGCCGTGGCCGCAGGCGTCTGCGCGGTCTGGAGCCTGTCCCTGGAACAGGGGCTGGACTGGCTGCTTCTCCGCACGGTCCTGGCCGATCCCACGGGGCTTTCCGCGTTGCGCCTGGCCGGACTGTAGCCATGGAGACACGATCATGAAAAATTGGAAACCCCTCCTTGCGGCCTGCGTCATCTTTCTGTCCGGGGCGGTGCTGGGCGTGGCCGGAACCAGGTTGTACGTGCAACGGGCGGTGCTGCGCACCGTGGCCGGGGACATGGCCCATGTGGAAGGATTGATCATGGGCCGTCTGGACGACAAACTGGACTTAAGCGAAGAACAACGCCGGGAACTGCGGCCCATCCTGGCCAGGGCGCTGGACGAACTGTCGGCGATCCGCCAGGAATCGCGGCCCAAGGCGGATGCCGCCATCGACCGGGCCGTGGCGGACATGAAGCCGCGCCTGACCCCGGAGCAGGGGGATGCCCTTTCGGCCATGGCCACGCGATTCCGGGCCGCCCGGGCCGCGCTGGACGGCGCGTCACGGGAATGAGCGGGCTGTGTCACGACGCCGTCACGGTCCTCTGAAAAGCCTTGGCCGATTGCGTAGACCGACCCGGCGCGTCGCGCCGCCCACCCCGCAAAACATGGAGGAACCGGCTATGGTGTTGCACAGACTCTCTTCCCGTTCGGCCCTGGCCTTTTTGGCCGTGGCCGCGCTTCTGTGTTGTGGACAGGCTGCGTCTGCGGCCGAAAAACAGGCCAAGTACGTCTTTTTCATCATCGGCGACGGTATGGCCCAGCCCCAGCGCACCTCCACGGAGATGTTTCTGGCGGCCAGGGAGGGCAAGCCCCACGGTACGGTGAAGCTGGCCATGAGCCAGCTTCCGGCCCACGGCATGATGACCACCCATGCCGCCAACTCCATCATCCCGGATTCGGCGGACACGGCCACGGCCATGGCCTGCGGGGTCAAGACCAACTCCGGCATGCTGGGCGTGACCCCGGACAAAACGCCTGTGAAAAACGTGGCCGAACTGGCCAAGGAACAGGGCAAAAAGGTGGGGATCATCTCCACCGTGTCCATCGACCACGCCACTCCGGCCGGGTTTTACGCCCACCAGGAAACCCGTGAAAACTATCATGAGATTTCGCATGAGTTGGTGAAAAGCGGTTTCGACTTCTTCGGCGGCGGCGGTTTCAAGGATCCGACAGGGAAAAAGTCCAAGGCCCCCCAGGGCGACGCCATCGAGGCCGCCAAGGCCGCCGGGTACAAGGTCGTCACCGGTCGCGAGGGCTTTGAGAAGATCAGCAAGGATGACGGCAAGGTCATCGTCATCAATGAATGGCTTCAGGATAGCCAGGCCATGCCCTACATGATCGATCGCACCGCCAAGGATCTGAGCCTGGCCGAACTGGTGACCAAGGCCGCCGAGGTCTTGGAAGGCCCGGAGGGATTTTTCATCATGGCCGAGGGCGGCAAGGTGGACTGGGCCTGCCACGCCAACGACGCCGCCGGGGCCATCGGCGACGTGCTGGACGTGGACGCGGCCGTGGTCGCGGCCCAGGAGTTCGCCAAAAAGCATCCGGACGAGACGCTCATCCTGGTGGCGGGCGACCACGAATGCGGCGGCCTGACCATCGGGTTTGCCGGAACCAAGTACGACAGCTTCTACAATGTGCTCACCGGCCAGAAGATGTCCTTCCAGGCCTTCACGAACAAGATGGCCGAGTTCAAGAAGTCCTGCGGCGCCAACTGCTCCTTCGATGCCGCCAAGCCCGCCATTGAGGAGACCTTCGGGCTTAAGTTCGCCGGAGACGCCAAGGATGCCGCCGTGCTCAAGGAGTTCGAGGTGGCCAAGGTCAAGGAGGCCTTCGACCTGTTCATGGCCGCCCCGGCCGACGCCAAGAGCGGCTACGGCGTGGACGGCAAGGATCCCCAGGGTTACCTGCTCTATGGCGGCTACAACCCCCTGTCCGTGACGCTGACCCACCTGCTCAACCAGAAGGCGGGCCTGGGCTGGACCTCCTATTCCCACACCGGCGTGCCGGTCACCGTGTCCGCTGGTGGGGCCGGGGCCGAGGCGTTTGGCGGCCTGTACGACAACACCGACATCGCCAAGAAACTGAAAAGCGCCATGGGCCTGCCCGCCGCCCAGGTGGCCGCGAACTAGGCCGAACTGTTGCAGGAACCATCCCGGGGCGGCGCGGCGAAACTGCCTGCGCCGCCCCTTTGTCATGGGATGGTAAGCCTGGCCGGGGGGGAACGCCTCCGGCGGTATGGTCGGGGGGATGCCTCCGGCGGCCCAAAGGCTTGGCCCTTGGGGAACCCGTAACGGCGTGAGCATGTCGCCAGGACAGACTGGCGAGAGGAAGTCCGAATGATCCCTGTGGAGTCGAAAACGCGGCGCGATGCGCTGCTGTGTCTTTTCTTTCTGGTCCTGACCGTGGGGCTGGCCTTTCTGCCCACGGGCTATGAGTCGCGCATCGACGCAAACGCCGTGCAGTGCAAGGGGCGGGTTCTGGCCGTCAACGACGCCGACGTGCTGCAGTTCGGGCTGGTGCGCACGGGCATCCAGGCCGTGGAGCTCGAAATCCTGGATGGTCCCCACGCCGGGCAGACCGTGCGGGGCCTAAACCAGCTTCTGGGCAAGATGGAGATGGACAAGCTGTTTGCGCCCGGAGACACGGCCCTGGTGGTGCTCACCCGCAACGCGGCCGGTGAGGTCACCCACGTCAATCCCGTGGACCACTACCGCCTGGGGTTGGAGATGGTGCTCTTTGGGCTTTTTGCCGCCCTGCTTTTGGCCTTCGGGGGATGGACCGGGGCCAAGGCCCTCTTGTCCTTCGCCTTTGCCGGGCTTGTCATCTGGAAGATCCTCATCCCTTCGTTTTTAAGCGGCTACAATCCCGTGCTGGTGTCCCTTGGCGTGGTCACCATCCTTACGTCCTGCGTCATCTTCCTGGTGGGCGGGGTGACCCGCAAGGGGGCCACGGCCTTTCTGGGGGCCATGCTGGGCGTGGGCACGGCCTGCGTCCTGGCCCTGGTCTTTACCGACCTCTTCCGGCTGCACGGGGCCATCAAGCCCTTTGCCGAGAGCCTGCTGTACACCGGCTACGGCCACCTGGACCTGAAGCGCATTTTCGTGGCCGCCGTGTTCATCGGCTCCTGCGGGGCCATGATGGATCTGGCCATGGACGTGGCCGCCAGCATTGAGGAGGTGGCCCGGGGCATGCCCGGGGCCTCGCGCCGCCAGCTTCTGGGCGCGGGGCTTCGGGTGGGCCGGGCCGTTGTGGGCACCATGACCACCACGCTTTTATTCGCCTATTCCGGCGGGTACATCGCCCTGCTCATGATGTTCATGGCCCAGGGCGTGCCGCTTTCCAACCTTTTTAACCTCATCTACGTGGCCGCCGAGGTCTTAAACACCCTGGTGGGCAGCTTCGGGCTGGTGGCCGTGGCCCCGTTCACGGCCCTGGTGGGCGCGTTATTCTTCGGCGCGCCCAGCCGCGCCAACCAGGAGAAGGCGCGCGTCCCGGCCTGATCCGGGCGGTGTCGGCCAAGTCAGTCCGGATCTGAACGGACCCTGGCGAACCGGGGTTCGCGCATGAGAAAAGGGAGGCGACGGGGTTTCTTTTTGCGGCCGGATCGGTGAGGATGCCAGCATCGAAAACCTCTTCGCGCCCCCCCCTGGCGCGCCGCAAGGAGCGAGCCCATGACACCCGAATCCCATCCCTGCGCCCTTTCCCGACGTGAATTCCTGGGGTTTGCCGCAGGCGCGGGCCTTGTGCTGTCGTCACTGACCACCCTGTCCGGCCTGGCCGATCTGTCCGGCACGGCGGCCTTTGCCGCCGAGGGCCCGGTATTCGCCATGCCGCCCCTGCCTTATGCGGAAAACGCCCTGGAGCCGTACATCTCGGCCAGGACCATAAGCTTCCACTACGGCAAGCACACCAAGGCCTATTACGACAACGCCAACGAACTCCTGAAGGCCGTGAACCCGGCCCCAACGAGCCTTGAGGCGGTGTTTCTTGCGGCCGGAAAGGATCCGGCCGCCCTGGCCCTTTTTAACAACGCAGCCCAGGCCTGCAATCACACGTTTTACTGGAAGGGCCTGACCCCGGGCGGCCCCAAGGCCCCCACGGGCAGGCTGGCGGAGCTCATCACCGCCTCGTTCGGCGATTTCGAGGCCATGAAAAAGGAACTGGCCGCCACGTCCGTGAGCCAGTTCGCCAGCGGCTGGGGCTGGCTGGTGCAGGACGGCGACAGGCTTGCGGTCGTCAAGACCCCCAACGCCGCCAACCCCCTGCAAAACGGCCAGAAGCCCCTTGTGACCGTGGACGTCTGGGAGCACGCCTATTATCTGGACTATCAGAACCGCCGGGCCGACTACGTCAAGGCCGTGCTGGATAACCTGGTGAACTGGGACGTGGCGGCCGCCAACCTGGGGTAGGGAGCCAGCGGGCTGGGCAGGCGCTCTTCCCTCGCGCCGGGAATTGATGGGGCCGGGTTCGGCGTGGCCACGCCGGAG
>JAVHLG010000007.1:0-13970 GCA_031082225.1 Desulfovibrionaceae bacterium | reverse complement strand
GTACCGCCCTCCCCGGCGCGCCGGGACGATGCGGGATGATGCTGGGCGACCGGGCCGTCAACCCGGCGGCGGACATCCCCCGTGCGCCCGGCGACGCTGGCCCGGACCTGGACGGGCCAGGGGTCTGCCCCATTTTTGCCCGAGGGAGGAGCTTGCGTTGGGCAGCCTTCCCAACCCGCCGCCATATCCCGCCGATTCCATGACGGCGTAACGCATCGTTTTGCTCGCCTCACGGGGACCGCCCGGCCATGCCGTCGGCGGGACGTACGGCCCTCGAACCATTTCCGGGAATACGGCTTTCTTTCGACTCTGGGCGGCTCAGAACAAGCGCGTCTTTCTCTGGCCTGCAAGGGTCGGCATGCGTACGCAGATTCATGATATCAAGAACAAAATATGCTCTTGACTGCGTACGAAAACAGACATAGAAGACGTACGGAATATGTACAACAAGACGGAGGAATTATGTCGATATTCAGGCAGGATAAAGAAGTTAAACGCATGATTTTCAATGTGGATTCAGAGATTGCTGAGCGCATTGAGGCTGTGCGGGAAGAGGCGAGAGGCTTCGGGAAAAAGCTTGATGTCGATACGGCCGTGAACAAGGGATTGGAGAAGTTTCTCAAAAAGGCCGAGAAAAAGATCGAAGAGATGCGGCACGAGGCCAAGGGCAAAAAACGCCACCAGCCCGCCGACATCGTCCCCCGTCCGGACGATTCCCCCGCCCTGCCCGAGGAAAAGGCCCTGGCGGAAAAAACGCCTTCCCAGCCCGCCGTCCCGACCCCGGGCCAACTCGCGGCCAAGGTCAAGGACAACCTCCTCTTCGAGGGAACCGCCACGTCGGAAAAACTCTAAGCAACAACGAAACACCAAGGGAGAACGGACATGGGAAAGCATGGCATCAGCCTCAAGGGCACGGTGGATTTCGCCAGCGCCAGCGCGCTGCTGGGCGACTTGGTCAAGAGCTTCGGAGAAAAAACCGTGTGTCTGCAGAAGGGGTCGGAGTTTTGCACCCTCAAGCCCGGGGAGACCGTGAGCTTTGAAATCGAGGCCGAACGCAAGAAAAACCGCCAGAAGCTGGTCATCGAACTGTCCTGGCTGGACGAGGTTCCGGTTCAGGAGGCCGAGGCAGTGAAGATCACCTCTGTCGAACCCGAGCCCCTGCCCGAGCCCGAGCCCGAGCCCGAGCCCGAATCCGCTCCCGAGATCGAGGCCCCGGCCGAGGCTGCCGCCCCTGAGGGTTCGCCGTGCCTGGTCGTGGCCGAGGCCCCCAAAAAGGACGACGAGCCCGCCCCCGGCAAAAAAGGCAAAAAGTAGTCTGGGCGGCGTCCCGTTTGAAGTGCGGGCGTCGTTTTCGTAAAAAGCGCCTCCCGCCATGTTCACGGCGAAATCCGGCAGCCCGGATTTCACGGACAGGGCCTTGGCCGTTGCCGCCTCCCGGGGGTGTCCGCGATGCCGGACATCCCCGGGAGGCGGTTATTCCCTGTCGTGCGGCCGCAGTCCGTGCCGCTTCATGCGCCAGCCAAGCTGGCGGGGCGTCAGGCCGAGTTCCTGCGCCGCCCGGGCCCGCACCCAGGCGTGGCGTTCCAGGGCCGCGCGCACCCTGTCCCGCTCCATATCCCACAAGGTGTCCGCCCGGGGCGCATTCCCTCCCGCCTCCTCCGCGTCCGCCCCGCCCCCGGGGGGCAGGGAGAAGATCCGGGCCGGGAGATCCCCGACATCCAGGCGTCCGCCGGTGCGCGACAACAGGGCCTCGGCCGCAAGGGTCCGCACCTCCTCGTCGTTGCCGGGCCAGGGATAGGCGCGAAGCGCCTTGATCGCCCGTTGGGTGAACGACAGCCGCTCCCCGCCCCGACCGGCCAGCAGGTCCACGGCCCGCTGCAGGATGATGGGCACGTCGTCCGGGCGTTCCCGCAGGGGGGGCAGGCGGATCGTCCGGATGCCGTCGCCTCCGGTCCCGGGCTGGTGCAGCAGGGGCTCCAGATCCGGGATGCGGCGGCACAGTTCTTCCGGGGCCAGGCCTGATCCCAGGATCACGCGCACCTTCGCCCGGCGTCGGGCGGTCGAACCGCAGCGTGTGAACCAGCCGTGGCGCACAAGCCGGGCCAGGCGGGCGGCGGCGTCCGCATCGCAGGCCAGGGCGGCCGCATCGGCCAGATAGAGCGTGCCGCCCGCGGCGTCCTCCACCGCGCCGGGCCTGGGGAGGCCGCTGTTGTCCCGGCCGAAGACCGCTGCCATGTCATCCGCCCGGGCGGCCACAAAGGGACGCGCGGCCCGGGACGACAACTCATGGACGAGCCGGGCGAACCGGGCCTTGCCCGTGCCTGTTTCACCCCAGAAAAAGACCGGTCCCGGCTCGCGGGCCGACCGTTCCACCTCCAGGCGCGCTGCCGCCAGGCCCGGACAGCTTGCCGGGCCGAAGGCCTCGGCGAATCCGGCCAGAACCCGGCTGCGCAAGGCCACGGTCTCGGCGGCATGGGCGGCCTGCAACGCGGCAAGGTGCAGCCCGGATCCCACGGCGCTGGCCAGAAGCTGCGCCGCGGCGGACATGGCTGCAACGTCAGGGTCATCCGGTTCGAGTTCGACCACGAGCGCCCCCCGGGCCTCGCCGCCTGCCGGATGCGGCACGCCGAACGCGGCCACGGCCAGGGCTGCTCCGCTCTGCCCCCCTGCACCGCGACGGCCGACAACACCCGTTGCAGCGGCAGGGGACGCGGTTGCTGCCGGAACCGGAACCAGATGCGGCGGCCCGGGGTGCAGATACATCCGCAAGGCCTCGCCCCTGGCGGGCCATGTCCCGTCATCCGGCACGGCGGCCCGCAGGCGGGGCGTGGCGTCGTCGGGTTCCAAAAGGATGGCCACGGCCCGGGAGGCGTGTGACGCGGTCACGAACGCGTCGAGCATCCGGCGAAGCAGATCGTCCAGCGCGGCCTGGGGCGGCAGGTCCCCGGACTGGGGATGCAGGGCCCGGGCCATCCCGGTCATGATGTCCAACAGCGAACCAGCGGTGTGCATGTCTGCCTTCTATCATCCTTTGTCGCGACTTTCACCGGGTTTGCCGCCTAAAGCCGCGCCAGACCCTCGGCATTGTCATGCCCATGGCGAATGACGTGACGGTCGTCACGCTTTTCAGCGTGGTCATCTTCGGGATCATGGAGTTGACGAAATACCTGCTGCGACGTCGGGAAGCGCGGGCGGCATAAGGGGCTTCGGGGCTGCCGCTTGATTCAACCGGCGGCAGCCCCGGGGAAATATGTCAACAATAGCCTAATCGTTTGTTTCGTAGAAGGAAATGGCGGCTTTGATGTCTTGGGCATACTTGTAGATGTCGTCAAGGGTTGCGAGGTTGACGCGTTCTTCCTTTTTTCCGGCGCGGATAATGCCTAGTTGCTTGTTTTGTCCATTAAACCGAAGTCGGCAAATGGGCTTGCGATTGTTGTCGTCAAGAAGGATTCCCATGTAGCTTTGCGTATCTCTATAATGAATTCGATCTGCGTCGCATGTTTCACGCAAGATTGACTTGATGATATAGAATCCTTCTATCTCCTCCTGGGTGGTGATGATTTTTTCGTCTTCCTCATGTTCAGCAGTCTCTGCTGGCAGGTTTTCAGTAATTTTGACAGGTTCTGTGTCGGCCATTATGGACGTTAGCCGTTCTTTTATCTTGTCATTTATGAAATTGTGCAAAGCTCTTTTGACGATTTCTGTAAATTGTTCTTTGACGTTCTTTGTGAGTCTTCCGGGGTAAACACGGCTTGTAAAAAAACAAACCAACTCTTCCGTTGGGGAAGCGATTTCTAAGGCAAGGATTTTTTTAATTTCCCTGGTATATTTGAGTTCGCTGGCGGCAGATAATGCATTATTGATGTCAAAATTTGTTTTTGAAAGTTTTTTTAATTCAGGGACGAGGGTTTCATCTATGGCTAAAAAATCGAATTCCATAAATGGCTTGGAGTCCATTTTGTTTGGACTTTCGAGGTCAGTAAAAAATTTATATGTTGAGCCATTCGTGAGAACAGCTATGCGTGCCTCTGTGACCGAAAAATAACGGTATAGTTGGCTTGACTGGGTCTGTTCGAGCGGGAATCCGTATGGTTTGCATTCAAACAAAAGTATTGGCTTCCCGTCCAAAAGCAATGCATAATCGACTTTTTCGCCTTTTTTTATTCCTACGTCAGCGGTAAATTCGGGTATGACCTCGGCCGGATTGAAAATATCGTATCCCAGCATGTTGATGAACGGCAGGACCAGGGCTGTTTTTGTGGCTTCTTCGGTGAGCAAATGAGCTTTCTGTTTTTGGATTTTTCCGGCCAAGGCTTGGATTTGTTCTGAAAAGTCCATACGATTCTCCTTTCCATGAAGATATCGCCCGTCAGAAGTTTGGTAAAGAATCATTTATCGTCAATGCCTGGAATGGAGTTGTTTCCCGCACGAGGTGGACCCGCTTGACCAAAACCAGGAAGCGTGCAAGTATCTGCGAATATGCTTAAACAGATTGTCCCCACAATTTCCGGCGGGGCCACGGCCGAACGCCTGGCCCGCATCTGCAAGGTGCTCGCCGTGGACACCCGGGTCCGCATGCTGGAGATGCTCGCCAAGCGCCAGATGTGCGTCGGGGCCCTGGCCAGGGCCCTGTCCATCACCCCGGCCGCCGTGTCCCAGCACCTGCGCATCCTGCGCGACGCCGGGGCGGTTGTGGCCGACAAGCAGGGCTATTTCGTCCACTACCGGGCCGACCCCGGCACTTTGGCCGCCTGGGGCCGCGAGACGGCGGCCTTTTTTGCGGCTGGGCAGGAAAATCCGGAGGCAGGCGAATCCGGCGCGGCCCGCCCGCCCGCTGGACACGGGGAAGCGGCGTCCTGACCGGGATTTTTTTTGGGGCGCGCCCATAGTATATGCGCGAAAACTTACATACAGGCCGAAAAGACCTGGCGGAAAGGGCGCGATCATGACCCACGCTATTGAGGCTGTGGATTTGAAAAAAAACTTCGGCGAGGTGGCCGCCGTGGCCGGGGTGTCGTTTACCGTGGACCAGGGGGAGCTTTTCGGGCTTTTAGGCCCAAACGGCGCAGGCAAGTCCACCACCATCAACATGCTCATCGGCCTGGCCAGGCCAGACGCCGGGACCATCCGCATCGGCGGCGTGGACTGCTCGAAAAATCCCAAGGCCGCCCAGCATTTAATCGGGGTGGTTCCCGACGACAGCAACCTCTACCCGGAACTTTCCGGCTACGACAACCTGTGCTTCTGCGGCGCGCTGTACGGCATGGACAAGGCCGCGCGGCGCAAGCGGGCCGGGGAGCTTCTGGAGCTCTTCGGACTGGCCCCGGCCGGGCAACGCAAGTTCGGCGGGTATTCAAAAGGCATGAAACGCCGTCTGACCATTGCCGCCGGGATCATGCACTCCCCGGACATCCTTTTTTTGGACGAGCCCACCACGGGGGTCGATGTGGAGAGCGCCCGGCACATCCGGGCCCTGTTGGCCGAACTGCACGCCGCCGGAACCACCATCCTCCTGACCACCCACTACATCGAGGAGGCCGAGCGGTTGTGCGGCCGGGTGGCCTTCCTGGTCACGGGGCGGATCGTCGCCGTGGACACGGTGGAGCGGCTTGTGGCCCCCCTTTCCGGCCGCCATGCCGTGCGTGTGGTGTGCGCCGGGGAGGTGTCCGGGTATGTGGCGGCCCTGGCTGCGGCCTATCCCGACTGCGGGTTCACCCTGGCCGGGACGGACGCCATTCGGGTGGAGTGCGGCTTCCCGGTGCGGGTGGGGGCGGTGGTCCGCTCCCTGGAGGATGCCGGGGCCGAGGTGCTGGAGGCCCGACGCCTGCGGCCGTCCCTGGAGGACGTGTTCGTGCGGCTCACAGGCATCAAGGCCGAGGCCCTGGGTCGGGAAAAGGAAAAGGGGGGCAAGGCGGCATGAAACGCCTGACCATCTTCTGGGGCATTGTGGCCAAGGACATGCGGACCTATTATCTCAAGCCGCCCAATATCAGTTGGGGGCTGTTGTTTCCCCTGGCCTGGACGGGCATGTTTTTCATCCGCTCCGGCTCCGGGCTGGAGAGCGTGATGGCCCTGTTGCCGGGGGTGGCGGCCATCTCCGTGCTTTTCGGCACCACCTCCATGCTGGCCGTGACCGTGACCTTCGAAAAAAAGAACCGGTCCTTCGACCGGCTGCTTCTGGCCCCCATTCCCTTGGAACTGCTCATGTTCGCCAAGACCGGGGGGGCGATATTTTTCGGGGTGCTCAACGCCCTGGTGCCCATGGCCATGGCCGCGTTTCTGGTGGATCTGTCCGGGGTGGCCTGGGGGACGTTTCTCGGCGTGATCTTTCTGGTGGCCGTGGCCTCGGCGTTCCTTGGGCTTTTCATTGCCGTGGCCGTCAGCGAGGTCTTCGAGGCCCAGACCTTCTCCAATTTTTTCCGGTTCCCCATGCTGTTTTTGTGCGGACTTTTTTTCCCCGTGGCCAAGCTGCCCGTGGTGTTGCAGCCGTTGTCCTACATGCTGCCCCTGACCTATGGCGTGGACGCCCTGCGCGGGGCCATTCCGGATGCGGGCGGGGGCAATATGCTGCCCCTTTGGCTGGATGTGGCGATTCTGGGGCTTTTCTGCCTCGGGCTGTTCACGGCCAGCCTGTGGAACGTGCGCCGGAAGTGGATCGCCTAGTGTCACGACCTCAAAATTCGTCGATATGGATTTACGGGTATCAGTCCGAATTATATTGGCAAAATTGTACTGACTATACCGACGGATAGCGAGATCGCGACGCAAGCGGCGCACCCCGTCACAACCGTTGCGGCACGAAGCCGGGGGGCGCTGGGCACAACCGCTTGAGAGGCCAGACCGCCTACGCGCAACGCGGCAATCCGCCGCCCGAGCCGTCCGTGCCCTGCGGTCCGGCGACCGAGTGCGCGGCGTCCACCGGCCCCAGACCGTGGAAGGCCAAAAATTTTGCCAAGCCGTCCTTGCCCATGTAGCGTTCCAACTGCTTGCGGTCCGTGCGCATGAGATCCACCACGATGAGCCCGTCCAGGGCGTCGGCGAATTCATGGTCCACGTTGAAGGCCAAAAGCTTGCCTCCGAGCTTGAGGTACTGGCGCAGGAGCACCGGGATGCCCTTCTGATCGGACTCGATGTCGGCTAAAAGCTCCACCAGATCGTCCAAATCCGTGACCAGGGTGCGGGCCGCGTTTTTCAGCCAGTGCTGCTCCTTGAGCGGGGTGCGCGGCCGGACCAGGCGGGCCAGCTCGGGCAGGGCGTTTTGTTCCTTGAAGTAGCGGGCGATGAGCTGGCGCGAGGCGGTCTTGTATTCGTTGGTGATGCTGACGGGACCGAAGAGGATTTTGTATTTGGGGTTTTGCACCACGAACCGGGCCAGACCTTTCCATAACAGCAGAAGCGACGAATAGCTCTTCTGGTATTCCGGGCGTACGAAGGATCGGCCCATCTCCAGGGCGGGGCTGACGTGGCGCAGGAAGCGTTCCTTGAGCACGAAAAGCGTGTCCGTATACAGGCCCCGTTGTCCCATGCGGGCCAGGATCTCATCCGTGCGGCCGATGCGGTAGGCCCCCACCACCTCGCGATTTTTTTCGTTCCAGATGAACAGATGCAGGTAATAGGCGTCAAAGGGGTCCAGGTCGCAGGCCTTGCCCGAGCCCTCGCCCACGCGGCGGAAGGTCAGCTCCCGCAGCCGTCCGATCTCGCGCAAAACCAGGGGAAGCTGCCTGGCCTCGGCGCACAGGACCGAGAAATCGCCGCTTGTGAACATGCGGCATTCCCGGGGCAGGGCCGCGATCTCGTCGGTCAAAAGCTGGGGATCGGCCGCCGGGATGAGCGCCTCCTGACGTCCCGGCCCCTTGGGCAGGAAAAGCTTGGGGCGGGGCCGGGATTTGGCCCCCCGGGCGGCCAGAAGGTAGGAGCGCAGGCGCAGGCAGCGGATGATGAGCTCGTCGGCGTTGTCCTCGCCTTCGGCCATCTGCTCCAGTCGGGAAAACGGGATCGGGGCGCCGATGCGCACCTCGATGGGCCTATCCCCCTTGTTGAGGAATTCCCGGGGCAGAAGGGCCGTGCGCAGGCGGGGATGCGCCAGCCCCAGGAGCTGGAACAGGCGGCTGTTGCTGCCGTCGAAAAACATGGGCACCACCGTGGCCCCGGTTTTGAGGATGATACGGGCCACGGAGGCGTTCCAGACCGGGTCGGAGATGGTCGGGCGGCGGTTCTTGAACTGCAGGTGGGACACCTCGCCCGCCGGAAAGACCCCCAGGATGCCGCCCTGGCGCAGATGGCCCAGGCTTTCCTTGAGGGGGCGGATGTTCTGCTTGGCGGCGTCCGAGCTGCCAAACGGGTCCACGAAGATGAAAAAATCGGCGAGTTCGGGAATCCGTTGCAACAGGAAGTTGGCCATGATCTTCACGTCGGGCCGCCGCGAGGCTAAAAGCCCGGCCAGGATCAGGCCCTCCAGGCCGCCGAAGGGGTGGTTGGCCACCACCACCACCGGGCCGCTTTCCGGGATGCGGGCCAGATCCTCGTCGCTGACCCGGTAGGAGAAATGAAAGGTGCGCAGGGCGGCGTCCACGAACTCCCGGCCGACGACGCCCTGGGGGATGTCGGCGTACAGCGCATCGATGCGCGACAGCCCGAGCAGTCGGGAGAGCGGGGCCTTTGCCAGCCCGAAAAGACCCTGAAGCACGGGGCTGACGGTTTCGGGAAGCTGGAATTCAAATATGGGCTTGCGCGTGATGTCGGCCATATGTCCCCCCTGTGGCGCGTTTCGTCGGCATCTGTGGCGATTTGGAAATCGCCCGGTTGCGCTCTTGCGGCACTGTGGCGGAGGCGTGTTACGGGAACGTGATGGTTCGGTGAATTTGCACGGCTGGATGGTGGAGGCAGCCCTCCGGGCAGCCGGAGTCGGGTCCAGCCGAATGTGTCGTATACCTGAGATCGTGCGTACAGGCAAGACGAACCGAATCCCGCCCTGGCCGAAGTCCTCTCCGCCTCATGCCGCGCAGGGGGCGGGGGCGGCGACAGAACCAGTGTCCTCTGAAACGTGTTTTCAACAGCCCGGGACATGGTTCCCGGGCGCGAACCTATTGCGCGTAGTTCTGGCGGCAGAACTGGGAGCACAGATCCCAGGCCCGCCCCAGGGCGCCGTTGCAGCTGTTGATGATGTTGCTTGGCTGCAGATGGTTTTTGGTGCGGCGGCAGCGGGCCAGGCAGTCGTCCAGGCCCAAAGAGGGGCTGGACAGCACGTTGGAGAAGTCCCCGCAGATGGTTGTGGAGTCGCAGGAGTTTGGAGTGGGGAAGACCTGGCAGAAGTTCTCGAAATGCGCCAGGGTCATGGGTTGCCCGGATCGTCCGGGGGTGCAGGACGTCAGAAGGATCAGCACGAGGGAGGCGCAGACGGCGGCAAGGGGCATGGGGGCTCCTTTTGATTTTTCCGATAGGGTTTTGTCCATGATTTCGCGGCGCTTGTAAAGACTTCAGGCCGTGTCGGCCACAGATGACAGCCAGCGGCTGGTCCCTGTCCCCTTGGCATGGTCTTGTGGGCTTCAAGGACGGAGCGAAACATGAACCCACAGGCATATCAAGCGGAGCGGCACATCGGCGGACGGTACGCGTCGCCTATGGCGGCCATGGAGATCGTCTCGGATTCGACCATCTGCCTTGCGCCCCACGGCCTGACGCGGCACTGCCCGGCCTGCGGCACGGTCTTTCGCGGATCGGTCATAGCCCCTTTGAACGCCGGATGCGCCGCCGCCTGCCCGTATTGCCTGCATCCGCGCACCGAGCCCCTGCTCTTCCCGCGGGAGGAGGGACATGGCGGGCCGGGAATCCCGCTTGCGGCGCTCGCCTCCGGGCTGGCTGTTTCGCGCCGCACAAACCCAAACCCCAGGGAGGAGAGGGCATGACAGGACTTTTTACCGACGACGCAGGCAATCTTTCAAGCACCAGGGTGCTCACGGCGGCCATCGTGGCCGTGGTGCTCTTCAACTGGACCTACGCCACGGTGCAAAGCGGCGTCTGGCAGCCCCTCGATCTGGACGCCGCCCTGGCCCTGGCCGGGGCCCTGGCCGCCAAGGTCTGCCAGAAGTTCGCCGAGGGCGGGCGGCAGGGCGCGGACCAGGGACCGGCCTGGGACGACTGATGGAGGACCGTCGCGACAAGCCCCGGCAGAACCCCGAGGCCCGCCTCTATGGCCTGGTGCGCAAGGCCGTGCGCCAGGAGATGGGCACCACCTGCGCCTGCGGCCTGGACCGCGAGGCCTGCCGGGAAATGGGGGCCCTGGCCGACCTGGTCCATGAGGCGGGCATCGAATCCATCCGGGAGGACCACCGCTTCGTGGCTGAGATGCGGGCCGGGGTGCGCCACGTGAAGATGACCGCCGTCAGCGCCGTGGTCTGCGGCGTGCTCACGGTCCTTGGCGCGGGAATCTTTTTATGGCTGAAAAGCATGGGGGGAAAATGAACGTGCTGTCTGCTGTCAGCGTGGAGGAGATCACCCGGCTCAATCCGAGCCTGTCACTGGCCGACATCCTGGGCCTTTTGCAGTGGGTCGGGCCCTCGACCCGGGTGCATTAGGCGGCCATGGCCCGAGTCCCGGAGAGAACGGACGGCCCGGCGGCCCTGACCGGCCTGCAGGAACGGTTCGTCCAGGAATATCTTGTGGACCTAAACGCCACCCGGGCCGCCGAACGGGCCGGGTACAGTCCAAGGACCGCGCCCTCCACCGGGGCGCGCCTGAAAAACCTGCCCCACGTCAAGGCCCGCATCGAGGCGGCCATGGCCGAACGCACCGCACGCACCCGCATCCGGCAGGACCGGGTGGTCATGGAGCTGGCCCGGCTGGCCTTCTCGGACATCCGCGAATTCGCGGACTGGGACGAGGGCGGCGTGCGCATCCGGGACTCGGGGGGCATGGGGCCGGAGCAGTCGGCCTGCATCGCCGAGATCGTGGAGACCCCGGGCAAGGAGGGGCGGAAGCTCCGGGTCAAGCTGCACGGCAAGACCCGGGCCCTGGAGGTGCTGTGCCGCCACCTGGGGCTTTTCGAGAAGGCCCCGCGCCAGACGGAGGGGGCGGTCATCCAGGTGGTGACGCATATTCCCGAGCCGGATTGGGACGGGGCCACGCCGCCCGGCGGGGCCTCCCTGGTCAGCGGTCCGGCCGACGCCCCGTCTGAAGCGGTTCCCAGCCGGGAGGACGGGTAGGGATGCCGCGTGGTTTCAGGGACGGCGTCCAGCGCGCCCTCCCCGTGGCGGAGACGGCCGTGGAGGCCGAGGTGGACTATCGTCCCCAGCCCAAGCAGTCCCTGCTGCACCGGATACGGGCCAACGAGATCCTCTTTGGCGGCGCGGCCGGACCCGGCAAGAGCCACGCCCTGCGCTTCGAGGGCCTGGCCTGGTGCCTGCGCATCCCGGGGCTTCAGGCCTATCTGTTCCGGCGCACGACCCCGGAACTGGAAAAAAACCATATCCTTCCCTCCATGGCGCAGTTCCCCGGCGCGCTCGGGCGGTACGTCTCCGTCCGGCGCGCCTGGGAATTTCGCAACGGATCGCGGCTTTTTTTCTGTTCCTGCCAGTCCGACCGGGACGTCTTCCGCTACCAGGGCACGGAGATGCATCTTCTCTTGGTGGATGAGCTCACGGCCCTGACGGAATTCCAATACGATTATCTGCGCGGCCGGGTGCGCTGTTCCCTGTCCGTCCCGGAAAACTACCGCTGCCGCATTCCGGGGGTGGTGTGCGCCACAAACCCCGGCGGGGTGGGGCACGGCTTCGTCAAGGCCCGCTTCGTGGATTTTTCCCCGCCCTATGTCCCCCGGCGCGCGCCGAAAAACGAGGGCGGCATGGTGCGCTGCCACATCCCGGCCCGGCTTGCGGACAACGCCATCCTGGCCCGGCGCGATCCCGACTACGTCCACCGCCTGGACGCCCTGCCCGAGCCCCTGCGCAGCGCCTACAAGGACGGCCGCTGGGACGTGTTTCTGGGGCAGGCCTTCGCCTTTTCCCGGTCCCGGCATGTGGTCGCCCCCCGCCCGGTTCCCGGGCAGGCCCCGCTGTACATGAGCTTCGACTGGGGATACGGCGCACCGTTTTCCGTGGGCTGGTGGTGGGTGGACGCCGACGGCAGGCTCTATCGCTTCGCCGAATGGTACGGCTGCAACGGCAGGGCGGGCCAGGGCCTGCGCATGACCGATCCGCTCATCGCCCAGGGCATCCTGGACCGCGAACACCGCCTGGGGCTGGCGGCCCGGGTGATCATCCGCCTGGCCGGACCGGACTGTTTCGCCAAAAAGCCCGACTACCGGGGCGGCGGCCAGGGCCCGAGCACGGCCGAGGAGTTCGCCCGGCACGGGGTGTTTCTGGCCCCGGGCGATCCCTCGCGACTGCTGAAGATCCGGCAGTTCCACGAGCGCCTGAGGCCGCGTGGCGACATGCCCCCCATGCTCCAGGTCTACGACACCTGCACGGAGTTTATCCGCACCATCCCGCTTCTGGCCGCCGACCGCCGCAACGTGGAGGACATCGACACCACCGGCGAGGACCACATCTACGACGAGGCCTGCCACGTGTGCATGGCCCGGCCCCTGACCCTTTGCGCGGCCGGGCAGGGGACAGAATCCGGGAGCATCATCGACACCCTGCTGGCCCCGGCGGACGAGGGCCGGGAGGACAATGGCCTTGAACCCTGATTCCCTCGGTCCTTCCCCTGTGGACGTGTCGGTCCTCTCGGCGCGTGCCTGGGCGACGGCCCTGGTCTTTGTGCTCACGGGCCGTCGGTTTGGCCGGGAACCCCCCGGACGGGCCATGTTCGGGCATGCGCTCCCGGCAGCTCCCTGCGAGGCGGCGGCCGGAGACGAGGCCGACCCCTGGGACGCGGCCATGCTCGGCTGGCAGTTCCTGGAGCCTGCAACTGCGGATGCCGGGGAGGCGGGCATGGCCTTTTTCGTGCTTCGGGGCCACACGGATCGGGCTACCCCCAGGGACGTGAACTTCGAAGGTGGATAATTTGTATACGACAGAGGGAAGACATCGTGGCAGATACCCCGGAAGGCTTTTCAAATCAAAAAATAATTAAAAAACAGTGGGTTGTCTTTTAGCGCGGTGTATATTTTTTATACTTATGCAGCCTGAGGTTGTTTGTTTTTGTACACTGCGGCGGGTTTCAGGGAAGTCCATCAGAATACTAACAACCTAAAAGAAAAGAACAAATACGTCTGGCATGGTCCATGCTCTGAAAGTGAGCATGGCGACGCCGCAGGCCCCGGCGGTTCCCCCTTTCGCCGGAGCCCGGGTCGCCACACAATCCCAAGGAGGATCGTTCCATGAACGCACGCATTTTCAAGATGGCCCTTATGACGGCGCTTCTCGTGTTGGCTGCTTCCCTTCCGGCCATGGCCAGAGGCCACGGCGGCCCTGGCGGATACGGCGGCCCCGGTGGCTGCCCCGGGGCCATGACCCAGCTTACCCCGGAACAGCAGGCCGCCTACCAGAAGCTCGTCCAGGAGCATGTGGCCAAGATCGCCCCTATCCGGGCCGCGCTTCAGGTCAAAAAGGCCGAGCTCAACGTCGTGACCATCGATCCCAAGGCCGACCAGTCCAAGATCGCCGGGCTGGCCAAGGAAATCGGAACCATAAAGGGCCAGTTGACCGAGGAAGGCGCGACCTTCAAGGCTAGGCTGATCAAGGAATTCGGGCCGATGGCCATGGGCGGCTGCGGTGGCCCGGGCATGGGTGGCGGTCGCGGACCTGGCATGGGACGCGGTCCCGGGCATGGTCCCGGTTACGGTCCCGGCTGCGGCGGAATGTAACCTTCCAGGCAATGTGGGCCGGGTTTCTGCTCCCTCCCCGGCCCTGATGCGCAACCCCCCCGGGAGAGACCCCGGGTTCGGATCACATACAGACCCTTTCACCTCCTCACGTGAAAAAACCCCTCCTCATCCTGCGTGCCGACGGCGGAAGCTCTTCCGCCGTCGG
>JAVHLG010000079.1 GCA_031082225.1 Desulfovibrionaceae bacterium | reverse complement strand
CCGCGCCGCCGGCCGCCGCCGCGCCCAATGCCCAGGCCGAGGCCGGAAAGCCCAAGGTTTCCTCGACCATCCGCGTGGACCACGAAAAGCTTGACCACCTGATGAACCTCATCGGCGAACTCATCATCAACCGCAACCGTTTCGCCATGCTGGCCCGCTCCCTGGAAGAGGGCAAGGAAGACGTGGTGCACATCGCCCAGCAGGTCACCGAGAGCACCTACGCCATGGCCCGCATCTCCGACGACCTGCAGGACACCATCATGAAGGTGCGCATGGTGCCCGTGTCCTCGGTGTTTTCGCGCTTTCCCCGGTTGGTGCGCGACCTAAGCCGCAAGTCCGGCAAGGAGGTCAACCTCATCACCGAGGGCGAGGAGACGGAACTGGACAAGAGCGTGGTGGAGGTCATCGGCGACCCCCTGGTGCACCTGATCCGCAACAGCCTGGACCACGGCCTGGAGACCGAGGACGGCCGCCTGGCCGCGAACAAGCCCAAGATCGGCCATGTCTGGCTGCGGGCCTACCATCGCGGCAACTCCGTGGCCATCGAGGTGGAGGATGACGGCCGGGGCATCGACCCGGCCAAGATGCGCGAGGTGGCGGTCCGAAAGGGCGTCATCACCCCCGAAGAGGCCAAGGTCCTAGACGACCGCGACGCCATCGACCTGATATTCGCCCCGGGTTTTTCCTCGGCCGAAAAGATCACGGACATCTCCGGCCGGGGGGTGGGCATGGACGTGGTGCGCACCAACATCAAAAATCTCAAGGGCACGGTCAGCGTGGCCAGCGAGGTGGGCAAGGGCACCAAGTTCACCCTGGCCCTGCCCCTGACCCTGGCCATCATCGACGCGCTCATGGTGGTGGTCAACGGGGCCATGTACGCCATCCCGCTGGACTCGGTGTCCGAGACCACCAAGATCGAGGTCAAGCGCATGACCGAGGTCAACAAGCGCAAGGCCGTGACGCTTCGCGGCGAGGTTTTGGGCATCGTGGAGCTGGCCGAGACGCTGGAACTGCCCAAAAACGCCGACAACCGGGACATCGTGCCCGTGGTCATCCTGCAGGACAACGAGCGCCGCCTGGGGCTGATCGTGGACAAGCTCCTGGAGCGCCAGGAGATCGTCATCAAGCCCCTGGGGAGTTATTTGAGCGAGTTCGACATGCGCGGCATCTCCGGGGCGACCATCATGGGCGACGGCTCGGTGGTGCTCATTCTCGATCCGCATGAGATCTACATGATGACCACCACCGGCATCCGGGGCGGGAAGTAGGGAGCGGCGCGCCATCCGGTGGAAGAGTTTCGGGAGGCTTGGGCTTGACCGGACCAGTGGCAGTTGATTAAGTACTTGGTTCGGCTACGCGCCCGTAGCTCAGGTGGATAGAGCAGGAGCCTTCTAAGCTCTTGGTCGGGGGTTCGAGTCCTCCCGGGCGCGCCAGATTTCAAAATGCCTCGCGGGTTTTCCTGCGGGGCCTTTTTTTTGTATGAGGCAACGAGGAGTCAACGCAATTCCTGGTTGCTTCCAAATCATTATTTATAAAGGTCTCGGGGGGTTGTCCACGAGGCCTTAAGTATTTGTGATCTAGGGCCGCGTCCGGGCCGTCCGGCTCAGGAGGCGTCCTGCGGCGGCGTGGGGCCGCTGTCGGGCGTGCCGTTCGCCGCCACGTCTTCTTCCTTCGCAACATTGCCCCGATAGCCCTGCACGTCCCAGGGGAAGATTTCTTCGGCCTTGGCCAGGGCGGCCTTTTCCACCGCATTGAACCAGGCCATGAAACGGTCCCGCACCAGCCTGCCGAAGTCCGTCAGTTCATAACCGCCGCGTCGGCTGTTGCGGGTGATGAGCTCGAACCCCAGAATTTTTTCGCTCTGTTTGATCTTGCCCCAGGCCGCCCGGTAGGACATGCCCAGTTCCTCGGCGGCCTTTTTGAGCGACCCGTGCTTTTCGATGCGTTCCAGCAAAAGCGCCCGGCCGGTGCCGAAAAAAAGCCCGTCGTCCGTGTCCAGCCACAGGTGCAGGCGCACGGTGGGGACATGTTCGGTCAGGGAGCGGTCTTTTTTCATGGCCGACGCCCGGCTGTCAGGGGAAACGGGGAACGTGACAACGCAGGCCGCCCAGGAGAGGACAAGCGGCGTCCTCGGCGAGTGTCGCGGCGGGCCGGACGGCGGGCCGGAGGGTTGACAGGCGCGTGGCGCAGGCAGGGCAGCGCATCCATCATGGGTTCCCGCAAGCGATGGTTCCGGCGGGCGGGGCGGATGCGGCCGCTTCCGTGCGCCATGGGGGCATTGGCGACTCAAATGCGCCGTCCGCTATGCCCACCATGACATAAGTAAGTGGGAAAATCGAGATGCTGAAAATCAAAAAATGGCGACGCCCGAACCGGATCGCGCCGCACAAGCGAACCGGTTCGGGCGACCGCCCGCGAATTGCCCGAGGGTGATCAGGCAAACGTATTCCAGGCCTGCGCGACCAGGGGGCGAAACCCCCGCTCGGAAGCCACGAACTCCAGATGCATAAGATCCAGGGCGACGGTATCCAGGCGGATATCCTGGCGGCCGCCGGTCAGATCCACGCAGGGAAAAAAGATGCCGCACTCGCTACAGGTGTAGACCCGTTCGTCGTCGCGGTCGTTGGCGGTCAGGCTGGTGAATTTTTCGTGGTCCGTGGTCTCGCAGGCCGGGCACTTGAGGCGCACATGCCGCCAGACGTGGCCGCACCGGGCGCAGTGCAGATGCAACTGGCCGCTTTTGGAGATGAGGTATTCGCTTTGTTCCGGTTCCTTGGGCAACAGGCACCCGGCGTCGGGATAGGAGCCGCAGATGGGGCAATACCCCCGGAACCAGGATTCCTTTTGCACCTGTCCGTCCAGAAGGGAGGCCATCCGGGTCAGGCAGACCTTCATGGCCTCGCCTGCCGCAAAGGCGGCCACGGCGGCCATGTCGCCGGTTTTGCCGCACAGGCGGCAGACATGCGCCCAAAGCGCCTGGGCCTCCTCGTCCTCGGCCCACAGGGCCGTCAGACAGGCGTCGGCCACCGCCGGATTTCCGGAGATGGCGTCGGCCAAAGCGGAAATCTCTCCGGCCACGGCCGGAAAAAGCCCGGCCATGCCTGGGAAAAGACACCCGGCTGCGGCCGTGAAATCCTCCCGGAAAAAGGCCGGGTCAAACGAGCTCAGAAGGGGCGCGCCCTCTTCGAAAAGGGCCGGATCGAAATCGAGCTCCACCACAGGCGGCGTCTCGGGCAGGGCCGCCAGACAGGCGGCGCGCCGGTCGGCCAGGGCGGCAAAGACCCTGGCGATGGCCGTCACGGGCTCGCCGCGTGGAGGCGGGACAAGAAGTTTCGCCTCTTCCTGAATCTTGTACTTGCGTTCGTCAAAGCGCATAAAATCATACTCCGTATGGGCAGGGGCAAGGCCCCATGGCGTTTTCGCCGTCATGACCCGGGTTGTCGGCTCGCGGGGAGGGGGCATGGCCGATCCATGCCGGAAGGCGCATCCCCTCCCCGTGAGGTTCGGTCAAGGGGGGCACGCGGGTGCGTGCCCCCGGCGACGGTTACCCGGCCATGCGGCGCACGGGTTCGATGATCTTTTGCAGGAAGGCCTGGCGGGACAGGGGTTTGATGTCCCGGCTGGCGTGTTCGAAGTACTTGTCGCGCGGCTGGGTGACGAGATACATCACGTTCACGCTGTCCTCATCCAGCAGGCTGGCCTGGGGATGCTTTTTCTTGACTTTTTCCAGGCTCTTGTGAGCCAGGGCCACCATCTCTTCGCGCTCGCCGAAGTTCATGGCGCCGGTGCAGCAGGTTTTGACGCAGGCGGGCTGCATTCCGGCCTGGACCCGGTCGATGCACATGTCGCACTTGGTGAGCATGCCGGTTTTTTCGTCCCGGCGCGGCACCAGATACGGACACAGTTCCTTGATGTCCTTGCACTGCTCCGGAGTCAGCTCCTTGCTTTTTTCGGTGTACAGCACGGCCCCCGTGGCCTCGTCCTGGATGACCGCGCCCGGCACGTACATGTCGCCGAAGTCCTTGCAGGGCGGGTTCACGCAGTGGCGGCACTGTTCCGGGAAAAACAGCCAGTGGATGCGGCCGTCGATCTTGTGTTCGTCGAAATGCACGATTTTGAAGTTGGTCGGGGTCAGCTCCGGGGGATTCTGATGCGTTCCCCTCTGGAGCGTGGGCACGACGCCGTGCTCGTGCCATTCCTTGCAGGCCACCTGGCAGCCCCGGCAGGCCGTGCAACGCGAGGTATCGATAAAAAATGCCTTGGGCATGACGCTCTCCGTGTGGTTTGGGGGCGAACCCGTGTCCGCCCCCGGCTCGTTTTCGCATCCTGAAAACAGGGTATTGTCTTCAGGCCGCGACGCCCGTTTGGCGGCGCGGAAAACCAGCGTTTATCTGGCCAGTTCCGTGACCTTGTCGGCCTTGCGGATGTCCACGAGGCAGGCCTTGTATTCCGGGATGGTGGTGTTGGGGTCGCCCACCGACGGCGTCAGCCGGTTGGTGGCGTCGCCCACGCCCGGAGTGGTCCAGCCGAAGCAAAACGGCATGCCGATCAGGTGCACGGTCTTGCCCTTGACCGTAAGCGGCGTCATACGCACCGTGACCATGGCGATGGCTTCCACCTTGCCCCGGATGCTCTCCACGATCACCGGGTCGCCATTTTTGATGCCCTTTTCCTTGCCCAGTTCCTGGCTCATCTCCACATAGAGCTGCGGTTCCGCCTCAAGCAGGGCGGGGGTATTGCGGGTGTCGCCGCCGCCGCACCAGTGCTCGGTCATGCTGTAGGTCGTAAGCACAATCGGGTACTTGGGGTCTCCCGGCTTGGCCAGGATGTCCATGTCGCTGTCCATGATCTTGATGCAGGGGTTGCTCAACTGCTTCGAGAACGGATGCGAAGTCACGGGCGTCTCGGCCGGTTCGTAGTGCTCGGGGAAGGGGCCGTCCACCCGGCCGGGGCCGTAGAGTTGCCCCATTCCCTCGGTGTGCATGATGAAGGGATAGACGCCCTTTTCCATGGCCATGGGGGGCGCTGGCCCGTCGGGCACGTCGCCCACCCACTTGTCGCCCTCCCAGGCGATGACCGGCAGGGCGGGGTTGAAGGGCTTGCCGTTCATATCCACGGAGGCCCGGTTGTAGATGATGCGACGGTTGACCGGCCAGCACCAGGAGAAGTTCGGGAACAGCCCGAGCTTCGCGGCGCGGGCGTCCTGGCTCAGGTCGCGGCGCTTGGACAGGTTTTTCCCCGCGGCGGGATATCCGCCGCAATATAGCCAGTTCAGGCTGACGGTGGAGCCGTCTGCGGTCAGCGAGGGGAAGGACGGAACCTGGTCGCCCTTCTTGTAGTCCTTACCGCCCACGGTGCAGTCGCGGGTGAACCAGCCGTTGGTCTTTTTGGCCAGGAGATCGGGGTCGTAGGTCTCATACCAGTCGAGCTTGGCGATCGGCTCGGGGAAGGCCCCGCCTTCCCTGGCGTACAGGTCGCGGACGCGCTTCATGATCTCCACGACCATCCAGCCCATGGGCTTGGACACGCCCATGGGCTCGTAGCCCTTGTGGTGCCACATGTGCCAGCGTCCGGAGTTGGAGATGGTGCCGTCTTTCTCGCCGCGCTGGCAGGAGGGCAGCAGGAACACCTCGGTCTTGACGTCCTTGGGATCGGTGCCGGGCTGCCGCCAGAAGGCCGCCGTCTCGGTCTCGTGGGCCTCGCCCACGACCAGGAAGTCGAGCATGGTCAGGGCTTTGCGGATCTTGTGGGTGTGCGGCATGCTCTGGGCCGGGTTGTGGCCGTAGATGAAGCCGCCCCTCACCTTGCCTTTATACATCTTGTCGAAGAGCACCATGCTGGCGTAGTCCACGCCCGGATCGACCTTGGGCAGAAGCCCGTAGCAGAAGCCGTTCTCCGCCGTGGCGTTGTCCCCGAACCAGGCCTTGAGCAGGCTGACCACGTATTTGGGCCGGTTTCCCCACCAGTTGACGCTTTTTGGGTCGTTACTCTTTGGCGTGTTGCCCTTCATGTAGTCTTCGAGGGTCGGCCAGTTGGTGGTGGGCACGTTGTTGTAGCCGGGCATGATGTGCCACAGGATGGCATGGTCCGTGGACCCCTGCACGTTGGGCTCGCCGCGAAGCGCGTTGACCCCGCCGCCGGCCACGCCGATGTTGCCCAGCATGAGCTGGATCATGGCCCCCAGGCGGATGTTCTGCACGCCCACGCTGTGTTGGGTCCAGCCCAGGGCGTACATCATGGTCCCGGCCTTGTCGGGCTTGCCCGTGGCCGCGTAGGCGTCGTACACCTTGAGCAGGTTTTCCTTGGACACGCCGGTGATGGCCGAGACGTCGTCCAGGTTGTAGCGGTCATACTGCTTCTTCAGAAGCTGGAAGACGCACCTGGGATCCTTCAGGGTGGGGTCTTTTTTCGGCAGACCCTTGTCGTCCATGGCGAAGGCCCATTTCTTCTGGTCGTATTTCTTGGTGGCCGGGTCAAAGCCCGAGAACATGCCGTCCTTGAACTCGAATCCGTCGCCCACGATGAAGGCGGCGTTGGTATAATTTTCGACGTAATATTTCTGGAACAGGTTTTTCTCGATGATGTATTTCATCATGCCGCCCAAAAACGCGATGTCCGTGCCGGAACGAAGCGGCACGTGCAGATCGCACCGGGCGGAGGTGCGGGAGAACTTGGGATCGACGTGAATGACCGTCGCTCCATCGTCCTGGGCCTTTAAAACCCACTTGAACGAAATGGGGTGATGCTCGGCAGCGTTGCTGCCCATGATCAGGATGGCGTTAGCGTTTTTGATGTCAATCCAGTGCTGGGTCATCGCGCCGCGTCCGAACGACTCTGCCAGAGCCGGTACGGTGGGGCTGTGTCAGACCCGGGCCTGGTGGTCCAAGTACACGACCCCCAGGCTTCTGAGCATTTGATGCGAAACCGCGCACTCCTCATTGTCCATCTGGGAGGTGCCGAGCTGGAACAGGGTTTCCACCCGGTTCACGGTCAGGCCCTTGTCGTTTTTCTCGACGAAGTCCTTGTCGCGGGTGTCTTTTACCTTGCGGGCGATGCGGTCCAGGACGAAGTCCCAGTCCTTTTCCTCCCACTTGTCGCTGCCCGGGGCCCGGTAGCGGGGCTTCAAGATCCGGTGGTGGCTGACATGCATGGAGTGGAAGGCGGCGCCCTTGGGACACAGGGCCCCTTCGCTCACGGGGTAGTCCGGATCACCCTCGGAGCTGATGAACTTGCCGTCCTTCACGAACATGATGATGTTGCATCCGCACGAACAGAACGGGCAGATGGACACCACCTCCTTGGCCCCGGCGATGCGCAGCGTGGTCGCATACGCCGCCACGGGCTTCACGTCGAAGCCCAGTCTGGACAGGGAGAGGGCCGCCGCGCCCGCCCCCGTCCATTTCATGAATCCCCGTCTGGAAAGCTTCATGGTTCCTCCTCGTTTCGGCTTCGGTCCGTCGCCGCACCAGCCGACCGTGCGGCGAAAACCTGACCTTGTGGCACTGTGCTTCTGGCCCGAAGCGTTTCCCGCGTCCCTGATTTCCCCTCCGCCGAGAGAGGATCACTACGTTTGGGACCGGCATCAAAAACTGGGACGCCTCAGCTTGCCAGCGTTCTGTCACAATTAGCATAGCCGAAGGGCTCGGTCAACGGGATTTCAAAATTTATTCAATTATATTAATATGTTATTTTAAGCACATTAATGCCCTGCCGCCCGCGCCGGGGCTGTGGCGGTAGGACAAGGTGGCGATGGGGAGATGTTTTCGATCCCGCAGACGAGAGAAAAACGGGGCCTTCGATATGGCCAAAAGGGGCATGCCCCGGGGCGATGGTTGCCTTTGGGAAGGGGCAGGGACGGGGGCCCATGGTCGCGCCCAGCCAGCGGCAGGACATGTCGGCGCAGGGAGCCTGGGTGTCCCCCGGTCGAGGGGCGGCCGGTCGGGCGTGACGCGTTTTTACGCGGGAGGTGGGGCCGTAAACAGCTCGATGCCGGGGCGCCTGTCGATCAGCGGGCGCTAAGCGAGGTCGCCAGTTGCCGGGGGGGCTGACCGGCGGCCACGACGGAGGTGATCTCGGCCGGTTCGTCGCCGTCCCAGGTCGCCGTGACCGCCCCCAGGGCGGCCGAGACGTAGACCAGGCAGCCCAGGCGGGCCAGTTCCGCCAGCACCCTGTCCGCAGGATACCGGAAGCGGTTGCCCGGGCCGCAACTGATGAAGACCGCCCGGGGATTGACGGCCTTGTAAAAGGCCCGGTTGGCGCTGGTGGCCGAGCCATGGTGGGGCGCAACCAGCACCTCGGCCGTGATGTCTTGGCCCGAGGCCAGAAGCGTCCGGATGGCCATTTTTTCGATGTCGCCGCACAAAAGCGCCAGCCCCCGGCCGTCCTTCACCAGCCGCAGCACCACCGAGGCGTCGTTGGCCTTGCCCGTGAAACCTGGGGGCGGATGCAGCACCTCCAGGGCCACGCCGTCCCCGAAATCGAGCCGGTCTCCGGCCGCCAGGGGGCGCGGCGTCAGCCCCGAGGCGGCCACGGCCCGGTCGAACGCCGCATCGGGCGTTGCGGCGTCGGGCGAGGCGCTTGTCCCGAAAAAGCCCACGTCGAAGCGGGACAGGGGCCAGATGAGCCCCTGGGCGTGGTCGGTGTGGCCGTGGGTCAGGATCACGCCCTCCAGGTCCGGACTGCGGCCGTAGGCCAGGGCTGGCCCGGTCACGGCCCGGCCCATGTCGAAATCGCCGAAGCCCGTGCCGCCGCCGTCCACCAGGATGCGCCGTCCTCCGGGGACTTCCGCCACCAGGGCCTGGCCCTGGCCCACGTCGAGCATGGTCAGGCGCACCTGCCCGGACAGATCCAGCCAGGCCTGGCGCGCGGCGGGCGCGGCCAGAAGGAACAGCCCCGCGACCAGGACCATGCCCGGCAGCCTGCCCGCTGGCCGCTTTCGCCACCACACGGCCAGGGCCGCGACGAGAAGGTAAAAACCCACGATCTCCGGCCACAGGGGCCGCAGCACGGTGATGGTCTGCAAAAGTCCCAGGCCGTCCTGCCAGGACAAAAGCCCCATGAGCAGGTCGCCCGCAAAGGCCGCCGGGACATAGAAAAACGCCGCCGCCGCCGGGGAGGCCAGGGAGGTGAAAAGCCCGGCCAGCCCCAGGGGCATGACCACCAGCCCCAAAACCGGCAGCCACAGGGCGTTGAGATAGAAATGCGGGCTGATCTCCCCGAATTCCAGGGCCAGGACCGGCAAAAGCGCGGCCTCGGCGGTCAGGGAGGTCCACAGGACGCCAAACAGCCACAAAGCAGCGGGCCGCGCCCGTTCGGGCAGGGGCAGCCGGGCGAAGACGGCCATGCCCGGGGGCCAGAACACGGCGATCCCGGCCACGGCCAGGGCCGAAAGCTGCAGGCGGATATCGAATACCGACAGGGGGGCGGCGGCCACGATGAGCGCCAGGGCCAGAAACAGGCCGTCCAGGAGGATGCGCGGCCGCTCCAAAAGGATCAGGAGCCCGAAGCAGCCGAACATCATCGCCGCCCGCACCAGGGACGGGGTGGCACCGCCGAGCCACACGTAGCCGCATACCAGGGGCGCGGCCAGAAGCACGGCGAGTTTGTGCCGGGGCAGGCGCAAAAAGATCGTCGGCCGGACGCGTCCGGCCAGCCAGGCCAGAAGCCAGCCCAGGGCGGCCACATAGCCCACGTGCATGCCCGACAGGGCCAGGGCGTGGGCCAACGAGGCCCGGCGCACCAGATCCATGTCCAAAGTGGTCAGTTCCGAGCGGTCTCCGGTGAGAAGGGCCAGGAGCATGGCCCCGCCGGGGGTGGGGTGCGGGGCCAGGATGTCTTGATCCTGCCCGGGCCGGGCGCTTAGCCCGGCAGCGGCGGCGGCCCCCTGGGGCGCGGCCTCCGGCGGCGTTATTTTCGCGAGGGGCTGTGCGGTTTCGCGCTCCTGGGCGTTCCCCTGCCAGGGTGCGGCCCCCGGCGGCGGTCTGTCCGCCTGGAGCCTGGCTGTCCCGCGATGCGGCGGGTCGTCCTTTCCTGGCGCGGCTCCCGGCGGCTGTCTGTCCGCGTTGGCCTGCCCTGGCTTGCGCTCCGGCGTGTCCCCGTGTCCGGGCGCGGCCGCCTGGCCGGGTCTGTCTGCCTGGGGCGGCGTCACGGCGGCCAGGATGCCCTGGCGCAGGCGTTCCCGCAGGTCGCGCCACGGGCTGCCTGAGGCCTGCAAGAGGACCGGCTGGCCGCCCCGGGCGTAGGTGCGGAAAAAAACGCCCTCCAGGCGGCGGGCAAAGGCCGTGTCAAAGCCTCCCGGGTTGCTAAACCCGGTGACCGGCCGCACCGTGGCGGTCAGGGCCAGCATGTCGCCGGGGGCGGGCCGCCAGGCGGGCTGGTCCCAGGTGAGCAGCATCCGGCCCGGCAGATCGGCGGGCCGCCGGGCGGCCTGGGCGTCTTTCGGATCGGCCTTTGCCGTGGGGTGGGTCAGGCGCACGTCGGCCAGGACCACGGACAGCCGGTTCCCGGGCAGGGGGGTGACCGAGTCCGTTGTCCCGACGATCACCGTGCGTGTCCCGGACAGGGCCGCCCGGGGCGTTGTATCCGGTTGGCCGGGCAGGGCCAGGGCGGCCAGTCCAAGCCCCAGGCCAAAGGCCAGGGGGGCCAGGACCAGGATTCGCGTCCGGCCCCCTGCGGCCCAGGCCAGAAGGGCCATGGCCGAAAGGGCCGCCACGGCCGCCAGGGGGACGCGCAGGGCCAGGATGCCGCACACGGCGCATGCGAAAAGGATCTGCCAGGGCAGGAGCGGGATGTGGCGATGGCCCATGGTGGGGCATGGTGGGCAAAATCGGAAGGGGCGTCAATGGCGGCCCTTGCGCCCCACCTTGCGCCCCACCTCGCGCCCCACCTCCGCCCCACGTCGCATCTGCAGCAGGGGGCGGCCAGGGGTGATTGGAGCGGCGCGTGATCCGCAGGGCGCCGGGGTTCCCGGCCAGGCCGCCGGACGAGCGGAGGTCAGGATGGCCGCCGCCTTTTCGTCATGACAGGAAAAGCGGGATGCGCTATACAAAGCGATCCATGAAAGTCTCCGGAGGCATCCCATGACCCGTCTGCTGGCCCTGGCCATTCTGTGCGCAACGGTTGTCGCCTGCGGGCCCGTGCGGCCCCTGACCGATTCCGAGGTCTACAGCTTCTGCCTGATGGGCGGCTCCATGGTGGTGGACGACACCTGCGACTCGGAGCAGGACATTTGCAACGCCTACCGCGATGTGGTGACCGTTCCCTACCCCGGACTCAGTCCCTGCCTGGACGCCTGCAACGCGGCCTATGAGAGCCTGATCCGGGTGCAGTACGTCGGAAACTGTTTTTCACGCATAAACGACGGCCAGGACATCTGCATCCAGTATTGCCGCCGCGAATATCCGAAGCAGTGACGCCGACCGCCCCTGCCGTCTTCCGGACGGCAGAGGCAAAAAGCCCAGCGTCATGATCTGAATGAGGACGCCGCCGTGCGCTGGCGCGCCGCCCCACGGCCGGATGTGGTGCAACGTCAAACGTGACAAGGAGTGCCCATGGCTGCGAAAAAGATTCTCATGCTGGTTGGGGATTTTGTGGAAGACTACGAGGTGATGGTCCCGTTCCAGATGCTCCTCATGGTGGGCCATACGGTCCATGCCGTGTGCCCGGGCAAAAAGGCCGGGGACACGGTGCGCACCGCCGTCCACGACTTCGAGGGCGACCAGACCTACAGCGAAAAGCCCGGCCACAACTTCGGCATCAACTTCGACTTTGAAGACGTGGACCCGGCGGCATACGACGCCCTGGTCATCCCCGGCGGCCGCGCCCCGGAATACATCCGCTTAAATGACCGGGTCATCGAGATCGTCAAGCATTTCGCCGCCGCCAAAAAGCCCATCGCCGCCATCTGCCACGGCCAGCAGGTGCTGGTGGCCGCCGATGTGGTGGCGGGCAGGACCTGCATGGCCTATCCGGCCGTCAAGCCGGACATCCTGCGGGCCGGGGGCAGCTACCACGACGTCAACGCCACCTATTCCAACGCCGTGACCGACGGCAACCTGGTCACGGCCCCGGCCTGGCCCGCCCATCCGGAATGGATGCGGCAGTTTCTGGTTCTTCTGGGCTCGAAGATCGAGGCCTAGGCTTTTCCCCCCTGGACGCATCCGCCTGCGGCGCGATCCGGCCCTCCGGATCGCGCCGCACAATTGCCGTTTGCTTTCAGGCCGGGGCATGGTAAAAGCCCCGGTGGGGACGAGGGGAGCAGACGGCCCGGTTCGACGGGCTCCGCACGCCGCATGGGCGTCGGTCGTCCCGAAGGACACGCCGCAATGGACCACATGCCCAGGATATCCCTGCGCAACAGGCGCACCCGCCTGCCGGAGATGAACAGGAACCGGCTGCTTCTGCTTTTTTCCTTCGTGCTTTTCAGCGTGGCCGCCTATTTCGTCATCGATCACCTGACCGACGATTCCCTGGCGGTCAAACTCAAAAAGACCACGGCCTTTGTCGAAGAGGTCCACGAGCAGAAAAACGTCCTGACCATCGTCACCTCCCAGGGCTTTTTCGTGGTGGACCCCGGCCTGCAGTCCGAGAAGTTCAAAAACATCTCGGAGTTTTTTAAAAAGGCCATGCAGGACGGCTCGCCCGTGCGCATCGACTACAAGGACGTGGGCACGGACAAGGTCATCGAAAACGTGTTCTACCGCGCCGAGTCCAACAAGTTCGGCAAGATCAACTCCCTGAAATAACCCCGCTTCCCGGCCGTTCCCCGACATCCCCGGTCACCCCGGCCACCTTCGTTTTCGGGCCGGACCCGTTGCGTTTGCCCACCAGGCAAAGCGACAGGTAGTGCGGCGTCTCCGGAACCTGATCCAGGCCGCGCCACACCTGTTCGCCGTCGATGCCAAGCCGCGTGGCGAAGACCGTCTGCCCGTCGCGGCCCGCCCGGCGCAGCATCTCCCGGATGTCCGGGAAGTTGCGGTAGGCCTTTAATATCACCGCCCGATCCGCCGTGTCCAAGAGCGTCCCCAGGCGGGCTGCGTCGCCAACCCCGGATAAAATCAGCAGGTTCTCCCCGGATTCGGCCAGGATTTCGCCCGAGGCCGCCGCCGCCGCCTGGTATGAGGTGATGCCCGGCACGATGCACACCCGGGCCCCGGGCACAAGCCCCCGCAGCCGGGGCAGCAGATAGCCGAAGGTGCTGTACAGCAGGGGGTCGCCCAGGGTGATGAAGGCCGCGTCCCGGCCGCTCTCCAGGATGTCCGCCGTCAGCCGGGCGTTTTTCTCCCAGGCCGCGTCCAGCACCTCCTGATCCCGGGTCATGGGAAATCCCAGGCGCACCACCCGGGCCCCCGGCCGCAGATGCGGCGACACGATGTCCTGGGCCAGGGAATAGTCGTTTTTGGTGGAGGAGGCGGCCAGGATCACCTCCACCTGGCCCAGGATGCGCGCCGCCTTGAGCGTCAAAAGTTCCGGGTCGCCGGGGCCCGCGCCGATGCCGTAAAGCGTGCCTGCGCTCATGGCCTGTCCCCCTGCGCCGCAAAGCGTTCCGGAAAAAGCAGCCGGGCCAGTTCCTCCACGCCCGCCACGCTCTCCGGTCCCGGGCGGCTCAGTTTCCGGCCCGTGAACACCGCCGTACGTCCGGCCGCAACCGCCGCAAGCCCGACATAGTGCGGCCGCATTGCCAGGGCCATCGGGGCCGGGTTCATGGGGCCCTCTTCCACCACATAGACATCAGGATTTATCCGCACCAGTTCCTCCTCGCCAATCCGGGCCATCCGGCCGGTCGCCTCCGGCACGAGCCTGCCCCCGGCCCGGGCCACGGCGTCGGCAGCCATGGAGTCCTTCCCGGCGGCCAACAGATTGGGATAGCGCAATTCCACAAAGACCGTGGGCCGTTTTGCGGCCCCGGCCACCACTTCCGCCACCCGGTCCAGGCGCTGCCGCAGCCCGGCCACAAAACGCGCCGCCGCCGCAGGTTCCCCGGTCAGTACGCCGAGCCGTTCGGCCATGGAAAAAAGCCCCTCGAAATCGTGCACGTCAAAGACGGCCACCGGGATGCCCATGCGCCGGATGGCCGCCGCCGCCTCAAGCGACTCCCCCCGCCCGGCGATCTGCACCACCAGGTCCGGCTTGTGCGCCAAAACCAGCTCCAGATTCGGGCGCATGTGGGTGCCGATGCTCGGCAAAGCTGCCACCTCGGGCGGTTCCAGGTCCGCGTCCGTGCGCGCCGCCAGAAGTTCCGAAAGTCCCATGCCGCACAGCGTCTCGGTCGCCGCGCCGGTCAGGGCGATCACCCGCCGCGCCGGGCGTTCCAGGACCACCCGCTCCGCGAAGTCGTCGGTGATCTCCGCCGCCGCCCTGACATCACCGCCCCAAAGCGCCAGGACCGCCGCCGCCAGGAACCACCACGCCCTGAGGCGCGCCCGTGACCGGGTGGGCAAACACATGAAACCTCGTCTCATAGACCTCTTCCACAATCTCGCGGGTGAAGACCGTTCGCGTGGAACCGTCGGCCAGCACCCGGCCGTTTTTGAGAAATATCAGCCGGTCGCAATACAGCGCCGCCAGATTCAGATCGTGCACGGCCGAAAGCACCGTGAGCCCGGCCGCGTTTTTTTCCCGCAAAAGCTCGTGCATGGCCGCCTTCCTGGCCACGTCCAGGTTCGCCGCCGCCTCGTCCAGAAGTAAAATGTCCGTGGACTGGGTGAGCGCCCGGGCCAAAAGCGCCGTCTGAAACTCGCCCCCGGACAGGGCCGTGGTCTGCCGGTCAGCCAAAGGGGCTATCCCGGTCTCGTCCATGGCCGCCTGCGCCGCCGCATGGTCCTTCGGCCCGTAAGCCCCCAAAAGCGACAGGTACGGATAGCGCCCCAAAAGCACCAGCGAGGTGACCGTCATGCCCGGGACCGGCCCGGCCCGTTGCGGTACCGCCGCCACCATCCCGGCCCGCTGCCGTGGCCTGAATTCCCCGATCTTACGCCCCCCGATGCGCACCACCCCCGCCGTGGGCGGCAGCACGCCGGACAGCACATGCAAAAGCGTGGTCTTGCCGCTGCCGTTTGGCCCCAGAAGCCCCGTCATCTGGCCCTGGACAATGCGCAGATCGATGCCGCGCAAGACCTCCCGGCCGCCGTATCCGGCCCGAAGCCCCTGGCATTCGATCATGCCCCGCCTCCGGCCCTTCGCTTAAGCAAAAACAGAAAAAAAGGACCGCCCAGAAGCGCCGTCACCACCCCCACGGGCAGTTCCGCGCCGCCAGGCAGAATCGTGCGGGCCACGATGTCCGACCACACCAAAAGCGTGCCGCCAAGCATCCCCGAAACCGCCAACAGCCGCCGCGCGTCGCCCCCGAATCCCAGTCGCGCCAGATGCGGCGCGGCCAGTCCCACGAACCCGATCACGCCGCATACCGATACCGCCGCCCCGGCCATGATGCTGGCCGCCGCCAGAAGCCGCACCCGCACCCGCGCCGCGTCCACCCCCAACTGCACCGCCTGGGCCTCGCCCAACGCCAGCACGTCAAGCTCCCGGGAATAGCGCCACACCACCAGCGTCCCCAGCCCGAAATACGGCAGATACAGCCAGACGTCCGCCGCGCCGCGACCCTGGAAACCGCCCATGATCCAAAATACGATGCTCGCCGTGGATTCCTCGTTGAGCGCCTTGAAAAGCGAAATGCAGGCCGACAAAAAGGCCGAAACCACAATCCCGGCCAAAACCAGCGACTCCCGCGACGCGCCGCCCGCCCCCCGCGACAAGGACAGCGCCGCCGCCAAGGCCAGAAGCGATCCGGCCAGGGCGCACAAAGGGATCACCGAAAGACCCGGAAAAAACGCCATTCCCGCCCAACCCAAATTCCAGCCCAGGCCCAATGCCACGGCCGCGCCAAAGGCCGCGCCGCCCGAAACCCCCAGCGTGAACGGCTCAGCCAACGGATTCCTGAGCACACCCTGAAACGCCACCCCGGACATGGCCAGACCCGCGCCCACCAGCCAGGCCAATACTACCCGGAAAAACCGCATCTGCACCACAACCGTCACCCAGGCCGGATCATAGTCCCGGCCGCCCGCCAAGATGCCCAGCACCGCCTCCCACGGCACCGGATACGGCCCGGCCAGGCACCCGGCCAGCACCGATACCGGCGCTGCCAGCACCATGGCGAGAAACACGAGACGCGGCATAGGCTTCCTTTTTATCGGGGCTGCCGCCCCGAACCTTGGCCATCGGGGCTGCCGCCCCGAACCTTGGCCATCGGGGCTGCCGCCCCGAACCTTGGCCATCGGGGCTGCCGCCCCGAACCTTGGC
>JAVHLG010000078.1 GCA_031082225.1 Desulfovibrionaceae bacterium | reverse complement strand
CAATCTGTTCGCCGCCGCTGCGTAAGATGCGGGGGCGAACAGATTGGGCGGGCGGCTGGCCAGGATGTCCTGGATGCAAAGCAGGATGGCTTCGACGTCGAGGTTGAATTTGAGCAGGACTTTCTGCCAGGGCGCGACAGAGGGTTGCCCGGGGGTGGTCAGGTGGTGGATGATGGCGTCGGCGGTGCACAGGCAGAGGGCTTCGCGCTTATGGGACGGGGCGTGGGTTGGAGCGTGGTGCCAGTTGACGGGTTCGGTGAGTTCGGACGGCAGGTTCCAGGATCTGAGGATCATGGCTCCGATGAGGCCGTGGTCCAATCCCCAGTACCGGTCTTCGGCCTGATGGAAGGGCAGGGCCTCGTCGCGGGTCAGGGCTTCGATGGCCTGCCAGTCGGACGGGCGGCGTTGGGCGGTGATGAGTTTTCCCAGATCGTGGAGCACGCCGGCGGTGAACAGGTTGTCGGCGTCGGACGCCCCGAGGGCCGGGGCCAGTTCCTTGGCGGCCAGGCCCACGGCGAGCTGGTGCTCGAAATAGGCGGCGATGTCGAAGGTCTTCGGCAGCGCGTGGGCCGTTGCGATGTGGCGCACGCCCAGGGCCAGGATGAGGGTGCGGATCTCGTTGAGGCCCAGCACGGTGACGGCGCGCTGCACGGTACGCACCTCGGACTGCAGGCCGTAGAAGGCGGAGTTGGCCAGGGTCAGGACTTTGGCCGTGAGTCCCTGGTCCTTGGCGATGGTCTCGGCGATGTCATCCAAGGGGGCCATGGACCCGTCCCCGGTCTGAAAAAAAAGCTTGTTGAGCAGGACGGGGGAGAAGGGGAGTTCCAGGCGCAGGGTGGGCAGCTCCAGAAGAAAGCCTTGTCCTCGTTCATGGTTCATGCTCTCTCCAGGCGTACTCCCGGCAGTTCAAGGTTGCGCGGAGGTTGGCCCGACCGGATCGGGGTCGGAGGGGGTCTGGGGTGATGCGGGCTTCTCCGGCGTGGACTCGTCGGCCGTGATGAGCCCGGAAGCAGCCTCGGCGGGCAGCAGGTCTTTTTCCACCAAATAGGCGATGAATCTTTTTACCTCCTTGAACTCGGGATTCAGTTCCAGGGCTTTTTTCAAATATTCGAAACACTGCCCGATGTCCTTTTTTTCAAAAAAGGCCCGGGCGATGTTGTAGTGCAGGTTCTCATCGGTCTGGGTCAGGGTTTCAGCCCGACGGTAGTAGTCCAGGGCCTGGTCGAGCATCTTGTTTTTGCGCAGGTTGATGCCGAACTCGTTGAACAGGTGCTTGTGCTCCTTGTCAAAGGCCGCATCCAGCCGGACCAGACGCTCGAAGATGTCCTGGGCCTTGTTGGCCTCCCCCCGGTCCAGATAGGTGAGCCCCAGCCCGAAATTGGCCCGGACGTTCTCCTCGTCCACGGCCAGGGCCTGGCCGAATTCGAGTTCGGCGCTGAAAATCTCCCCTTTGCTGCGATGCTTTTCCCCTTTGACGATGGTCATGTTGAGTTCGCGCATTTTGGGGTAGACAGTGCTGATATAGAATTCCGGCTCGGGAGAGAACTTTTCCAGAAGTTCTTCCATGCTGACTTTGCGTTTGGGGCCGGAGGGGACATAGTTTTTGTTGAGGGGCTGGATCTCCAGGAATTTGTCGGCGACTTCCTCCACGAACCAGTACATTTTCTGGATGGTCTTGCGGGTGGTCGTGCCCGTGCCCACACGAAAAATGGCCTGGGTGGAGAAAACGCCCTTGATCCGGTCGTGGGCCTTTCCGGAAGCCGGTGGTTTGTCCCCGCCGGATGCGTCGCGGGTGAAAAGTTCGTCCTTGTCGGTCATCGTCGATGCCCCCTGCTTTCATCGATGCGATCCCCTCAGGGCGCTTCGTTTCAAATATACAAGAAAGATGCCGCAGTTGAAAGGGTTTTTTCCTTTCACCGGGGCTGGCCCGGGGCGTCGCAGGGCCAAAGCCGGGCAGCGGCCTTAGGCAAACTGGGCCAGAAGCTCCTCCACAAGGTCCGGTGAAAGCCGGGTGCGGGACCGCTCGGCCAGATAGATGGCGCGCAGGCGGTCAAGGGCCGTGTCCAGGTCGTCATTGACCACCAGGTAGTCGAAGCGGGGGGCCTGGGCGATCTCCCCGGCGGCGTTCTCGAGCCTGCGGGCCACGACCTCGGGCGTTTCGGTGCCCCGGCCCGACAGCCGTCTGGCCAGTTCCGCCTTGGACGGGGGCAGGATGAACACGTAGGCCCCTTCGGCGAAGACCTGGCGCAACTGGTCGGCCCCGGCCACGTCGATGTCGAAGAGCACGTCCCGGCCTGCGGCCAGTTGATCCACCACCGGCCGCATGGGCGTGCCGTAGAAGTTGCCATGTACCCTGGCCCATTCCGCAAAGTGCCCGGTGTCCCGCAGGCGGGAAAATTCCTCCTCGGACATGAAGTGGTAGTTGCGGCCGTCCACCTCCCCGGGGCGCGGGGCGCGGGTGGTGGCGGATATGGAGAAGGCCAGTTCGGGAAATTCCCGGCACAGGGCCGCAAGCAGGGTGGATTTCCCCGCGCCGGACGGGGCGCAGACCACGAACAGCAGTCCGAGACGTCTAGTCGTCATCGGCGGTGTCCTCCTGGATGAAGCGTTGCCCGATGGTTTCCGCCTGGATGCCCGAGAGCACCACATGGTTGGAGTCGGTGATGATGATGGAGCGCGTCTTGCGGCCCTGGGTGGCGTCCACCAGGCGGTTGTCGGCCCGGGCGTCCTCGCGCAGGCGACGCATGGGCGACGACGTGGGGCTGACGATGGCCACCACCCGGGAGGCCACCAGGAAATTGCCGAACCCGATGTTCAAGAGGGCGTTTTTCGCCATGATCACGTTCCGTGCGGGCCCGAGGTCCGGTTATTCGATGTTTTGGACCTGCTCCCGGCATTTTTCGAGTTCTGCCTTGAAATCCACCACGATGCGGCTGACCTCCAGGCTTTGGGCCTTGTTGCCGCAGGTGTTGATCTCCCGGAAGGTCTCCTGGATGAGAAAATCGAGCTTTTTCCCCATCTCGCCGCCATCGTGCAGATGTCGGCGCAGACGCTTGAGATGCTCGGCAAGCCTGGTCAGTTCCTCTGAAACGTCCAGCCGGTCGGCCAGGATGGCCGTTTCCTGCAACAGCCGGTCTTCGCTGGCCTCGGCCCCGGCCCTGTCCAGGGCGGCGCGGATGCGCGTGAGCAGGGCCTCGGTCCGTTCCTGCTTGACCCCCGGGGCCAGCCGGGCCAGTTCCGCGCACCAGGCGTCCATGCTGGTCAGTCGGGCCAGGATGTCCTTGGCCAGGCATGCGCCTTCCCGGGCCCTGGATTCGGAAAAATCGGCCAGGGCCAAGCGCAGGCCTTCGGAGAGGGCCGCCACCAGATCCGGGTCGGGTTCATCCAGATCCTCCTGCCACAGGGCGGACACGGACAACAGGCGGTTGACGTCCGGGGAGAACGCCGCGCCGCGTTCGGCCGCCAGGGAGGCCAGTTGATCGAGCATGGCCAGGGCCACGGGACGGTTGAGGGAGATGTGCTGGATCTCGGGGCGCGGGGACTGGAAATGCAGGTGGATCTCGATGCGCCCCCGGGTGGCGTATTCGCGCACCACCTTTTCCAGTTGCGTCTCCCGGCAGCGCAGGAAGAGGGGCAGACGCCATTTCAGATCCAGAAAGCGGCTGTTGATGCCCCGGACCTCCCAGGTCTGGATGAAGGCGTCGTTTTCCAATCGGCTGCGGCCAAAGCCGGTCATGCTTTTAGGCATGGAGTCGTGTCCTTTATGTGGATGGTGGTTGGGGTGCGGTCCCGGCGATTTCCGGACATTGGCGGAAAAGCCCCCGCAGGGCGGTCAGTTCGGCCTGGAGCGTCGGGGTGCGGTAGTCGGGAAACGTCCAGGGCAGGATCTGCCAGCCGCCCTTGCGAAAGACAAGGGTCAGGTCGGCGAAAATGCCGTCGCGCAGGTAGATGCGGTGCCCGAAGTTTTTTCCCGTGGCCAGGACCAGGCGCTCCTGGGTCAGAAGGCCCGGATCGAGGTTGACCGTGCGACGACCGTCCGGCCGGGCCAGGGCGTTTTCCAGGGCGTTGGTGGCAAGCTTCATGTCGGCCAGGGCGTCCTGGGACGCAAGCCGGGAAAATCCCATCAGGCGGCGCACGATGGGCGTGCCCAGTTCGGCATCATAATACGAGGTGAAGTCGAAGGGAAGCTTCTCCGACATGCGGCGCACAGGCCCGAAAAGGGCCGTGATCCGGGGCAGAAGTTCGGGCCACAGGGCGTCCATGCGGGCGCTTAAGACCGAGAGCACGACCATGGCCGGTCCGGGATCGGCGGGGAGGCTCATGGGGCGTCATCCTTCGGCCGTTCCGGGGTCGCGACGCGGACCAGGATGTCCGTGCCGTCGGCCCCTGCGACCCCGACGGGTGTGGCCGCGACGAGCTGCCGGGGCCGGATGTCCCCCTGTCCCGGGCCGTCCAGGCGGCACTCCAGGTAGTATTCGCATACCCCCCGGGCAGGCCGCAGGCGCTCGGCCACGAAGGTCAGCCGGGGCAGGGCGGCCACGGTGCGCGCAAAGGCCGTCTTCTTGTCCCGGGCCATGTCGCGCAGGAGACGGGCGCGATCCTTTTTCACCTCGGCCGGGAGATGCCCGGGGAAGGTGGCGGCCAGGGAGCCTGGACGCCGGGAATAGGGGAAGACGTGGGCATAGGTCAGGGGAAGGGCGCGACAGAAGTCCAGGGTGGTCCGGAAGGCGGCGTCCGATTCCCCCGGGAACCCCGTCAGGATGTCCGCGCCCAGGGCCATGACCGGCCGGATGCGGCCCATGGCGGCCAGGAAATCCGCCACGTCCCCGGGACGGTAGTGGCCCCGGCGCATGGCGGCAAGCACGCCCGGATCGGCGCTTTGCAGGGAGACGTGCAGATGGGGGCAGACGGACGGCGAATCGGCCAGGGCGTCAAGGGCCTTGGGCGTGAGCATGCCCGGATCGAGGGAGCTTAAACGCAGCCGGACCCGGCCGGGAAGGGCGTCCTCCAGGGCGCGTCCCACGGCCAGGAGCAGATCCCAGAAATCCGGGGCGTCGGGCAGGTCGCGGCCGTAGTGGCCCAGGTTTATGCCGCTGAGGATGATCTCCCGGAATCCGCCCTGGCCAAGCCGTACGGCCTCCTGGGCCACCTCGGCCACGGCCCGGGAGCGCGAGGCCCCCCGGGCCCGGGGCACGATGCAGTAGCTGCAGCCGTGGGAGCAGCCGTCCTGGACCTTCACCACGGCCCTGGCCCGGGGAAAATCCGAGACCCCGGGTGGATGGGGGCTTGCCGCGACGGCGGGCGATCCCGGCAATGGGGGCATAAGGGAGGCCGCCTGGGGGATGGTCGTTGCGCCGAGGATGCCCGGCAGGCCGGTCAGGAAATCCGGCAGGGCGCGCACGGCGCAGCCGGCGGCAAGGATTTCCGCCCGGGGATGGTCGCGGCGAAAGGACATGGCCAGCCTGCGGGATTCGGCCGCCGCCCGGGCGGTCACGGCGCAGGTGTTGACCACGATGAGGTCCGCCGCGTCCGGGGAGTCGGCCTCGACCCACCCCCGGGCGCGCAGGGCCTCGCGCAGGGCCTGGGCGTCGTAGGCGTTGACCTTGCAGCCCAGGGTGCGGAAAAAAAACGTCCGTGCGCCATCCATGGTTCGGGGCGCTTACCATCAAGCCCGCTGAAGGTCCATGCCCGGGCCGGGGCTTTGCGCTGCCGTGGGGGAATGGTTGTTGCTCAGGGGAGGGCAGGGGGAAAATACTTCCCCGGGAGGTGGTCATGCGCAAGTTCATTCTGCCGATGTTCGATGTGATGGTCTACGGATCCTTTGCCGCCTTTTTGTGCCTGATGGCCGCGAGCGTTCCGGCCGACGCCAGGATGCGGCTGTTGTCCGGCCTGTGGGACGTCCTGCGCCAGACGGGCGGACTGTGAGGTCTGTCTTGGTTTGAGGATTTTGTCCTGGAAAAAGGACAAATCTGTGCCGTTTGAGGGACGATGTGTGATGTCTCGCGACGATGACAATAAAAAGTAAAGAATCACAAAGTATTGATGAGGCATGACAATGGCCCGTATTTTGTAAAGCCCGGGCATGACCATGCATGATATCCCGCTTGCCGCGTATCGCTCCCGGCAGCGTCCAATGGTTCCCGAACCCGTCGGGAAGGCCCCTGTCAGGGAACCCTTTGGCGGTTTTCCCGTCTTCTGCCGTCCTGTGGTGGATATTGCAACCGGCAACGTGGCCGCCGTGAGCGCGGGACCGGCGTGGTCCGAGATCGCGGGCGCGGTGCGCCATCCCGTCTGCTCCCTGCTTTCCCCTGTCCTGTATCCGGGCGCTCGCGGCGTCGTGGCCAGAAAAGGCCTTCCCCTGTCGGTGGTCGAGTCCGTGTGCCGGGAGTTTCTCCGGACGTCGCCGTGTGGGGAGGCCCCCGGGTTCCTCATGGCGGCGGTGGGCGTCTCCCGGGGCGTGCCCCGTGTGGCGGCGCAGATTGTCGATGTGATCTGCGGCCTTCAGCTTGAGCCCTCGCGTCTGGCCCTTGTTTTCGACTGCGACGACGTGATGGAAGACCCGTTGGCCGCGTTGCACGCCTTTTTGGATCTCAAGCGGCACGGCTTCAAGCTTGGGGTTGATTTTGCCGATATCGATCACCTGCCCTACAGGATCCTGGAGATGCTGCCTGCAGACTATCTGCGGGTAAGGCACGAGGCAGACCCCGGCCTTTCCCGGCAGACGGCGGCGTCCGGAGGCGGATTCGCGCAGAGGCTGCGCAACGTATGCGCCTTTGCCGAGAACCTGCTGATGGATGTGGTCGTGGCCGGGGTGGACAGCGTCACCAAATACGACCTGTTGTCCGACCTGGGATGCCGGTTCGGGCAGGGCGCCTATTTCCCAGCCGTTTCGCCCTCCGGAAAGTCCATGGGACTTTTCGATACAAACGGCCCTCCCCCCGGTTTGTGACAACGGGGTGCGCCGGACCCGGGAAGATCTCATGCCCTCGGATGTTCCCTGGTTCGTCGCCAGCTGTACTTGGAGACGGGGCTTCCCTCAGGCCCCGTCTCCTTTTTTTTTGTCCGGGTTTTCGGACCAGCCGCCTCCTGGTCTGCCCATGCGCTGCGGACAGGGCCCAATCCGGGCGCACAGACGTCCCTGGCCGGGCGGGCGCGGGGAAAAAAAGGGGACGCGAAGCGGAAGGCTTCAGCGGGCCTTCTTTAAAAGCCTGTCCTCCCGTTGCATGCAAGCACCGGATTTTAACGCTGATGCGAGGCAAGGGAGGGCGATACCCGGATCGCGGCCATGGTCAGCGATGTCGCCATGTCCGGATGAGGGGCGCGTTTGCAGGGCGTCTTGCGGGCGACGCCCGTCGGATCGGCCCCTGTCGCCGGGGCGTGCTGTGCAGACAGGCGAGACGGTCCCCCGGTCATTGGCCAGTGGGCAGGACATGACGGATTTCTCTGTGAAGCGTGAGAAAACGTGTCTGGCATGGAGATGGCAATCGAGCAACATTTCACAAAGTTTCCCGGACGGGTTTTTGGAATGTGCAGGGATGATCCAAATGGGTTCTTTTTTCGCAATTGTGTATTGAAAAAGAAATCAAGAAACAGTAAACGGGCTTCCAGTGTGAGTTGAAGAAGAGGTATTCGACTTTTTACGAGAGGAGACGGCTATGGATGATTATCTGAAGGAAGCCTTGGAAATCGTGAGAGCCCAGGCCAGCGTGCGGAACATGACCGAGGAGGAGATCACCTCCATGGTCCGCCGTCTCGCCGACAGCATCCGCGCCATCGCCGAGGGGACGACCCCTGTGGCCGAGACCGGTGCAGCGGCGCCCACCGATCCCAAAAAGGCCGTGCGGGAGAAAAGCATCATCTGCCTGGAGTCGGGAAAGTCGTTTAAGATCCTGACCAAGAAACATTTGGCCAAATACGGCCTGACGCCGGATGAATACCGGGCCAAGTGGGGCTATCCCAAGAACATGCCCCTGGTGTGCAAGGAGTTGCAGCGGGAACGCCGCAAGAAGATGAAGGAAATGCGGCTCTGGGAAAAGCGGATCAAAAAGCCGGCCTAAGCCCCGTACCACCGCCGCATTCGGCGGGATGTTTCCCCCTGTCGAAAAAGCCCGGAACCGTGTCCGGGCTTTTTTGCGCGGCGCCGGGTCAGACGCGCCCAGGCAGACGTGTTTCCAGGTCGGCGGCGGACTTTTCCACCGAGGCCGCAAAGCCCTCCCGGTCCGCCACGAGCCGCGCGGCCAGGGTCGCGTCGGACAGGGCCAGGATCGAAAGCGCAAGCCAGGCTGCGTTGCGCGCCCCGGCGGCGTCCAGGGCCACCGTGGCCACGGGAAATCCCGGCGGCATCTGCACCGTGGACAACAGGGCGTCCAAACCACCAAGGGGGGAGGCCGTGACAGGCACCCCGATCACCGGCCGGATGGTGGACGCGGCCACGGCCCCGGCCAGGTGGGCGGCCATGCCGGCGGCGCAGATGAACACCTGGCATCCGGCGGCCTCGCATTCGGCCACCAGCCGCCGGGTGCGTTCCGGGGTGCGGTGGGCCGAGGTCACGGTGAAGGTGAAGGGCACGTCGTGGGCCGCCAGCACCTCGGCGCAGGGACGGATTTTGTCCTCGTCGGAGATGCTGCCCATGAAGATGGCCACCTTGCTCATGGTTTCGTCTCCCGCCGCAGGCCCTTGTCGCCGATGTCCGTGCGGCAAAAAAAGTTGTCGAAGTGGATTTTGGCCACGGCGGCATAGGCCCGCTCCTTGGCCCTGGCCAGGTCGGCCCCCAGGGCCGTGACACCCAGAACCCTTCCCCCCGAGGTCACCAGCCGCTCGCCCTCGCGCCGGGTTCCGGCCTGGTACACCGTCACCTCGGGATCGGCCTGGGCCGCGTCGATGCCGGTGATCTCCATGCCCTTGGGATAGGCCCCCGGGTAGCCCGAGGCGGCCATGACCACGCACACAGCACTTTGCCGCGACCAGCCCAGCATGGCCTCGTTGAGGCGTCCCGTGGCGCAGGCCAGGAGGATCTCGGCCAAATCGCCGCGCAGGCGCATGAGCAGCGGCTGGCAC
Organism: Desulfovibrionaceae bacterium; assembly: GCA_031082225.1. GTDB lineage: Bacteria > Desulfobacterota > Desulfovibrionia > Desulfovibrionales > Desulfovibrionaceae > Desulfolutivibrio. The sequence continues at coordinate 8,132 of JAVHLG010000078.1, read as the reverse complement.
TCGGGATCCCCGAAGCGCACGTTGTATTCCAGGACCATGGGGCCTTTTTCGGTCATCATCAGTCCGGCGTAGAGCACGCCGCGAAAGGGATGACCCCGGTCGGCCAGGGTGCGCATGATGGGGGCGATGACCCGGTCGGCCATGCGGCCGTATTCGGATTCAGGCAGGACCGGGGCCGGGCAATAGGCCCCCATGCCGCCGGTGTTGGGGCCCTTGTCGCCGTCGAAGGCGGCCTTGTGGTCCTGGCAGGCGGAAAGCGGCACGTAGCGTTCCCCGTCGCACAAGGCCAGAAACGAGGCCTCCTCGCCGGAGAGGGCCTGTTCCACGATCACCGTCTCCCCGGCCGACCCGTAGATCTTTTTCACCATCATGTCGGCCACGGCGGCCTTGGCCTCGGCGACCGTCGCGGCCACCACCACCCCCTTGCCGGCGGCCAGCCCGTCGGCCTTGACCACCACCGGCGCGCCCGTCTCGTCGATGTAGGCGCAGGCCGCCTCCGGATCGGTGAAGATGCAAAAGTCCGCAGTGGGCACGCCCGAGGCGCGCATGATCTCCTTGGCAAAGGCCTTGCTGCCTTCGAGCCCGGCAGCGTACCGGTCCGGGCCGAAACAGGGGATGCCCGCTTCGGCCATGGCCTCGGAAAGTCCAAGGGTCAGGGGAAGTTCCGGTCCGGCCACGGCCAGTTGCACGCCCGCTTCCCGGGCGAAGGCCGTAAGCCCCGCCACATCGGAATCGGCGATGGGCACGTTCGTGCCGACCTCGGCCGTGCCGCCGTTGCCCGGGGCGATGAAGAGTTCCGTCACGCCGGGGCTTTGCCTGAGCTTGACGGCCAGGGCATGTTCCCGGCCTCCGGATCCGACCACGAGCACCCGCATGGGGCCTCCTTGCTGATTGACGGTATATACGGGCCTATTCCGACCTGCTGCGGCAGGCGGAACATGGTCCGTGTCGTTTTGGAGCGGTCGGCGGGGGCTTGCGCCGCCTTGCGGCCGCGCCTCGTGAAATAGCCGCAAAACCCCTCGGCGGCAAGGCTGCCGACGGCTCGGTTTTTTGAAAACACTTCGGGTTGTACGTTATGGAAACAATTCTTTCAGGGAACAATTCCGGGAGGGCGTCGGGAACTTTCAGATTGGGAGACTGCTCCGTGCGGGGGGCATGGCTCACTGTGGCAGGGGCGGGAACCGGCAGGCAGGGAATCCGCCCTTGACGGCGGCCGGAAGGTGCGGGATGAAGGAGATGACGTAAAGCGGCCATCCCTGGCGGCCACTCGCCTGCGGGCGACACGCAGGGCCGGCGCCTGCGCATACGGCGAACGGAAGGGAGGAATTCATGAGCACCACGATCTTCCTGATCATCTTCATCGTCTTTGGGGTGGTCATCCTGGCCTATTTCAACCAGCGCGCCAAAAATTTCACCTCCCGCCATCCGGGCGAAAAAAATCCCATCGACTTCTGGCTCTACGGCAAGGACCGCAAGGACGACGACGAGAGCTGACGCCCGGCTGCCTGCCGGGACGACGCCGACGAGAGCTGACGTCTCGCGTCCAGGCGTGACGACGACGGAAGCTGACGCCTGTCCTTTTGTGGGGACGACGACGGGATGTGACGTCCGGCGTCCTGCCGGGACGCCGACGAGAGCTGACGTCTCGCGTCCTGGCGGGAGGCCCCGGACGCGTCGCCGCCGAACACCCTGATGTCCGCCGCCAGAACCCCCGCAATCCGACCCTCGCGGGATATGGGCGTGGAGATGGTCAGGCAGTATTCCCCAGATGCCTCGGACAGATAGATGGGCGAGATGTGGGTGTCGCCGTTTTGCATGGCCCCGGTGAACCAGGGCCGCGTGGACCATTTTTTGCCCTTGACCGAGCCCGCGCCCTTGGACCGGAACCGGGCCGGGGCGATGTTCTCGGTGAGTTGCACGCCCGAGGCGTCCGTGGCGTAGATCAGTTCGAAAAAGTCGAAGCGCGCGATCAATTCGCGCATGAGCCGTTCCATGGCCTCGGGATGAAGCCCCGCCATGTCCGGATGCGCCGCCGCCTGTTCCACGGCGTCCTGGGCCGTTCCCTGGCCGATGAGCTTGAAGACCGCGTTGAGCTTGAGCAGTTCCTCGATCTCCCCGCCCAGCTTTTCGATGGTCGCCGAGGACCGCAACATGCCCTCGGTGGTTGTGGCCGAGACCTCGCGGATGCGGTCGATGGCGGATTTGATGCCTTCTCCGGCCGCCACCTCGTCCTCGGCGGCCCGGGAGATGTCCCGCACCCGGCCCGAGGCCGCGTCGGACAGGCTCACGATCTCGCGCAGGGCCTCGCGCGACTCCCCGGCCAGCCCCGTGGCCGTGTCCACGGCCCTGGCCGCCTCCTCCACGCTTTTGACGTTTCCCCGGGCCCCGGACTGGATGGAGGAGATCACCTCGCCCACCTCGCGGGTGGCCTGCATGGTCTTTTCCGCCAGTTTGCGGACCTCGTCGGCCACCACCGCAAACCCCCGGCCGGCATCTCCGGCCCGGGCGGCCTCGATGGCGGCGTTTAAGGCCAAAAGGTTGGTCTGGTCGGCGATGTCCGAGATCACGGTCATGACCTGGCCGATGGATTCGGCCTGCCGCCCCAACTCGGCCATGCCCGTGGACAGGGAGGCGGCCAGGCGGCTGACGTCGCCGATGGCGGCGACCGAACGTTCCACCACCTCGGCCCCGCTTTGGGCCATGCCCCGGGCCTCGGCGGCGGCCTGGGCGGCCTCCTCGGCCCCCCGGGCCACCCCCTGGATGGTCATGACCATGCCGTCCATGGCTGCGGCGGTCTCATCCACAAGCCGTTTCTGCTCCTCGGCCCCCTGGCCGACCCCCTGGGCCTCGCGGCCCAGGTCCGAGGCGGCCGTCTTGATGGCCCCGGCCACATGCTCCAGGGTCTCCCCGGCCCCGAGCATACCCAGGCGTCTGGCCTCGTCTTTTTTGTGCGCCCGCTCGGCCAGGGACACGGCCTCGTTGGCCTGACCGGCCAGACGGCGGGCCTCATCGGCCTGGGCGGCCGCTGTCCGGGATTCGGCCTTGAGCTTGCCCACCATGTCCATGATCCCGGTCTTGAGGGTCTCCAGGGGGCCGACGAACCGGCCGGACACCGTGGCCGACAGATCGCCCGCCGCGATCCTGGCCGTGAAATCCGCCAGGCCCTTCAGAGGGAGCAGCAGGATGGCCCGGGCCGCCACGGCCTGGATTCCGGCGATGACCGCTGCCGCGCCAAGGCCGACGGCCAAAAGAAGCAGCGGCAGGCCGTCCAGGCGGCTGTTTATGACGGCTGTGGCCTCGCGCACCGCCCGGGCCGCCTCCGGCCCGCCCTGTCCCTGGGCCAGGGCGGTCTGCACGCGTTGCCCGGCCTCTTCGGCCACGCCGTCCAGATGCCAGGCGCATATGGCCGCGCCGAGGATGGCCACCAACAGAAGGCCTGCCACGGTGGCGGCGGCAAGACGCAGATGCAGGGAATTCATGGGCACGTCCTTGCTGAATGGAGTTCGGCCGCCGCCAGGAGGGTGCGGCGGGGGCGGCTGCACAAAGGCTTTTTCGCGCCATGCGAGGCCCGGTTTTCGGGCCGCCCGCCAGGGTGCACGCGTTGTGCAGATCACTCCAAATCGACAAAAACGTCAAGGGCAGCCCGCGCCGGAAAAGATGCGCGACTGCCCGTACGTGATGCAGACAGGGGAAGGGATCAGGAGACCTTGGACCCCGGCGGGACCGGGCCGGAGGCGGTCAAGAGCTGCATGCCGCCGTCCGTGCGCACGGCCAGGATCATGCCGTGGGACACATAGCCGCGCAGTTTGCGGGGCTTGAGGTTGGCCACCACCACTACCAGGCGGCCCATGAGGTCGGCGGCCTGGAAGTATTCCGCCAGCCCCGCCACCACCTGGCGCGGGGTCATCTCCCCCAGGTCCACGGCCACCAGGAACAGCCGGTCGGCGTCGGGAACGGGTTCAACCGACACCACCGTGCCCAGGCGCAGGTCGAGCCTCTGGAAGTCGGCGAACTCCACCTCGGCCGGGGCGGGGGCGGCCCCAGGGGCAGCCGCTGGGGCCGCCTGGGCGGCAGCGGCCTTGGGCGCGGCCGTATCTTTCTTTTTTGAGGCCTTTCCCGGTTTGGCCGCTGCGGCCGGGGCAGCGGGCTCCATGGGGACCGGGGTCTCCTTGCGCGGGAAAAGCGGTGCGGCGGCCTCCAGCCGGGTGCTTGCCGGGAGCATGACCAGTTCCCGGCATTCGCGCGGCATGTCCACCTCGGCCGGGACAAAGGGCTGGGCCAGCAGGGCGAGCATCTTTTCCGAGGCCTCGGGCATCACCGGCCACAACAGAAGCGCCGTCTTGCGCATGCCCGCCAGGGTGGTGTGCAGCACGGCCGAGAGGCGGTCCGTGCGGCCCTCCTTGAAAAGGGTCCAGGGGGCCGAGGCGTCCACATGCTTGTTCAAGGCCCGCACCAGTTCCCACAGGGCCTCCAGACCCTTGGAAAAGCGCATGGCGGCGAACATGTCCCGCCAGTTGTTGGCGGCGGTCACGGCCAGGGCGGCCAGTTCCCGGTCCGCCCCGGAAAAATCCGCGCTGGCCGGATCGGGCAGGACGCCGTCGAAATATTTGTGGGCCATGGCCAGAACCCGATTGAAGAGGTTGCCCAGGTCGTTGGCCAGGTCGGCGTTGAACCGGCCCACCATGGACTCCTCGGAGAAGCTGGCGTCGTGGCCGAAGGTCATCTCGCGCAAGAGGAAATAGCGCATGCCCGAGACCCCGAAGGCCTCGGCCATGGTCCGGGGCTCCACCACGTTTCCGAGCGACTTGGACATCTTGGTGTCGCGCACCAGCCAGTAGCCGTGGACATTCAAATGACGGTAGGGCTCAAGCCCCAGGGCCATGAGCATGGTGGGCCAGAAGATGGCATGGGGCTTTAAGATGTCCTTGGCCACCAGATGCTGGGCCGCAGGCCAGAAGGCGGCGAAGTTTTCGCCGTCCGGCCAGCCCAGGGCGGTGATGTAGTTGATGAGCGCGTCGAACCAGACGTAGGTCACGTAGTTTTCGTCAAAGGGCAGGGGCACGCCCCAGGTCAGGCGGGACGTGGGCCGGGAGATGCACAGGTCTTCCAGCGCGCCGCTTTCCAGCAGGCTCACCACCTCGTTTCGATACTGGGTGGGGCGGATGAAGTCCGGATTTTGCCGGATGTGGGCCAGCAGGCGGTCCTGGTATTTGGCCATGCGGAAGAAGTAGTTTTTTTCCGCGATGTACTCGGGCTTGGTCTTGTGGTCCGGGCACAGGCCGTCCACCAGTTCCTTGTCCGTGAGGAAGCGTTCGCACCCGAAGCAGTAGTGGCCGCCGTAGTCGCCGAAATAGATGTCGCCCTGGTCGAAGACCTTTTGCAGGGCGGCCTGGACCACGGCGATGTGCTCCTTTTCCGTGGTGCGGATAAAGCGCGTGTAGTCGACGCCGAGTTCGGGCCACAGGTTCTGAAAAAGGCCGCTTATGGCGTCGGTGTACTGGGCCGGGGTCTGGCCTGCGGCCTTGGCCGCCTCGGCGATCTTGTCGCCATGCTCGTCCGTGCCGGTGAGGAAATAGACCTCCTCGCCGAGCAACCTGTGGAACCGGGCGGCGCAGTCGGCCACGATGGTGGTGTAGGCGTGGCCGAGGTGCGGTTTGGCGTTGACGTAGTATATGGGCGTGGAGATGAAAAAGCGGTTCACTCGGAACCCTCCCGGGTTTTTGGCTTGCGCGGGCCCTGGCGGTGCTCCTGGGCCGGACGGTTGTTGGCGGCGGCGGGGTCGTCCTTGCGGGGGGGGAAGCGTTTTTTGGGCGGCCGTTTGCCGCGCGGGTCGGGCCGGTCCGTGCGCGAGGGGACGTTTTTATGGCGCGGCGGGGCGCTTTTGACCGTCTGTTCGGGAGTCGGCGGCGACATGTCCCCGGTGGGGGGAAAGGCCAGATAATCCTCGGCCATGGCCCGCGGTCCGGCCCCGGTTTCGGCCTGGGCGGGGCTTTGGACGCCCTTGGAGATCTCCTGCCATTCGGGCAGGGTCAGTTCCTTTTCCTCGCCGGTCTCGGTCAGGACGGACACGGTTTCCCGAAACAGGTTGGTGCGCAGGATCTTGACGGCGCCCAGGGTGGTGTCCAGCCGCTTGCCGATTTTGGGGCATTTGCGTTGGAAGGCGTCGTAGTTGCCCTGCTCGAAGTTGAGGCAGCACAGAAGCCGTCCGCACATGCCGGAAATCTTTGCGGGGTTTAAAAACAGGTTCTGCTCCTTGGCCATCTTGATGGTCACAGGGGCGAATTTGCGCATGAAACGGCGGCAACAGCAGGTCTGGCCGCAGTTGCCGATGGCCCCGAGCATCTGGGTCTCATGCCGCACGCCGATCTGGCGCAGTTCGATGCGGGTATGGTAGTTTTTGACCAGATCCTTGACCAGTTCGCGGAAATCGATGCGGCCCGGGGCGGTGAAATAGAAGATGATTTTGCCCCGGTCGTGGAAGACCTCCACGTCCACGAGCTTCATGTCCAGTTCGCGGTCCCGGATGCACTCGCGGCAGTAGCGGTAGGCCTCGCGGGCCATGGTCTCGTTGTCCCGGGCGGTCTCCAGGTCTTCCTCGTTGGCCAGGCGGTAAATGGGCTTGATGTCGTCGGGCGGAAGCTCTTTCGGAGGCTCGCCGGGGATGTCGGCCACCTGGGCCATGCCCAGTCCCTGGTCGGTTTTGACCAGGACGTGGTCGCCCGGCTTGACCACGTAGGGACCGGAGGAGAAGTAGTATATCTGTCCGTAGTCACGGAATTTCAGGCCCAGTATCTGGCTCATGGGGATATCCATTGGCCCCGCGCGGCGGGGATTGGCGACGTTCTGCGCATAAAGAAGGGGAAAATAGACCAGATCGCGGCGAACAGCAAACGCTGCCGTCGGCCTGGGCCGGGGGGCGGGCATGGCCTTTCTTCACCCCGGAAGCGGGGATTGGCAAGGAAATCCCTCGGCATGGCAGGGACGAAATAAGGGAGCGGCGAAAAAAAACAGGCCGTGATTCTTGACAACCCTGTGCCGTGGAGGTAAATCGCCCTCTCGCGCTTGCGCGGGGGCCATTAGCTCAATTGGTAGAGCAGCGGACTCTTAATCCGTTGGTTCAAGGTTCGAGTCCTTGATGGCCCACCAGAAATTTCAAGGGGTTAGGTGAAAATCACCTAGCCCCTTTTGCTTTTGGCGAGGTTCTGGTCCCGCTCTGGTCCCGCTTTTTTGGATAATGGGAGAAGTTTGGGGGGGCCGGGGGGAGCGATTGTCTGTGGACATCGTCCGTCCCATGCCCTTGATCCTCATGCGCTATGCGTAGAGAGCTTGCCATGTCGGTGGCGGGCCTGGGGTGAGTTGCTTCCATCGTGTTGGGGGTTCTCAGGCGCTTTCACTTCGGCCATTTCACGACGGGGGGCGGGCATCGCAAGGTGGCAGCGTCCCTGTTTGTTTGAACATCGCCTGCGGGTGATGGGGGCACAGCGATTCGCCCGTTGATCGTTGTTGGCATAGCGGATCATCCCCGCGAGCGCGGGGAACACCAGTCCTTGACGTAGAACTGAAACGCCGGGGCCGGATCATCCCCGCGAGCGCGGGGAACACATGGTGCGCGATCCGCCGCCGTCGCGGACGGCCGGATCATCCCCGCGAGCGCGGGGAACACGTTCCTCCTGTCCGAGCCATTCCGACCAACGTCGGATCATCCCCGCGAGCGCGGGGAACACGCCGATTACGCCTACGCCACCACCGACACCTCCGGATCATCCCCGCGAGCGCGGGGAACACCCGGGCAGCTCCAGCGTCCGGACCAGCCCCCCCGGATCATCCCCGCGAGCGCGGGGAACACGCCTCGACCGCAGTCAGGTCCAGCCCCATATCCGGATCATCCCCGCGAGCGCGGGGAACACGCCAACAGCGAAAACCTGCCGCTCCTCGACGCCGGATCATCCCCGCGAGCGCGGGGAACACAGGGGGCGCAAGCCTTCCACCGTGGCTTTCAACGGATCATCCCCGCGAGCGCGGGGAACACGCTGGCCGGGCGGCGTAATGTATCAACTCGCGCGGATCATCCCCGCGAGCGCGGGGAACACGAAAGTTTTGTATACATGACTGACGGGAACGGCGGATCATCC
>JAVHLG010000077.1 GCA_031082225.1 Desulfovibrionaceae bacterium | reverse complement strand
TTAAAATCTAATAATCCTGGGCAACTATCACTTCTGGCTTAACCGGACAGAAATGCAAGCTTATGACAAGGCTCTCTTTCCCTTTCCATTCCGCGATCATCTTTGCAATGGAGATGGCAAAATTATTCCGATCAAGGATGTCCTCTTCGGGTTTTTCAATAGGCCGTCGGCAGAAATAATAGATTCACTTGTTTCTGGAGACAAGTCTAAATACTCCCATGGATGGGGCAGTAATTCACAGACACACAAGAAGAAGATGCTCCGGCAGAACGCAAAAAAAGAAGTGTCAGCGCGAACAAAAAGAAAGCAATATCGCTTACAGAAAAGAATAAGAGAAATTTACTGAATCAACCCCCCGGCCGCCGTCTCCTCTTCCGCCACCACCGGATTGATCAAGACCCCCACGCCGTCGATCTCCACCCGCACCTCGTCGCCAGCGGCCAGCGGCCCGATACCCGGCGGGGTGCCGGTCAGGATCACGTCGCCGGGAAAAAGCGTCATCACCCGGGAGATAAAGCTCACCAGTTCAAGCACCGGAAAGATCATGTCCGAGGTGTCGCCCTGCTGGCGCACCTCGCCATTGACCAGGGTGCGGAGGCCCAGGCTCCCCGGGTCCGCCACCTCGGTCTCGATCCACGGCCCGATGGGCGCGAAGGTGTCGAACCCCTTGGCCCGGCCGTACAGGCCGTCCTTTTTCTGCAAATCGCGCGCGGTCACGTCGTTGGCGCAGGCATAGCCGAAGATGTGCGCCGCCACCTTGTCCGGGGCCGCGTGGCGGCACGGCCTGCCGATGACCACGGCCAGTTCCGCCTCATAGTCCACCCGCGTCGAGACCCGGGGCAGCACAATGGGCTGCCCGGCCGGGATCACCGCCGAGGGCGGCTTGAAAAACAGCACCGGCTCGTCCGGAACCGGCAGCCCCACCTCGTCGGCGTGGGAGCGGTAGTTGACCGCCGCGCACACCACCTTGGTCGGGGCCACGGGCGGCAGGAGCTGGATTTCGCGCAAGGGGATGGGCGCGTCGTAGGCCAGGCTCCTGTCCAGACAGACCACCTGGTCCTCGATGAGCGAGGCGTAGAAGCTCTTGTCCTGGTGGCGCACGCGAAGCACTCTCATGCAGTCTCCCGGAAGGGCCTTGCGGCCCGGATCAGAGGGTGATGACCAGGGGCACGACCACCGGATCGCGTTCCAGGATTTTGCGGAAAAACCGGCGCAGGGACGACCGGATGCGCTCTTTGAGCAGTTCGGGATTGCCCGGCGGGATGTTTTCGAAGATGTCCCACACTATGCACTTGGCGTCTTCCAGGACATGGCTGTACTGCTGTTCGAAGACAAATCCCTTGGACATGATGTTGGGCCCGAGCGTGACCTCGCCGGTTTTCTCGTCCACCACCATGACCACGATGACCAGCCCCTCGCCCGCAAGCAGGGCCCGCTCCTTGAGCACGCTTTGGCCCACGTCGCCCACGCCCTTGCCGTCCACGTAGATGTGCTCCACCGGGATGGCGTCTTCCAGGCGGATGCCGCCGTCGGCGAAAAGGGTCACGGGGTTGCCGTCCTCGATCACCAGGGCCCGTTCCGGGGCCACCCCGCGCGACACGGCCAGGCGGCAGTGCTTGACCAGGTGCCGGTATTCGCCGTGCACCGGGATGAAGAACTTGGGGCGCACGGTGTCCAGCATGATGGCCAGTTCCTCGCGGTAGGCATGGCCCGAGGCGTGGATGGACTGGACGTTTTCGTAGAGCACCTCGGCCCCGAGCTTGTAGAGGCGGTTGATGAGCCGGGTTATGGCCCGCACGTTGCCGGGAATAAAGCGCGAGGACAAAAGCACCGTGTCCCCGGGGTGCACCCGAAGCTGGCGGTGCTCCCCCGTGGCCAGGCGGCTTAGGGCCGACAGGGGTTCGCCCTGGGAGCCGGTGACCAGGAGCACCACCTTGTGGTCGGGCATGCCGGGCAAATCGTCCAGGGTGCAGGCGGCGTCCGGGGGGATACGCAGGTAGCCGAGCTCCTTGGCGATTTCGGTATTGGAAAAAAGGCTCTTGCCGCTGATGGCCACCTTGCGCCCGGTGTCGTGGGCCAGTTCGAAGACCTCCTGCATGCGCTGGATGTGGCTGGAAAAAAGCGTCACCAGGATGCGGCCCGTGGCCTTGTGGAAGATGTCGGACAGGGCGCCCTTGATCTCGCGTTCGTTGAGGGAAAAGCCCTCGCGCTCCACGTTGGTGGAGTCGGATAAAAGCAGCCGGACCCCGTCGGCGCTGAACCGGGCGAAGGCGTCCAGGTCCGTGACGTGGCCATCCATGGGGCTGCGGTCGATCTTGAAATCCCCGGAATGCACGATCTTCCCGGCCGGGGTCTCGATGCCCAGGCCGTAGCCGTGCACGATGGAGTGGCAGACCTCGATGAAGGTGAAGGCGAAGGCCCCGAGCTCAAGGCGCTGGTTTTTTTTCACCGGGGTCAGCGTCACGAAGTCCTTGAGGTTGTGCTCTTCCAGCTTCTTGCCCACCAGGGCCAGGGTCAGGGGGGAGCCGTAGACCGGCACGTCCACGTAGGGCAACAGCCAGGGCAGGGCCCCGATGTGGTCCTCGTGGCCGTGGGTGACCACGATGCCCCGCAGTTTGTGCTTGTTGGCCAGGATGAAGTCGAAGCGGGGGATGACCACGTCGATGCCGAACAGGGAGTCGTCGGGGAACATGAGCCCGCAGTCGATGATGACCATGTCCTCGCCGCTGACCAGGACCATGCAGTTGAGCCCGATCTCTCCCAGGCCGCCCAGGGGATACAAGGTGACGGACGGTCCCTGGCTCATCGGTTCTGCTCCAGATAGGCGGTTTTCATGATGGTTTCCATATGTGTTTTGAAGGCGTCGCGATCCTTCAGGGTATAGGCGGAGGTGTCCACCACCGGCAGGGCCGTGACCCGGATGACGCCCGGCGTAATCCGGGTGGTTCCCTTGGGCAGCACCCGGCCGCTGCCGGTGACGATGACCGGGGCCACCAGGCAGCGGCATTTGAGGGCCACGATCATGCCGCCGGTCTTGAATTCGCCCAGGGTGGAATGGTCCGTGCTCCGGGTGCCTTCGGGGAAAATGAGCAGCCCCACGCCGCCTCCCACCAGGCTTACGGCCCGTTCGATGCTCTGCATGGCCTTGCGCCGGTTCTCGCGTTCGATGGCCACATGCCCCAGCCGGACCATGGCCGGACCGAAAAACGGGATGCGGAACAGGCTGTCCTTGGCCAAAAACCGGAAATTGTAGCCGGAAAGCACGGAGAACAGGGCCGGGATGTCCAGGTGGCTCTGGTGGTTGGCCAAAAAAACATAGGTGACCCCGGGCCGCAGGGCGCGCAGGTCGGCCTCGACGCGCACCCCGGCGCACCACAACACAAGCCTGGCCCAGAGGCATTCCAGGCGATGGGCGTACAGGCCGTTATGCCCCAGTCCCGCCGTCAGCCAGCACAGGCTGCTGAAGACGAAGGTCAGGGGGAACAGGCACAGCCGAAAAAAGATGTTTCGCATCGGGTCGTTGGGCCTTTCCGCTTCGGAACGCTCCGGCAGGTCGGGGCGCGGCGGAGACGGCGGGTTGTCGGCGCATGGTTCCACACCCCGGTCGCGTGGCGCGGGCAGTCCCCGGTCAGGCGCGAAAGGGGGCGGCGACAGGCCCGGATTCAATAATAATCGCCCTGCATCTCTCCCATGTCGTCCTGGGGTTCCAGGGCGGCCAGAAGTTCCATGACGTTGAGCAGGGCGCTGGACAGATGGTTCAGGTCGGCGGCGGAAAGGCGCGAGGGGTTGTCCAGCAGATCGCTGGCCCGGGCCGCCAGCTTGAAGGCGTTGTCCAGTAAAAGTTCTTGAGGATCGGACAGGTTTTCCACTAAAAAGCCCCTTTATCGGTACGTGTTGGGCGCGGGAAAGAAACCGCCCGCGCCTTCATTGGTGCTTGTAGACCCGGCGGCGGAAAAAATCCAGCCGTTCGCCGGGACGGAAAAAGGTTGAAATCATGCCGCACACGCCGTGGACCTTCGCTGCCCGCACGAACGACGTGCGCCGGTCGTTCATCCGGGAAATCCTCAAGGTGACCGCCGACCCGTCCATCATCTCCTTCGCCGGGGGCCTGCCCCATCCGGGGCTTTTCCCAACCCAGGCCCTGGCCCGGGCCGCCGAGGCGGTCGTGGGCCGTTCGGGGGCCGCAAGCCTGCAGTATTCCACAACCGAAGGCGACCCAAACCTGCGGGCCTTCATCGCCGCCCGCTACAGGAAACGCTTCGGCCTGGACGTGGACCCGGACTGGATCATCGTCACCACCGGTTCCCAGCAGGCCCTGGATCTTCTGGCCAAGGCCTTCCTGGACCCCGGGGACCGGGTGCTTGTGGAGCGGCCGGGCTACATCGGGGCCATCCAGCTTTTTTCGCTTTTCCAGGCCGCCTTCGACTCCGTGCCCCTGGACGACGACGGCCCGGACCCCCAGGCCCTTGGCCGGGCCCTCTCGGGGAGCGGACCCAGGCTGTTTTACGCCGTGCCCAATTTCCAGAACCCCTCGGGCGTCACCTGGTCGCGATCGCGCCGGGAGTTGGCCGCCGGGCTTTTGGCCGGATCCCCGGCCATCCTCGTGGAGGACGACCCGTACGGCGAACTGCGGTTTCTGGGCGAACACCAGACGCCCCTGTACGCCCTGCGCCCGGAGCGCACCTTCCTTCTGGGGTCGTTTTCCAAGATCGTGTCCCCGGGGCTTCGGGTGGGCTGGCTGGTGGCCGATCCCGAGGCCCGCCAGAAACTGGTCACGCTCAAACAGGCCTCTGACCTGCACACCTCCACCCTGGCCCAGGGCATTCTGGTGCGCTACCTGGCGGAAAACGACCTGGACGCCCATGTGGAGCGCATAAGGACCGCCTACCGGCGGCAGCGCGACCTGATGGTGGCCCGCATCGAGGAGCTCTTTCCCCCCGGGGTGCGGTGCACCCGGCCCGAGGGCGGCATGTTTTTGTGGATCACCCTGCCGGAATCCGTCTCGGCCTTTGATGTCTTTGACGCGGCCATCAAGGAGAAGGTGGCCTTTGTGCCGGGCGGGCCGTTTTTCGTGGACGGCACGGGCGCAAACACCATGCGGCTCAATTTCTCCAATTCCGACGAGGAACGCATCGACGTCGGCATGCGACGCCTGGCCGCCTGCCTGGACAGGGTGCTCGCCCGGCAGGCGTCGGGCAGGGCTGCCTGTACATCGAGCTGACGACGGCGAAGGTGTGGAAGAAACGAACCGGGCGTCCAGGTGATGCCGATGCGATGATGCCGGGCGGGGCTGCCTGTGCATCGAACTGACGACGGCGAAGGTGCGGAAGAAACGAACCGGGCATCCAGGCGATGCCGGTGCGATGATGCCGGGCGGAGGCGGCCCGAGGGCGGCAATGTCCCGGCGCGATCCCCGTTGACCCGCCCCGCCGGATGATCCCATGGCCCGTCCGCCCCGCAGAAAACGGTTGGCGGGCGGAGGCGGATATGTCATTTTCAGATATCTTGGCTGCCGCAGTCGGCCACCCATGATGTCAAAGCCCCTGCGGGGCTTCGCGACACCAACGGCGGCATGACTGTGGGGATGAAAGGCTTGAAAATCAGGTGGTTGCAGGCGGATATGCCGCGACCTGCCCATGGTTTGCGAAGCTGCTGACGTTGTCGGCCGCCGAGGACAATCAGGCGCCTCAAGGAGGAGCCGAGCATGAAGATTCTCATCGTCGATGACGACGCCGTCTCCAGAATGATCCTGCAGCGGTTTCTCGCCGCATATGGCGACTGCGTCTGCGCGGAGCACGGCCCGGAGGGAATGGCGCTTTTTGGCGCGGCCCTGGAGTCGGGCGAGCCCTTCGAGCTGGTGTGCATGGACATCCAGATGCCCGGGATGAGCGGCCCTGAGGCCCTGGCCCGGATGCGCGAGCAGGAGAGACAGGCGGGCGTGACTCCCGGCCGGGAGATCAAGGCGGTCATGGTCACCTGCCACGACGACGTCAAAAACGTCTGCGCCTCGTTTTTTCAGGGCCAGGCCACCTGCTACCTCACCAAGCCCCTGAGCCAGGATGTTCTCGTCGAGACCCTGCGGCGGGAGAAGATCATCCCCTAGTGGTGCAATCCAAGGCGGGCACGTCCGTATTTTTTTGGAAAAGAAGGGGTATTTCAAATGGTTCACCACAGGGGCCGGATATCCGGATTGTGAAGACAGGATCCGTAGGCCGCGTCCCGGCGGGGGCGTTCGTTTGTCATTAAAACGATTTACAACCGCCACGTTCTTGGATACCCCGAAATGTAACAACGTGCACAGAAAAAACGACGCCCGGCCGCGACGATGCGTGCGGGAGTCAGGAACGCGCCGCAGTCGGCGCACAGGACGGACGCGGCGTTGTCTGCGTTCCGGACTCGGGAGGAGGCATTCATGTCGCTTGGCAAGAAATTCCTCAAAAGCAAGCCGGTGTGCAAGGTGACCTTCACCGTGGACAAGGACTTGGCCAAAGACGCCGCGACCGTGGTCCTGGTGGGCGAGTTCAACGGGTGGGAGACCGGCGCAACCCCCATGAAAAAGCAGAAAAACGGCAACTTCACCGTCACCCTGGACCTGGAGACGGGCCGGGAATACCAGTTCCGCTACCTCATCGACGACACGACCTGGGTCAGCGATCCGGCCGCGGACACATACGCCTTCAGCCCCTTCGGCGATTGCGACAATTCCGTTGTAGCCGTCTGACGCGTTGCGAACGATGCCGACCTGTCGGCCTGTCAGTCTGTCGGCCTGACGTCCTGTCGGCCTGATGTCTTGACGTTCTGACGTCCTGTCAGTCTGTCGGCCGGACGTCTTGTCGTCCTGACGTCTTGTCGGTCTGTCGGCCTGACGGGAGTGGGGCGGCTTGGGGGTGCAGCCTCATGCCGGGTCCGGCGGACCCCGCGTGGCCCTGGCCGGGGCGCAGCCCTGCGAACTCCCTGCGGGCGCGCCGGATGGCCGCCGTCCGGAACCCTTTCCCGTGGGAGACGATCTTTGTGCGTTCCCGCGAGGCGTCCCAAGGCTTGCCCGGGCCGGGGCCTTGGGCTAGTGTGCCGCAACAAACGCGCCCTGGCGCGAAGGAGCGGCACGCCGCATGGAGCTTCTGCACGCCGTCGCAACCCGGCGGAGCATCCGCCATTTCACCCCCGATCCGGTTCCCGTAGCGGACATCGTGGCCATCCTCGAGGCCGGGCGGTTCGCCCCCAGCGGCCGGAACAGCCAGCCCTGGCGGTTTCTGGTGGTGCGCGGCGACGATCCCCGGCGGGAAACCCTGTGCGCCCATACGAAGTACGCCCGCATCCTGCGTGAGGCGGCCTTTGCCGTGGCCGTGTTTCTGGACAGGGAGGCCGCCTACGACCCGGTCAAGGACCACCAGGGCATCGGGGCCTGCCTGCAGAACATGCTCCTGGCCGCCCACGCCCTGGGGCTTGGGGCGGTGTGGATCGGCGAGATCATCAACCAGGAACCGGCGGTGACCCGGGCCCTGGGCCTTGACGCCGACCGTTACGCGCTTATGGCCGTGGTGGCCGCCGGGCATCCGGCCAGACCCGGGAAAAGCGCCCGTCGGCCCCTGGAGGAACTGCTCCTGGAACCGCTTCACGGAGATGAGGCATGAAGGTCGAAACCTTTCCCCTGGGGCCCTTGCAGACCAACAGCTTCCTGGCCTGCTCGGGCGACCTGGCCGCCGTCTGCGACGTGGGCGGCGACCCGGCCCCCATCCTGGCCTATCTGAAAAAAAACGGCCTGACCCTGACCCACATCCTGCTCACCCACCTGCACTGCGATCACCTGTACGGCGTGGCCGCACTGGCCCGGGCCACGGGCGCGCCCGTGTGGGGAAGCGGGGCGGACCGCTTCCTGATGGATACGGAGCTGGGCGGGGGAGGGCTTATGGGGCTGCCCCTGGTGGCGCCCTTCGAGTTCGTGGACGCCGCCCCGGGCGAGGTCGAAGCGGCCGGTCGGCCCTGCCGCATCCTGGCCACCCCGGGACACAGCCCGGGCGGACTGTCGTTTTATTTCCCGCAGGATGGCGTGGTGTTCGTGGGCGATCTGCTGTTTTCCCGGTCCGTGGGCCGCACGGATTTTCCCGGCGGCGACCATGGCCAGCTCCTGGCCTCGGTGAAGGAATGGATTTTCACCCTGCCGGGCGATACGGCGGTCTATCCCGGGCACGGCCCGGCCACCACCGTGGCCCAGGAGCGCCGACACAACCCCTTTTTCTCGGAGTTCGCATGAACGCCTCGGGAGATGCCGTCTCCGACGAACGCAGCGGGGCGATCCCGGCCCCGGTGATGGTGCTGTGCTGCAGCCCCCGGGCCGGGGGCAACTCGGATCTGGCCGGACAGGCCCTGGCCAGGGGGGTTTTGGCCACCGGAGGGGAGAGCCGCACGTATTATTTGCGCGAACACTGCGTCCTGCCCTGCGTGGGCTGCGGGGCCTGCGCCGCGAGCCCGGGGCATCGCTGCGTGCTCGGCGACAAGGACGACGCCGAGACCCTGTTTACGGCCATGCGCAGCGCCTCGGCCATCGTCCTCGTCTCGCCCATCTATTTTTATCATGTCCCGGCGGGCCTCAAGGCCCTCATCGACCGGGGGCAGCGCTTCCATGCCGCCGGGGGGCAGGCGGGGAGCGGGACGCACGACGACGCCCTGGGACGGCCAAAGGTGCATGTGGTCCTGGTCTCGGGCCGCAACAAAGGGGCGAAGCTTTTTGACGGGGCGCTTTTGAGCCTCAAATACTTTTTTCTGCCCATGGGCCTGACCCTGGCCGAACCGACGCTTTTGCGCGGCTACGACGCGGCCGGGGATCTGTCCGCCGATCCGGCGGTGGGGGCCCGGCTGGCCTGGCGGGGCGGGGAGCTGTGGCGCGAGCTTGCGGCGCGTTGCGCGGCCGCCTGATCCGGAGGGGGCATGGCCGTTGTCCGACGCCTGCTCGCGGCCGCGTCCTGGCGTGAAGTATTTCTCAGGCGATGCCGGGTGTGCGGCGATCCCATCCCGCCGGGAGCGGCCGGGGCGGCGTTGGCCACGGCGGGCTGGCCGCCGCGTGGCGTGTGCCCGGCCTGCGTCGCGGCCCTCGCCCCCCGGCAGGGCGGGTTTTGTCCCCGGTGCGGGGCCATGGAGGCGGATCCGGCGGCCGATCCCTGCCTGTGCGCCGCCTGCCTGATCGAGGGCCGCCCCTTTGCCGTCGTGGCCTTTCACGCCGCCTACGGCGGGCTGTTGCGGGATCTGATCGTGGCCTACAAGTTCGGGCGGCATCCGGAACACGGTGCGGTGCTGCGCGAACTTCTGCTTTTGGCGTACGTCCGGGCCAGGGCCGACAGGGGCGGCCCGGATGCCGATACGGCTGTCCCGGCCGAGCCGGACGTGGTGGTTCCCGTGCCCCTGCATCCCGCCCGTCTGGCCTGGCGCGGCTTCAATCAAAGCCTGGAGCTGGCCCGGCCCCTGGCCCGGACGCACGGCTGGAGAATCGACGCCAGGGCCCTGGCGCGCATCCGCGACACCAGACCCCAAAGTACCCTGTCCGGCCGCCTGCGGCGCGAGAACATCCAGGGGGCCTTTGCGGCCGACGCCTCCCGGGTCCGGGGCCGACGCGTGCTGTTGACCGACGACGTCATGACCACCGGGGCCACGGTGGAGACCGCCGCCAAGGCCCTGCTCTCGGCCGGGGCCAGGCGGGTGGACGTGCTGGTGCTGGCCCGGTGATCCCGGCGGGCCAGGGCGCGGCTGGACATTTTTCCGCATTCGGATAACCTGTATCGCTGTCGGGGAGCGTTTCGCCCCCGGCCCTGCATGCAGCAAACCGTCTCGCAGCGCAGACGCACCGCTCAGGAAGACGCATCATGTCCCAGGTAGAACTGGAAACCCGCTTCGCCCCGGCCGACCGCAGCCCCGAAACCGAGCTGTCCCGGCAGTTCGAGATCATCACCAGCCAGCAGATCCCGCAACTGCTCGATACCATTCCCATCATCGTCATGGTGCTCAACGGCAACCGCCAGGTGGTCTTCGGCAACAGGATGTTTTTGCAGACCGTGGGGGCCCCGGACGTGCGGGCCATGATCGGCAAACGGCCCGGCGAGGCCTTTGGCTGCGTGCATTCCAGCCTGACGCCGGGAGGGTGCGGCACCACGGAATTTTGCGTGGAGTGCGGCGCGGTGCGCTCCGTGCTCAAGGGCCTGCGCGGCGAATGGAACGTCATGGAGTGCAACATCAACCGCGCGGCCTGCCCGGAGGGCGGGCAGGAGTCGCTGGACCTGCGGGTGTGCTCCGCGCCGTATACGGTCATGGGGGAGCGCTTCGTGGTCTTTTCCATCACCGACATCAGCCATGAAAAGCGTCGCCGCATCCTGGAGCGCATCTTTTTCCACGACATCTTAAACACCATCGGCGGCGTCAAAGGCATCCTGGAATTCGTCAAGGAGGAGGCCCCGGAGCACCTGCGGGAGGACGCCGAACTCATCCATGGGGCCATGGCGTCCCTGTCCGAGGAGATCGTCAGCCAGAAACAACTGCTGGCCGCCGAAAGCAACGAACTGGAGATCAACGTCGTCGATCTCGCCTCCCAGGAGGTTTTGGAGGTGCTGCAGCGCACCTTCCGCAACACGGAGGAGGCCAGAAACCGGAAGTTGACGATTGACGCCGCCGCGCATCAGGCGGCGTTTCGCAGCGACTTCGCCCTGCTTCGGCGCGTGTTGGGCAACATGATCAAAAACGCCCTGGAAGGATCACGGGACGGTGAGGCCGTGACCCTGACCAGCCAGGTGTCCGGGGAGCAGATCACCTTTGCGGTCCACAACCCGGGGTTTATCCCGCGCAAGATCCAGTTGCACCTTTTTAACCGGTCGTTTTCCACCAAGGGCTTGGGCCGGGGGCTTGGCACCTATTCCATGAAGCTTTTAGGCGAACGCTACCTCGGCGGCCAGGTGGGATTTTCCACCTCCGAAGAGGAAGGGACCACGTTTTTCGTGCGACTGCCCATCGGTGGACCGGAGTGACGCCGGGTCCGAGGTGCGGCAGGCTTTTTTAAAAAGGCGGCGCTTGCCGCCGTCTGGGGCCAAAGCGCCGTGACAGCCCCAAACGCCTGGCGGTCTCCATGCCGTTGATCCCCGCCGCCTGCGGACAGGCCTTCGCAGGCGACTCCCGACACATCCCTTCCATGGCCCCGTGCATCGCCCGGCAGCCCCGCACGGGCCACGCCTGACGCCTCACTCCTGTTCCAGCGCCCGCATGATCCCGGCCAGGGCCGACAGGCTGACCGAAAGCTCCTCGGGCAGGCCCGCGCCCAGGGCCTTGGCCAGCCGCCCCAGGGCGTGCTCCAGCAGGAAACAGTGGAACATGGTCCACAGCGTCTCCTCCGAGGCCGGGACAAAACAGGCCCCGGTCGCCGCCTCCCGGTATCCCGACCAGAACGCCGAGGCCGCCGTGAAGGCCAGGGGCTCCACCCAGGGCGCCAGGGCCTGGGCGTCCGCCTGACGCTGCTCGCACAGCCGGGCGGCACTGGCGTTGGCCGCAAACAGCATGGACAGGCTCATGCCGGCCACGTCCCGAAGCGGCGACCGCTTGATGCGCCGTTCGCTTACGGGCTTGTCCGGGTCGCCCTCGAAGTCGCCGAACAGGAAGTCCTTGCCCGTGTACAGCACCCGGGAAAGCGTCAGATCCCCGTGCAGCCGCGTCTTGGCCGTGAGAAACTTGGTGGCCGCGAACCGGGAGAGCACCGCCAGGATGTCCCTTTCCCGGTCGGCGATCGCCGCAATGCGGGCCGCGAGTTCCCCGTCCGGGTCGGATTTCAGGCCGCGCAGGGCGGCCAGGGTGCGCTTGGCCAGGTTGCGCATGGATTGGTAGGCCGAACGCTGGTAGAGCAGGGAAAAGGGCTCCGGCGCGAACCGGTCGTCCGCCGGGTCCGAGGCCAGGGCCAGATGCAACTGGGCCGTGCGGGTTCCCAGCAGGGCCAGCATCTCCAGATGGAAGTGGCCCAGGTGCCGGGCCAGGATCCGGGCCGCCTCCCGGGGCGGGGCCGTGCGCAGCCTCACGGGCGCGGGGGGGGCGCCCGCCGCCTCGGGCCCTGAGGCCAGCACGTTTTCCAGGGCCCGGGTCATGCCCTCGGCCGCCAGATCGAAGGCCGGGGACGTGCCGGGCGCATGGGCGGCCAACAGGGCCAGGACCGTGGACGCCTCCTGGCGCGGGCTGTGCGACAGGGTCGCCATCGGGGCGGGTACATGGACCTTGAAGGGGGTTTTGGCCAGGAATTCGAGCATCTCCGCCTCGTGGTGCGGCCCCGGCTCCACCCTGGCGTAGCATTTGAGGGCAAAGGCGTTGTCCGCCACGGCCACCATGTTGCCCCGCGCGTCGCGGAAAAACCGGGACGTTCCCTGGACCGGCAGGGTCGGGCGCAGCCGGGACAGGGGCGTCGCCGTCAATTCCTCGTG
The DNA here is from genome assembly GCA_031082225.1 of Desulfovibrionaceae bacterium. Taxonomy (GTDB): domain Bacteria; phylum Desulfobacterota; class Desulfovibrionia; order Desulfovibrionales; family Desulfovibrionaceae; genus Desulfolutivibrio. The sequence continues at coordinate 5,036 of JAVHLG010000077.1, read as the reverse complement.
GTCCCCGGGCGGCCGCCGCCACCGGGTCATGGCCGAGAAAAGCGCCGCCCGGGCCGCGTCCACGGCGAAACCGTTGACCAAAAGCGCCTTCCCTTCGGCTGACTCCACCCGGGCGGCCACGGCCCCGGGATATTCCCCGGCCAGCCGTGTTCCGGCCTCGCCCCGGCACAGGGTCAAAAGCAGGGGCAGGGTCACGGGAACGCCCTCCCTGGCGTGCACGACGGCAAGCACCAGCCACACCGGCTCCCCGCCTCCGGCAAGGGCGTGGACGGCGCTGACCTCCACCCGCAAAAGCGCCCGCAAGGCCGGGAAAAGCCGGGGCAGATAGACCGGGAGCACCCGTTCCGCCAGGGTGCGGCGAAAACGCCGTCCCGCCTCGCCGCCTTCGATCTCGGGAAGCTCCACCTCGGGGGGCGTCCAGCGGCTGCGGCCGCGCCGTCCGTGCCGGGTTTCGGCCGGGCCGCCGCCCCTGGCCTCCTGATCGTGCGGCGGCGTCAGCCGGAACCAGAAATAGCTGTGGAACCCCATGGGCAGCACATAGGGCGTCTCGCGTACGACCGGGAAGGGGGTGTTGCCGAAGACCTCCACCGGCACGTATCCGGCGTAGGCCGACAGGTCCATCTCGGCCACCTGGGGGTAGCGCGACAGGTTGACCACCACCAGGATGATCTCGTCGCCCAGGCGGCGGATAAAAGACAACACCTTGGGGTTGTCGGGCCTGACGAACTCCATGCCGCCCCGGCCCAGACAGCGCAGGCGCTTGCGCATGGCGATGACCCGGCGCATCCACCACAGAAACGAGGTCAGGTTGCGTTCCTGGTTCTCCACGTTGACGGCCTGATAGTGGTATTCCGGGTCGATGACCACGGGCAGGTACAGGCTGTGAGGGTTGGCCCGGGAGAATCCGGCGTTTTTGTCCGGGCTCCACTGCATGGGCGTGCGCACCCCGTCCCGGTCGCCCAGGTGGAAGTTGTCGCCCATGCCGATCTCGTCGCCGTAGTAGACGATGGGGGTGCCGGGGAAGGAGAACAGGATGAAATTGATGAGCTCCAGCCGACGGCGGTTGTTTTGCATCAGCGGGGCAAGGCGGCGGCGGATGCCCAGGTTGATGCGGGCCCGGGCGTCCTTGGCGTAGACCCGGTACATGTAGTCCCGCTCCTCGTCGCTGACCATCTCCAGGGTCAGTTCGTCGTGGTTGCGCAGAAACATGGCCCACTGGGAGGTCTCGGGGATGGCCGGGGTCTGCTCGAAGATGTCCAGCAGGGGAAAGCGGTCCTCCATCATCAGCGACATGAAGATGCGCGGCATGATGGGGAAGTGGAAGGCCATGTTGCATTCGTCGCCGTGCCCGGCTCCGAAATAGGCCGCCGCGTCCTCGGGCCACTGGTTGGCCTCGGCCAAAAGCATCCGGCCGGGATATTTTGCGTCCACATGGGCCCGCAGTTCGCGCAAAAAGGCGTGGGTCTCGGGCAGGTTCTCGCAGTTGGTGCCGTCGCGCTCGAAGAGATAGGGCACGGCGTCCAGGCGCAGTCCGTCCACGCCCAGGGACAGCCAAAAGTCGAGGATCCGAAGCATCTCCTTTTTGACCCGGGGGTTGTCGAAATTCAGATCCGGCTGGTGGGAATAGAACCGGTGCCAGTAGTAGGCCTTGGCCTCGTGGTCAAAGGTCCAGTTGGAGTGCTCGAAGTCCTTGAAAATGATCCGGGCGTCGGGGTAGTGGTCCGGGGTGTCGGAAAAGACGTAGAAGTCGCGCGCCGCCGAACCCGGCTTGGCCTTGCGGGCGGCCTGGAACCAGGGATGCTGGTCCGAGGTGTGGTTTAGGACCAGTTCCGTGATGACCTTCATGCCCCGGGCGTGGGCCGCCCGCAAAAAGGATTTGAAGTCCGCAAGCGTCCCGTAGTCGGGATGGATGCCCCGGTAGTCGGCGATGTCGTAGCCGTCGTCGCGCCGGGGCGAGGGATAAAAGGGCAGAAGCCATATGGCCGTGACCCCCAGCCGCTCCAGATGGTCCAGGCGGCTGGTCAGGCCCGCGAAATCGCCGATGCCGTCGCCATTGGCGTCCATGAAGGCCTTGACGTGCAGTTCGTAGATGACCGCATCCTTGTACCACTGCGCGTCGGTCTCGCTTCCCGGTGTGCTTTGACTCGTCATTGCCGTCCTCGTCTCCTTTCTTCCAGCGCAGGCCGATCCTGGCTTGCCGAGCGTCCATCCTCCCGTGTTTTCGGTCAGGCGTCAAGGCGGCGGCGGGTCATGGGCAGGACCGCCAGGTCGGACGAAAAACCCCCTTGATTGTTTGCCCGGCATCTGGTTTGTCTTTCTTCCCATGATCGTCAAGCTGACCCTGGAAAATTTCCTGGCCCACGGCATAAGCGTCTTCGAATTCGCCCCGGGCCTAAACGTCCTCACCGGTCCCAACAACACCGGAAAGTCCGCCGTGGTCGAGGCCCTGCGCTGCCTGGCCGAAAATCCCATCCCCAGGCACGTCATCCGCCACGGGGCCAAAAAGGCCCGGGTGACCGTGGAGCTTTCCGACGGAACCCGCGTGGCCTGGGTCAGAAAGCCGAAATCCGCTGTCTACGAGCTCACCCCGCCCGGGGCCGCCGAGCCCCAGACCTACGCCAAGTTCGGCCGCACCCCGCCCGAGGACGTCCTGGCCGCCCTGCGCCTGAACCTCGTTCCCGTGGAAGGCTCGGACGACATCGACGTGCATCTGGGCAACCAGCGCGAACCCGTGTTTCTGCTCGGCAAGCCCGGGTCGGTCATGGCCTCTTTTTTTGCCGCGTCCTCGGAGAGCGCCCATTTGATCGCCATGCAGAACCTGCTCACGGACAAGGTGCGCAAGGCCAAAATCGAGAAGCGCCGCCTGGAGGCCGCCGCCGATGCCGCGGGCCGCGACCTGGATCGCCTTTCCCGCCTGCCGGACCTGGAATGCGCCCTGGATACCGGGCGCGGCATGGAGGATACGCTTGCCGTCCTGGCCCGGGACATCCCGGCCCTGCAAACCGTCCTTTCGCGCCGCGAAAGTCTCAAACGCCGTCTGGCCGCCCTGGCCGCCAGAACCGCCGCCCTGCAAACCCTTGCCCCCGCGCCGCAGCCCTTTGCCGTAGCCCCGTTGGCCCGCGCCGTCGAGCGGCAGACGGCTTTTCTCCGGTCGCGGGAACAGGCCGCCTCCCGTCTGGCCGCCCTGGCCGCCCTGGCCGCGCCGCCGACCCTGGCCGCCACCGCCGCCCTGGACCGTCTGGCCGCCGACATGGGCCACGTCCGGGCCGCCCACGGCCGCATGGCCCGAAAATCCGCCGCCCTGGCCGCCCTGGTTCCGGCCCCCGAGGTCTTTCCCGTGGCCGCCCTGGCCGGGCATCTGGCCGCGCGCCGGACCCTGGCCGCCAAAATGACGCGTCTGGAAAAATCGCTTGCCCAAAGCGGGCATCTTGCGCCGCCCCCGGAGGCCCCAAGCGCCGCGCCCCTGGCCGCCCTGGTCCGGGACATGCGCGCCCTGCGCCAGCGTCGGGATGCCGCCGCCGCCGTCCTGGCCGGACGCGACGCGCGCCTGGCCAGCCTGCACGCGGACATCGAGGCCCGCCTGGGGCAGGTGGGCGTGTGCCCCTTGTGCGGCGGCGACCTGCGTTCCGAAACCTTTCTCGACGCCGCCCGGCGCGCCACCTAAGCCCAAGGACCGCTCATGGAACTGCCGCGCCGCGCCGCACAGGGGGTGCTCGTCATCCCCGATCCCCATGTGGCCGCCACCCCGCCCGGGCACCGCCTGGAGGGCTATACCGACCAGGTCATGGACAAGCTGGCCTATTGCCTGGACTACGCCGCCACCCATGACCTCATCCCGCTGTTCCTCGGCGACCTCTTCCACTGGCCGCGCGAAAATCCCAACACCCTCCTGGTGCGCCTGATCGACCTGTTCCGGCCGCATATGCCCTATACCCTGGTGGGCAATCACGACAAATACCAGGCCCGGTTCACCTCCGACACCTCCCTGGCCGTGCTCGCCGCCGCAGGCGTGGTGCGGCTTCTGGACGAGCCCGGTCCCTTTTTGCGCATCGACGCCCCCACCGGGCAGGCCATCCTGGGCGCGTCCCCCGACGCCACCCCCATTCCCCTGTCTTTCGACCATGCCGACGGCCTGGAAACCGTCTGGTTCACCCACCACAACATCAGTTTTCCCGAATTCAAGGACCGCTTCCAGCACATCCGCGAGATCCCCGGCGTCACCTGGCTCATAAACGGCCACATCCACCGGCCCCAGCCCTCGGTCACCTCCGGCGGCACCACCTGGGTCAACCCCGGCAACATCACCCGGCTGTCGTTCACCCCGCGCTCCCGCGACCGCATCCCGGCCGCCTCCATCTGGCGGCCCGGCTGCGCCGAGTTGGAAAAGCTGCCGCTGCCGTGCCTGCCCTTCAACGAGGTCTTCCCGGACGCCGATTTCCCGCCCGAGGAAAACAACATCCCCCAGACCGAATCCCGGTTCCTTCTGGGGCTCGAACGCCTGGCCATGCGCCGCACCGCCGAGGGCGCCGGGCTCAAGGCCTTCCTTCAGGCCAACATAAACCCCGAAAATCCCGAGACCAGCCTCATCTGGGAGCTGTACCGCGAGGTCACCCATGCCGAAAACGCCGAAGAGCCCCGTTGACGATCAGGGGCTGGAAAAGGAACTGGCCAGCCTCAAGGCCGACTACGTCAAACTTCGCGACGAAAAGGTCCGGGCCGAGCAAGACCTGGCCAACCTCACCGCGCAACTCGCGGAACTGGAACAAAAGGCCCAGGACGACTACGGCACCGCCGATCCGGACGAACTGGCCCGGCTGCTCGAGACCAAACGGCAGGAAAACGCCGCCCTGGTCGCCGACTACCGCGACCATATCCAGGCCGTGCGCCAGGAACTCGACGCCATCGACCGGGAGTTCGGCGAATAGGAGGCGGGGAGGGGGTTTCACCCCCTCCCCGCACCCCTCCCCCGCCCGGGGGGAATGATTCCCGGTACGAACCGGGTACATGGTTGACAGAATAGACCGGGTACATGGTAG